>JAUSDY010000165.1 GCA_030650395.1 Acidobacteriota bacterium | reverse complement strand
CAAGGATCCCGAAGACTTCGTGGACCCGCGCACCGGCAAGCGCGCGATCGATAACTTCGAAGCGTTCATGAAGTTCCTGGCGCCGATTCCGAGAGGCGCCATCACGGATGAAGTCAGGGCGGGGGAGCAGGTCTTCGCCGCGGTCGGCTGCGCCTCGTGCCACGTTCCGACGCTGACCACGGGCGCGAACCGATCGGCCGCACTCAATCGCAAGACGCTGGCGCTGTTTTCTGATCTGTTGCTGCACGACGTCGGCACCGGTGACGGCATCGAGCAAGGAGCGGCGGAGCAGAATGAGATCCGGACGCCGGCGTTGTGGGGGCTGCGGGTGCGGCGGCCGCTGATGCACGACGGCAGCGCGGCCACGGTGACCGACGCGATCGGCCAGCACCGCGGCGAAGCGGCGGGTGTGATCGAGCGCTACCGCGCAGCGAGCGAACCGATGCGGCGTGCGCTCCTCGCATTCCTCGACTCCTTGTAGTGCGACTCCTTGTAGTGCGTGGGGACAAACCTTTAGGTTTGTCCTGACGGCAGGCCGAGTTCCGTCCGCAGATAGCCGGTGTCGAACCCCCGGCCTTCCTTGTGCTGACGCGCGGCCTGGTTCTCAATCCCCTCGACCAGCGCCAACAATTTCGCGTGCAGGCGCTTGACGCGCGCGGCTTCGCGCGGCGTCCGATGGTCTAGGGCCGGCACCGGCAGATCAAGCCATTCCCGATAGTGCTTTTCGTAAAACGCACGTTCGATGTCTGCGGCCACCGCTGGATCGATCTCGGGCTCCGAAGGGTTGGGATCCGCCCGGGTGCTCCGCAGCATCGCCTCCACGCTCTTGACCTGGATGGCCTTGAAGCGCAGCGCGGTCTCGCCGGCCAGCGCACCGAAGTACTCTTGCGCCCGGCGCGCCCTGGCCATCGACATAGTTTCGATCCGGAGGGAGGTGCGGTCGAGGACGACGCTGCCGAGGATGCGAATGCCTTCATCATCGTCGTGGCGTGGACGTTCGAGCCACGAGTATCGCGTCGTGTCAACCGGCGATTCAGGTGTCCCATCATCCGGCTCGATGTCGGCGGCGTCATCGAGGGCGGCGCGGACGGCATTCAGGTCGGTCACGCTGAACATCGCGTCGGCCAGCGCCAGCTCGTCCCCGTCAACGGTCGTGAGTCGCGGTCGCGGGCGATCGTAGAGCGCGAGGGCCGAGATCACGATGGCGGCGCCGCCGGCCATGCGCATCACCCGGTCCCGGGCCGCGCCCGCCGGCAGCTCGCGCGCCAACGGGCGGCGGAGGCGCCGAACCTCGGCCGCAATGGCCAGCTTGTCGTCGATGCCGAAGAGCATGTTCATGCCTTCGAATTGCATCTCGTCGTCGTACCGCGCGATGCGGGCGGCCAGCACGTCGTGGCGGACCAACTGTTCGCTCCCGAGACGTTCGGAGACGACGATGACAGCACCCTTGTCGACCACGTCGCGCACGTGGACGCGGCCGGGCTCGACGCGGTGGACCTGGAGCAGGCGGAGTGGCGCCGCCGTGCACGCGCGAAGAAAGTAACGAGCGCCAGGACCGACGTCCTGGGCGTGCCGTTCGAGCGCGTACTCCGCGATGGTCTGTCCCGTATGGATCAGGTGATCGAACCAGATCCATTCGAGGAAAAGGTCGTTGGCCGGGGTCTCCATCAGCCGCGCGGCCTCCTCGCGGTCCAGCATCGCGCCCCAGATCATCACGTATGCGGCGACGACATCCTCTTCGAAACGGCGAAGGCCGCTCAGCCTGTCCAGTAGCGCGAACGCGGCGTCGCGATCGGCGCGGGTCGGAAGGGCGGTCGTCGTTGCCGCCGGACCGCCACAGCACTGCTTGAACTTTCGTCCGCTGCCGCACGGGCAGGGTTCGTTGCGACCGGCTGCAGGCATCGTGTGTCCGGAATCCTACCCCGGGGCGCTGGACGACGGTAGACTGTGCGCATGAGCGAGAGCGGTCAAGACAGTGGCCCGCCCTCGTCGGCAACGAGTGTCAAGGCGAAGGCCGAGATGCGCCGATGGGTGGACCGCTGGAAGGTCGTTGGGCCGCTGTTGGAGGCGGAGCGGTGGGCGCGGCTTCTGGCTAGTTCGGACGCCGAGTTGCGGCAGCAGTCTCAGGATTTGCTGGCCTTGTGGCAACCGGGTGTAGCGGGCGATGACGGAGAGGCGATCGTTTTGCAGCAACGCACCTTCGCGCGTCTGCGCGCTCGCGAGAAGGTGTGATCGCGCCTGCGCTGGTCGAGGCGACAGTTGAAGTCCAGGCGGTGCTCTCCGCCGCGGGAATTCGGTCGTGCGTCATCGGAGGGCTGGCGGTCCAACGATGGGGCGAGCCGCGAGCCACACAGGATGTGGACTTCTCGGTCCTGGCGCCGCCCGGCGAAGAGCAGCGCCCGTTGGATCTGCTGCTCGAGGCCTTCACGCCCAGACGAGCCGATGCGCGGGCGTTCGCCATCGCCAATCGGGTGTTGCTGATCCAGTCGACCAACAAGGTGGCCGTGGATGTTGGCCTTGCTGCCAGCCCGTTCGAGGTCGAGGTGCTTGACCGATCGTCGGCTTGGGATTTCGCCGACGGCCTCTCCATAGTCACGTGCTCGGCGGAAGACCTGGTCCTGTATAAGCTGGTCGCTGGCCGTGCCCGCGATGTCGCGGATATTGAAGGCATCGTCCGACGGCAGGCGTCGGTCCTGGATGTCGAGCGCATCCGGCGGTTCGGGGTGCTCTTCGCGGAGTTGAAGGAAGAGCCCGACCTGTTGCGATCGTTCGAGAGGTCGCTGGCGAGGGCGCAGGAATGAACCGCCGACCGCAACATGCGACCCGAACTGTCGACACTCTCCGTGTCAGTTACATCACCGGTGCAGGTTCGAACGACCCGCAGCCACCCTGGTCACGTCTCTTGATACTTGTGAGCCTACATCTGGAGGGCGAGTGTGACCGCCAGCGCCTTGTCGATGTGTGCCATCTCATCGGCAGTGACGACGCCGGCGCGGGCCTTTAGCCGGGCCTTGTCGATCGATCGGATCTGATCGCCCAGCGCGCGGCCGGGTTTACCTTTGAGCGCCACCATCGCCTCGCCGGGGTGCAGCGAGCTGACGTTGCTCGTAATCGGCAGGACGACGACCCTCGTGCCGTAACGGTTGCACGAATCGTTCGAGACGATGACAGCCGGTCGCGTCTTGCGAATCTCCGTTCCGACGACGGGATCGAGGTTGACCCAGTAGACGTCGCCGCGCCGGGGCGTGCGACTCATTCAGGCCAGCCTTCCGTGTCAGTGGACTCCCACTCGCGCGCTTCGAACTGTCGCCACCGTTCGCGCGCCGCCGCCTTGTAGGCCTCGTCCAGAACCTCGCGCGACGGGCGCAGCCGGGCGCGCACTGCGTCGTTGATGAACCGGCTGATGCCCTTGGCGGGAAGCTCGCGCTTAAGGCGTTGGTGGACGTCTTCGTCAATGGTGATGTTGAGGCGGACGGGCATGGTTCGATACTGTATTGAATACAGTATCACAATCTCCGCGCGCTCTGCGGTCAGGACCTGGCCCGGTCGCGCGCGCAATCAGGGCGCTCTTTTCGGCCTCGGCACGACCGAAGGGGCCGTGCTTGCTTGGGCTTGGCGAAGGCTCCGCCCCCACAAGGTGATCCGCTCCACGTGTCTACTGTCCTCCGAGGCGGAGCCTCGTCAATCCGGAGAGGCCCCGCAGTCAACTATCAGACAGGAACGCCTCGATCGAAAGACCTGAACGTGCGATGAGCGAGCGCAAGGTGCCTCGGGCGACGACTTCGTGATTGGGAACCGAGAGGGTGGCCGGATTGCCGGCCTTCGTCAGGATGATGTGGCTGCCCTTGCGTCGCGCCACCGTCCAGCCTAACCGCTCAAACGCCCGAACGACGTCATCCGGGCGTAGCAACGGCACTGGCGGCATTTACACTGTGACCTCGACTTGTTCGACGCGTATCGTCAGCGGTAGCCCCTGCTCTCGTCTGACTTCCAAACATTCCCGGATCGCGTTGCGCACATTCTCCATCGCCTCGACCTTCGTCCGCCCCTGACTGACACACCCCGGTACCTCGGGGCATTCGGCGATGAAGTAGCCGTCTTCGTCCTGGCTAATCGTGACAGAGAATGTGGCCTTGTTCATAGCAGTTAGAGGTTCAAGGAGACATTAACACTGTTCGCGTGTCACGGCGCTACTGTAGACCGGGCGCACGTCAGGATTGTGAGATGAGGTCATGCGACCGCCACCCTGGCGGATGCCCGCCGCTCCCAGAAGTCCTCGAAGCGCCCACTTAGCTTGCAGCAACGCAGCGCAATAATCGCGTTGGCCCCGGCCACCGTCCAGTGCATGCCCGCCCGCTTGCAGCGTGTCCCGATCGCCACCTTGCAGCCCGCCTCGACGACGCCGGTCGAGGTGCACAGGCCCGCCGCCCGGAACGCCGGATAGCGCATGCGCTCGCGGTTGCGCTCAACGTAGTCGAGGCACGTGCGCGCTTCGTCATGGGCGACCGCGTGTGGTCGCAGCGCGCCCAGCACCGCGTCGAGGTCGCCGGCGTCCAACTCGTCGTGGCGCGTGCGCGCCCATGCGCGCGCCAGGTCGCTGGTTGCCCCGTAGATGGATTTGGCCACGTCGGAGAGATGCTGCTTGACGTGGAACCGGTCCACGATCTGGACCGCATCGGGAAAGTATTCGTCCGCGAGGTTCCAGATCCATGTGGCGCCATCGCCGAGCACGGCCCGGCGCACTGCGTGATCGAAGCCGCGCCGCGTGGCCGCGCGCTCGACGCGCGCCGCGAAGGCGCTCGGCGTTTCGTCGGTGTCCGTCTGCGCCGCGCTCTCGATCGCCGCCGAGTAGCTGATCGACCCCGCGTCACGCACCGGCGTGCCGTCCTTGTCCCGCCCCTCGGCGCTCCAGATCGTACAGAGCTTGACCTCGCGTGTGGTGGCCGTGCCGTCCGGCTGTTTGCCCGCACGGCCTGCCAGGTCCTCCTTCCGGATCGGCACGCCGGTCCCGTCCATGCCGAGATACAAGGTCGGCGCCACCGGCTCGCCCGCCGTCGGCGGCTCGACCACCGTGCGCTCGTCGTTGGCGATCTCCCGGCCGAGCGCCTCGGCGGCGCGCTCGACGTGTGTGGTGGGCACGCGCACGCTGGCCAGCTCGCGCAGCAACTCGTGGCCCTCCTCGAAGCTGACCATCGCCCCCACCAGCCCGACCATCCGCAGGACGCCCGGCGACAGCGACGATCCCGACAGTCCCAGCGCCCGGTCGCGGGGACAGAAGCCCGCCTGGCAGGCCGCGCAATGGTAGTACGCGCGCTCAAGGACCAGCTCTCCCAGCACGCTCTGGAAGCGCTTGGCTCGCCGATCGACGTAGCGAGCGGGCTGGCCGCACGCGCACGCGACGATCGGACCGGTCTGGTCCGACGTGTCCGCGTTGAGCCGCGCCTGGACCGCGCACGCGGCCACGTGCAGCGCCTGTCGACGCGCGGCCGTCTCAATGGCCTCGAAATCCCAGCCGTCGGCGGCGCCGACGCCTACGAGCGTGTCGATTTCATGCGCAACTTCCGCCTGAAGCGTCGCACCGAGCCCCCTTTTTCCCGCCGGTCCGCGGCGGGCTCGGCGAGGCGCTCGATCTCCGCATCCGCTAACCGCTCACAGGCACCCCAGTACAGCTCGGTCGCATCACGGAACTGCCGGCCGGTCTCGATCTGGCGGCGCACGGTGTCGGCCTGCGCCTGGGCGATGAGCCGGGTCTGCGTGGTCCCCGCGACGGAGCGGGTGAGGCTGAAGTAGGGGCCGTGCCGGGCCTCAGGGCGGTCCTTACACGGGCACCCAGGGCGATTGCACTTGACCGTGCGCTCCGTGAGGGAGCCCCGGCGCATCGGGATCGGATCGGCGAGCTGCGCGGCGAGGCGGGCACGAATCGCGGCGGCAGATGCAGAGGAATGTTTCATGTCTCAGATATTACAGCTCTATACACTGTAATATCAAGACCACATTCCCGACCTTAGATCACTTCCCTCACTTTGCTGACGTGCGCCCCTGTAGACCGGAAGGCACCTCTTGACGGGGAGGTGAGGCTTGACGGGAAGGTGATTCTTGACCGGGATCCCGGCTAGCAACATCTTCCCGTCAGGAAGTGCGATCCCGTCGAGAAGTGCGGTCCCGTCTGTCGCGGTCAGATGTCTTTTAGTCCATGACCGCGAATGAGAAAAAACACCGCGATGCACGCGAGCGCAACCCCGTTCACCATCAGTACCGTCGGCGCCGAGCCGACCTGCGTCACCAGCCACCCTCTGGCCAGCCCGCCGAGCGGTGAGCCGCCGCGAAACGCCACTCTGTAGATGCCGACGACGCGCCCGCGCCATCGATATGGTTTCGACCCGGAGGGACGTCCGTTTGAGCACGACGCTACCGGGATCATCCCTCGATCGTTTGCGAATTGTGACCTCATCTGTCACCACATTGGCATAGCATCTCCAGCGGAGTATCGTCGAACACAAAAAGGCGATGAGTTACGAAGATTTCTTCAAGCGCGCGACGCGTACGGAAGAACAGCCCAACGGGCTGCATCCGTTTCCGTTTCAACGCCGCCTCGCGGAAGAACCATGGCGTGAGCTGTTAAACGTCCCCACCGGCATGGGAAAGACCGCAGCAGTGGTATTGGCCTGGCTGTGGAAACGAGGCTGGCGCGAGGGCGGACGAGAGGCGGCGCCGGACGGAGGGACACCGCGGCGGCTGGTGTACTGCCTACCGATGCGGGTGCTGGTCGAGCAGACGGAGCGAAACGCCAGTGGATGGCTGGAGAACCTCTCGGTTGCAGGTGTGCCTGGCGAAAACAAGGTCGCGGTGCACGTCTTGATGGGTGGCTCCGAGGACGTCAGAACGCCGGCCTGGGCAAGCTACCCGGAAGAGGACGCGATCCTGATCGGCACTCAGGACATGCTTCTTTCGCGGGCGCTGATGCGCGGCTACGGCATGAGCCGATATCAGTGGCCGGTGCACTTCGCCTGGCTGCATAACGACGCGCTGTGGGTGTTCGACGAAGTCCAATTGATGGGCCCGGGATTGAAGACCAGTGCTCAACTCGAAGCGTTTCGCCAGAAGATGGGTTTGTCTTCGCGCAGCCGCAGTCTATGGGTCTCGGCCACGCTCAAGCGGGACTGGTTATCAACGGTAGATTTCGATCCCGGATCAACGACCCCGCTCGACCGCATGCACCTGTTTTCGCGCCACTATCCTCAACTCGCCGACTCGATATCCGCACCGCTCGTGCGGATTTCCACGAAGCATGCGGCGACCTCCGCCCGCTTGATTTCCGCACCGGCGGTGCGGGAATCAGAAACGGAGGCCTCCAATCGCGAGGACATGGAAATCATGCTTGAATGGATCAAGAAGCTGTTGCGGCGATCTGGCCGGCCGGCACCGCCCAGAGGCGTCCTTGAGCCTTGGTCGAAAGGGGCGGATAATCGGGCTCATGGATTGGAAACAGACAATCGAACGCTGGCGCAACCTCACGCCGGACGAGCAGTCCCGGATTCGCCTGGCGAGCTTGCCGCGGAAGGTGGCGCGGAGCATGGCGTTCGAGGGCGAGCCGGTGGACCAGCGCATCCTGGAGCGGGAACTCGACTGCCTCGGGCGGCAACCCGTTACCTGAACACCGCTCTCGGCGCCCTCAGTTGCTGAGCATCCACCCCTTCGCCGATTTCAATGGGCGGGTCACGCGCGTGTTCATCGATCTGCTCACCCGCGTCCTCAAACTGCCGGATGTGGACCCGACCCCCGATTCCGGCGAGCCGACGGCGCGCTATCTCGCCGCCTTGCGTGCCGCCGACCGCGACGACTGGCGAGCGTTGATGGACATATGGCGGGAGCGTTTCGAAAAAGGGGATCTCGGTTGAATCGCGCTTCGAGTTTGCCCAGGCACGTTGCCGGTCGTTGCCTCTATCGAATGCCATCTGAAACTAAGGTACAACGAAGGTGAACGACAAATGTTGGTACGGCGGAGTACCGGCCGAAGTCAATTCGGCGGCAGGAGTAAAGGGCACGCTCATCCGCACGCTCGGCGGCGCTATGGTGTTTCGCGTCCACCATGATCGTGAACGCTTTACCGATTACGAGCTAAGACACGACGACTTGGGCGTCACGATCGATGTGGAGGAACTCGCGGCATTTTACAAAGTTGGCGAGCACGACATTCTCGACCACAGTCCGCAGGTGCTGGGCCTGAAGAAGATCGAGGGCTGAAATGTCGATACGCAGAAGGCGAAGGCACCTCGAGCTTGAAACGCGTATCCAATACTCAGCGATGGAACTATAGGTGCAGCGAACATGAAGCTCGCAAGCCTTGAAGCGATCGCCCGCGCGCTAAGCGAAACGGATGTGCGGTAACTGTTGTCGGCGGTTTGGCGGTCGCCGCGCACGGGTTGAGGGCAGCATGACATTCGACGAATTTTTCCAACGCCTCACCAATTGCCGCCCCCACGAGTGGCAGTCGCGCATTGCTGTGAACGATGTATGCAGAGACCGGCTTATCCGCATCCCCACCGGCTTCGGCAAGACAGCGGGCGTTACGATTACTTGGCTCTGGAACCGCGTGCATCGGAAGAATGACGGATGGCCACGGCGCCTTGTTCTTTGCCTACCCATGCGCACGCTCGTCGACATTGCCGTCACGCTTCTGGGCATCGGGAGTCGGGAGTCTTTCCTCGAAGTCGGAGGCAACGCGATCCCTGAGCTCGCCTCGAGTGCGACATGGGTGAGCCAGACTCCGTTCATCCCGCCCCGTTTCCTCAAGGCCGATGGGAAGGACTCGCTCGAGGGTCAGGTGCGCGCGGAGCTTCGCCGGCGCGGGCTTCCGGACCTCGTCACGGCTCCCATGGTCACCTTGCCGAGCGGCGAGGACGCGGCCGGGCGCCAGGCCCGCCGGTTCCGGCACTTCGCGCGAACAAGACGCGAAGGCGGGAAAGCCGGGCCGCCGCCTGGCCTGTTTCATCTCACCTTGACCCTCCAGAGCCCGGTCGCCGGTCCGCTCTGCCTTGGGTGGGGCTGCCACTTCGGTCTCGGGTCGTTCGTGCCAACGCCACCATGATCCCCAGCCTCACCAAGCTCGTCGCCAAGGGCGAATCGAAGACACTAGAGTTCAAACGCTCGACGGGTGAGCTGCGTGAAGCGTTGCAGACCATCTGCGCCTTTGCGAACGGCGGAGGCGGCCGCGTTATCATCGGCGTGAAGCCAGACGGGCAGCTCGCCGGGCAACAAGTCAGCGACCAAACCTTCCACGAGATCGCTGCCGCGCGAGACCGCTTCGAGCCGCCCATCGAGTTCGAGGTCGAGAGTGTGGAGCTGGCGACCGGGCGCACGGCGATCGTGCTCACCGTGGCCGGCATCAGCGACTCGGTACCGTTCACCTACGACGGCCGCGCCTTCGATCGCGTTGACAACACGACGCGGAAGATGACGCAGGAGCGCTACGAGGCGCTGCTGCTCGAGCGCGCGCACAGCCGCCGGCGTTGGGAGAACCAGGAAGCCGACGAGCTCACCATCAAGGATATCGACCGCGAGGAAGTGCAGCGTATCGTCGACGCGGCGCGCTCGACGGGACGGCTCGTAGGCCCGGTGGGTCGTAGCCTGCCCGAGCTGCTCGACCGGCTCGGCGTCCGTCGCAAGGGCAAGCTCCTGCGCGTCGCGGTCGTGCTCTTCGGCAAGACCTTCCTGCCTGACTACCCGCAGTGCGAGCTGCGCATGGCGCGCTTCCGTGGCGTCGACAAAACCGAGTTCCTCGACCAGCGCCACGTGCGCGGGCCCGCGTTCAGGCTCCTCGAAGAGGCCGAGCTCTTCTGTCAGCGCCACTTCCCGCTGCCGGGCCGCATCGAGCCCGGCCGCCTGCAGCGCGTCGATCGCCGCTCATCCCGCCCGATGCCATGCGCGAGATTTTCGTCAACGCGCTGATCCACCGCGACTACACAATCGCGGGCGGCGCCGTGTCACTCGCGATCTTCGACGACCGCGTCGAGGTGTGGAGCGCTGGCCGATTCCCGGCCGGCATCACGCCCGAGTCGCTGAAGCACGCACACCCGTCGGTGCAGCGAAACCCGATCATCGCCGAAGTCTTCCACCGAGCCGGCCTCATCGAGAAGTGGGGCCGCGGCACGAACCGCGTCGCCGACATGTGCCGCACCGCGGGCGTCGCTCCGCCGGACTTCGCCGAGATCGCGGGAGCGGCCGTCGTGACGTTCCAGGTGGCCGTTGCCGCAGGAGGAGTACGGCCCGGGACTGCCGGGGAAGTCACCGGGGAAGTCACCGGGGAAGTCACCGAGGAGGTTGCGAGACTGCTGGCTGCGATGACCGGGACGATGAAGCGCCAAGAAATCCAGGCCAGCCTCGGCCTCAAGCACCAGGAGCACTTTCGGGAAGCCTATCTCGTCCCCGCGCTGAGCGCAGGCCTCATCGAGATGACCATCCCCGACAAGCCCACGAGTCGGCTCCAGAAATACCGGCCCACGGACAAGGGCCGAGCCTGGCTCGCGGGCAGGAGGTCCCGGTGACTGACCTCGTCCGCTGGCTCCGCGAGCTTTATCCAGCGCTGGAGTCTGCGATTCACGCCCACTCCCGGCACTACATGCCCTGCAACCCGACGCGCTCGGACGCCTGATCGAATTGCGCTTCGCGCGGCCGGTACGGGGCCCTGTCGTCTTGGGCTTCGCCTGCCATTTCGGCCTCGGCCTGTTCGCGCCCATAACCGAAACGTAAAGCCAGACCGGATCGCTGCGCGCCTGCCCATCCTCATCGGTCGCACCCATCCTCGCCGCCGCCGGGAAAAGCTGACAACTTTGAGGGTCCCACTGGACCACAGGGGTTAACAGCCATGAAAAGCGCGGGACTGCAATGTGTCCTTCCAGGAAGGACACGTCGGCACTTATCAGTACCCGCGGGAGGTCTACTGTTGCCGCCGGTGGCACACACGCCGGAACGCATTCTCGTTGTACGTGTCTGAACTGGTCCATCAGGAAGCAGCCGCCGGTGACCGCGAGGAAGCCGGACGTCGCGGCGAAATCATGAACGGATTGGTTTCGCTCGCCCTGACGCCAGGCGTTCGTGACCTTGCCGCCGCTCTTGTCGACCGACGGATAGTGCCGGTGGCGGCGGCGGCGGATGCCGCACATATCGCGCTCGCTGCGGTTCACGGGATCGACTACCTGATGACCTGGAACCTTCGGCACATCGCCAATGCCCAGATGAGGTTCCGAATCGAGCGCGCGTGCCTTGATGCGGGGTATGCTGCTCCTGTGATCTGTACACCCGAGGAATTGCTGGAGACCCCGTAATGGCAAGGGATCCCATCGTGGACGAGGTTCGACAGGCGCGAGAAGCCTTGCTGAAGGCCGCCGGTGGCACGCTTGAAAACCTCTTCGACTATCTCGAGCGACAGCAGCAGGCCGCCGGACGAACCGTGGTTGTCCTTCCACCCAAGCGGCCCGACGATCAGAGCGTGCCTCGGTCTGCCTGAGCCGTCCGGCCGCACTTAGGACTGCGTCGAGCGACAATCAAGCCTGGTCGCGCCAAGCCTCAAGTCCGAGCCTACACCTGCCGAAACGTACGGCGACCGCGAGACAGGTGTCGCTGTGCGCAACACATTCCTCGTCACCTACGACATCTCCAACGACCTGCGCCTGCGCAGGGTCCACAAGACCATGCTCGGCTTCGGCGACCACCTGCAGTACTCGGTATTCGAGTGCCAATTCACGCCGACCGATCTGGTCAGGTGCCGCCACGCCCTCGGCAAGGTGATCCACCACAAAGACGACCAGGTCCTCTTCGTGGACCTCGGCCCCGCCGAAGGCCGCGGCGACCGCGTCATCACCGCGCTCGGCCGGCCCTACGCACTCATCGATGCCCCGTGCATCGTCATCGACGGCACGGTCGTGAACAAACAGAACCGCACCGGCAAGGCGAGGGAAGAACGCGCGGCGCGGCACGCGGCGGGGGAAGAGTAGATGAGCGCCGAGCCCGCACCGCGCCCGTTGATCTTCCCGCTCCACCCGATTCCAGCCAAGGCGTCGCTGCGGCGGTCCGTCGACCTACCAGAATATCTGCCGGCGCGGATGCTGAACGAGTTCGTCTATTGCCCGCGGCTCTTCTTCTACGAGTGGGTGGAAGGTGTGTTCCGCCACAGCAGCGACACCGTCGATGGCGCGCAGAAACATCAGAAGGGCGACGATCGGGAAGACGAACTACCACAGCAGGAAGATCTCGAAGGCGAAACATTCAAGGCCCGTGGCGTCACGCTGTCAAGCCAGCAGGTCGGCCTGATCGCCAAGCTGGATCTGGTGGAGGCCGATCAAGGGAAGGTGAAGCCCGTCGACTACAAGCGCGGATCACCGAAAGAGACCGACAGCGGCCCGGAAGCCTGGCCGGCCGACCTCGCGCAGATCGCTGCCCAGGCCATCGTCCTGCGCGACAACGGCTATGCGTGCGACGAGGGCCTGCTCTTTTACTATGAAACCCGGCAGCGTGTGCGCGTGCCGATCGTTCGCGTACAGCCTTCTCACTCGCGACCTGACGATCGTGTGTCACGCGGTCGGCTTCGATCCGTTCGTGGGTTTCTATCATCAGCCGCGGTTCGGACGCGCGGCGCTGGCGTTGGATCTCATGGAGGGCTTTCGTCCCCTGATTGCGGATTCCGCCGTGCTCACCGCCTTGAATACCCGGATGGTCTCCCCGGATGACTTCCTTCGCGCGGGGGATGCGGTTACGATGAGCCAGCGGGGACGCACCGGCTTCATTCGCGCGTACGAGCAGCGGATGGATCAACTGGTGACCCACCCGGTGTTCGGATACAGAATCAGCTACCGACGGGTGCTCGAGGTGCAGGTACGCTTGCTCGCCCGCTACATCTCGGGCGAGATTCCGCGGTACCCTGGTTTCGAAACGCGATAATCGACGCGAGCGCTTCGGTCGTCATGAATTCCCGCATACCGCTCGCGGGGACGGAACCTGTTGAAAGGAGAAGACTTGCTCGACCGGAAGCCACGTGATACATCATGGGCTGCGCGTGGCCGCAGCAGGCGCTCGCAACCGGCATCGCAGGTCGTTGAAAACCGGATACTTGCGAGCAGGTCTGTTTCCGCCGCATTGAAGCCGGATGGAAGCGGCGATTACTGCGCCCCGACCGGACTCAACTTCTCCGCTTCAGTTTCCGCCGCATTGAAGCCGGATGGAAGCGGCGATGCGAGGGGTGACGATGCGGGTTTCCGCCGCTGAAGAGCGGCGGCCTCATTGAAGCTGGAGAATCCTGCGCCAACTAAAGTATGGTGCCGTCATGATCACTGCAATCGACGCTGACATCCTGCTCGATGCCCTCGACTCGAAATCCGCCAGCCACAGCCGGGCGCACCGGGCCCTCGATCGCGCTCGACTCGCCGGACGACTCGTGGCCTGCGATTCCGTGTGGGCTGAAGTGTCTGCGCGATTCTCGTCTCCAGACGCATTCGCGAAAGCGATCATCGTGGCAGGTGTCGAATTCGACGGCCTCAATAGCGCCGCAGCTCTCGAAGCCGGTCGCATCTGGCGCCGCTTCCGACCGTCCGCCGCGAGGCGAGAGCGTTTGCCCGTGGATTTCCTGGTCGGCGCTCACGCCTCGTCCAGACCGGAGGCCTGCTGACATATCCGCGAGGGTTTTTCGGCCGGTTCTTCAGAACCCTGCGCATTGCCCCGTCGTAAGTATCGCGGCGTGCGCTCCTCGCTTTTCTCGATTCTCTGTAGCTCGGAGCACGACGGGAAGGCACTTCTCGACGGCAAGGCACTTCTGGACGGGAAGATGATTCTTGACGGGAAGGTGGGGCTTGACGGGATCTCGCGTTGCGCGCGTTGTCCCGTCAGGATGTGCGTTCCCGTCAAGGAGTGCCATCCCGTCAAGGGTTGTCTTCCCGACAAGAATTGCCCTCCCGGAGGATCCCTTGGATTAGATGTCCTTCAGTCCGTGGCCGCGGATCAGGAAGAACACCGCGATGCACGCCAACGCAACCCCGTTCACCATCAACACCGCCGGCGCCGAGCCGACCTGCGTCACCAGCCAGCCGCTGGCGAGCCCGCCGAGCGGTGAGCCGCCGCGAAACGCCACCATGTAGATGCTGACAACGCGCCCGCGTAGTTCGGGCGGGGCGAGCAATTGCGCGAGCGACGTCGTCAGCGAGAAGCACATCACCAGCAACGACCCGGCGATGAAGAGGATCACCGCGCTCAGGATCGGCGTCCTCGACAGCGAGAACGCCGCCATCGCCGTGCCGAACAGCGCCAGGAATACCAGCAGCATCCGCCCGATGTGGCGGTGCTTGCCGACCCACGCCACGATCAGTGCGCCGCTCACCGCGCCGGCGCCCGAACACGTCATCAGCCACGAGTAGAAGCCGACGTCCTGGTGAAAAATGTCTTTCGTGATCACCGGCAGGAACGTCAACAGCGGCAAACCGAGAAACGCGCCGGTGAACCCGAGCATCGTCACGATCATCAGGTTGCGCGAGTTGCGCACGTAGCGCAGGCCGTCTTTCATCTGCTCGAGCATGTTGGTGGTGGCAGCCGGCGGCACGTGCACGTTACGCAGCGCGAGGATCGCCGCGATCACGAACAGAAACGAGATGCCGTTCAGGCCGAAGCACGCGACCATGCCGAAGGCGGCCAGCGCCGTGCCGGCGACAATCGGACCGATCACGCGCGCGAGGTTGAATTGGATTGAATTCAGCGCTATCGCATTCGGCAAATGTTCCTTGCCGACGAGCGTCGGGATCAGCGACTGGTAGGCCGGCCCGCCGAACGCCTGCCCGCAGCCCGAGATAAACGACAGCGTCAGGATCATCCAGATCTGAATGGCTTCGGTGTAGACCAGCGCCGCCAGGGTGAACGCCACCGCCATCTGCGTGACCTGCGAGGTCAGCATCATGTGCCGGCGGTCGCGCCGGTCGGCCACCACGCCGCCGATCAGCGTGAACAACAGGATCGGCAGCTCGCCGACAAAGCTGTCGAGGCCGACGTAGAACGCCGACGCCGAGCCGGTCATCGTGACGATCAGCCACGCCTGCGCGATCTTCTGCATCCAGGTGCCGATGCTCGAGGTGAGCGCGCCTAACCAGAGGAGCCGGAAGTTGCGGTGGGTGAGGGCAACCGCGATGCGCAGCGCGGCTTGATTCAATCTGTTCTGCAAAGAGATTCGATTTTATGCGATATTTCCCGCATGAACATCGACCAGACGAGACGGCGATTCATGGCGCACTTTGCGGGCGTGGGCCTCGGCACCACGCTGGCGCCGGGCATTCTGTGGGCCCGCATGCAGGACGCCGGCACGAAGCGTGTCACGCTCGCGATGGTCACCGACGCGTTGATGCTGTCTGGCATCGACCTGCCCGAAGACGAGCGGACCGCGCTCGTCGAGGGCGCCAATCGCAACCTCGCCGGCTACGAGGAGATCCGCAAGCTCCACATTCCGCCGGACGTCTCGCCGCCGTTCCACTTCAGCCCGGTCGTGCCCGGCCTCACCGTCAACAAGGTGAAGCAGCCGTTCCGGTTGAGCGCGGCGCCGTCGGTCAAGCGGCCCGCCAACCTCGAGGACGCCGCGTTCTGGCCGATCCGCAATCTCGGCGAGTTGATCCGCACGCGGCAGGTGACGTCGCTCGAGCTCACCGACATGTACCTGTCGCGGCTGCATCGCTACAACCCGCTGCTCAATAACGTCGTCACGTTCCTCGACGATCACGGCCGCGCCGAAGCCAGGCGCGCCGATGCCGAGATCGCGTCGGGCAAGTACAAGGGCCCGCTGCACGGCATTCCGTGGGGCGCGAAAGACATCATTTCGCTCAAGGGCTACAAGACGACGTGGGGATCGGCGCCGTTCAAGGAACAGGTGCTCGACTACGACGCCAGCGTGATCGAGATGCTGCGCGAGGCCGGCGCCGTGCTGATCGCCAAGGTCGCGACCGGCGAGCTGGCGAGCGGCGACAACTGGTTCGGCGGGCAGACCAAGAGCCCGTGGGATCCAACACAAGGGTCCAGCGGATCGTCGGCGGGCCCCTCGTCTGCAACCGCCGCGGGCGGTATCGCGTTTGGCATCGGCTCGGAAACGAGCGGTTCGATCCTCAGCCCGGCGGCGCGTTGTGGACTGGCGGCGCTGCGCCCGACCTTCGGCCGTGTCAGCCGCTACGGCGTGATGGCGCTGTCGTGGACGCTCGATCGACTTGGGCCGATCTGCCGCTACGCCGAGGATTGCGCCATCGTCATGCAGGCGATCGCCAGGCCCGATGGCCGCGACATGAGCGTGACCGACGTGCCGTTCAACTGGAACGCGCAGTTCGACATCAAGAAGCTGAAGGTCGGGATCATCCAGAATTCGTTCGACGACATCAGCAACGCCTCGGCCAAGGCCAATGCGCAGAAGACGCTCGACACCCTGCGCAGGCTCGGCATCACGCAGTTGGTGCCCGTGATCGTGCCCGAGTTCTCCGCGAACATCAGCGGCCTGAACATCGAGCGCACCGCCTACTTCGACGAGCACCTCCGTGCCGGGCGCATGAAGGGCACGCGCGGCGGCA
The DNA here is from genome assembly GCA_030650395.1 of Acidobacteriota bacterium. Lineage (GTDB taxonomy): Bacteria > Acidobacteriota > Vicinamibacteria > Vicinamibacterales > UBA2999 > 12-FULL-67-14b. The sequence continues at coordinate 38,102 of JAUSDY010000165.1, read as the reverse complement.
ACTCGCAGGGCGGCCGGCTGGTGTCGGCGCCCGAGTACCTGCAGCAGCAACGCGCCCGCATGATGATGATGATCGAGCTCGCCAAGGCGACCTCGCACGTCGACGTCTACATCGTCGGGTCGAACAACACCGGCGTCGGCGGCCCCGGCCCGCGCGCGGCCGGCGCACCGCCCGCGACGCCACCGGCGCAGCCGCAGCGTCCGCAGTCGCCGACGCAGCGTCATTTTTCGATGGCGAATGCAGCGGGCTACCCGGCGATCAACCTGCCGAATGGATTTGCCGACACCGGCAGCCCGACCAATGCCGTGATCTACGGGCAGCCGTATCGCGAGCTGGAGATCGTCGCGCTGGCCAAGGCGTATCAGGATGCGGCCGGCTTCCATTTGCGAAAGCCGACGAAGCTGGATACGACGACCACCACGCAGGCGCAATGACACGTAGGGCACCCCTTTATGGGGTGCCCACCTTTTTCAGATGCCCACTCGCTGCATGCTCGCTCTGTGGCTCACAGCCGGCGTGCTGCTTTGCGCTGAGCCTGTCGCGAGCGATCAGGATCTACGGGAGAAGGTCTCCTCAGGCGGACGCGAACGCAGCTATCGCGTCTTCGTGCCCGACGGCTTCGGCCGCAGCGGTCCCGGGCCGGCCGTCGTGCTCTTCAACGGATCGGGCAGCAGCGTCGACGGGCTGATGGATCCGTGGAAAGACATCGCCCGCTTCGGGCCCGGCGCGTTTCAACAAGGCGCGTGGCGCATTCCGGAAGATTCTCCAGACTTCACGCGCGAGCTGGTGGAAGCTCTCGAGGCCAGGTTCCCGATCGATCCCCGCCGCGTTTACCTGGCCGGCCACTCCGGCGGCGCCGGGCATGTGTTGCTGCTCGGGCTGCTCGAATCCGAGTACTTCGCCGCGGTGGCCGCGCATGCGGGCGCGCTGAGGCCGAGTGATACTGCGTTACTGGATGTGCCGAAGCGGAAGATCCCGATGGCGATCTGGATCGGCACGAAGGATCAGATGGTGCCGCTCAAGATGGCGCGCGACACGCTGGCCGTGCTGACGGCGCGCGGGTTTCCGGCGAAGGTGACGGAAATTCCTGGACACACCCACTCCTACTCGGAGCTTGCGAAGGACGTGACGGCGCAGGCGTGGGCGTTCCTGCAGAAGGAAGCGCTACAGACCGACCCCAAGTATTACCGCTATCCGTTCAATCGCCCCTGACGCTGATTCGTGTGATTGTTCGTGATTGTAGAGGCGGGTCTTTAGACCCGCCTGACTACGAATCGCGCAACGCCGCCATCGGAGACACCCGCGCCGCGCGGCGCGCGGCCACCAGCGTCGCCGCGAGCGACGCCGCCGTCAGCGCGGCACTCGCGCTGACGAAGCTGATGGGATCGAACGAGCTCACCTGGTAGAGGAAGCGGTCCATCACCAATCCAAGCAGGGCGCCAATCGCGAGGCCTGCGGCGAGGCCCACCGTCGTGGTGGACGCGGCCTCGCGCATCACGAGGCGGAGGATATCGGCCGGCGATGCGCCCACCGCCATTCGGACGCCAAACTCGCGAGTCCGGCGAGAGACCATGTAACTCCTGACGCCGTACAACCCGACCACGGCTACGAAACCCGCGGCCAAGCCGAGGGTGAGGAACAATCGTGCGGCCGCTCGCAGCATCCACACCGCGGCGCTCTGTTCGTGCATCGCGGCAAATGACTGCACCAGGATCAGGGGCATCTCACTATCGACGGCCATCAGTTCGTTACGGATAGCCGGCACGATGCCGTCGGCGCCGCCTGGCGCCGCCGTGCGCACGAACAGATGCAGCATCGCCGCGTTGCTGCCGCCGGAAGGGAGATATATGTGCGGTCTGAATTCGCTCGAGAACAGATCGTGCCGCAGGCCGGGGGCCACGCCGACGATCTCCATCGGATGCGCGGCGGCGGTGCCGGACTGGGCGCCGAATTGCAGCACCCGGCCGACCGGATCTTGATCGGGGAACAGCCTCGCGGCAAGCGGCGCGTCGATGATCACCGGCTGCGAGCCGGTGGGACCGGCTTCTTCGGCAGGCGTGAACTCGCGGCCGCGCAGCATCGTCACGCCGAGCGTGCGGAAATAGTCGGAGCCCACGACGTATTGCAAGGCTTCCACCAGCTTGCCGCGTGCCTCGGGATCTTCGTGCGTAAGCCGCGGGCCTTCCCGCTGCACGCCCGCGCTGATGGAGATGATTCCGAACGGAAGCACCGACGATGATGAGGCGGCTTCCACACCTGACACTCCGCGAAGCCGTTCGAGTGAGGCCCGCCGCAGTTCGCGGCTGCGCGCGTCGTCGTAGCCGCCGAGGCGCGGTTCGACTTGAGCCACGACGATCGGCTCGAGCCGGAACCCCGGATCGGCCTCCGCACCTGCCGATGCGGCACGAACAAAGAGGCCGCTCACGATCAGGAGCGCCAGTGACAGTGCCAATTGCGCGGCCAGCAATGCATCGCGTACGGTGACACGACCGCCAAGACGTCCGCCGATTTCACCAGCCTGATCTTTCAGTGCCGGTACCGCATCGGTACGTGCCAGCCTCAGCGCGGGCCACAGGCCGAATCCGACGGTTGCCAGCGTGCAGAACAGGAAGGTCGCGCCGACCACCCGGCTGTCTGGCGCGGTGCTGAACACCACGGCGATCGGCAGCACGGTCGAGAACGACGAGATCGCCAGCTGCAGCGACCACGACGCCAGAAGCAGTCCGGCCACACCGCCCATCAGCGACAGGAGCATTCCGTGCACCATCAGTTGGCGGACGATCGCGAGGCGTCCGCTTCCCACCGCGAGGCGGATGGCGATTTCTTTTTGCCGCGCCGCGCCGGCGGCCAGCATCATGTTCGCGAGGTTGAGGCACGCGATCAGGAGCACGGCCCCGGCCAGCGCCTGTAGCAGCGCCACGGTCGACCACAACTGGCTGTCGTCCATGGGGCTGGTGCTGATGCTCATCCGGCTGAGTGGCCGCACCACCAGGTCTTGATTGCGGTTCTCGGCCGGAAAGGCACGTTCGTTCGCCGCCGCGATGGCCTTGAGCTGTTGCTCGGCCTGCGGGGGCGTCACGCCGGGCTTGAGCCGCCCGATGACGATGAGCGCGTACGCCTGGCGATCGCTCAGCCGGCGATGTTCGCGCGAATCGAAATCGTTCTCGATCTCGTCGTGCACCCCGAGCGGCACCCAGAACTCGGCCCCCATGATCGACGTCGTGCCGGCGAACCCTTCGGGCGCCACGCCCACTACGCCGTAGTCCTGACCGTTGATATGGACGGTGTGTCCGAGAATGCCGCGATCGAATCCGGTGCGCTCCCAGTAGCGATAGCTGACGATGACCGATCGCAACCCGCTGCCCGGCCGTTCTTCCTCGAGGGTAAAGGTGCGTCCGATCGCGGGCCGGACGCCGAGCGTCTCGAAGTAGCCGGTGCCGACGACATCGGCGAATGCCTGGCGGACATTGTTGTCTTTCTTGACCCCGACCATGGCCAGGTTGTGCGCGGCGAGGTGCCGGAACGGTCCGCCGGCGCTGCGAATGTCGGTGAAGTCGGGAAACGAAAAGGCCCGGTAGCTGCGCTCGGTGGTGCGGTCGTGGCTGTACAGACCGATTAGTTCGCCGTCGGCCGAGGCGCCGGGCAAGGGCCGCAGCAACATGCCGTTGATGAGGCCGAAAATGCCGGCGTTGACGCCGATGCCGAGCGCGAGCACGCACACCGCGGTGACGGTAAAGCCCGGATGCCTGGCGAGAAGGCGGAAGCTGTAGCGAAGGTCCTGCCAGGGTGTCCACATAATGATCGTAGAGGCGGGTCTTCCTTGTCCCGCCGTAGCTTCAGCGGAGGCGGAAGACCCGCCTAGCCTTCGAAGTAGACGAATGGCGGCGTCCGCATGTTTCACTGGCCGGGACGTGGAGAGGCGATATTATTCGGAACCGTGAAACATCTCTCCACTCTATTCATCCTGTTGACCGTCGCCTGCCTGCAGCGCACGGTCGTCGAACCGGCCACGCTGGTGCTGCGAAACGGCAAGATCGTGACGGTTGATGACGCCAAACCCGAAGCGCAAGCGATGGCGATCAAGGGCGATCGCATTACCGCCCTTGGCAGCAACGACGACATCCAGCGCTACGTCGGCCCTGAGACCAAGGTCATCGACCTCGCCGGTCAGACCGCCATTCCGGGACTGATCGAGAGCCATGGTCACTTCATGCGCCTTGGCCAGACCAAGACGATGCTCGACCTGATGGATGTGAAGGACTGGAGCGAGATCGTGTCGATGGTCGAGGCCGCGGCGAAGCAGGCCACGCCCGGTGAGTGGATCCTCGGCAACGGCTGGCACCAGGAAAAATGGGCGAGCGTGCCCAAGCCCAACGTCGAAGGCTTTCCGTTCCACGACGAGCTGAGCAAGGTGTCGCCCGACAATCCCGTGATCCTCAGCCACGCCAGCGGCCACGCGAGCTTCGTCAACGCCAGGGCGATGGCGGCGGCCGGGCTCACCAGCAAGACACCCGACCCCGCGGGCGGGGAGATCCTCAAGGACGCGACCGGCCGGCCGATCGGCCTGTTGCGCGAGACCGCCTCGGCACTGGTGAACCGCGCCCTCGAAGACTGGCGCGCGAAGAAGACGCCGGAGGAGCGCCTCGCGGATGCGCGCCGGCAGATCGAGCTGGCCGTGAAGGCGAGCCTCGAGAACGGCGTCACGAGCTTCCACGACGCCGGCGCGAATTTCGCGACGGTGGATGTCTACAAGCAGGCCGCCGCTGACGGGCTCCTCGGCATCCGGCTGTGGGTGATGATCCGCGACAGCAACGACAACCTGCGCGCGAAGCTGGCGCAATACAAGGCCGTCGGCTTGAACGAAAATCACCTGACGATCGCCGCGATCAAGGTCACCGCCGACGGCGCGCTCGGCTCGCGCGGCGCGCTGATGCTGGAGCCGTATGCCGATTCACCCTCGAGCTCGGGCCTGGCGACGGTTCCGCTCGAGAGCATCGCCGAGACGGCGAAGATCGCGATCGACAACGGCGTGCAGCTCTGCGTGCACTGCATCGGCGATCGCGCCAACCGCGAGGTGCTGAACGTCTACGAGCGCACGTTCAAGCAGAATGCCGCGCAGAAGGATCTGCGGTGGCGGATCGAGCACGCGCAGCACCTCGATGCCGCCGACATTCCGCGCTTCGGGCAGCTCGGCGTGATTGCCGCGATGCAGGGGATTCACGCCACCTCAGACGCGCCCTACGTGCCGGCGCGCCTCGGCCCGGCCCGCGCCGAAGAGGGCGCCTACGTCTGGCAGAAGCTGATGAAGACGGGCGCGATCATCGCCAACGGGACTGATGTGCCGGTGGAGCGCATCGACCCGATGGCGAACTTCCACGCGACGATTACCCGCAAAACGAAGGATGGCTCGGTGTTCTACGGCGATCAGAAGATGACGCGCGCCGAAGCGCTCAAGTCCTATACCTGGAACGGCGCGTATGCGGCGAAAGAGGAATCACTGAAGGGATCGCTGGCCGCCGGCAAGCTGGCCGACATCACCGTGCTGTCGAAAGACATCATGACCGTGCCCGAGGACGAGATCCCCTCGACGATGGTGGTCTACACCATTGTCGGCGGCAAGGTGGTTTACACGCGATAGGCCCTTTACTTTCGCTTTTTGATCGGTATAATAGGCGAAAGTTAAGCGAATAGAGGTGATTTATGGCCGCTCGCGCCACCGTGGAAGCCCTTCTTCGAGATCGAAAGCTCGACCGCACCCTGACCTCTGCGCTTCCCGAATGCCCGGGTGAAGATGCCGTGTCGCCGCTTGGCGTCGAGGCGCTCGATCGCGGATTAGCCGGCGGGCTGCCGCGCGGGCACGTGTCCGAAGTGGTGGGCCCGGCGTCATCGGGGCGCACCAGCCTGGCATGGGCCGCGATGGCCGCCGCCACGCGGCGTGGCGAATACGTCGCGCTCGTCGACACCTTCGATCGGTTCGATCCGCCGACGGCGGCGGCCTGCGGGATCGATCTCGCGCGCCTGCTGTGGGTGCGCGGCCAGGCGGTCTCGAAAACCTCGGGCGCCGTCGATCCGGCGTGGCTGCCGGGCGTGCGCGCGGTGGGCGGGCCCGGCACGTTCGTGGAGCGCGTGATCGATCGCGCGCTGAAGTCGCTCAATCTCGTCGTGCAGTCGGGCGTGTGCACGTTGGTGGTGATCGATTTGATCGACGTGCCCGCCAACGCGCTACGCCGGTTGCCCGCTGCCACCTGGTTCCGCATCGAGCGCGCCATCGAAGGCAGCGCTACCGCGGTGCTGATTCTCGCCGCCATCCCTGTCGCGCGTAGCAGCGGGGGGAAATCGATTGTTCTTGGCGGTGAAAACCCGACAAGAAGTGCCCTCCCGACGGGCAGTGCCCTCCCGACAAGTGATGCCCTCCCGACAAGCAGTGCCTCCCGTCAGGTTCTGTGGAAGGGCAATCACGATCGGACGCGAAGACTAGGTGGCGTGCGCACGAGCGCGGGCATCAGCGCGGCGCGATCGTCGCAGGTTCGGCACGTGGGCTTTGAAACCGCCCTCATCAACGCGGGCTGATCGTGTTTGCCGCGTTATATTCCCCGTCCACTCCGGTGGCGGCGCTGGTCGGCGTGGCGCGCGCGTTTACGCCGCGCTTCGAACAGGTCGGCCCGCTGGTGCTGCTCGATGCCAGCGGCCTGTCGCGCCTGTTTGGCACCGCGCGGGAACTCGGGGAGCATCTGAGTGAGGCATTGAATTCCCGACAAGAAATGCCCTCCCGTCAAGAGGTGCCCTCCCGACAAGAAGTGCCCTCCCGTCATGAAATGCAGCCTCGCGTGGCGATCGCGTCCACGCAAACCGCCGCGGCCCTGCTCGCATTAGGCCGCCCCGGCCTCACCGTGGTCGAGCCTGGCAAAGAAGCGCACGCGCTCGCGCCTCTCGGCGTGTCGGTACTCGATGCATTCGAGCTCCTGGGTGTCGAAACCGAGCCCGAGACAAGGCAGAAGGCAGAAGGCACAAGGCAGAAGGCCGACGGCGGATGGAATCATCCTCGCCATACCCATCAAGCGAGCCGGGGCAAGCGCCGTGTTGGAGAGAATCGCCAACTCGACATCCTGACCAAGTGGGGCATCCGCACGCTTGGCGCGCTTGCCGCGCTGCCGGGTCCCGAGGTGTTCGAGCGGCTCGGCGATCGCGGCGTGCAGTGGCAGGCCGTCGCGCGCGGCGAAGATGCCCGGCCAATGGTGCCGTGGGTCGACGAGGTGCCGTTTGAAGCCGCGCTCGAGCTCGAATGGCCGATCGAAGGGCTCGAGCCACTGTCGTTCGTGCTGGCGCGGTTGCTCGAGCCGTTGTCGGAACGGCTGGAGCGCGCCGATCGCGGCGCCTCCGTGCTGTTGACTTCGCTGCGGCTCACCACCAAGGCGGTGTTCACGCGGACGCTGCAGCTGCCGGCGCCGATGCGCGATCCCAAGACGTTGCGCACGCTGATCCTGCTCGACCTCGAGACGCATCCGCCCGACGCGCCGATCGACACCGTGCGGGTGTTGATCGAGCCGACGCCCGGCCGCGTCGTGCAGTGGACGCTGCTCGCGCGCGCGCAGCCGGCGGTGGAACAGGTGTCGACATTGATCGCGCGGCTCACGGCCCTGATGGGACACGGACACGTCGGCTCCCCGCAGTTGGTAGATACCTGGCGGCCAGGAGCCTTTGAAATGAAAGAGTTTCGAGTTCAGAGTGCAGAGTTAAGAACCGCTGGCGTTTTAGCCTCTGAACTCTTAACTCTGAACTCTTCACTCCGCAGGTTCAGGTTTCCCGTCCCCGCCCGTGTGGTGGTAACCGAGGGAAGGCCTGTTCGTGTTCAGGTCGAGCGCCAAGGGTTTAGTAGCGGCGCAATTCTCCAAGCGGCCGGCCCATGGCGCACGTCGGGTGAATGGTGGGAAGCAGGGCAGGCCTGGGACCGCGACGAATGGGACGTGGCGATGGCCGACGGCACCATCTACCGCCTGGTCGTCGAACGCGGCGTCGGGCAGTGGTTCCTGGAAGGCGTAGTGGATTAATAACAAGAGACCAGGAGGTCAGGAGTTTTATTTTTAAAGGCATTTTAAAAAATACCTCCTGATCGCCTGGCCTCCTGTTTTAAGTCTCCTGGTTTTGTGTATATCGAGCTCCATGCTTCTTCAGCGTTCAGTTTTTTGCGCGCGGCGTCGGTGCCCGAGACACTGGTCGATCGCGCGGCCCTGCTCGGCTATCCGGCGGTAGCGCTGCTCGATCGCGACGGCGTGTCGGGCGCGCCTCGCTTCCATAAAGCCGCCCTCGCCGCCGGCCTCCGCCCGCTCATCGGCGCCGAACTCACGATCGAAGTGAATGCAGAAGGCAGAAGGCAGAATGCAGAAAAGCGTGGCCGTAGTTTTGCCTTTTGCCTTTTGCCTTCTGCCTTTTCTCTACCAGTTTTAGTGTCATCCCAGGAAGGCTGGCGCAATCTCTGTCGCTTGATCTCGTGCATGAAGCTGCGCGCGCCGAAGGGGGAGGGCGCGCTCACGCTCGCGGAGATGGACGGCTACACCACGGGACTCGTCGCCATGCCGGGCCGGCCGCTGCTGCATGCCGAGCGCTACGGGGTCGGCGGCCTGCTCGATCGCATCGTCGGCACCTTCGGCCGCGATAATACTTACGTCGAGCTGCAGCGCCACCTGCATCGCGACCAGGAAGACGACAACGACACGCTCGCCTGCCTGGCCGATGCGTTTCGCGTGCCGGTGGTTGCCACCGGCGGCGTCGGCTTTGCCACGCCTGAGGAGCGGCCGCTGTTCGACGTGCTGACCTCGATTCGCGAGCACATCCCGCTGCACCTCGCCGGGCGCCGGCTGGCGGCCAATGCCGAGCGCTACCTGAAGCCGCCCGCGCAAATGGCGCGGCTGTTTGCCGATCGCCCCGCAGCCGTGCATGCCACGCGCGAGCTGGCCGATCGCCTGCAGTTCAGCATGCGCGACCTGGGCTATCGCTTTCCGAAATACCCGGTGCCCGATGGCGAGAGCGAGACCTCGTTCCTCCGCAAGATCACCGAAGTCGGCGCGCGCGATCGCTACCGGCCGTATCACGACAAGGCGCGCGTGCAGGTGACACGCGAGCTCGATCTGATCGACAAGCTCGAGCTCGCCGGCTACTTCCTGATCGTCTGGGACATCGTCAATTTCTGCCGGCAGCAGGACATCCTGGTGCAGGGCCGCGGCTCGGCCGCCAACAGCGCCGTGTGCTACAGCCTCGGCATCACCGCCGTGGATCCGGTGGGCATGGAGCTGCTGTTCGAGCGGTTCCTGTCGGAAGAGCGCGGCGAGTGGCCCGACATCGATCTCGATCTGCCGAGCGGCGATCGCCGCGAGCGCGTGATCCAGCACGTCTACCAGAAGTACGGGCAGCACGGCGCCGCCATGACGGCCAACGTCATCACCTATCGCGGCAAGAGCGCGGCGCGCGAGGTTGGCAAGGCGCTCGATCTCGACGAGGTCCAGATCGATCGACTGGCCAAGGTGATGCACCAGTTCGAGTACATCGATCCCGACGACACGCTGGCCAGGCGGCTCGCCGAGGTCGGCATGGCCGGCGACGCCCCGCGCGTGAAGCATTTCGCCGAGCTGTGGCGGCAAATGCAGGACCTGCCGCGCCACCTCGGCCAGCATTCGGGCGGCATGGTGGTGTGCCAGGGCGACCTGTCGTCGGTGGTGCCACTCGAGAATGCCAGCATGCCCGGCCGCGTCGTGGTGCAGTGGGACAAGGAAGACTGCGCCGACATGGGCATCATCAAGGTCGATCTGCTCGGCCTTGGCATGATGGCGGTGTTACAGGACACCATTCATCTTATAAACAGTCGGGAGGGAACTTTCGGTCGGGAGGGTGCTCTGGGTCGGGAGGAAACGACGGGTCGGGAGGACATTACGGGTCGGGGAAATTCGCGTCAGGCATTTCCCGACAAGCAGCACTCTCCCGACAACAGTCAGGCTCCCGACAATGATCATTCTCCCGACGCGGCTTTTATGCCCTCCCGTCAGCGAGGGGTCAGTCTTGCGTCTCTTCCACCGGATGACCCCGAGGTTTATCGCATGCTGTGCGCGGCCGACACCGTGGGCGTGTTCCAGGTCGAATCGCGCGCGCAGATGGCGACGTTGCCGCGCATGCAGCCCGAGCACTTCTACGATCTCGTCGTCGAGGTCGCGATCATCCGCCCGGGCCCGATCGTCGGGCAGATGGTGCATCCCTATCTCAATCGCCGCGCCGGGCGCGAAGAAGTCGTGTACGATCATCCGCTGCTCGAGCCGATCCTGAAGCGGACGCTCGGCGTGCCGTTGTTCCAGGAACAGTTGCTGCGGATGGCGATGGTGGTCGCCGGGTTCACCGGCGGTCAGGCCGAAGACCTGCGGCGCGCGATGGGGTTCAAGCGATCCGAGAAGCGCATGAAGCAGCTCGAAGGCCTGCTGCGCGAGGGCATGGCGAAGAACGGCATCACCGGCGACGCGGCCGATCGCATCGTGCTCGCGATCACCTCGTTTGCGCTCTACGGATTCCCCGAGTCGCACGCGGCGAGCTTCGCGCTGCTGGCCTACGCGAGCGCGTACTTCAAGGCGCATTACCCGGCGGCGTTCTATACGGCGCTGCTCAACAACCAGCCGATGGGGTTTTACCATCCGGCCACGCTGGTGAAAGACGCGCAGCGGCGCGGCGTGCGGTTCGGATCGATCGACGTGCAGGTGTCCGACTGGGATTGCACGGTCGAAGCCGACGGCTCGATTCGCGTCGGCCTGCGTTATGTGCGGGGCCTGCGCGAAGAAAAAGGACAGGCCATTGCCAAGGCAGAAGGCAAAAGGCAAAAGGCAGAAAGCGAACCGCGGTGTCCCAAATGCGGATGCGATGATCCGACGCTGATTGAAGCCGTCCAAGCCCTCAAGCCCTCAAGTCCTCAAGCCCTCTTTTGCAACGTGTGCTCGAACGAATGGAAGGTTGAGCCTGAGCGTTCTTTGCAACGGTTCGGCACGATCGACGAGCTGATCCGCCGTACCGGCCTGCGCCGTGACGAAATCGCGACGCTCGCCGAAGTCGGCGCGCTCAACTCGCTGGGACACGATCGCCGTTCAGCGTTGTGGCAGATCGAACGCGCGGTCCGTCCCGCGGGCGAGCTCTTCGAAGAGACGGAAGGCAGAAGGCAAAAGGCAGAAGGCACAAACGAGTCGCCTCTTCCCGAAATGAACATCTCGGAAAGACTGGTAGCCGACTATTCTGGCACCGGCCTTACCGCCGGCCCGCATCCGCTGACCTTCCGCCGTCACGAGTTGGCGATGCGCGGCGTGCTACCGGCGATCGACTTGCCGAAGGCGCGCGCCGGCCGCCGCGTGCGCACCGCCGGCATGGTGATCACGCGCCAGCGCCCCGGCACCGCGAAAGGGTTCGTCTTTCTCACGTTGGAAGACGAGACCGGCATCTCGAACATCATCATCCGGCCCGACCTCTACGCCACCGATCGCCTCACCATCGTCGAGTCGTCTTTTCTCCTCGTCGAGGGCGTGCTGCAGAACCAGGACGGCGTGACGTCGATCAAGGCGGAGCGCGTGACGAAACTGGATGGCTTGTCCGAACAGGCGGCGTTTGATTCCCACGATTTTCATTGACTACGCCGCGAAATGATTCAAGGAACAGCAGTTCAGAGTAGCGGACGTCGTCACCGTCTACTTGAGCAATCGAGGATCGATCGCGTGCTCGCCAGTCTGGACGATCACGATGCGCTTGGCGTCCTGGTGAGCGGGGTTCAGCAGGACATTGAATGTCTCGGGAACGATCGCCGACGGTACGCTCAAGAGTGCCGCTGAACCCTTGGTGAGCCAGCCGTCACCGAGCGCACTCGTCAGCTCGGTTCTTTCCGGCCAGTCCGCCGGCAGTTGGTCGACAGTCACGCGCTCGATGTGCACCTCATCAGGCGCTTCGATTTTCAACAAGCGGTACCGGAGGGGCAGGTCCTGAATGTCGATTTCGAAGTGGACCAGGATCTCAAGCAGCGCGGCGGCCGGATTCTGAGCGCAATACACGACGCGCCGGCCGCGCGTGTGCCACCGTCCCGGTGTGCGCAACGCTCCGTCACCCGCGAGGGACAGATGGTTGCTGATCCGCCAGAGAAACACTTACGCCGCCATGCCCTCGTCGATGCGGTACAACAGTTCTTCGACGAGGCGCGCGCCGGCCTCAGTAGCCGTGAGTTGCAGGGGGCTGCGATCCTTAAACTGCCGCTTGGCCGCACGGAGCCAGCGCCACGCGCGTCCGCTGTCTCCGAAGACGTGTTCGGCAAGCGCGGCAATACGGGCGAGGCGTACGGCCCGATCCGATTCGTCCCGGCTCAAGGACTCGCGCCGCGCGCGACGGTGGGTCAGCGTGCGCCGAGGGACGATCAGCGAGTAGATCTCATCGTCGGTCAGACCTGAGCGACGAAGCCCCGCGATTGCTCCCGTAGCGAGGCGGTCTTCGACCAACCTGACGAGGTCTTGGTCGGACCGCAACCGGTGAACACCGAGCATCTCTTGAACACGTTTCAGCAGGCTCAGCTGTTGAACGACTGGGGGTTCCGCGATGGCCGCTTTGGGCAAAAAGCCTCCTCTAACCTCAAGGGCAACCTGCCATGTATTATATGGCATCTTGCCCTTTGGTTCCGTCTGCGAGATCAGCCGCAAGACGATTGACGATCTGCATCGCGCGCAGAAAGTCGTCGTGAACACGTTCCGCCTCCTGGGTTCGCAGTGCCCATCCTTGCAGCTGCGCAGATGAGGCAAGGACAGCATTTGCCACCTCTTCGGCGATGGCGGCCGTTTCCTTAGCCCTTTGGTTCTCGGCAACAAAGCGGGACCGTCGGGCCACCTTTCTCCAAATGAATCGACCATGCACGTCCTCGATAGAGCAACGGGAAGCGAGAGTTGGAAACGCGGCCTGTGCGCGTTGAGCGCTGAAGCGTATGGTCGCTGGAACATGCTTCACGCGAACGACTCCCTCGATGCCATGCGTCGCGCCTGTGGCCGCCTTCAGCTGATTTGCAGCAATCTCAACCGCCGCGTGTGTTCGGTGTACGAAGTGTTCCACCTCTAGTGCACACGGGGTTTCGAAACTTGCCAAGCAACGGAGCTCGTAAGGATTACCTGTTTGGAGTTGTGCAATGCGAGCTGCGACGTCGCTATCAGTCACGCCGACCTTGACCAAGCCAAAGTCATATGCGGAATCGGCAGAATTGTGCATCTGGCGCTGAGCGCGGTATCGGCCCCTCGTTCGTCACTACGACGCCCACGATGATCGTGGTGAACGTTCCCAACAACGTCGCGCCAGGCACCTGCAGTGTGACGATGTGGGGTCGATCCGGACGGTGATCACCAACCATCGATCGCCTTGTTCGCCATGGACACTTTTGAAGCTGGCCATGGCAGACTACTCCGCATGCGAGCGCTGGTCGTGATCGGCCTTCTCGTCGCCGCCGTGGTTGCCATGTGTTGGGCGCGGCCCGCCGTCGCGCCCGATGCGGCTCCGCCACGATTCACCTACGTCACCACCGCGCGGCAGCTCGGGGTCATCGGCTACCGCGATCCCATCGGCGTCGTTTCCCCTGATGGTACGAAGATCGCCTACACCGAGGGCCGGCGCATCCGCGTGATGCCGATCGGCGGCGGCGCGCCGCACACGCTCGCCGCCGGTAACGGGCAGATCCGTTATCTCAACTGGATCGACAACAGCCACATCGCCGCTGAAGATACCGGCGCCGCCAATCGCTGGTGGACGTACGACGTCATGTCCACGGATCGGCAACCGCTCTGGGGCGCCAAAGACATCGGCAACGAGGCCGAGGGCGGCTCGCCGGTTCACGTCAACGACCTGCGTCAACTGGTCTGGAGCGGTGACGGCCGGTGGGTCGCGGCGATCGCCGCCGGAAACGATGGCCCCGCGTTGTGGCGCATCACGGCGGACGGTACGCGCGGTGCGCGCAAGCGAAATTCAGGCCGGCCGTCCGCTCCCGCATGGTCGCCGGCCGGCGACATCGCGTGCGTCCATAGTGAAGGGGGACGGCCGCGCCTGTCGATTCCCTGCAGCGAGCCGCTCATCCGCATGGAGCCCGATGTTGATGTGATCGGTCCTGTTGCGTTTTCACCGGATGGGAGCACTGTGTACTTTGCGTCGCCCAACGCTTCGGGCGAAATGGTTGAATTGTGGTCGCTCGAACGATCCAGTAATCGTGCTCGACGGCTGACGTCCTTCGCGCGCGACGCGTATGCGCCGTCGGTGGCCGCCGACGGCACCACCGTCTTCAAGGTGCAGTCCTATCGCACCTTCGTCGCGGATGCGCCGGCGTCCAGCGGAGCGACACGCCAGCTCACCAGCTTTCAGGCAGAGACGCCGTCGTGGCATCCGGCGCAGCCTCGCCTTGCCGTCACTTACGGCACGTGGCGGCGGGTCGTGGACGATGCGAAGTATCCGGATATTGCGCAGGAGATCGGCGTCATCGAGGCAAAAGACGGCCCGCCTGCGGCCGCGCCGCTCGAGATCATCGCGCGCTCCGATTCCGAAGATCAGGCGATGGCGTGGTCGCCGAACGGCCGCTGGATTGCGTTCCACAGCCATCGCGAAATGTCGGACGACATCTGGCTGCGGCCCACTGCTGGCGGTGCGCCCGACAAGCGGATCACGTTTCTGGGTCGCGGCGCCGAGGTCGGGTGGCCGCGCTGGTCGCCTGACGGAAAGACTGTGCTCCTCGACGGCGCCCGCAAGGGCGATGGCCGCTCGGTGATCTACACGATTGGCGTCGACCAGGAGACGGGCACGCTCACATCGGATCTGCGCGAGGTCAGCGCCGTTGGCTTCGACGGAGACATCACGCATGCGGAATGGCTGCCCGGTAGCAACGCCGTGATCGCGATTGCGAAAGAAAGTCCGGGCCGGCACGCGATCATCACGATGCCGATCGCGGGCGGCCGCCCGGCGGTCGTGCATCGGTTTGCGACCGAGCACGATTTTCCAGGGCTCGGCGTGTCGTCCGATGGACGCGATGTCGCCTTCACTGCGCCGGCCACCGACGGTTTCTTCCAGATCTTCCGCATGCCGATCGCCGGCGGCGATCCGGTACAGGTGACCACCGATCCGTCGCACAAGAGCCAGCCGGCATGGTCACCTGATGGCGCCCGCATCGCGTTCACGGTGTGGAGCTACGAGGCGGCGTTCTGGTCCATCCCACCTGACTCCTAATTGAGTACATGCGCAGTTAGGAATATACTAACGCGCATGCAGGACGCGCTGCGCCGGTTCAAGGCGCAGATCTTCCAGGCGCTGGCCCACCCGACCCGCATTGCCATCATCGAAGCCTTGCGCGACGATGAACTGCCGGCCAGCAAGCTGAGGGCGCTGCTGCGGGTCGAACAGTCGAATCTCTCGCAGCATCTTGCGGTTCTGCGCGCCAAGCATATCGTCGTCAATCGCAAGGTCGGCAACCAGGTCTACTACACCGTCCGCGATCCCGTGCTGATCGACGTCCTGGACCTGCTGCGACGGTATTTCCACTCGCATCTCGCCGAGTCGAAAGCGATGCTCGGCGAAATGGCCCACCAAGGACGCCGCCGCCAGTGATCGGCGTCGAGGGGTGGGCGGGGCTGCCCGCGGTCGTGGCGATTCGCGCGGGCGTCATCCTCCTCACCCTCGTCATGGCCCGCCGGGCGGCGGCCGCGCGGTGGATTGCGTTCGGCGGGTCGGCCGCCGCGTCAGTGCTCTCCACGCTCATCGCCCTAGGGGTGCTGGTGGGCGCCCCTCCGGCCCACGGCGTGCTGTTTGTGCACGGGGCGTCAGGCTACTCGCTGGGTTTTACGATCGATCCGCTGTCGGCCTGGTTCCTGCTCGTGCTGGGCGTGCTCGCGATTCCGGTTGCGATCTTTAGCATCGGCTATCTCAATCAGGGTTCCCTTAGCCACCGATCAGCGTACGTCGGCGTGGCGTTCAACGTGCTGGTGGGCGCCGTCGAGTTGGTATTTGCCACTGATGACGGGATCGGTTTCCTGTGCGCGTGGGAAGTGATGACGCTCGCCACGGCGGCCCTGGTCGCCACCGAGCACGAGATCCGCGAGCATCGGCGCGCGGCCTACTTGTACCTCGCCATGTCGCATCTCGCCACGGGTTGCGCGATGGCCGCCTTCCTGACGCTGGCCGTGGCGTCCGGATCGTTTGCCTTCACCGACATGCTGTCGGGCGACGTCCTCTCGAGCCCGGGGCGCGACGCGGTCTTCGTTCTGTTCGTGATCGGGTTCGGCGTGAAGGCCGGCATCATCCCGCTGCACATCTGGCTGCCCGAGGCGCACCCGGTGGCGCCGAGCAACATCTCGGCGATGATGTCGGGCGTGCTGCTGAAGGCCGGCATCTACGGGCTGGTGCGGTTTGGCGCGTTCGGCCTCGGCGTGCCGCGATTGTCCTGGGGTGTGGTCATCGTGATTCTCGGCGGCGTGTCGGCTGTCCTCGGCGTGCTCTACGCGCTGATGCAGCACGACCTCAAGCGATTGCTGGCCTACCACAGCATCGAGAACATCGGCATCATCCTGCTCGGACTTGGCGCCGGCATGACGGCGTTGTCCATGGGGCAGCCGCAACTGGCGGCCCTCGGCGTGGCCGCCAGTCTCTTTCACGTGCTGAACCACGCCGTGTTCAAAGGGTTGCTGTTCCTGAGTGCCGGTGGCGTGGTGGCGAGTACGGGGACGCGGCAGATCGAGGAGCTCGGCGGCCTCATCCGCCGCATGCCGTGGACCGCGTTCTTCTTCCTGGTGGGGGCGATCGCGATCTCGGGCCTGCCGCCGCTCAACGGCTTTGCCAGCGAGTGGCTGACGTTCCAGTCACTGCTGTACGGATTCAGCGACGCCACCGAGACGCTGCCACGACTGCTGCTGCCGGTGTCGGCCGCGCTGCTGGCGTTGACCAGCGCGCTGGCCGCCGCCTGCTTTGTCAAGGCCTTCGGCATCGGCTTCCTGGCGCTGCCGCGCAGCCGCGCGGCCGCCGAGGCGCGTGAATCGCCGGCCGTGATGCTGACGCCGCAACTGTTCCTGGCCGGCACGTGTCTCGGCCTCGGCCTCTTTCCGGGGGCGGTGCTCGGCGTGATCGGCGGGGTGACGGCGATGCTGCCTGGCCTGCTGGTGGACCCGGTGATGACCGGCGGCGCGTTGGCGATTGCTCCGGGTCGCGGGGGCTTCGACCGGGTCGTGCCGCTGACCCTGACGCTCGTGCTGCTTGGCGCGCTGGCCGTGGCGGGCGCGCTCGCGTGGCGGCGCTACATGGCCGTGCGGCCGGTCCCGACGTGGGGTTGCGGCGGCGAGCTGTCGGCGCGCACGGAGTACACCGGCACCGCGTTCTCAAAGCCGCTGATGATGATCTTCCAGGCCGTGTATCGGCCGACGCGCCAGGTGGAGGCGCTGGCCGACGTGTCGCCGTACTTCCCACGGGAAGTGCGCTATCACGCGGAGATCGAGCCAACCTTCGAACGTTACATCTACGGTCCATTGACGTTGGGAGTGTGGCGGATGGCCGACCGGCTGAAGGTGCTGCAGGCCGGCAGCCTGCATGCATATCTCGCCTACGTCATGGTGCTCGTGCTTGGACTGGTGATCTTCGTCTGGTGGAGCAGTTAGCTTGGACATTCTTTTCCGCAGGGAGTGGTGGCTTCCCGGCGCCGTGGCCGTCTACGTGATCACGGCGGCGGCTTCGCTGGTCTTCGTGCGGCGACCTCGGCTTTGCGGCGTGGTGGCGTTCGGCGGCGCGATTGTGGGATCCGCGATCGTCGTCGCCGTGGCCGTCAGCGTGCTGGCACGTGGCCCGATCGGTGGACCGCTCATGACCCACGCAGCGTCGGGGATGGCGTTCGGCTACCTGGTCACGCCGCTGGCCGCGTGGTTCCTGCTGGTGCTCGGGCTCGTGGCGGCGCCGGTGGCCCTCTACAGCATCGGCTATCTGCCCCATGCCATTCCCGCCGCCCGCACGGCAGCGGTCGGGGCTTCATTCAACGTCCTGTTGGCCGCGGTGGCCGTGGTGTTTGCCGCCGCCGATGTGATCACGCTGCTCTTCGCGTGGGAGATCATGACGCTGGCGACGGCCGCCCTGGTCGCCACCGAGCACGAAATCCGCAGCACCCGCCGTGCGGCGTACCTGTACCTCGTGATGTCGCACGCGGGCACGGGATGCCTCATTGCCGGCTTCTTGGTGCTGGCGTCGGCGTCGGGCTCGTGGTCGTTTGATGTGGTGCTGGCCGGCAACGTCGTGTCGGGCCGCTGGCGAGACGTCTTGTTCGTGCTGTTCTTCCTGGGGTTTGGCGTGAAGGCGGGCGTGATTCCGCTGCACGTGTGGCTGCCCGAGGCCCACCCCGCGGCGCCGAGCAGCATTTCGGCGCTGATGTCGGCCGTGCTGATCAAGGCCGGCATTTACGGGCTCTTTCGCGTCTGTGCGTTTGGCTTGGGCGTGCCCGACGTCAACTGGGGATTGGCGGTGATGGCCGTTGGCGCTCTGTCGGCCATTCTGGGTGTGCTCTATGCCTTGGCCCAATCCGATCTGAAGCGAATGCTGGCGTACAGCACGATCGAGAATGCCGGCATCATTCTGCTCGGCCTCGGCGCCGGCATGACCGCCGCCGCGCTCGGCCGCCGCCAGCTGGCGGCGGCCGGTATTGCGGCCAGCCTCTTTCACGTTTTGAACCACGCGCTGTTCAAGGGTCTGTTGTTTCTGAGCGCCGGCGGCGTGGTGGCGGCCACGGGCACGCGACACCTCGAGGCCCTTGGCGGACTGATCCGGCGAATGCCGTGGACAGCGCTGTTCTTCCTCGTCGGCGCACTCGCGGTCTCGGGGCTTCCGCCCCTCAATGGGTTTGCGAGCGAGTGGCTGACGTTCCAGGCGCTGCTCCTGGGCTTCGCCTCGCTGCCCGGCGTCGCGCGGATGAACTTTCCCCTCGCGGGCGCCTTGCTGGCCATGACCAGCGCGCTCGTGGCCGCCTGTTTCGTCAAGGCATTCGGCACCGCCTTTCTCGCGTTGCCGCGGAGCCGGGCCGCGACCGGCGCGCACGAGTCTTTGGCCGTGATGCTCGTGCCTCAGGGCCTGCTCGCCGCACTCTGCATCGGCGTCGGTTTGTTTCCCGGCGTCGTCTTGCGCTCGATCGACACGGTGCTGGTCTCGCTGCTCGGGTTGCGCGTGCCGCCTGGCGCGCGGCAGACCGCCCTGACCCTGGCGCCCGGACCGTCAGGCTTCGACCACGTGACGCCCATGGTGTTGGCGCTGACCCTGGCGGCCGCCGCATTTGCCGCCGCCCTCCTCGCTGCTGCGAGAGTGGCCGGGCGGCGCGTGCCCACGTGGGGGTGTGGCGGCGTGCTCGGCCCCGGCACGGAATACACGGGGACGGCGTTCTCGAAGCCCCTGATGATGATCTTCAAGACCGTGCTGCGCCCCACGCGCGAAGTCGAGGCGTTGGCGGATGTGTCGCCGTATTTCCCGCGCGAGGTCCGCTACCGCACGGCGATCGAACCGGTGTTCGAGCGGTACTTGTACGGCCCGCTCACCAGCGGAATCCTCGGCGTGGCCGATCGCCTGAAGGTCTTGCAGGCCGGCAGTCTGCACGCCTATCTGGCGTACGTGCTGGCGCTGGGCGTCGGACTGCTGATCTGGCTCGGAGGAAAGCGATGACCGAAGGCACGCTGGCCACGATCGGCCTGGCCATCCTGCAAGCCGCGGGCATGCTCGCCCTGGCGCCGTTGCTCCGCGGGCTGATCAAAAAAATGAAGGCGACGCTGCAGACGCGGCAAGGGCCTCCGCTCTTACAGGTCTACTTCGACCTCGCGAAGTTGCTCCGCAAGGAGTCCGTGCGATCCGAGACCGCGTCATGGCTGTACGTCGCGGGTCCGCGCATGTACTTCGCCACGGCCGTCGCCGCGACCACGCTGGTGCCGGTCTGGATGGCCGCCGCACCCCTCGAAGCCGCCGGCGGCGTGCTCGCCCTCGTCGGGATTCTCGCGCTCGGCCGTTTTTTCCTGGCGACGGCGGCGCTCGATACCGGTAGTCCGTTCGGCGGCATGGGCGCGAGCCGCGAGATGACGATCGCCGCGCTCGCCGAGCCGGCACTGATGCTCGGGCTGTTCACGGTGGCGCTCTCGGCCGGATCGCTGAATCTCGGCGCCCTCGTCAGGGGCCTGCTCGATCGCGGGGCCACCTTCCATCCGAGCGACATCCTCGCCCTGGCCGGTCTGTTCATCGTCGTCGTGGCCGAAACCGGCCGGGTGCCGGTGGACAACCCCGCCACGCACCTCGAACTCACGATGATTCACGAGGCCATGGTGCTCGAATACGCGGGACCCGACCTGGCGCTGGTCGAGTGGGCGTCAGCCGTCAAAGAACTCCTCTATCTGACGCTGCTGGCCGATCTCTTCGCGCCGATCGGGATCGCGACTGCCGCCACGCCGGTGTTGCTCCTGCAAGCCGTGCCGATCTGGGCGGCGAAGATCTTCCTGCTGGCGGTGGCCGTGACGCTGGTCGAGAGCACCAACGCCAAACTCCGGCTCTTCCGCGTTCCCGATCTCATGGCCGTCTCGCTGGGCCTGGGGTTCCTGGCGCTCGCCATCCGTTTCCTCTGAGGTCCATCACATGGCGAACAACATCCTGGTCCTGTCCGCTGCCGGCATGCTGGTGACCGCGTACCTGATGGTGGGGCAGAAGGCGCTCTTTACGGCGATCCGGTTATACGGCGCGCAGTCGTGGCTGCTCGCCGTCGTGGGCGTGACGATCGCGCTGGCCGACCATCGCCCCCACTTGTTCGTGACCGCGGCGCTGACGGCGAGTCTCAAGGGCCTGCTCATCCCGTGGTTCCTGATGCGGGTCGTCGACCGCATCGGCATCCGTCGCGAGGTCGAACCGTTCCTCAACGTACCGGCCTCGCTGTTGATCTGCCTGGGACTCACCGTCGTCGGCTATCGCGTGAGCACGGGGTTTCCCGAAGGCGCGACGGGCGTCGCGCACCACGTGATCGGCGTGGGGCTGTCGACGCTGCTGATCGGCTTGTTCCTCATGGTCACCCGCAAAAAGGCCATCACGCAGATCCTGGCCTTGCTCACCGTCGAGAACGCCGTCTTCCTGATTGCGCTGGGCATCACCTCGGGCATGCCGCTCGTCGTGGAGCTCGGCATTTCCTTCGACGTCCTGCTCGCCGTGCTCGTGCTCGGCATCCTCGTGCATCGGATTGTCGACCGGTTCGAGTCGATGGACGTGAGCCGGCTATCGCAACTGAAGGGCTGATGTGTCATCTCTGCTGCTCACCCTGATCGTTCCTCTCGTCACGGCCGCGATCGGCAGCGTGGGCGGGCCTCGCCGGCTCAAGGAGGCCGTCCTGGTGTCGGGCCTCGCCCTCACCTTCGGCCTGTGCCTGGCCACCGCCGCCGCGTTCCTGGGCGGCAGGCCGATCGAACACTTCGACGCGGCGTTGCGCGTCGATGGTCTGTCGGCGCTCATGCTCGTGCTCAACGGCTTCGTGGGCCTCCTGGCGGGCGTCTATGGCCTGGGCTACCTGCGGCGGAACGAAGACCGCGGCCTGGTCACCGTTCGCATGCGGCGCGAGTTCCACGGTTTGATCCCGGCCTACGTCTTCGCGCTGCTGCTGGTGTCGGTCTCCAATAACATCGGCATCCTGTGGATTGCGGTGGAGCTGACGACGCTGGCGTCGGTGTTCCTGGTGGCCTTCCACAATCGCGACACGTCGCTCGAGGCGGCGTGGAAATTCCTCGTGCTCGGCAGTCTCGGTCTTGGCTTCGCGCTGCTCGGCACGGTGTTGCTGTTTGCGTCCGCGCAGGGCCGGCTCGGCGAAGGGATGGCGGCCCTCAACTGGACGCGCTTCATCGAGACGGCGCCCAGCCTGCACCCGTTTACGTTGCGGCTTGGCGTGGTGTTCGCGCTGATCGGCTATGGCACCAAGGCAGGGCTGGCGCCGATGCACACCTGGAAGCCGGACGCGTATCGCGAAGCGCCGTCGCCGGCCGGCGTGCTGATGGCGGTCGGCATGTTGAACGCCGCGGTGTACTGCATCTTGAGGGTCCACCTGATTTCGAGCGCCGCCCTCGGTCCGGAATTCTCGGGCGGCCTGCTGCTGTCGCTCGGCCTGCTGTCGGTGCTCGTGGCGGTGCCGTTCATCGTGATTCAGTGGAACCTCAAGCGACTGCTCGCCTACTCGAGCATCGAGCACGTCGGGATCATGGCCATCGGCATCGGGATTGGCGGAGAGGCCGGCGCCTTTGGCGCCCTCCTGCACATGACCTACCACACCTTCGCGAAGCCGGTCGCGTTCTTTTCGGCCGGCACACTGGCGCAGCTCCATAGCTCGTCGGATTTCGAGACCATCGGCGCCGGGACGCTCGGCCGCGCGCCGGTGTCGAGCGTGTTGCTCCTGCTGGCGACCGTGATCATCACCGGGTCGCCGCCCTTTGGCATCTTCTTCAGCGAGATGATGATCCTGCGAGCGGGCTTCGCCGGACCGCACGCGCTGGTCACGTCGGTGCTGCTGGCCGCGTTGGTGGTGTTGTTCTGCGGCTTCGCCTATCAGGTCGGAAGGCTGGTACTCGGGCCGCAGCCCGCGGAGCGCCGGAGCGAGGTCACGCCCGAGACCCTGGATCTCTGTTTGGGCACGGCGGTCGCCGCGGCCGTCATTGCCGTGATCGCCGGGTTCTATCTGCCGAACCCGCTGATGGAACTGATTCGCGCGGCGACGCAGGTTGTGGGAGGGCGCCGATGAGCGCAGTGGCAAGTACGGCGGCGGAACGCCTGGGGCTGCGGGACGGCGTCATTCGGGAGGTGCGATCCGGAGAACTGGTGATCGACGCCGGCGCCGCCGACCTTCCGGCGCTGGCCGATGCGGCGGTGGCAAAGCTTGGTGCGCGCCTGCTGTCGATCTTTGCGACCGACGAGCGCGCCGCGCACGGCCGTTTCACCGTGCAGCATGTCTGGTGGCTCCCGGAGCTGCGGACGTTGCTCCGCGCGTCGGCCGGCGTCGATCCCGCCGAGCCGTCGTTTCCGTCCATTGCGACGAGGCATCCATCGGCCAACTGGTTCGAGCGCGAGGTCATGGACCTCTTCGGCCTGTCGCCGCAGGGGCATCCCAACCCAGGGCGAGTGGCGCTGCATGACGACTGGCCCGAGGGCGTCTTTGCGCTGCGGAAAGACTTCGCCGACGACACGACGGTGGGTCGCGTGGCCGGTGACCTGCACCCGTTCCGGCCGGTCTCGGGCGAAGGCGTGTTTCAGATGCCGGTGGGGCCCGTGCATGCGGGCGTCATCGAGCCCGGGCACTTTCGTTTCGGCGTGGCCGGCGAGCCGGTGCTCTATCTTCAGATGCGGCTCTTCTACGTCCACAAAGGCACCGAGAAGCGCTTCGAGCGCCTCCCCTGGCGCCACGGCCTGTTCCTCGCCGAGTCGATCTCCGGCGACACCGCGGTGGGGCACGCCCTGGCGTACGCGCACGCGATCGAGCGGCTGGCGTCGATTGAGGTCCCCCCGCGCGCACGATCGCTGCGGGTGATCCTGCTCGAACTGGAGCGCCTCTACAACCACGTGGCCGACATCGGGGCGCTCGCCACCGACGTCGCCTTCACCGTGCCGGCCAGCCAGGCCCAGAGCCTGCGCGAGGGCCTCGTCCGTCTTCATCAGCGCCTGTTCGGGACGCGGCTGTTACGTGGGACGGTCGCCCTCGGCGGGGTGAAGACCGATCTCGCCGACGCGGGCCGGCGCGCTCTGCAGGCGCATCTGACGTCGCTCGAGCCTGAGTTCGACCATCTCATCACCTCGCTCATCGATGCCGGCACGTTCACCGATCGGGTGGATGCCACGGGAGTGCTGACGCATCAAGCCGCGCGCGATCTCGGCATCGTCGGCGTGGCGGCTCGTGCCTCACACGTGGATGGAGACCTGAGACGTGACCTTCCGCACGATGCCTACGAGGGGCTGCAGTTCGACGTGCCCCTCGAGGATGGCGGCGATGTGCGGGCGCGACTGATGGTGCGGGCCCGCGAAGTCGAGCAGTCGTTCCGCATCCTGCGGCAGGTGCTCGACACGCTCCCCGCGACGGCGCTGTGCGCGTCGATGCCCGCGGATCTGCCGGCGGCATCGTCGGCCCTCGGCTGGGTGGAAGCGTGGCGCGGACCGGTCCTGCATTATGTGGCGACCGACGAGCGGGGCCGGCTGACCCGCGTCAAGATCAACGATCCCAGCTTCCTGAACTGGCCCGGCGTGATCCAGGCGGTGCCCGGTAACATCGTTCCGGACTTTCCCGTGATCAACAAGAGCTTCAACCTCTCATATTCCGGAAACGATCGGTAGGCGCCATCATGTTCAGCATCCTCGTCAAGAGCCTGACCACCGGAATCGTCACCGAGATGGCCCCGTTCGATCGGCCCGTGCCGTTTGGCTTTCCGGTGATCGACTTCACGCGATGCACGATGTGCGACGCATGTGCGAAGGCGTGCCCGAGCGGGGCGATCCAATCGACCGCCCCCGTCGCCGGCCGGCGGACGCTCGCGCTGTCGTACGGCGCCTGCATCCAGTGCCGCGAATGCGTATCGGCCTGCCCGGAGCAAGCGGTGAGCGCCGGCACACAGGGCGAGGTGGCCGCCTACACCAGGGGGCAGCTGCAGCAGTCCGCCTCGTTCGATGTCGACCCCGCGAGTGGAGCGTGCACGCTGCGGCATGTGGAGGCACAGCCGGCGCCCAGCCTGGAAGAAGCGGCCGCGCGCCTGCGCGCGCGCATTCAGGGACGGCTTGGCCGCTCGCTCCACGTTCGGCAGGTGGATGCGGGCAGTTGTAATGGTTGCGAGCTGGAGATCGCGGCCATGTCGAATCCCGTTTACGATCTCGAGCGCTTCGGCATCCACATGGTGGCGAGCCCGCGTCATGCCGACGTCCTGCTGGTGACCGGTCCGGTGACCCGCAACATGGAGGTCGCGCTCCGCAGAACGTACGAGGCGGCGCCGGACCCGCGCATCGTCGTGGCTGTCGGCGCCTGTGGCTGCAGCGGAGGCATCTTCGGCGAGGGCACCTACGCGGCCCTCGGCGGCGTCGACCGGATTGTGCCCGTCGACGTCTACGTGCCCGGCTGCCCGCCATCGCCGTCGGCCCTCCTCAACGGGCTGCTGGTGGCGATGGGGAAGAGGGCGGCTCGCACCGGCGCGCCGCCCCCGGCCGCCGCTGCTACTTCGACGCCACGAACATGATCTCGACGAGGCCGTCGGCGCCGACGAGGCCGGCCTTCACCGTGGCGCGGGCCGGGAAGTCCTTCGAGATGACCGATCGATAGCCGGTGTTCATCGCGGGGAAGTTGGCGATGTCGGTGATGTAGACGATGCCGTCGACGAGGTCCGCCCAACCGAACCCGCCGGCCGTCAGCGTGCGGCCGACGCGCGCCATGAGCTCCTTCGTCTGGGCTTCCATGTCGCCCTTGTTGGTGGCGTTGTTACCCAGCAGCCCCGAGAGATACAGGCGGTTGCCGACCTTGATCGCGGCGCTCAGCGTCGGGCTTGGTTTGCCGGGCGTGCCGTCGGCCGCCGGCGTCGTGAACGCCTGCTTCGGCTTGCGATTGGCGGTCATCGTGATCTCGACTTTGTAAGTCGGTCCCGGCAGGCCCACGATCACCGTGGCGCGCGCCGGCGGGTCTTTCGTAAATCGCGTCACGTACGCCTTGTTCATCTCCTGGAACTGCGCGCCGTCGGTGATGTAGACGCGGTTGGCGACGACGTGCTCGAAGCCGAAGCCCGCGGCCTTCAGGAGCTCCTCCGCGTTGGCCATGATCGCGTTCACCTGCGTGGTCATGTCGCCTTCGATCGGCTGGTTGTCTTTGGCGCCGCGCGCGACCAGCCCGGAGAGGAACAGGCTGTCGCCCGAGCGGATGGCGTTGCTGTAAGGGTTGGCCGTCGACCAGCCCGCCGGCGTGACGATGACGCGCTCGCCGCCGGTCGGCACCGCCACCATCGAAATCTCGACCAGCGCGCCGGGCACGACGAAGTCGGAGACCACGGTGGTACGGGCCGGGGCGTCTTTCGGCCACGTCTGCCGCCACACTTCGGTCATGCCCGCCGCGTCGGCCGCGTTCTTCACGTAGACGTGAGCCGCGACCGCCATGGACAGGCTGGATCCCGCCTTGGTCAGCGTCTGGCTGATTTGATCGAGCACGCTTTTCGTCTGGGCTTTGATGTCGCCTGTGGTGGCCAGCGTGCCGGCCACGTAGATCAACCCGTCGGCCTTGGTCGCCGCGCTGAAGGGAAATTGTCCGGAGCCCGGAAACACCTGTCGTTGGCCTTGCACGGTCACCCCCAGGATTGCCACGGTCATGAGCACAGCAGTGAAGTAGCCTCGCACGTTGTCACCTCTCGCGCGACAATGTATCACTCCTCTTGTTACACTCTCCAGACATGTCTAGAGCGGCGGTCCTTCCTGAAATCCAGCGTAAGAAATCCAAATTGCACGGCTTCGGCGTTTTCGCGAAGGAGCCCATCAACAAGAACAAGCGGATCATCGACTATGCCGGCGAGATGATCAGCAACAAGCAAAGCGAGAAGCGCGAGGATCGCTACCTGAAGAAGGGCTGCATCTGGGTGTTCCGCGTCAACCGCAACTGGAGCCGCGACGCGGCGGTCGGCGGCAACGTGGCGCGCTTCATCAATCATTCCTGCGAGCCGAACTGCTGGATCGAAGTTGACGCCAAGACCAAGACGATCTGGGTCCGGGCTGCGAAGCCGATCGCTGCCGGAACCGAGCTGACCTACGACTACAACACCGAAGGGGACAAAGTGATCCCGTGCCGGTGCCGGCCTGATTGCAAGACCAAGCTATGAGCCGGCGCCGCGGCGCCATCGCGCTTGCAGTGTTCGCCGCGATCGCGGCGGAGGTTTTGTCCGCACCCCAGGCACCCTTGGCACCTTTGGCACCACCCCCATTGGCACCCCAGGCACGTTTGGCACCTTTGGCACCGGTACGTTTGGGCCGTTCGCTCCCTAACGGGCGAACGCGGGTAGAAGTTCTGCCGGTTGATGACTACATCGCGCAAGTGTTGGCGGGGGAGGGACAGCCGGCCGCTGCGGATGCGGCACAGCAGGCGCTCGCGATCACCGCTCGCACCTTCGCCATTGCGAATCGCAACCGGCACCGCCGTGAAGGATTCGATCTCTGCGACACCACGCACTGCCAGGTGGTGCGACCTGCCACCGCCGTCACGAAGCGCGCGGCTGAAGCCACATCGGGACGGATGCTGCTTTACCAGGGGCAGCCCGCGTTTGTCTTTTATTCCGCGTGGTGCGGCGGTCATTCGGAGCTCGCGTCGCAGGTCTGGCCCGGTGCCCTCGACTACGCCTACGAGCCGTCGCTCGAAGACGATGCTTGCGCGCGCGAGCCGGGATGGACGAGTGAGGTCAAGGCGAGCGATCTGGAGCGCGCGCTGCGCGCGGCGGGGCTGCGCGGATCGTCGCTGCGAGATCTCCGCATCGTGTCGAGGAATCAGTCGGACCGTGTCGCACGAATCCGTGTCGAGGGCTTCAACCCGCCCGAGATGAACGGCCACGAGTTCCGGATGGCCGTTGGCCGGATCGTCGGATGGCAGGCGCTCAAGAGCACCGCCTTCGACGTCGAGCGGACCAGCAGCGGTTACCGCTTCCGCGGCCGCGGGTTCGGGCATGGGGTCGGTCTGTGCGTGATCGGCGCGGGCCACCGCGCCTCGCGAGGCGCAACGGCCGATCAGATCCTACGCTTCTATTTTCCGGGCCTGTCGGTCGGCAGGCGCGCCCAAGCCGTTACTAACGCCGCTCCGGGCAGGCCCGCTGGCGCCGCCGACATCGCCTTGGCGCTTCCAGGATCGGAAGAAGGGGAGCGCGCGGCCCTGCTTTCGTTGATTCGAAAGAGCCGCGACGAGTTGACGAAGGCGACTGGTGCCGTTGCACCGGCGCGCCTTCGAGTGACGGTCCATCCCAACGTTGAAAGTTTCGGGCGCGCCACGGGCCAGCCGTGGTGGGTGGCCGGCGCCACCGATGGGCCGGCGATCGATCTGCTGCCGATCGCGATGCTGAAGCAGCAGGGCCAGCTCGAGCGCGCGGTGCGGCACGAAGTCACGCACGCCGTGCTCGACGGCGCGCTGGCCAAGCGTCCGATGTGGGTGCGTGAGGGCGCCGCGGCGTACTTTGCGAGCCCGTTGAGGAAAGCGGCGATCGACCCGCGCGCGTGCCCTGCCCGAGCGCCGCGGAATTGTTGCGTCCGCTATCCGCAGGCGCACAGCGCGAAGCCTACGCCCGCGCTGAATCCTGCTTCGCGCGCGCGATCGCCGACGGCAAGCGTTGGGATCAAGTAAAGTAGCGCGGAACTTTAGTTCCGCGATCAGGGATCAGGGATCAGGGATCGGGGCAGGGATCAGAGATCAGCGCACCAGTGCTCTCTGATTCGCTGATCCCCGATCCCTGATCCCTGCGAGCTCTTGAACTAGAAGTTCACTTTCAACCCGAACCGAACCACGCGCGGCGCCAGGATTCTCGTCACGAAATTGGCTTGCGCGAAGTTCTGACGCGTCTGGCGCGCCAGTACTGTGGACGCATTCATGATGTTGAAGGCGTCGACGTTGATCTGGATGCGCCGCTTGCCGAACAGCACGCCTTTGTCGAAGTGCACGTCCAGCTGACTGAAGTTGGGGTAGTGCGTCGTGCCCTGGGGCTCGATTTGCACGTTCACGGTGCCGCCGGAGCCGGTGCGATTCGGGGACTGAATCGTCCGGTTGAACTGCAGGCCGTCGCGCAAGTTGTAGAACGCGGCGACCGACATGTTCCAGGGCAGGGCATACATCCCCGAGAGCTTCGCGGTCCACTTGGCCCCGTTCAGGCCGCTCGAGTCGCGTCCGTTGGTGAAGTCGAAGTTGGTCGGATCGATGCTCGTCGAGAAGTCATCGACCCCGCGGTAGTTGATGACCGTGTTGTTCAGCGTCAAGCTGCTGTTCAACAACCAGTTGTGGCTGAACCGCTTCCGCGCCGTCACTTCCAGCCCGTGGTAGTTGCGGAACGAGTTGGTGTTGCGTAGCGTGGTGCCGGCGGGCAGCGCGACGCTGCGCTGGTAATAGGTCCCGGAATAGGCCGGCTTGTCGCAGAGCGCGTTGCCGCAATTGGCCGTGAACGTCACGGGCGCATAGGAATCCGCCGTGACGTTGCGATAGTCGTCCTGCAAGTTGTGGTACTTCCGCCGGATATAGCTGACGCCGACCGCGAAGTCCTGCATCAGCTCGTGGTCGACACTGGCGACGAATTCGTCGGTGATGTCGTTCTCGAGGTTCGGGTCGATCTTGTTGGGCGACACCACCGAGGACGGATTGGCGGGATCGTAGTTGGCGCTCGGCGTGGCCCGAAAGCCGCGCGCGAGGTCGATCTCGTTGCGGGTCACGAACAGGTCGCCATTCACGTCGTTCCAGAAGTACGAGAGCGTCGTCTGTCCGGTCGGGTTCACACTGCCCGCGGTGTAGATGCCCAGGCCGTAATATCGCGCCGCGCTGGCTTTGAGCACCGTGCGTCCCGTGCCGCGCAGGTCGTAGGCGACCGCGACGCGCGGGGCGAGGTCGTTGTACACCGCCTCGCCGTCCGCGCCCTTGAACGAGACCGACGGCAGCAGATCCGGCAACAGCGGGTTCGCCGGAATGGTGGTCGCAATGGCGTTGTCGTTCTGATGATCGAACCGCAGGCCCCAGGTGACCGTGGTCCGCTTGACCTTGTACGAGTCGCTGAAGTAGACCGAGTACTGCCACATCTCGCGGGCGCTGTCACCGTCGCGTGCGACGTCGACCTCGTGCTGGCCGGAGGCGCGGATGCGAGCCGTGACGCCACCGCCCCACTTGCTGATGGTCTCGAACGGGGTGCTGCGCCAGCGAACGCCGAACTTGGTCGAGTGATCCCCGCCCAGGAAACCCGGCATGAAGTAGTTGCCGTCGAGCCGCGACTCGTAGGTGGGACGGATGTTGTCGCTGAACGTGCCGGAGCGCGCGAACGTATCGCCCTGGTCGACGTAGCGCAGCCGTTGCACCGTCGCCAGGCTGTCGTCGTGGAAGTTGAGCATGAACCCTGCGTTGTTGTAGCTGTACTCGCCTTCGATCATGAGGCGATCGCTCGCCACCCACTGATGTTCGCCCTTGTAGTAGTTGTTGGGGCCGGTCTGCCGCGTCGTGGCCTCGATGCGCGTCGTCGAATTGGCGCCGCGGGCGTTGCGGATCTTGTCGCCCCGGCTATAGAGGAACGTCGTCTTGTGACGCGCCGTCCACCCGTAGTTCAACTTGAGGTTCTGGTTGTTCAGGACCGTCAGGTCGGTTTCGAGGTCGTCCGCGTCGGTCGAGCCCGCCGGCGCGCCCGCCTTGAGGAAGCCCAGCACGCCGACCTTGATACTCTGCCGGCTGACGCCGCCCCAGAACCAGGCCTTGTCCCGCACGATCGGCCCGCCCAGCTCCGTGCCGTACTCGATCACGTCCTTCAGCGGATTGCCGGCGCCGCCGCCCTGCGCCGCGACCTCGGCCGGCGTGTTGGACGACTGGAACTTCTTGTTGCTGTCGAACACGCGGCCCGACCCCCTGAACGCGTTGCCGCCGCTCTTGGTCACGAAGTTGATCGCCACGCCGCTGGCTTCCTGCGACGCGTCGCCGCCGGCCGTGGTGATCTGGATTTCCTCGAACGAGTCGAAATCGAAGTACCCCGGCGACGAGCTGGACGCCATGTCGGTGATCGTCGCGCCGTCGAGGTTCCACTGCTGGTTGCCGGTGCTGCCGTGCGCGCCGAAGCTCGCCTGCTGGCCCGAGGCATTGCCGCCGACGTTCTGCACGTTCATCACCATGCCGGGCGTCTGTTCGAGGATGACCCACGGATCGCGCGCCGACGGAATGGCTTCGAGCAGCTCCTTGCCGAAGTTGGTGCCCAGCGTGTTCGACCGCGTGTCGATGATTGGGCTCTCGCCGGTCACCGTCACCGTCTCTTCGACGCTCGACAGCTCCAGTCGGGCGTTGACTTCGGCGTTGAAGCCCGCCTGGATGCGCACGTCCGTGCGAACCATGCGCTTGAAGCCCGCGAGCTCGAACGTCACCGAGTAGACGCCGATCGGAACGTTGGGGAAGCGATAGGAGCCGCTGGCCGCCGCCGAGGTCGATTGCGGCTGAATCAGCGCGTCGCCCGAAATCGTAACCGAGGCGCCGGGCAGCACCGCGCCCGTGCGATCGTTGACCTTGCCGAAAATTTCGCCGGTCTGCGTCTGAGCCCAGCCGTAGTCAGCGGCCAGCACAAACGACAGTAGTACAACGCCGCAAAGCACTCGGGGTAAGCCGTGCATGTGTCCTCCTCAATACAACAATCCGACAACAACAACAGGACGAGTGGCGGGCGTGACGCGCGGTGCCGGGGTCAGCCGGCTGCGCCACCGAAGCCGTTGTGAGAATACCCCGCATTCGCCACCCGGCAATTGCAATTGAGCTCTCAAGCCCTCAAGCCTCAAGTCCCCAAGCCTCAAGCCCCCAAGCCCTCCCACCTTCGCCAAGGCTACGGTGGGCAAGCAAGTCCTCAGGTTAGCTTCACCGCAAACCCCGCCCAGCGTCCAGCGATCCAGCGCTCTCGCAATCGTCCGCCGTGCGCCTGGACCACGGCTTCGGCGATCGGCAGCCGCAACCCCGTGCCGCCGCGTGTCGGATCGAGCGGCCGATCGATCACCGCGCCATGCCCGAGGGTCTGCGGCGTGACGGTGATGAGCGTCGATGCGCGGCCTTTCACCAGCCGCAGATCGATGGTGGCGGCACCCGAGTGCCCGCGCACCAGCGTGAAGATCAGCGTTTCAAAGACCGCCCGCAACCGCGCTTCGTCCACGCGCCGCCGGACGTCGGCCGGTGCGACGACGTCGAGCTTGACTTCGTAGCCGGGCGGCAGCGTCACGGCTTGAACCGCCTGATTCAGGATCGACCGCAGCGACATCGATCGGAGCGTCGGGCGCAGCGCCTCGTCTTTGAGCCGCGCGAGCTCGGCGATTTCGTCGAGCAGCGTGACCAGGCGATCGGCGGCCCGGGTCGCATCGCCGACCACGCGGCGGGGCCGCTCGCCGAGCGTGGGGTCCTGGTCGAGCATCTTGAGATAGCCCCGCAGCACGCCGGTCGGGCCGCGCAGCTCGTGGGACGCAAGTGAAAGCAGGGCGGAAAGTGCAGCGTCTGCCATACCGAAGGGTACTACTACGAAATCTCGCCTGCGGTATCATCAAGAAGGCAGAAGGCAAAAAAGGGCTCACTATGCTCATCAAGAGGTCGCCCGATCTTCGTGAATCCGACGTCACCCCGAAGGAGCTGTATCTCCGGCGGCGGGAGTTTCTCGCGGTGGCGGGGAGCACGGCGGTGGCGGTCGCCGCCAACGGCCTCGACTTTACCGGCCCATCGACGGTGGCGGCGCAGAACCCGGGCGCGCAGAAGCTGACCAACCTGACGAAGAGCCCGTTCAGCACCGACGAAAAGCTCAACTCCTATAAAGACGTCACCACCTACAACAATTTCTACGAGTTCGGTCTCGACAAGGGCGACCCGGCGAAGTACGCCCACACCCTCAAGCCGCGCCCATGGAGCGTGGTGGTGGAGGGGCAGTGCGGCAAGCCCGGTACCTACAACATCGAAGACATCATGAAGTGGGCGCCGCTCGAGGAGCGAATCTACCGGCATCGCTGCGTCGAGGCCTGGTCGATCGTGGTGCCGTGGATCGGCTATCCGCTCGGCGACTTCCTGAAGCGGTTCGAGCCCACCACCAAGGCCAAGTACGTCGAGTTCAAGACGCTGGTGGATCCAAGGCAGATGCCCGGCCAGACCGAGCCCGCGCTGCAGTGGCCGTACAACGAGGGGCTGCGGATGGACGAGGCGATGCATCCGCTGGCGCTGCTTGGCCTCGGGCTCTACGGCGAAGTGCTGCCCAACCAGAACGGCGCGCCGATCCGGCTCGTGCTGCCGTGGAAGTACGGCTTCAAGAGCATCAAGTCGATCGTCCGCGTCCGCTTCGTCGAGAACGAGCCGCTCAACACCTGGAAGCAGCAGCAGGCGTCCGAGTACGGCTTCTACGCCAACGTCAATCCGCAGGTCGATCACCCGCGCTGGTCGCAGGGCAGCGAGCGTCGTCTCGGCGAATTCTTCCGGCGCAAGACGCTGATGTTCAACGGCTACGGCGACCAGGTCGCGTCGCTCTATACCGGCATGGACCTGCGCAAGTCTTACTAGCTGTCGTAGGGCCGCCCTTTGAGGGCGGCCAAGATATCCAGTGACACAGACTCAATGGCGACGGCGGGTGATCAAGCCCGCCGTCTGGGTCGCCTGCCTGACCCCACTAGCGCTGCTCATTTATCACTTCGTTCGTGACGAGCTCAGCGCGAACCCGGTTGAAGATATCACCAACACGACCGGCATCTGGACGCTTCGTTTCATCGTCCTGACGCTCGCGATCTCGCCGCTGCGGTGGCTGACCGGCATCAATCAGCTGATCAACTATCGACGGCTAATCGGGCTGTTCGCGTTCTCCTACGGCAGCGTGCACTTCACGATCTTTTTTTTTCTCGATCACCAGTTCGACTTCGCGGCGATGTGGCAGGACGTGTTGAAGCGGCCGTACATCACCGCCGGGTTCACGGCCTTCGTGCTGATGATCCCGCTGGCGCTCACCTCCACAACCGGCTGGATCCGGCGGCTGGGCGGCAAGAAGTGGAACCTGCTCCACAAGCTGATTTACATCACCGCGATGGCGGGGGTGCTGCACTACTTCTGGAAGGTGAAGCTCGACACCACCAACCCGATTTATTACGGGGTGATCGTGGCGGCGCTGCTGGGCGTGCGCGTGTGGTCAGCCTATTCGAAAAGACAGTTACGGAGGTCGTGATGAAAGTACTGGTGTTGGGCGCAACCGGATCGGTCGGCAGCGTCGTGGTTCAGAATCTGTTGAAGGCGGGCGCATCAGTCGTCGCGCTCACGCGCAGCGCCGACAAGGCCAAGAACCTGCCGGCCGGTGTCGAGGCGAGGATCGGCGACCTCAACGATCCCTACCAGGTGGGCGATGCGTTCAAGGGCGTGGAGGCGGTGTTCCTGCTGAACGCGGTGAGCTCCACCGAAACGCAGGAAGGCCTGTTCGCGCTGGAATGGGTGAAGCGGCACGGCGTCAAGAAGCTGGTGCACCTGTCGGTGCAGCACGTTGACCGCGCGCCGCACCTGCCTCATTTTGCCGGCAAGATCGCCATCGAGATGGCGATCAAGCAGTCGGGCATCGACTTTACAATCCTTCAGCCGAACAACTTTTATCAGAACGACTACTGGTTCAAGGACGTCATGCTGCAGTACGGCGCGTACCCGCAGCCGCTCGGCAGTGTTGGCACCGACCGTGTCGACATTCGCGATATCGCGGACGCGGCGGCCAAGGCACTCGAGGGTGGCGGCGCCAGTGGCAAGACCGTGATCCTGGCCGGGCCGAGCAGCGAGACCGGCGCCTCGACGGCCGCCACCTGGTCGAAGCACCTCGGCAAGCCGATCGCCTACCTGGGCGATGACCTCGAGGCGTGGGAACAGGGCAGCCTGAAGTACCTGCCACCGTGGATGGTGTTCGACTTCAAGATGATGTACGCCTGGTTCCAGCAGCACGGACTCAAGGCCGGCGCCGGCGAACGCGAGGCCACCGAGAAGCTGCTTGGCCATCCCATGAGGACTTTCGATGCGTTCGCGAAGGAAACGGCATCCCAGTGGAAGGCTTGACAAGGCCGCGACCCTTCAGCGATAACGGTAGGGCAATGAAGAGCGCGTGGACCTGCATGTGTAGCGTCCTCGGAGACATCTCCGAGGCCGGTCGCGCTGTGTCCACGCATGAAGAGATCATGTAGAGATTAGGTAGAGCGGAACTTTAGTTCCGCTATTACAGAACAGCCGATTCCGAGGCCCGGAGGTGAAAACCTTCGGGCCTTTTTGTTTGTGTGTGGGGACAAACCTTTAGGTTTGTCCATGGGGAGAAAACAATGTCACGGTCCATTCGTCTCGCACTCGCCGCCGCGGTCGTCACCGCCGCCCTTGGCACCTCGACGAGCGCGCAAACGCCGTCACCCGCCGGCCTCTGGGACGCCGCCGTCGTCGTCGGCGGCCTCGAGATCCCGTTCCGCTTCGAGATCGCGGCCAACGGATCGGCCGTCAGCGCTTCGTTCTTCAATGGTGACGAGAAGGTCACCTCCACCGGCGGCAAGTTCGAGCACGGATTGCTCCTGCTCAACTTCGATCACTACGCCACGTCGGTGGAAGCCGCGTTCGTCAACGGCCGCCTCGTCGGGGCCTACAACCGCGCGACCGGCTTCTATCCGTTCTACGCGAAGCGCTTCGAACCGTCGCCCGCGTTTCCCAATGAGGTGCCGCAGATCGACGGCCTCTGGCAGATCGGAGGCGTGAGGAGCAACAAGGGTGAAGCGGCGTGGCGCTTGATCGTCCGCCAGTCCGGCGCCGAAGTGACCGCCGCCATCTTGCGCGTCGACGGCGACACCGGCGCGCTGGCCGGCACCTTCCGCGACGGCAAGTTCATCGTCAGTCACTTCTCGGGCGCGCGGCCGCTGGTGCTGGAGCTGACGCCAACGAAAGACGGCGCTCTTGAAATCGTTCGTAACCGGCAAGAGAAGATGGTCGCCGTGCGCGCCGCCGAGGCGAAGTTGAAGGACGTGCCCGAGCCGACCGACCCGTCGCGGCACTCGAGCGTGAAGGACCCGACCGAGCCCTTCAAGTTCAGCTTCCCCGACATGAACGGCAAGATTGTGACGAACGCCGATCCGCGTTTCCACGGCAAGGTGTTGATCGTCAGCATCAGCGGCAGCTGGTGCCCGAACTGCCACGACGAGGCGCCGTTTCTTGCGGAGCTGTACCGCAAGTATCAGAGCAAGGGCCTCGAGATTGTCGCGTTGTCATTTGAAGAAGCGAAGCAGTTGCCGGAACTGAAGCGGCTGAAGGCCTTCAACAAGCGTTACGGTGTCGAGTATCCGGTGCTGCTCGCGGGCGAGCAGGCGGACCTGGCGGAGAAGGTGCCGCAGATTCACAATCTCAATTCGTTCCCGACGACGATCTTCCTCGGCAAGGACGGCCTGGTGCGCGGCGTGCACGCCGGCTTCGCAGGAGCGGCCAGTGGCGTCTTCCACTCGGACGCAAAGACGGAAATCACCGCGACCATCGAACGGCTGCTCGCAGAGTCAGCGACCACGCGCGCCAGATAAACGAACGGCCCATCGTGTAATCAACAGGTCACACGATGTGCCGATTGGCCCGGGCAAGTTTGTGTGGTTCCGGGCCAATGTGCTACGATCTGTCTCTTCCGTGTCGCGGGGTGGAGCAGTCCGGTAGCTCGTTGGGCTCATAACCCAAAGGTCGGGGGTTCAAATCCCCCCCCCGCAACCACCCTTCGCTCAGATTCTGGCGAAGGGTGTCCACCGTAGCTCGCACCGATTCAGACGAGCGAAGGTGGACCTCACCCCACGTCTCTGAGCTACGGGTGGCAAGCCAACCCGTCTAAACCTGCAAGCTGAGCGACGGTGGACCTCACCCCTTCGAATCCAACCGTGGCGGGATCGGATCGCGCGAATTGCTCCCCGAGTCAATTGGTCGTTAAGACGATCACAATTCGTGCGATTTCTCCACTCAGATGGTCCGAGCGTTCTCCGCGCCTCCGTATTGGGCAATAAGGGTGTCAAGCCGCTCGTACTCTTGCTCAGCGCGGGCCAACACGAACTCAGTGTTGTTTAGCCACATGTCTTCAGTTAGTTCCACGCTGGGTCTGTTTGCAGGATCACCGAGGAAGAGGGAATCGACGTCATCGAGAGGATGAAGTATCGAGACTCTTACCATCGACTTCAGACCGTTGTCTTGAAGCTGGTCCATCAACGAATTCGCGTTGTTCCGAAGAGCTCGAGAGCGATTCGCTAGTGCCATCCGTCGAGTCGTATCAGGCATGAGGTTCTCCTACGCGTTTGGCTCGCGATCGCTGGCGTCTTGAAAAGTTGAGATACGTACGGCACCGTCCTTGAACCGCGCGATGATGTCCAGTTCGCCGCCCATTGCTTCGATGTAGTTGCGCAACGTGCTCAAGTACAGGTCTGTGCGGTGCTCGATCTTCGAGACTTCGCCTTGCGTGGTGTCCAGGGCTTGCGCAAGCCTTTGCTGAGACAGGTTGCGGGCCTTTCTGAGCTCGAGCAATGGCAGCTGTTGGAGCGCAGCAATGACGCGCGCATCGACGCGCGCGCGCGCCTCGGGGCTCATCTTTGAGCGAAGTTCAGAAAACTTGCGGGCCATGATGATTTCCTCTTGGTCTCTTTCTCGTTCTACTTCTTCTTAACCTCTGCGAGATGCGCCGAGAACAATTTGTCCGCTAGTGGCACCATCCGGTCGTACCAGGTGTCATCCCCGGTCTTGTCGCCTCCTACCAGCAACAGTGCGACGCGCAGAGGGTCGAACGCGTAAAGAACTCTACGGATTCCCGCTCCTCGGGCGTGAGGCTGTCCCACCAGGAGCCGAACTCGTCCGTGAACTCGACGTCCCACGCCACATCCGAATAATAGGCTGGAATGAATATTCTGTCAAAGGAATATATTTAGGCGTCGCGAAGCAGCCTGGTGAAGTCTTCTCAGACTGAGCGACGGTGGACCTCGCCCCTTCGAACTTGAGCTGCGGCGGGGAGCCTGTCGGGCCACCTGGTCGAAGCCGGGGCACTCGCCTCTGGCATGCAGAGTCCGGCGCTGTCGCTTGATTCGCTCAAGCCCACCGGTGCGCCTTCACCTTCTTGAACAACGGCACGCTCGGACCGGTGCCGCGCGTCGTCTTTGAGGCCAACCAGCGCTACATGCGCGAGATCATGGAGGATCCGAGCAATGGCTCCCGCGCCGAAGAGGTGGAAAAGGTCCGCGACAAGGTCGCCGGGTTCGTGGGCGCCACCCCCGACGAGATCGCGCTGACGCGCAGCACGAGCGAAGGGATGAACATCTTCACGAGTCCTTCACGACCCTCAACAAGCGCCTCGGCGTGAACATCGTCCGCGTCGAGATCCCGTCGC
>JAUSDY010000145.1 GCA_030650395.1 Acidobacteriota bacterium | reverse complement strand
GAGCTCGAGCCGTGCATCACCAGGTGCGTGTTCGGAATGCGCTTGTGGATCTGCTTGATGCGCTCGATGGCGAGGAT
Organism: Acidobacteriota bacterium; assembly: GCA_030650395.1. GTDB lineage: Bacteria > Acidobacteriota > Vicinamibacteria > Vicinamibacterales > UBA2999 > 12-FULL-67-14b. The sequence continues at coordinate 4,326 of JAUSDY010000145.1, read as the reverse complement.
GTCGCCGGTCGGCGGACGGGTGAACTTGTAGGCGCCGTGACTGGTGCCGATGGCAATGGCGAGCGCGTCCACCTTGGTTTTCTTCACGAAGTCGGCGGCCTCATCCGGATCGGTAAGCAGCTGTGAATGATCGAGCTTGCCCTCGGCGCCGGAGCCGTCCTCTTCACCGGCCATGCCGGTCTCCAGGGAGCCTAAGCAGCCGAGTTCGCCTTCGACTGACACGCCGCAGGCGTGCGCAAAATCCACCACGCGCCGAGTCACGTCCACGTTGTATTCATAGGTGGCCGGCGTTTTCATGTCCTCTTTCAGCGAACCGTCCATCATCACGGACGAAAATCCGAGCTGGATCGAGCGCTGGCACACCGCCGGCGAGGCGCCGTGGTCCTGGTGCATGACTACCGGGATATGCGGCCATTCCTCGATCGCGGCGAGGATCAGGTGGCGCAGGAACGGCGCGCCGGCGTATTTGCGCGCACCGGCGGAGGCCTGCACGATCACCGGGCTGTCGGTTTCGTGCGCGGCTTCCATGATGGCGCGCATCTGTTCGAGGTTGTTGACGTTGAACGCCGGAACACCATAAGTATGTTCCGCAGCGTGGTCCAGCAGTTGGCGTAGTGTCACAAGTGCCATAACAAACTCCTCTTGAACTTGAATACGTTGAAAAAGTCCTGCCGCTCTCAAAACTCTGGCAGATTCCCCACCATGGCGATCTTCATGGCGTTGGTTCCGCCCATCACGCCGGTCAAATCGCCCTTGGTGATAATGACCAAGTCCCCGTCACGCACCGTCCCGCGGCGGCGAAGTTCATCGATCGCCTCCTTGTTGACAGTCGCGTGATCCGACGTGGTGACTTCGAATGCGACGGGGTAGACGCCGCGGTAAAGACTTACCTTTCTACGCGTCTCGACTTGGCTCGTCAAGGCGTAGATCGGCACGGCCGAACTGATGCGCGACATCCACAGCACAGTAGACCCAGATTCTGTAAGGGCAGCGATGGCCTTGACCGCCAGATGATTCGCCGTGTACATGGCGGCCATGGCAATGGCCTCGTCCGCGCGCTTGAACGTGAGTTCCATGCGGTGCGCCGAGCTGATGACTTCGGGCTCCTGCTCGGCCACGCGGCACACCCGGTCCATGGCCATCACCGCCGCCACCGGATGCTTGCCCGCGGCGGTCTCGGCCGACAACATCACCGCGTCGGTGCCGTCGATCACGGCATTGGCGACATCGGACACCTCGGCGCGCGTCGGGATCGCATTCTCGATCATCGATTCCATCATTTGCGTCGCGGTGATCGAAACCTTGTTGCGCTGCCGCGCCATCCGGATCAGCCGCTTCTGAATCGGCGGCACGGCCGCATCCCCCATCTCGACCCCGAGATCCCCGCGCGCGATCATGATCGCATCCGCGGCATCAATGATCGACTCGATGTTCCGGACGGCCTCGGCGCGTTCGATCTTAGCGATGATCCCGCCGTGACCGCCGGCCGCGCGCAATAACTGCCGGGCTTCGTGCACATCGTCGGCACTGCGCGGAAAGGAGATAGCAACATAATCGGCGCGCATCTGGGCGGCCACACGAATATCCTCGCGATCCTTGTCGGTCAAGGCCTTGGCCGTGAGACCGCCGCCCTGACGATTGATACCCTTGCTGTTCGAGAGTTCTCCGCCCACCACCACGCGGCACGTCACGGCATTGCCGTCCACGTTGTCCACCCACAACACAATGCGCCCGTCGTCGAGCAGCAGCGTCACACCGCGATCGACGTCCTGCGGCAGGGTCTTGTACGTGACACCGACACGCTCCTGAGTACCGGTTTCCAGCGGATGATCCACGTCCAGCACGAACATGTCGCCTTCGCGCAGCGTTATCCGGCCGGTCTTGAATTTGCCAATGCGGATTTTCGGACCCTGCAGATCCGCGATGATGCTGATTTCGCGCTCGTGCGCCTTGGCGCGTTCGCGCACGGTCTCGGCACGGCGCAGGTGTACTTCGTGCTTGTCATGCGAGAAGTTGAGACGGACAACGTCCAAACCGGCCTCGATCAGCTTATCGAGGACTTTCGGATCTTCCGTGGCCGGACCGATGGTGGCGACAATTTTGGTACGTCTTAGCATGTAGCCCTTTTACAAATGTAGGTTGGGTTGAGCGTAGCGAAACCCAACATCGCACGTTGGGCTTCGGCATATAGCGCCTCAGCCCAGCCTACATGGTTATCTTTTCGCCCGCTCTTCGAGCATGGCCACCGCCGGTAGTTTCTTGCCCTCGAGAAACTCGAGGAACGCACCGCCCGCGGTGGAGATATACGAAACCTTGTCGTAGATATTGTACTTCTGGATGGCGGCGATGGTGTCGCCACCGCCGGCCAGCGTGAAGGCCTTGGTATGGGCGATGGCCTCGGCGATTTTCCGCGTGCCGGCGCCGAACTGGTCGAACTCGAACACCCCGACCGGGCCGTTCCACACCACGGTGCCGGCCTGCATGATGATGTCGGCCAGCTGCTGGGCGCTCTTCGGGCCGATGTCGAAGATCATGTCATCGTCGGCCACACTGCCGGCGTCCTTCAACACCGCCTTCTCGTTGGCGTCGAACTTTTTGCCGACCACCACATCGACCGCGATGGGAATCGTGGCGCCGCGCTGCTGCATCTTGGCCATCAGGCTTTTCGCGGTCGGGATGAGATCGGCTTCGGCCAGCGACTTACCGATCTTCTTGCCGGCCGCCGCGAGGAAAGTATTAGCGATGCCGCCGCCGACCACCAGCTGGTCGACTTTCTCGGACAGCGATTCGAGCACGGTCAGCTTGGTGGAAACCTTGGAGCCGCCGACGATCGCGACCATCGGACGCTTCGGATTGAGCAGCGCCTTGGTCAGCGCCTCCAGCTCCCCGGTGAGCAGGATGCCGGCGGCCGCCACCGGCGCGAACTTGGCCACGCCGTGGGTCGAGGCCTCGGCGCGGTGCGCGGTGCCGAAGGCGTCCATCACGAACACGTCGCACAGCGCCGCGTACTTCTTCGCGGTCTCATCGACGTTCTTCTTCTCGCCCTTGTTGAAACGCACGTTTTCGAGCAACACCAGCTCGCCCGCCGCCACGTCGAAACCGCCGTTGATCCAGTCCTTCACGAGGCGCACCGGCTTGCCGAGCTTCTTGGATAGATCGTCGGCCACCGGCTTGAGCGAATTCTCTTCCGAATATTCACCCTCGGTCGGGCGACCGAGGTGCGACATCACCATCACCTTGGCGCCGGCCTTGAGGCAGTGATTGAACGTCGGCAGCGAAGCGCTGATGCGCGCATCGGACGTGACTTTTCCGTCCTTCACCGGCACGTTGAGGTCGGAACGGATCAGGACGCGTTTGCCCTTGAGGTCGAGATCGGTCAGTTTGATGACGGACATTACATTGCTCCGAAGAAAATGTAGGGCGGAATAGGCGGCGTAGCCGCCGTATTCCGCCGCCATGCGGCGGGTTACGGCGCTTACGCGCCTAACCCGCCCTACGTGTATTTATTTCGCGACGTGCTGCACGAAGCGCAGCATGTTGCAGGTGTAGCCGTACTCGTTGTCGTACCAGGCGACCACCTTGACGAAGGTGCTGTCCAGGGCAATGCCGGCCTCGGCGTCGAAGATCGACGGCAGGCTCACGCCGCGAAAGTCGGTGGACACCACCTTCTCGTCGGTGTAACCAAGCACGCCCTTCAGCTCGCCTTCCGAGGCCTTCTTCATGGCCGCGCAGATCTGCTCGTAGCTGGCTTCTTTGTTGAGCTCCACGGTCAGGTCGACCACCGACACGTCCGAGGTCGGCACGCGGAACGCCATGCCGGTGAGCTTCTTGTTGAGTTCCGGCAGCACCTTGCCCACGGCCTTGGCCGCGCCGGTGGACGACGGAATGATGTTTTCCAGAATGCCGCGGCCACCGCGCCAGTCTTTCGTGGACGGACCGTCAACGGTTTTTTGGGTGGCGGTGGCGGCGTGCACCGTAGTCATCAGGCCGCGCTTGATGCCGAAGTTGTCGTGCAGCACCTTGGCGACCGGGGCCAGGCAGTTGGTGGTGCAGGAGGCGGCCGAGACGATGGCCTCGCCAGCGTACTTGGTGTGGTTCACACCGTACACGAACCTCGGGGTCTCGTCCTTGGACGGGGCCGACTGCACGACCTTCTTGGCGCCGGCGGCGATGTGCTTCTCGCAGGTTTCCTTGGTCAGAAACAGGCCGGTGGACTCGATGACGATGTCGGCGCCGACTTCGCCCCACTTCAGCTCGGTCGGGTCCTTGATGGCGGTCAGGCGGATCTTCTTGCCGTTGACGATCAGGTTGCTGCCCTCGACCTTG
>JAUSDY010000134.1 GCA_030650395.1 Acidobacteriota bacterium | reverse complement strand
GAACGACCAGATCTCGGGCCTGACGCCTTCCTTGCCAACGAACGGGTTGTCCTTGGGAATCGAGCCGTCGCTGTTGATACGCATGATCTTGCCGAGGCCGCTGTCCATCTGCTGGGCCTGCATGCGGCCTTCGGTGATCGAGCGGTCGCCCTGCGTGATGAAGAGCGTGCCGTCACGGCCGAACACCAGGCGGCTGCCGAAGTGCAGCGTCGACACGAGCGACGGCGTCTGGCTATAGATCACCTGCACGCCCTCGACACGCGGCGCCGCCGCGTCGTCCACGAACTTGCCGCGCGCCACCGCGGTGTTGTTGGCCTTGCCGTCCTGAGGTTCGGAATAGCTCCAGTAGATCAAGTTGTTCTTCGCAAACGCCGGATCGAGCGCGATGTCGAGCAGCCCGCCCTGGCTACGCGCGTCGACGGGCGGAAGGCCCGTGACCGGCGCAGACAGCTTGCCGTCGGTGCTCAGCACGCGAAGCCGGCCCGGCCGCTCGGTGATCAGCATCTTGCCGCCCGCCAGCCACGTCATGCCCCAGGGGTTTTGCAGTCCCTCCACGACGGTGACCACGTCGAATGCGACAGGGCCTTTGTTTTCCGGCGCATCGGTTTGGCCGGCAACGGCGGGTTTTTGTTCGGGGTTGTTGGCGGGGCGCGGATCAACCGGCGCCTGCTGGTCCACCGACCTGAAGGTGGATGCCGCTACGATTCCGGAGGCAACGGCCGCGACCAGGGTAGCGGCCGCAACGATCATCGAAGTTCTCATCGCGCGATCTTACACAACTTCCCGGCTCTGGCGGGATCAGTAGATCGTGAGCTCGATGGGCATGTTGAGAAACTCGCCGTAGCATTCGGCCTCGCCGGTCGTCGCGCGCGCATGCGCCTTTGACAGCGGCAAGAGAATGGCCGCCCCGCAATCCTAGAACAGGGGCACGTTACTGTCGAACCGCACGCGCAGCACGGTGCCGGGCTCGAGCTCGACATCCTTGCCTTCGGTCGCCGCAACCACGCCGCCGCCGCCGATCAGGATGCCGGCAATCGCGCCTTTGACCCCGCCGAGAATGCCGCCGATGATCGCGCCCACGCCCGCGCCTGTGCCGATGCGCGCGGCCTCGTCCTTGAGGCCGCCGCTCTCGAGCGCTTGCGTGACGGTGGCGTCCACGTCGCGGGTCCGGCCGTTGACGGTGAGACGCGAGAACTCGACCGTGATGCTGCCCTTGCGCTCCAGCCGCGTTGCTTTCTCGACGGCGGTCACGTGGCCTACCAGCAGCGAGCCGGCCGGCACGAGCAGATCGTTACCCTGATAGAGGTCGACGAGCGTCGTCGCTTCCACGCGGTCCTCGACCATGGCGGTCTTCGAGTCGAGGCGGGACTG
>JAUSDY010000120.1 GCA_030650395.1 Acidobacteriota bacterium | reverse complement strand
TGGCCTGTCCGGCCGCCAATTTGGACAGCATCCGTGAGTCATTGGAGGTGTCGTTTTCGTTCGAGCGAGTTCGTTTAGCATTTTCAACGACTTAACCCGTTCAAGTCGCCAATCTGCGAGCTAATTTGGACAAGAGTGATTGGCTATTGGTTATTTGTCCTTTCTTTATGCTGTCTCTGAGGAGTAAATGGCAGTACACGGCCCCGTCTTCAGCGCGATGCTCCAGGAGTTCGAAGGGGCGGCGCGCATTCTCAAGCTCGAGCCCGGCCTCTGGCAGATGCTCACGCATCCCAAGCGCCAGATCATCGTGTCGTGCCCGGTCCAGATGGATCACGGCGAGATCGAGGTCTTCACGGGTTATCGCGTGCAGTACAACGTCACGCTCGGCCCGGCCAAGGGCGGCATCCGCTACCACCCCGGCGTCACGCTCGATGAGGTCACGGCGCTGGCGGCGTGGATGACATGGAAGTGCGCCGTCGCCCAGCTGCCCTTTGGCGGAGGCAAGGGCGGCGTGATTTGCGACCCGACCAAGATGTCGCGCCGCGAGCTCGAGGCGCTCACCCGCCGCTACACGGCGGAGATCATCGACGCCATCGGCCCCGAGAAGGACGTGCCGGCGCCCGACGTCGGTACCAACGAACAGATCATGGCGTGGTTTTCCGACACCTACTCCATGCACGTCGGCCACACCTCGACCGCGGTCGTCACCGGCAAGCCAGTGGAGATGGGCGGGTCGCTCGGACGCCGCGAAGCCACCGGCCGCGGCGTGATGATCGTGGCGCGCGAGTCGGCCCTCCACCTGGGTTTCGAGCTGAAGGGATCGCGGGTCGCCATTCAAGGCTTCGGCAACGTCGGATCGATCGCCGCGGAGCTGATGGCGCAGCACGGCGCGAAGATCGTCGGCGTCACCGACTGGAAGGGCGGGGTGCAGAACCCCAAGGGACTGGACGTGGCCAAGCTGGTCGAGCATGTCGCTCAGCACAAGACCGTCAACGGGTTCTCAGGCGGCGACCCGCTCAGCGCCGCGGACGTGTTCAAGCTCGACGCCGAGATCCTCGTCCCCGCCGCACTCGAGAATCAGATCACCGCCGCGAACGTCGGCGACATCAAGGCCAAGCTGATCGTCGAAGGCGCCAACGGCCCGACCACGCCCGAGGCTCACAAGATCCTGCACGAGCGCGGCGTGTTCGTGGTGCCCGACATTCTCGCCAACGCGGGCGGCGTGACGGTGTCGTACTTCGAATGGGTGCAAGACCGCCACGGATATTTCTGGACGGAAAAGGAAGTCAACCAGCGCCTCGAAGCGAAGATGGTCGAAGCGTTCAACGTGGTGCTGAAGACCGCGGAGAAATACAAGGTGGATATGCGCGCGGCCGCTTACATCGTGGCGATTGGGCGCGTGGCGACGGTGACGAGGATGCGAGGGATGTACGCCTGATGCTTGTCAGTTAAGAGTGCAGAGTTAAGAGTGCAGAGCTACGAGCTCAGAGCAAACCCGGTTCTTAACTTGAAATGAAACGCAGCTCCCTGCTGCTGCATTTGCGCAGACATGGGTGCGTCCTGAAACGCGAAGGCGCCGCACTCCCTCTGGACGACTCCTGCGACGGGCGCCACCGAAGCTGTTCGGCGTTCGACGAGAACGATACCGAATTACCCTTGAAACGATAGAGGTTGGTCAGGTCGGGCCGAACGTGCAACGGAATGCGGTCACAGAACTTGTCGAGCGCCCACCTCACTCGCGCCATCTCAAGTTCGGGAATCGGCATGTCGGTACTCGGGTGGTGCGTGCTGTCTGACGGACCCAAGCTCACCGGCGCGAACCCGCACGCTGAGAAGTATAGCGCTCGCGACCTGGTAGTTTGCGGGTTCGCGTCCGGTGCAGCGCGCCGAGTTAGACCGCACGCGGTCAGTTGGTTCTTAGACTCATGAACGCCGGCAAGCCATGAGTTCGGCGCGAGAAACTTGCGGAAGTGGCGGAACGGCAGACGCACCAGCTTGAGGGAAATGCGAGTCGTCGTGGGAATGTCTTCCAGCGGTTCTCAACGACGCCAAGTATCCGTGGCGGACCTTCTGGCGCCAATGCGCGATATAATCCCCCGCCGTGATACCAGATGGCTCCGGGACGCGGCACAGCATGGGATTGGAGGCTGGCACCGACGAGGGCATCGGGTCGTCCGTCCGTCGGTCGATGGCCTTCGTGCTTGACCTGCTGATCACGACCTACGCTCTGGGGCTCGTCGTAATCTTTGTGACGGGCGGCGTCGATCTGGGCGTCGTGAGCCTCCGTCAGGCCGAAAAGCCCATCCTCATCCTCGCGATCCTGATTCCGCTACGCCTCGCGCTCGGCAAGCGCTCCTGGTTCCTGGAGATGGCGCGGCGATCGGTCCAGCCGCTGGCGCCGGCCTGGACGATGGCGCTCGACCGGATACGCCTCTCCCCTGCCGTCGTGGATGTGGCGTTCGCGTTGGTCGCCACACGCGCGGCGACCTTCTCCATCGCCTTCATCGCGAACCTGCTCTTCACGCCCTACAGCGTGCGCGCCTTCGCGATGCCGTTCGAGAGCAAGAAGTTCGCGGAAATCTTCGCCGCCTGGGATTCAGGCTGGTACTTCGATATCGCGAGCCGCGGCTACTACTTCAACGCCGACGGTCAGAGCAGTATTGCCTTTTTCCCCTTGTACCCGATGCTGATGCGTACTGTCGCCTGGCCCTTCGGCGGGACCGACAAGGCGATCTGGGTTGCGGGGATTGTCGTCTCGTGCGCAGCGTTCGCTCTGGCACTGCTGGCGGTTCACCGGTTCACGCAACACGTGTTCGGCGACCGCGAGGTCGCACGCCGCGCGGTGCTCTACCTGGCGATATTTCCATTTTCGCTCTTCTTCACGCGCGTCTACGCGGAATCGGTCTTCCTGCTGACAAGTGTGCTCGCGGTCAGCCGCGCGTACGACGGACGCTGGTGGCGAGCCGGCATGTGGGGCGCGCTCGCGACGCTCGCACGACCGAACGGGATCCTCATCGGGCTGCCGCTCGCGCTGCTGGCGCTTGGAGGGCGACCCGCGGCACGCGTGCTCGCGAGCCGATTCACCGCCCTGCTGCTGATCCCCGTCGCGCTGGCAGGCTATTGCGCGTACGTGTATATGCTTTCAGGTGACCCACTGGGGTGGCTGTCCGCACAGGCACACTGGGGCTACTCGCTCGGGCACCCGCCGTGGGAGCAGCTCCTCAAGATGATTGGGCGGATTGTCAAATACGGGCTCTACGACTACTTCTTCGTCTCGACGATGGCACCGTTCCGTCTGTTCCATGGCGTCGTCGCGCTGATCTTCCTGGCCCTCACTCCTGCGATTTTCAAACGACTCGGCGTGGCGATGGGCGCGTATGTCCTCGCCACTTTGCTCGTACCGCTCAGCGGCAACGCGCTCGAGGGCGTCGGACGTTACTCGGCCGCCCTCTTTCCAGCCTTCATGCTCGTCGGCAGCTTCAAGTCGCCGCGCCTGCACGAGGCGATCCTCATCACCGCGTCGTTCTTCCTCGCGTTGTTCGTCTGCCTATTCGGCACGGGTCGCCCCATTTATTGAACGACCAAACACACAACTGCACGGGATACGCTTCATGACTCGCAGGACAGACTTTAGGCTCTGGGCGAGAGGGTTGCCGCCCGAGGTGCAGCCCAGGCGACCGCCGATAACGAAGCAGAGTCCGATCCGCGTCGCCGGTGCTTCGGCCGGCGGACCCACGAGGCGTCCCGCGTGACCGCAAGACGTACCACGAACACCCCGTCTCGTACTCGGCTAAAGTGCAACCCGCGACGCTGGATTCGTTTCCGCGTCTCCGATGACGTCGAGCACGCGGCTAGGCTGATGGGGGCCTGAATGCGGATAATCGTGGACTACCGTCCGGCCCTCCGCGCCCGCTCGGGCGTCGGGGAATACGTTCACCAGACGGCCCGGGCCTTGGCCCTCCGGTACCCTGACGATTCGCTGACCCTCTTCACCAGTTCCTGGAAGGATCGTCCCGAGCCGGGGGTGGCATCCGCCTGCCCGGGGGCGCGCGTGTCCGATCACCGGTTTCCGGTCAGGGTGCTGAACTTAGCATGGCACCAGCTCGAATGGCCGTCCATTGAGCTGGTCACTCACAGGCGGTACGACGTCGCCTTCTCACCGCATCCGCTGCTGCTGCCCACGCGGCACGCCGCGCAGGTGGTGATGGTTCACGACCTCGACTTCCTGCGCCACCCCGAGCGCACGCAGCGCGAGATCCGGCGCGACTACCCGCGGCTGGCCGGCCCGCATGCCCGCCGCGCCAGCCGCATCATCGTCCCATCGCAGTACACGGCTGCCGAAGTGGTCGATCAGCTGGGCGTGGCGCGCCAACGTGTTGTTGTCTGCCCGCCGGGTACGCCCGAGTGGCGCGACCCCGTTCCGGGCCGCTTCGCGACTGGCGGGTACGCCCTTTTCATGGGTACGCTCGAACCGAGAAAGAACGTGGACGGGCTGTTGGAGGCGTACGGCAGGCTGCTCGCGCGGCGTCCGAACGTACCCAAGCTCGTCCTGGCAGGCAGGGCGGGCCCTGAAGCGCAACCGTGGCTCGATGCCATTGCGCGTCCGCCCCTTGTCGGGCACGTGGAGTATCTCGGCTACGTTAGCGAGCACGACCGTCAGCGCGTGTATGCCGATGCCCGGTTGCTGGTGCTGCCTTCCTATGAGGAAGGTTTCGGGATGCCGGTGCTCGAAGCGATGTCGCTCGGGATTCCGGTGATTGCGGCCAGTCGTGGGGCGTTGCCCGAGCTGGTCGGCGACGCGGGCGTCCTCATCGTTCCGGAAGACGCGGAATCCATCGTGGCCGCGCTCGACCGAGTGCTGACCGACGACAGCTTTGCCGAAACCATCGGCCGGCGGGGCCTGGAACGTTCCCGGCGGTTCCAATGGCGGCACACCGCACAAGCCATTCACGAGGCCTTTCAGGAGGCGATCGACGAGCGTGCGCATCGGCATTGACGCGCGAGAACTCCGCGGCAGGCCCACGGGTGTGGCGCGCTACTTGAGCGGCTTGACGTGATCGATGTTGATGTTCTGAACGGTTTGGCGCTTACGCAGGGAGTCCGAAGGGTTTGAAGGGGTTCGGCCCCTACTTCTCAGAGGCCGGATGATGACATGCTCACATTTTTCCACCACTTGACAGACACGACCCGAAACCGGAGGTGGAACGTAACTGATAACAGAGAACGGGCGGCGTGCAACACCTGAGACAGAGTCGGCGTCGGAGAAGACCAAAGGCACGCCGGGCAGATATCATTTTCGTATGTTGCCGTCGCGGGACACGTCTCATCTCCATGAGATGAGACGTGGCTCGCGGCAAAGACCTCGTCTGGTACCTGTTAGCCATCATTCCGGCCGTGGCTCTGTGTTTTGAGTGCGCTTCACCTCGCCCAAATGCGCCTGCAACCGCTCCCTCACCGCGATGGCCCCAAGGCGGGGAAACGGGTTACGAACCGATTCTGAAGGCCACGAGCTCGGTCACGGGTGTGTGGCCCTCGGCTGTAGCGGTGAGCTCGAGCAAATACTGCCCCGCGGCGAAGCTGGCTAGCGGCAAGTCGAATAGGTAAGGTTGGCCGGCCGCTGACGGCGCGGTCACCGCCACGTCGCTCATCCTCGTGCCCTGCTGGTTGAGCAGGCGGGCCGTCACGACCGGTGCGATGCCACCGGGGGCGAACGTGTCGAAGCGCACCAGCAGCCGATCGGTTCTCCTGAAATCGCGCCCCGCCGTGGGCGGGCTAGCCTCGCCGGCCGACAGCATCGTGAACTCACGCGCGTTGCGCGCGAACCACACCCGCGGCGTGCCGATCATGACCTCCGGCGCAGACAGGTCCGGCACAGCGATGTCGCGGTCTTCGTTGTCGAGCGTCCCGGTGCCGTCGCCCTCGATCGTCAAGCGCACGTCGAGCCTGCCGGGCTTCGCGTCGAAGCTCGCCGACGCGCCCGATCCGGCCGGCGCCAGGTCCGCCGGCACGCGGCCTCGATACACGATCTCGCCAGATCCAGTGGTAGCCAGCACCGTGACGCGCCGCGGCTCGTCGCGCCTGGTGCCTGCCGTTGGCGGCAGCGGCTCCCACAGGAACGTCACCTTGGTCTTGCCGTCGGCGCCTGGCCCGAGGCCGACCCACGTGCGGATGTAGCGGCGATTGGTCATCGGCGCAATCGCGGCGAGCGCCTTGCTCACGGCCGGCGGCGGGCCGGCGGGCTTGCCGACGCCGGTTGCGCGCCTGACGTCGCTTTCGGTGTAAGCCCAGTAGCCGCGGCGGGCCCTGACCTGCACGCCCGGCCGCTTGACGCGCACTTTGATCTCGTGGAACTTCCCGTCTGTGGGCGCCTGCGTCGAACTGTAGCCGACCAGGTAGTAGGCGCTCGAGTCGCGGATGATCTGCTTCATGCCGGCGGCCAGATCGTTGCGATTGACGATGGCGCGGCCGTCGGTGTTTTCGGCGAGCGACCGCAGCGTGTCGAGCGCCTGGTTCAGCGACGCCTGGCTGGTGGTCATGGAGATGTTGGCGGTGATGTCGAAGTCGCCGATCGCCAGGCCGCGCGGATCGACCGCGTAGATCGACGTGTTGTTGCGGTTGGCCGCGTCGAACACATCCTGCAGCTCCCGCTGCAGGTCCAGCTCGGCGGTGAAGCGCGCGCGTTCCTCGAGCGGGTTGTTGTCGCCGGCAAACGGGTCGCGCGTGGCGCGTCCGGGATCGCCAAACCCGCCCGGGACGTCGCTGCGCATTTGCGGCGGCAACAGCGCCGAATAGCCTTCGCTGACCAGGATGAGCGACTTACGCCCTTCGCGGAGCGATCCCAGCTTGGTCGAGATGCCGCGGATCGCGGTCAGCGACACCTGCCGGCGCAGCATCTCGATCACGTCCGGCGTCAGCTTGTAGACGTAGGCACGCTCGAGATCGTTCATCGGCTCGTAATCGTGCTTGCGCCCGATGAACTTCTCGACCGCGTTGATCACGCTCTGATGGTTACGCGTCAGCACCACCGCATCGATCGGCGTCAGCGGGTACATCACGCCGATCAGATCGCTCGGCCCAAGCTGGTTGGCGATGAACTCGACGATCGGCTTGCGCACGGCCATGCTCGAGTCTTTCCGGACGTGATAGTCGTCGAGGAAGAACACGAAGATGCGCGAGTTCTCGTCGGCCGCCGCCGTCTCTTCGTCGTTGCGGCTCCGGGGGCTCCGCTGCGTGTACGCCGGCACCGTCGTTTGATCGATCTTGACGAGCCGGAACGTTTCCACGGTCTGCGGCTTGTTGTCTTCGAAGACTTCGAAGTCGGTCTGCTTGAGATCGGCGACGGGGTTGCCCTGCTTGTCGGTGACGATCACGTCGACGCGGACGGCGTTGATCCCGGCACGAAAGGCAGGCTGATTCGGATCGGCCGGCGGCGGCTGCTGCGCCGGCGGCGTGGCCGGCGCGGGGCGCTCCTGCGCCGGCACGGGCATGGTGATGGCAGCAAGCAGCGCGGCAACGGCGGCGATAAGTCGGTACGGCGTGATGCGCATGCCTGTAGGGTCGATGATAACATTGACGTTTTCCGCCGGTGTTTAGTCTTCATGTGGCGACAAACCTTCAGGTTTGTCGTTTGGATATCGAGGAATCATGAGTCAGACGATCGCCGCCGCCGCCGCGCTGACACGGCTGGCCGAAGACGAGGTCATATTCCGCGACAGCGTCTACGAGTTTGCCGACAAGGAAATCCGCCCGCTCGCGCGCGAGATGGACGAGCACGCCAAGATGTCGCCCGAGCTCATCAAGAAGCTGTTCGAGCTCGGCGTGATGAGCATCGAGATCCCCGAGAGCTACGGCGGCGCCGGCGGCACTTTCTTCCACTCGGTGCTGGCGGTTGAGTCAGTGTCGCGTGTCGACCCGTCGGTCGGCGTGCTGGTCGACGTGCAAAACACCCTCGTGATCAACGCGCTGCTGAAGTGGGGCACCGACGAGATTAAGCGCCGCTACCTGCCCAAGATGGCGAAGAACGCGATCGGCGCCTTTTGCCTGTCGGAAGCCGGCTCCGGCAGCGACGCGTTTGCGCTGACGACGCGCGCGGTGGAACGCGGCGACGGCTACGCCATCACCGGCCGCAAGTTGTGGATCACCAACGGCAACGAAGCCGACCTGTTCATCGTGTTTGCCAACATCAACCCCGAGGCGGGCTACCGCGGCATCACCGCATTTATCGTCGATCGAGGCACGCCCGGGTTCAGCGTGGGCAAGAAGGAAGACAAGCTCGGGATCCGCGCCAGCAGCACCTGCGAGCTCATCTTCGAAGACTGCGTCGTGCCGAAATCGCAGATCCTCGGTACAGTCGGCAAGGGCTACAAGGTCGCGATCGAAACGCTCAACGAGGGCCGCATCGGCATCGGCGCGCAAATGCTCGGGCTCGCCCAAGGGGCGCTCGATCACACCGTGAAGTACATCAAGGAGCGGAAGCAGTTCGGCAAGCCCATCGGGGAGTTCCAGGGCGTGCAGTTCCAGCTCGCGCGCATGGCCACCGCGGTCGAGGTCACGCGGCTGCTGGTCTACAACAGCGCGCGCCTGCGCGACGCCGGCGTCCCGTTCCAGACCGAGGCGGCGATGTGCAAGTTCTACTCGTCGGAAGTGGCCGAGAGCGTGGCGTCGATGGCCATCAACCTGCACGGCGGCTACGGCTTCGTCAAGGAGTGCCCGGTCGAGAAGCTCTATCGCGACGCGAAGATCGGGCAGATCTACGAAGGCACGACGAATATGCAGCTCATGACGATTGCCAAGAATATTCTGGGGGCTTGAGGACCAACGCTAGGGTGCCTAGCGTGCCTACGGTGCCTAAGGTGCCTAGGGAAGAATGACCGTCAGCGTGCGCGCGTCGCGGGTGAGCCGCTCTAAGAGTCCGGCGCGCGCGTAGCCGTCCTCGCCCTCGATGCGGATCGCCGCCTGCACCGCCTTGTCGGCCGCCGACGCAGACAACATCTTCGCCAGCTCGATCGAGTGCTCGGCCTCCTCGTCCCGCTCCATCATCTGCGCGGCGTGCAACGTCAGCAGCCGCGCGGCATCGAGCTCCGCTGCCGCGTCGGCGAGCGCCCAGTGCGGGACCTTCTCCTCGCCGCCGGGGCGGATATTGGTTCGCTTCATGAAGGCGACGGCGTGATTGACGGCGGCGCGGCCGACGCCCAGCGCGCAACCACAACAGACCAGGCGCGCCCGCCTCATCGTGGATCCGGTCGCGCGTTGCACCCCGGCCAGCTCGAATGCCGCGCCGCGCAGGCCCGATAGCGACGGCGGAATCACCGTGCCTCCGGCACCGGAGCCCGCGGCAGAGCCGAAGCCGAGCGAGGCCGCAAGCCCGGCACTGGCCGACGCGAGCTCCTCGATGATCAGGATCGCGGTCACTTCGTCGGCGACGAACGGATCGATCAGCGCTTCGCCGATCAGGACCTGCGTCATCTCTTCGGGCACGCGCCCCGCCTTGTCGATCGCCGCGGCCACGCTGCGGATCCGCTTGGCGACCCCGCGCGCGCGGTCAAGGACGGCTTGCTGCTCGGGGGTGGGATCGAAAGTCATTAGGATCAGTCGATGTGAGCTTCGCAAAAAGCGGGCGCAAGCGGGCCGCGGTGCGCGGCAGCTCTTCGGGCAGCACGCGCACCTCGCCGACCACCGACATGAAGTTGGTGTCGCCGTTCCAGCGCGGCACCAGGTGCACGTGCAGGTGATCGACGATGCCGGCGCCGGCCGGGCGGCCCAGGTTCATTCCGACGTTGATCCCTTGGGGCTGGTAGGCCTCGGTTAACACCTGTTCGGATCGCTGCGTCAGCAGCGCGATCTCATTCAGCTCATCCCGCGTCAAGAGTGACAAGCTCGCGGCGTGACGCCGCGGCACCACCATCAGGTGGCCGGAGTTATAGGGATAAAGATTGAGGATGACGTAGGTCAGAGGCGCTTCGTGCACGACCAGCACGCGGCCGGCGTCGGTCGATTGCGCCACGCAGAACACACAGTCCGTCGCGTCTTCCGCGCGGGTCACGTAGGAATGTCTCCAGGGAGACCAGATCCGATCCATGACAATCTCAGATCTCAGATCTCAGATTGCAGATCTCCAAAGCTCGGATCAATCTGCGATCTGAGATCCGAGATCTGAGATTGGGGGTTCGCCGCCCGGTTCCCCGGTGTCCCGATTGATCAGGTCTTTCAGTTCCTTGCCCGGCTTGAAATACGGCACGCGCTTGGGCGGCACGTCCACCTTGTCGCCGGTCTTCGGGTTGCGGCCCTTGCGGGGCTCGCGCTTGCGGAGGCGGAAGCTGCCAAAGCCGCGCAGCTCGATCTTCTCGCCGCGCTTGAGGGCATCGATGATGCTCTCGAACACGGTGTCGACGATGACCTCGGAGTGCTTCTTCGTGAGGTCCGAGACGCGCGAGACTTCTTCGACCAGCTCCGCCTTCGTCATATCATTAAGAAAAGTAGCTCAGGTTTTTTGACTACTATTTGTGCTTGAGGTGATCGCCGAGCGTCGCGCCGCCTTCACCCTGCGACGCCGAGAACGACTCGTAGTCGGCCTTGTAGCTGGCGTTGGTCAGCGCGCGGATGCTGAGGCCGATCTTCCGCTCGGCCGGGCTGAGCTTGATGATCTTCATCTGGTAGCTCTTGTCGACTTCCAGATCGATCTTCTCGCCGCCCTGCGAATCGTCGAACTCGCTCACGTGGATCAGGCCGTCGATGTCTTCCTCGACTTCGACGAACGCGCCGAACTCGGTGAGGTTCCTGACCTTGCCCTTGATGCGCGTGCCGACCGGGTACTTCTCGGCCAGCTCGTGCCACGGGTTCTGTTCGACCTGCTTGAGGCCGAGCGAGATGCGCCGCGCCGCGGGGTCGACGCCGAGCACCATCGCCTCGACCGGATCCCCGACGTTGAGGATCTTCGAGGGGTGCTTGACGCGCTTGCTCCACGACATTTCGCTGACGTGAATCAGGCCTTCGACGCCGGGCTCGAGCTCGATGAACGCGCCGTAGTCGGTCAGGCTCACCACCTTGCCGGTCATGCGCGCGCCGGCCGGGAAGCGATCCATCACCGTGGTCCACGGGTCGGCCATCAACTGCTTGTGGCCGAGCGAGACGCGCTCGGTGGCCTGGTCGTACTTGAGCACCACCACGTCGATCTCGTCGTTGACCTTGAAGAGCTCCGACGGGTGCCCGACGCGGCCCCACGACATGTCGGTGATGTGCAGCAAGCCGTCGATGCCGCCCAGGTCGATGAAGGCGCCGTAGTCGGTGATGTTCTTGACCACGCCGCGCAGCACCTTGCCCTCGGCCAGCGTCTCGAGCGTCGACTTCTTCTTCTCGGCGTTCTCTTCTTCGAGCAGGACCTTGCGCGACAGCACGATGTTGCCGCGCTTCTTGTTGACCTTGATGACGCGCATGCGGAGCTCTTGGCCCTTGAGCGCGTCGAGGTTGCGCACGGGACGCACGTCGATCTGGCTGCCGGGCAGGAACGCGCGGACGCCGATGTCCACCGCGAGGCCGCCCTTGATCCGCTCGACGACGCGGCCAATCACGACTTTGCGTTCGGCAAAGGCGCGCTCGACCTCGTCCCAAATCTTCATCTTCTCGGCCTTCTCGCGCGACAGCACGATGTGGCCTTCGCGGTCTTCGGTGCGCTCGAGCAGCACGTCGACCACGTCGCCTTCACGGACGATGACCTGGCCGGTTTCATCCAGGAACTCGTCGACGGCGATGACGCCTTCCGACTTGTAGCCGACGTCGATTACGACTTCATTAGCGGTGACTTTGAGAACAGTGCCCTTGACGACTTCACCTTCCGCGAGGTTGCGGAAGCTGTTATCGTAAAGGTCCAGCAGGCGGGCGTATTCCTGGGGATCGGTATCATCGTCGTGCCCCCAGGGCGACGTCGTTTTCATCACCTGCTTGCCCGTGGCCCTGGCCACCGGGGGCGTGGTGCCCTGGGGCTCAGTACCCGGGTGTTGTTCGTCTTGCGAAATTGCCATGTGCGATGCGTGTCCTTTACTCTCAGATTTGCTACTGTCAGTCGCAGGAGACGGTGGTCACAGTGTTGCCTACTAAGTTGCCTTACTAGGCAACGCCTTACTAGGCAACGCTGTGAAGTGAACTGAAACCGGCGTACCGCGTAACCGATAGAGGTTACGCTACTTAGCGCCGACTGTCAAGAAAGCGGAAAGGATTTTCCCATGGCCCGCGAGAAGCCCGCACGACCTGCCGCAAAGCGAGCAAAGAAGAAAGCCGCGCCCAAAGGCGCGCGTCGAACAGCCGCGAAACAGGTCCGGAAAGCCGCCAAACGCGCCGGGAGCACAGCCCGGAAGGCGGCGAAGAGTGCCCGGAACTCAGCCCGCAAAGCCGCCAAGCCGATCAAGAAGGCCGTCGCAAAAGCCCGGACGATGGTCCGCGCGGCCGCCAAGTCGGCCGCCAAGACCAAGACCGGCAAAGCCGCACGCGCGGCGGTTGGCCGGGCCGCAAAAGCGGCGGCATCGACCCGTCCCGGCAAGATCGTGAAGCGAACCGTCGTGACTGCCCGGGCCGTGAAGGCCGGAGTCGTCGCGGCGTTGACGCCTCCAAAGGGCGCCAAGAAGCCGAACATTGATCGGCCGCGCAAGACCGTCGCCGACATCCACGGCATTCCGTCGAGCTTGGGAATGGGCCGCATGGCCTCCGCGGCGCACTCGGGCGGAGAGGAACTGCGGCACACGCTGAGGGACAACACCAGCGCGAGCCCAGCGCTCACCGCCGGGGACGTCGATGCCGATTGGCAATCGGCCGAAACAGTGGGCGACGAAGCGCCTGGCGGCGACAACCCGACACCGGATCAGGATGTGGTCGATGAGATCGGCCGCGCGCTCGGCGTCGAGTATGAAGACGACGAGGAACTGCAAGGCGGCGCGGAGATCGCGGAGCGCGACGCGCATCGCTGGGAGCTCGACCCGAGCTCGAAGGACGACTTCGACGAGGAGAAGTAATGAGTTCAGAGTTAGGAGTTAAGAGTTAAGAGCGCTGCGCATTCCTCTTAACTCGAAACTCTTAACTCGAAACTCCGGCCGGTAACACGATCGACACGTATTTCACGTCGAGATACTCATCGAGACCCCATCGGCCGCCCTCGCGGCCGATGCCTGAATCCTTCACCCCACCGAACGGCGCATGCGGCGCGGCCGGCAGGCCGTCGTTCACGCCGACGATGCCGTAGTCGAGCGCCTCGGCGACGCGAAATGCGCGCCCGAGATCGCGCGTCCATACATACGCGGCCAACCCGTACGGCGTCGCATTCGCGGCGCGCACCGCATCCGCTTCGTCACAGAACCCGATCAACGGCGCGACCGGGCCGAAGGTTTCTTCCTCCATGATCCGCATGCCGCGGTCGACGCCGGTCAGCACGGTCGGCTGGAAGTACAGCCCTTCGCCGGCGTGGCCGCCGACGATGGCGCGGGCGCCTTTCGCGACGGCGTCGTCGACATGCGCGGACACTTTGTCGAGCCCGGCGCGATCGACCAGCGGGCCGATCTGCGTGGCTTCGTTCATCGGATCGCCGACGCGCAGCGCCTTCACCGCAGTCGAGAGACGGTCCGAGAACTCCTCGCTGATCCGATCGTGCAGGTAGATGCGATTGGCACACACGCAGGTCTGGCCGGCGTTGCGGAATTTCGACGCCATCACCTGCTGAACCGCGGCCGGCACATCGGCGTCCGCGAAGATGATGAACGGCGCGTGGCCGCCGAGCTCGAGCGAGACGCGCTTCATGGTGCGCGCGGCTTGCGCATACAGCTGCTTCCCCACTTCCGTGCTGCCGGTGAAGGTCAGCTTGCGGACCCGCGCATCGTCGAAGAACACCTTCGACAGCGCCGCGGGGTCCGATGTGGTGATCACTTGCAAGGCGTCCGCGGGCCCGCCGGATTCGACCCACAGCTCGGCGAGGCGGATGGCCGTGAGCGGTGATTGTTCCGCGGGCTTGAGGATCACCGTGCATCCGGCCGCAAGCGCCGGCGCGACCTTGCGGGTCACCATCGCCGCCGGGAAATTCCAGGGTGTGACGGCGTACACCGGTCCAACCGGTTGGCGCATCACCAGCAGCCGCTTGTCCGCCGCGTGACTCGGCACGATGTCGCCGTAGGCGCGCTTGCCTTCTTCGGCAAACCAGTCGACGAAGCCGGCGGCGTAGCGCACTTCGCCCCTGGCCTCGGTGACCGGCTTCCCCATCTCCTGCGACATCATGCGGGCGAGCGCGTCTTCGTTCCGAAGCATGGCATCGCGCCAGCGGCGCAGCACGTCGCCGCGCTCGAATGCGGTCTTGGCTTTCCATGTCGCGAATGCGGCGACGCAGCGATCGATCGCAGCGCGCGCCTCGGCGGGGCCGTCGTCGCGGACGGCGTTGAGTACGGATCCGGTGGCCGGGTTGATGACATCGAACGTTGCGCTCATTCGTTCCTCTCGCCAGGCGGGTCTAAAAGACCCGCCCCTACAACCGTCTTCTGCATCATCGCCCACAGCTCTTCAACGTGGCGGCGCTCGGTGAGCTCGGCGCCGATCGAAATGCGCACCATCCAGCGGCCGTCGAGGA
Organism: Acidobacteriota bacterium; assembly: GCA_030650395.1. Taxonomy (GTDB): domain Bacteria; phylum Acidobacteriota; class Vicinamibacteria; order Vicinamibacterales; family UBA2999; genus 12-FULL-67-14b. Next base: position 15,682 of record JAUSDY010000120.1, on the reverse strand, counting down.
TCGCCGGCGTGACGTAGGCTCCGCCCGACTGGTTGAGCTGCGCGGCCCACGCCTGCGTGTGGCGATCGAGATCGTCGTCGGTCAATCCGGCAGGCTCATGCCTGGCGCAGACCGTCTGGAGCGGCACCGGCGCCAGCACTTTCCATCCGGCTGATTTCGGGATCTCGTCTGCGAGCCATGCCGCGTTGTCGAGGTCGCGGCGCAGCCGCGCTTGCAGGCCTTCGACGCCCTGCTCGCGAATCAGAAACCAGAGCTTGAGCGCGCGGAAGCGCCGGCCGAGCGGCAGTCCCCAATCACGATAATTCTTCACGTGCCCGTCTGCCGCTGATTGCAGGTAGCTCGGTGTGGTGGACATCACGCGCACGAGGTGTTCGGCATCGCGCACGAAGTACAGCGAGCAGTCGAACGCCGCGCCGAGCCACTTGTGCGCGTTCACGATCAGCGAGTCGGCGTCCTCGACCCCGTCCCACATGAAGCGGCACTCCGGCAGGATCATCGCCGACCCCGCCATCGCGGCGTCGACGTGCAACCACACGCCGCGCGGCTTCGTGATCCGCGCGATCGCGGCAAGCGGATCGAGCGCCGTCGACGTGGTCGTTCCCGTCGTGGCCACCACGGCGCAGGGCCGATGCCCGGCGGCGAGGTCGGCCTGGATCAACGCGTCGAGCGCGTACGGCCGCATGGCGAACGCGGTGTCGTGGGGGACCACGCGGATGTGATCGCGGCCGAAGCCGGCGAGTAGCGCGGCCTTCTCGACCGAGCTGTGGCTGTGCGCGGTGGTGTAGACAATCAACGGCGCCGTTTCGGCCTGTAAACCGCCGCGGCCCACTCCGTAGTTGGTGGTCTTCTCGCGTGCGCACAGCAGCGCCACCAGCGTGCTGGTCGACGCGGTGTCCTGGATCACGCCGCTCCAGCTGTCCGACAGGCCGAGCATCTGCCGCATCCACTCGGTCGCGACTTCTTCGAGCTCGGTGAGCGCGGGGCTCGATTGCCACGCCAGCCCGATGATGCCGAGCCCGGTGCTGAGAAAATCGCCGAGCACGCTCGCCAGCAGCGCATTGGATGGGAAATACCCGAAGAACCGCGGGTGCTGCCAGTTGGTGATGCCCGGCATGACCACCCGGTCGATGTCCTCATAGATCACGTCGAACGACTCGCCTTTGATCGGCGGATTCGGCGGCAGCTGCGCCTTGATCTCACCGGGCTTTGCCGGCGCCATCACGCCACGCTCTTCGACCCGGGCCCGGTAATCGGCAATCCAGTCGACGAGCTGGTGGCCGGCCTTGCGGAACTCCTCTGGAGTCATTCTGAACTCTTAACTCTGCACTCTTAACTCGACTGAAGCTTTTTGTGCACCAGCCTCATCGCGTGATCGACGACGGCTTCGATCGGCATCGAGGTGGTATCGACGTAGACGGCGTCTGTGGCGACGGAGAGCGGCGCGACGGCGCGCGTCGAATCGGTGGCATCACGCGCCACCAGATCGCGTTGCACGTTCGCGAGGCTCGCTTGCTGGCCGCCGGTATGCGCTTGGTCTGAGGCGCGCCGCCGGGCCCGCTCTTCGGCCGCGGCGTCGAGATAGATCTTGACGTCGGCGCCAGGGAACACCACGGTGCCGATGTCGCGCCCTTCCATCACCACGCCGCCGTCGGCGCCCAGCTCGCGCTGGCGGTCGACCAACACCGACCGCACGTGCGGCAGCTTCGCGACGGCCGCGGCCGCCTTGTCGATCTCGGGCGTACGAATCGCCCTGGTCACATCGTGACCGTCGATGGTGATGCGGCCGTCCTGTTGATCCAGTTTCGCCCGCGCCGCGACCGTGGCAACCGCATGATCATCGTCGAGCGGCACGCCCTCGTGGGCGGCCTTCCATGCCACTGCGCGATACATCGCGCCGGTATCGACATGGCGATACCCGAGACGCTCGGCAAGCGTCCGCGCCAGCGTTCCCTTCCCTGCTCCCGACGGGCCGTCGATGGCAATGATGAGGTTCTTCACGAGGGTTCCCCACGGAGGTTCCATACGAGGGTTCCCCACGGGGGTTCCACTCGAGGGTTCCCCACGGGAGTTCCACACGAGGGTTCCCCACGAAGGTTCTCGACAGAGGTTCGTTGCACGCGGACTTGGAACCACCGTGAAGAACCATCGTGAGGAACCATCGTGAGGAACGATCGTTCGGAACCCTCGTGCGGAACCATCATCCCAGTGTACCATTCAGACCGTGGCTCTCTCACGCCGCGGCGTCGCGGCGATCCTGCTGTCCCTCGCCTTGATCGGCGGGGTCCTCCTCCTCCCTTACCTCGATGCGGCCGCCTTCATCGTGCGCGCGGCCGACATGCCGGGGCGGGCCGGGACGTTCGCATCGTGGCGCGCCGCGCGGTTCGTGCGCGAACCGGTGATCGACGTCCCGACGCGGCAGGGCAGCGTGGCGGCGCGCTTCTATCGGCCGGCCGGCGCCTTTGCGCGCACGGTGCTGCTGATGCCGGGCGTGCATCGCGACGGCATCGACGAGGCCCGGCTGGTCGGGCTCGCCGACGATCTCGCCGCCACGGGATTCGGCGTCTTGACGATTGCGGCGCCCGATCTGCAGCGTTACAAGATCACACCGCAGGTCACTGACGTGATCGAAGACGCGGTGAAGTGGGCCAGCGGGCAGACCGTCTACGCCCCCGACGGCAAAGTCGGCCTGGTCGGCATCAGCTTTTCCGGCGGGCTGTCAGTGGTGGCCGCCGGCCGCGACAGCATTCGCGATCGCGTCGCGTTCGTGATGTCGTTCGGCGGGCACGGCGACCTCGCGCGGGTGATGCACTACTTGTGCTCGGGCGAGGTGCTGGGCAACCTCGAGCAAGCCAAGCGGAGCTCCGCCGTCTACGGGGCCGATCAGGTCAGCGTCCACCCGCCGCATGACTACGGTGTGGCGGTCACGCTGCTGAGCCTGGCCGATCGTGTCGTGCCGGCCGATCAGGTCGAGGCGCTCAGCCGCGGCATCGACGGCTTCCTGCTCGCCTCGTCTCTCGCGATGACCGACACGGCCGCCGCGACTCGGGAGTTCGCGCGCATGCGCGACTACGCGCTCACGCTGCCGGAGCCTTCACAAACGCTGATGACCTACGTGAACGATCGCGCGGTCGACAAGCTCGGACCGCTCCTGCTGCCGATCGTTGACGGGCTGAAAGATCACCCCGCCATGCCGTCGCTATCGGCGGAGCGGGCGGCGCCGCCGGCCGCGCCGGTCTTCCTGTTGCACGGGGTCGACGACAACGTGATCCCGTCGATCGAAACCGTGCTGCTCGCCGAGCATTTGAAGGGCAAGGCCACGGTGCATGGCCTGCTGAGCGGATTGATTACCCATGCCGAGGTCAACCGCACGCCAACCGCAACCGAAGTGTGGAGGCTGGCGCAGTTTTGGCGACAGATCATGAGTTACTAAAAGTTAAGAGTGAAGAGTTAAGAGTGAAGAAGATCGCGCGTCCACGTCAGAAGCCGAATGCCGATAGCCGTCGCGAGGCGGTCGCGCGCGAGGAGCAAGAGCGCGGTGGCACCGCGGTGCGACTGCAAAAAATCCTGTCGGCCGCCGGCGTGGCGTCGCGGCGCGCGTCGGAGCAGATCATCCTCGATGGCCGCGTCACGGTGAACGGCGCCGTCGTCCGCACGCTGGGCGCCAAGGCGGATCCGACCAAGGACGCGATCAAGGTGGACGGCCGCCGCATCAAGCTCGACGTCCAGAACCGCTACATCGTGCTCTACAAACCCAAGGGCTACGTCACCACCCGCAACGATCCAGAAGGCCGGCGCACGGTCATGGATCTGATCGGCGAGGGCGCCTACATCTACCCGGTCGGGCGGCTCGACTACGACTCCGAAGGGTTGCTGCTGCTGATGACCGACGGCGACCTGGCCGCGCACCTCACCCACCCCAGTCACGAGGTGGAAAAGGTCTACGAAGTGATCGTGGCCGGGACGCCGGATCCGGCCGCGATCGAAAAGCTCCGGACCGGTGTGTTCATCGACGGCCGGCGGACGGCGCCCGCGTATGTGCGCGTCGGCACCACGGTCAAGGCGGCGCGCCCGACGACGCTGCTGACGATTACGCTGCACGAAGGGCGGAACCGCCAGATTCGAAAAATGTGCAGTGCCGTGGGCCTTCCGGTCCGCGACCTGCGCCGGATCCGGATGGGCGCCGTCGGCCTGGGCCACCTGAAGCCCGGGCATTGGCGCGACCTGACGCCGCGGGAAGTCGCCTCGCTCAAGCCCTGAGGCCGCGGGGGCTCCAGACGACAGGAGCGGCCCACAATGGCCGAGCTTTCGCGTCGGCTCGTTTTCCGCCTGGCCTCCCGCGTTCAGGGCTATAATCACGAACCGAATCAGGGGAAAGATTCCAGGGAGTAAACAGCGATGAAACGTATTGCATTTCGGCTCGTGCCGGCAGTGATGCTGGTTGCGGCCGCCTACGCGTGGGTATCCCCACTCGTATCAGGTCAGTCAAGCCCGATGCCGAGCACTCGAAACGGCGAGTGGCCGATGTACACCGCGGACCTCCGCGGCAGCAAGTATTCGCCGCTCGATCAGATCAACGCGACCAACTTCAGCAAGATGGAAGTGGCGTGGCGGATCAAGACCGATAACTTCGGTCCCCGGCCAGAGAACAAGCTCGAAGGCACGCCGATCATGGTCAAGGGCATGCTCTATGCCACGGCCGGCACCCGTCGCGCGGTGATCGCGGTCGAGCCGCGCACCGGCGAGCTCAAATGGACCTACAGCCTGGACGAGGGCGAGCGCGCCACGCGCTGGGCGCCGCGCCAGTTGTCGGGCCGCGGTCTCTCCTACTGGACCGACGGGAAGGGTGACGAGCGCGTCATCTACGTCACCACCGGCTATCAGTTGGTCTCGCTCAACGCCAAGACCGGCCAGCCCGTGCCAAGCTTCGGCAAGAACGGCATTCTCGACCTCAAGCTCGGGATCATGATCAACGGCAAGCAGGCCGACCTCACCAAGTCGGAAATCGGCCTCCACTCGACACCCACCGTCGTCGGCGACACCGTGATCGTCGGCTCGTCGATGTTCGAGGGCCTCGGCTACGAATACGCCACCAACGTGCAGGGCCAGGCCCGCGCGTTTGACGTCCGGACCGGCAAGTTGATCTGGGCGTTCAAGGGCATCCCCGGACGCGGCGAGTTCGGCCACGACACGTGGGAGAACGAATCGGCCGGCTACACCGGCAATAACGGCGTGTGGACGCAGATCACGGTGGATCCGGAAGCCGGCATCGTCTACCTGCCGGTGGAGACGCCGACCATCGACGAATACGGCGGCAACCGCCCCGGCGACAATCTGTTCGCCGAAAGCCTCGTGGCCGTCGACCTCAAGACCGGCGTGCGCAAGTGGCATTTCCAGTTCGTGCATCACCCGCTGTGGGATCACGACATGTCGTCGGCGCCGCTGCTGATGGACGTGCAGATCGACGGCAAGCTGCGGAAGATCGTGGCGGTGCCTTCCAAGCAGGGCTGGCTCTACTGCTTCGACCGCATCACCGGCGTGCCGATTTGGCCGATCGAAGAGCGCCCGGTTCCGCAGACGACGATGAAACATGAGAAGACCGCGAAGACGCAGCCCTTCGTCACGAAGCCGCCGGCGTACGCGCGCATCTATCTCGCCGAGAGCGACCTGATCGACTTCACGCCGGCGCTCCGCGCACAGGCGCTGAAGAACCTCAAGCTGTTCCGCTGGGAGCCGACGCCGTATGTGCCCCCGACGGGCCCCGAGTCGAAGCTGCTCGGCGGAATCAACATCGGCAACACGTCCGGCGGCACCAACTGGCCGGGCGCGGGCTTCGACCCCGAAACCGGCATCTTCTACTCGCAGGCCAACCAGACCAACGTGACGGCCGGTCACTACTCCGAGGAAGAGTTCTCGAAGGTCACGCCCGACAACAAGGGCAACCGCACGCCGCGATGGGAAGCCGAACCGAACTACGGCCTCCGCGTCGAGCGTCCGGCCGCCGCGCCCGGCGCGCCCGGCGCGCCTCCCGGCCCGCCTGCCGGCATCAACTTCCCCGGCGGCGCCGGTCGTCGCGCACTGGTTGAAGGCCTCGAGGGCCTGTCGATCGTGAAACCGCCTTACGGCGTGCTGTCGGCGATCGATCTGAAGAATGCGGACAAGCTGCTCTTCCAGGTGCCCCACGGCGACACGCCTGACGCGGTGAAGAACCACCCAATGCTCAAGGGCCTGAACATCCCGAAGACGGGCCAGTCCGGCAGCGTCGGCGTGCTGATCACCAAGACCGTCGTGGTCGTGGGCGACCCGCAGGTCACCACCCGCGAGGGGCGTGGCCGCGGTGCGTATCTCCGCGCCTACGACAAGAACACGGGCGCGCAGGTCGGCGAAGTATTCGTGCCGGCGCCGGTCGTGGGTCACCCGATGACCTATTCGCTCGACGGCCGTCAGTACATCGTCGTCGGCGTCAGCGGCGGCAACTATACCGGCGAGTACATCTCGTTCCGGCTGCCGCAGGCGGAAGTTCGTCCGACGAGCGCGGGACGGTAAGACAGTTAAGAGTTAAGAGTTAAGAGTTAAGAGTTGTGAGGGGCGGGGGCCGAAGAGGCTCTCGCCCCTTTTTCTTTTTGTTAGACTCAGAGGAGTTCCGCATGAAGCTCAACCAATAGATGAGGTCGCAGCAACGCTCTCCAGTGACCACCTTCATGGTGGCTACCGCGACCATCGCCGCCGCAGTGCTGTTGCGGTGGTTGCTGACGCCGTGGATGGGATCGGCTTTCCCGCTGGCGACGATGTTTGTCGCAGTCGCCTTCGCAGTTTGGTATGGCGGATGGTTTCCGGCGCTCTACACCGCCATCGGCGGTTACATTATTTGCGACTGGCTTTTCATCCCCGGCATCGGCCTGTTCGGGCGCGGCGACTTGCGGGCCGAGCTCATCGGCCTGTCGGTGTATCTCGGGTCGTGCATCTCGATCATGGCGCTCGGCCAGGCCATGCGCGTGGCGCAACAATCGCTCGAGGCCGGCCATCGCGAGCTCTCCTCCACCAATCTCGCGCTCACCAGCCGCATCGAGGCGCACTCACTGCTGGCGTCGATCGTCGCCTCATCCGACGACGCCATCATCAGCAAGACGCTCGATGGCACCATCACGTCGTGGAATGCGGGCGCCGAGCGGCTGTTCGGGTACACGCCCACTGAAGCGATCGGCAAATCGATCATGCTGATTGTGCCGCCGGATCGGCGCGACGAAGAGCTGTCGATTCTCGAGCGCATCCGCCACGGCGAGCGGGTCGAGCATCTCGACGTGGTCCGCGTCGCAAAGGACGGGCGCCGCGTCGATGTTTCGGTAACGGTCTCGCCATTACTTGACCGCGATGGGCGAATCGCCGGCGCGTCGAAGATCGGCCGCGACATCACCTCGCGCAAGGAGGTGGAGGCCGCGCTGCTCCAGCGGGAAATCTCGCAGCGGTTGCTGGTGTCGGTGCACGACAGCACGCGCGGGTTGACGGATCCCGTGATGGTGATCCGCGAGATCGTCACGCGCCTGGGCGTGCAGTTCGGCGTGACGCGCTGCGCGTATGCAGAAGTCGACGACGCGCAGGAACTGTTGGTGATCGCCCAGGGTTATACCAACGGTGTTGCCACGGTGGCAGGCCGCTACCGGCTGGAGATCTTCGGCCCGCAATTGGTCCGCGATCTGAAGGCCGGACACACGGCCGTCATTAATGACGTCGGCACGGACATCCGGACGTCGGATCCGGTGGCGCGGGCGACCTACGCGCAGATGCAGATCCGATCGCTCGTGTGCGTGCCGCTGGTCCGGAACCATCACCTCGTCGCCGTCCTGGTCATGGCCGACGGGGTGCCGCGAACGTGGTCCGCAGAGGATGCCACCCTGATCGAACAGGTCGCCGAGCGCACGCTGTTCGCGGTCGAGGGTGCGCGGGCGGCGGCCGTGCTCCGCGAGAACCGCGATGTGCTGTCGCTGGCGATGGGGGCGGGACAGATGGGCGCGTGGTCACGCGACCTGGTCGCCGACACCGTGTGGTGGAGCCGCGAGCTCGAACAGATCGTCGGCCTGCCGCCCGGCGGGCTCGGCCAGACCGAGGGTGGCTTCCGCGGGATGATCCATGACGACGACCGCCCCCGCGTCGCGAAGGTCGTGCAGGAGGCGCTGGAACAACACGAGGACTATACGGTCGAGTTCCGAATCCGTCATGCCTCTGGCGAGTGGCTCTGGATGGAAGGCTGCGGCAAAGCGACGTATGGCGCCGACGGCAAGCCGCAGATGCTCTACGGCCTCGGCATCGACGTCACCGAGCGCCATCGTGCCGTCGAGGCGCTGAAGGAAGCCGATCGCCGCAAGGACGAATTCCTGGCCACGCTCGCGCACGAGCTCCGCAACCCGCTGGCGCCGATCAGCTCAGGCCTCCACATCATGCGGATGTCGAAGGACGACCCGGCGGCCGTGGCCAACGCGCGCGCGATCATGGAGCGGCAGGTCCGCCAGATGGTGCGGCTGGTTGACGACCTGCTTGACGTGGCGCGGATCTCGACCGGCAAAGTAGAGCTGCAGCGTTCGCCGATGGAGCTGGCGTCGGCGATTCAGGATGCCGCCGAGACCAGCGGACCGGTGATCGCGCAGAGCGGCCATCGCCTCGAGATCGCGAATGCGCGGCCGGCGGTGTGGGTCGACGCCGATCGCACGCGGCTCGCGCAGGTGTTCGCCAACCTGCTGAACAACAGCGCGAAGTACAGCGAGCCAGGACGAACGATCCGGATTGGCACGCGGCACGACGGTGACCTTGCAGTGGTGACGCTCAAGGACGAAGGCATTGGGATTCGTCCCGAGATGCTGCCCAGGGTGTTCGAAATGTTTCGCCAGGCCGACCGCTCCGGTCCGTATTCGCACGGCGGGCTCGGCATTGGCCTCTTCATCGTGAAGCGGCTGGTCGAGATGCACGGCGGCACCATCGACGTGCGGAGCAACGGACCCGGCACGGGCACGGAGTTCGAGGTTCGGCTGCCCGCGATCGCGGCGCCGGCGGCCACCGTGGCGGCCGAATCGGACGCGGACGACCCGGCTTCGCAACCGCGCCGGCGCGTGCTGGTGGTTGACGACAATCAGGACGCCGCCGAAGCGCTCGCCATGATTCTCTCGATGTCGGGGCACGACACCGAGCTGGCGCACGACGGCATCGAGGCGCTCAATGCGGCCGCCTCGTTCCGTCCTGAGGTGATCTTTCTGGACATCGGCATGCCGACGCTCGACGGGCACGAGACGGCGCGGCGCATTCGCGAGCAGCCGTGGGGCAAAGACATGGTGCTGGTGGCGCTGACGGGATGGGGACAGGCCGAAGACCGCCGGAAATCACGCGAGGCCGGTTTCAATCACCATCTGGTGAAGCCCGCCGACCCCACGCTCGTCGCAGAGCTGCTGTCGAAGCTGCCGCTCGTGAGCTAGCTAGTCGCCCGGTCTGCGCGCGGCCGACAGGTCCGGCTCCGGCTCAAGCAGCGCTTGCAATTCACCAAACGCATCGACGGGTGCCGGCGCCGGTTTCGGCGGGCGCACGCCGGACTTGGGCCGCGCGGCAACGGGTCGCGCGACATGGCGGACCGCATCTGCCCGCAGATTGGCTTCGCGCGCGCGGCGCGCCCACACCAGCAGCATGAGGCCGGCGGAAAGCCAGACGCCCCAGCCCGCGACGACCGGTACCGACAACGGCAGATTGATCAAGGCACCCATGTGAACGACTCCCCCGTGGCAAGCGAGTACTTGGTCAGCAGCGATTCAAAGATCGGCGCCCGCAGGCTCTCGCCGGCCATGGCGGCGCGCAGCGCCTGATCGAGGTTGGCGCCATCTTCGTGCTTGAGCACGAGGATGATCACGACGCGGCGCTGATCCGAGGTGTCGCTCTTGGTTCGGGTCGGGCTGTGATAGCCGACGTTGAGCTTGCGCACGGGAATTGGACGCTCGAGCACTTCGCGGACCCAAACCGCGATCTTCTCCGCGCGTCGCGCCGCCCGCCGTTCTTCCTGAGCGCGACCCATGTTGAAGCTGACCCCGGCCGGCAGCTCTTCGGAGCTGGCGCCGATGGCGATGATCTCCTCGGCCGAGTTGAGCACGGCCTTCATCTCGGGAGTGAACCTGAACTGCGGCTCGCGGTGCTCGATCTCGTCGAACGAATTGAGGCGCCAGCGGAACTCGTCGCTGAATAACAGGATGCGGAACGACGCGAGCCGTCCCTGCTGGTCCGGCGAGTTGTTCACCGTGAGATCGTGCGTGACCTCGGGAGGGGTCGGCGGCGTGACCCACAGGTAGCGGAGCTCGTACGCCGTGAGGGTGCCCAGCCAGCCGCCGGCGATGACCCAGGCAAACGTCACGACGATGCGTGCATATCTGGAAATGGTTCCTGCCATGGCGTACGCACGCAGTGCAGAATTGCTGCCAACGGTCGAGAAAGGCCGGCGCCCTTGCGAATTGCCCTGTAACGAGGGCGCCGCGTCCACGCCGATGACAGAATTGTTAGCGGCCCCTCGAATTTCGAATCATCGAGGGCGCAAGGCGAACGCCACCAGCTCGGCATCGTCCCCGGTGCCGATGGCCACGACCACGTATTGGCGCCCCTGATGAAGGTAGGTCATGGGGGTGGCCGCAGGCTGTTTCGGCATCACGTCAAAGGTGTTTGACGAACCAGTCCGCTGCGGCATCCGCCGCGTCTTTGGCTGAATCGAGATACAGGATCGCGGTCGTTTTCGGAATCTGGTCCGTCAGGTTGAACGGCCGGTACTCTGCGAGCGCGATCGACGCTTCGTCCGCGTTCATCGCGACGGCGGCGGGCTGCGTCGCCGGGGCCTGCCCCGTACGCGACAGGCGCACCATGACCGCGCGTTGCGCCGGGGACGGATTGAACGACTCCCGCGGCGTGTCCTTGCCCTGGATCACGGCCGTCAACGCGACACCCGTTTTCACCCGCGCATCCGCAGCCGCGACGGCGACGACGTGGCCGCCGGACACGCCGACGCCCCACACGCCGATGCGCGCCGGATCGACGCCGGGCTCACCCTGAAGAAATGTGATCGCGTTGCGGATGTCGATGACCTGTGCGTCTGGGAGCAGGCGCTTGCGCCGAATCCGGACCTTCGACGTGTGTTGCGAGAAGCGAAGACGATCGTCCCACCGCGTGTTGTCAGCCAGATAGATGAATCCCCCGCTCTTGCCCCACCCGCGGTAATCGATGGCCATCGCGACGAGGCCCTTGCCGGCGAAATGCGCGGCATGCCCTTCGACGCTGGCAGCGGTTTCTCCCCAGCCTGGCGCGAGCACGACGGCCGCCGCTGCGCCGCTGGCGTTGAAGCCGCTCGGCAAAAACAGCTTGCCGTGAATCGGCACCGCTTCGCTGAAGAACGACGCGTCTCTAACCGTCACGCCCGAAGGCGTTGGGCCCGCGACAGCGGGCGCGGGCGGCGGGGGCAACGCCGGGAGCCCTTTCGACATCGCCGGCGACGCCGGCTTCGCGAGGTACTTGGTGAACCAGTCGGCCGCGAGCGTCGAGCCGACCTCGAACCCGGCATTCGAATACGCCTGGAAGTGGCTCAGGCCAGGCAACACCACCGCCTGGCTGGGGACGCCGCGTTCGGTGAGGAACTTCGCCGCTTCGATCGCGCCCGCGGCGCCACCCGTCAGCTCGTCTTTCTCCGCCGGCACAACCAACACCGCCGTCGTCGGTCGAATCTGATCGAGCGTGGTGCCCGGCCGCACGTCGCGATTGCGCTGGTTCGACCAGGCGTCGATCTTGCTCTTGAAGGAAAAGCCGCCGTCGACCTCGCCGCCCTGGCCGGTGCGAACGCGCATGACCGCGTCCTTCTGTAGATTGGCGCCGATGGGAACGGGGCCACGCGCGGCGGGACGCGGCGCAGAGACCTGGGAGACGACGGCCTTGACGCGCGCATCCGCTGCGGCGACGGCCATCACCACTGCGCCGCCATTACTCGATCCCCAGATGCCGATGCGATCCGGATCGACACCGGCCTCTCCTTGCAGGAACGACACCGCGGCGCGGAAGTCGGCGATCTCGTGCACGTTGTTCAGATTGGTGCGCTTCAGCAGAATTCGCCGATTGGCTTCCGTGACCGCCGCCCCATCCGTGGTCGTGTCCGGCTCGAGCAAGCGGATGTCGTCGGAGCCGCTGCCGCTGAAGCCGTAGCTCTGGTAATCGATCGCCATCGCCACGATGCCGCGCTCGGCGAAACGAGCCGCGAATTTTTCAATGCCGATCGACAGCGCGTTGATGCCGTGGCCGACGACGACCGCTGGATAACTTCCGGTGGTCGTGAAACCTTTCGGCAGGAACAACTTTCCGTAAAGCGGCACGCCGCCATCGACGTAGAACGTGACCTGCCGCGTTCGAACGCCGTCGCCGAGCTGATATTCCCAATCGCGCGGCTGGGTGCCACCCTCGCGTTTCTGATCAGGGTCGGTGGTCTGCCGCTCGAGGCCGGCCTTCTGCGTCTCGATCACGGTGGTGCCGATCTGCGCCTGGGCTGTCCCGCCCAAACAGGCGATCGAGATGAGGAATGCCCCTGCGGTGATGGAATGCAAATGTCGTGGTGTGTTCATAAGGCCGTCCGGGTCCAGTCCGGCGCAGTCTACCTGCGCCACAGCCGATTTGCCAGAGCATCGCGCTTCGGGCGGTGTTAACGTTTGCGGGCATGAGCGAACGCGTCGGCGGGCTCGACCCGGACGAGCGGCCTGGCTTGATCGGCCAGGCGGCCATCTCGCTGACCGCATGGACCGAGCGGTGGGTGCCGGACGCGTTCATCTTCGCACTGCTGGCCACAGCCATCGTCGTCGTCGCGGCGCTGACGTGGACGCCGGCCACCGTGGGCCAGGTCATCGACGCATGGGGCGGCGGGTTCTGGAGCCTGATCCCGTTCACCATGCAAATGTCGCTCATCATCATCACGGGGCACGTGCTGGCGACGTCGGGGCCGATGCGCGCGGTGATCAGCCGAATCGCCGGCTGGCCGCACACGCCGCGCGGCGCGGTGGCGCTGGTGGCGTTCTTTGCGATGGCCAGCTCGTGGTTCAACTGGGGCTTCAGCCTGATCTTCAGCGCGGTGCTGGTGCGCGAAGTCGCGCGCCGCGTGCCGACCGTTGACTATCGCGCGCTGGCGGCGGCCAGCTTCATGGGACTCGGCAGCATCTGGGCGCAAGGACTGAGCGGATCGGCGGCGCTGCAGATGGCGACGCCGGGTGCGCTGCAACCTCAGATCCGTGACATCGTCGCCGCCGGCGGCATCGTGCCCGGCGGCATCATCCCGTTCACCCAGACGATCTTTCTCTGGCAGAGCCTGCTGTCGGTCGCGATCGAGATCGCGGTCGTGACCCTGGTGATGTGGCTGGCGACTCCGCCGGCGGGACGGGCCAAGACCGCGCGCGATCTTGGCGTGGACCTCACCGAACGCGAGCCGGTCGTGGTGTCACGCGGCGATGTGACGCCAGGCGCGTGGCTCGAACACTCGATGATCCTGCCGCTCTTCATAGTCGCGATCGGAACCGTATACCTCGTGCGGTATTTCATGCGCGTCCCGGAGGCGCTGAACGCCATCAACCTCGACACGGTGAACCTCTCGTTTCTATTGCTGGGCATCCTGCTCCACCGCACACCGGCGCGCCTGATGCATGCGGTGCAAGGCGCCACACCCGCGGTGTGGGGTGTGCTGCTGCAGTTTCCGTTTTACGCCGGTATTGCGGCGATCATCACGGGGACGCACTTGAGCCAGAAACTGGCGGCGGTGTTCGTCGGCATTTCGACAACAACGACGTTTCCAGCGATCGTCGCGCTCTACTCGGCCGTGCTTGGCGTTTTTGTACCGTCTGGCGGGTCAAAGTGGGTGATCGAGGCGCCGTATGTCATGGCCGCCGCGCACTCGCTGAAGGTCCACCTCGGATGGGCGGTGGTCGCCTACGATTTGGGTGAAGCGCTGGCCAATTTGGTGCAGCCGTTCTGGATGCTGCCCATCCTCGGCATGCTCGGCTTGCGCGCGCGCGACGTGATGGGTTTCACTTTCGTGGTGGCACTCGTGCTGACGCCCGTCGTGTTGATCCTCGTCACCGTGCTTGGTTTAACGCTCGGCTATCCTTTTTAGAGGGCATCGATGGTGCAACGTCACGCGATTCGTTTTCTGGCCCTGGCGGCAATCGCCCTCGCGGCGACCACGCTTCGCGCCGACGATCGTGCGCTCGCGAGCGGCCAGTGGCCGCACTACTCGGGCGATAACGGCGCGAGGAAGTATTCGCCGCTCGATCGGATCCGGCGCGACAACGTCGCCGGTCTGCGGATCGCATGGCGGCGGCCCCAGCTCGATACGAGTCTTCTCGCTGGCAAGCCTGCTCCGCAGCTCTCCAACAACTTCCGCTCGACGCCGATCATGGTGAACGGCGTGATGTATGCGTCCAACGGTGTCGGCCTGGCCGAAGCGTTCGACCCGGGCAGCGGCAAGACCATCTGGGTGCAGGACCCGGGCGCCGACGGCCTGCGCGGCACAAGCAATCGTGGTGTGGCGTATTGGGGCGAAGGCGCGGAGGCCCGGATCATCACCTTCCGCAACCGCTATCTCTATGCGCTCGATCCCAAGACCGGCAAACCGATCGCCGGATTCGGCAAGGACGGCGCGGTCGATCTCCACGAAGGCCTTGGCCCGCTGAGCCGCGGCTATCGCTGGAACTCGGCGCCGTTGGTGGCCCGCGACGTGATCGTCATGGGCTCCGCGATGGTGGATCAAGACTCGGCCACAAAGGTCGAAGGCGACCCCGGCGACGTGCGCGCCTACGACGTCCGCACCGGACAACTGCGGTGGACCTTCCATGTAGTGCCGCAAGAGGGCGACCCGGCCCTGAAAACCTGGAAGGGCGACTCGTGGCGTTACACCGGCGCCGGCAACGTTTGGTCACTGATGAGCGCGGACGACGAGCTTGGCTACGTGTACCTGCCGACGACGAGCATGACGAACGATATGTACGGCGGGCATCGCCTCGGCGACACGCTGTACGCGACCTCGATCGTGTGCGTGGATGCGGCCACCGGCAAGAAGGTCTGGCACTACCAGACGGTGCACCACGACCTGTTCGACTACGACAATCCGGCGGCGCCGATTCTCGTCGACATTACCGTCGACGGTAAGCGCATCAAGGCCGTCGCGCAGGTCACCAAGCAGTCGTTCACCTACGTGCTCGATCGCGTGACCGGCAAACCGGTATGGCCGATCGAAGAGCGTCCGGTTCCGGCATCGACGGTTCCCGGTGAGCAGGCTTCGCCGACGCAGCCCTTTCCGACCAGACCACCGGCATTCGATCGCCAGGGGATTACCGAGAACGATCTGATCGACTTCACGCCGGAGTTGCGCGCGGAAGCCGAAGCGATCCTGGAGAACTACACCTATGGTCCGCTGTTCACTGCGCCGACCGAGACGATTGAGGGTGGCCACCGTGGCACGATCATTCTTCCGGGCGCTGGCGGCGGTGCCAACTGGTCGGGCGCGGGTGTCGACCCAGAGACAGGAATTCTCTACGTGCCGTCGAGCGACAGCCCGAACGCCCCGCTGATCACCACGCTGGAGTCCAACGAATCCAATTTCAATTATCTGCGGCTGTCCAATCAGGCGGTGCGTGGTCCGCGCGGTCTA
>JAUSDY010000118.1 GCA_030650395.1 Acidobacteriota bacterium | reverse complement strand
TCCACACGAGCCGCTTCGCCGCGCGCAGACATTGCCCGCACCGGAACGACTCGCTCGGCTGGCTGAAATCTACGGAGTCGACTGCTGTCGGATAGAGGCATTTCTCGTCAAGCATCTGCTCTCCGACGAAGGGAGACTCGTTCTCAGCGACGCGACGCTGCCCAACAGCCGCTTGCAGCCGGCGGCGGCAGGCGCAATCATGAGCCCGCCGCGGCTGAAGCGGAAACGTTGATATGGACTTAAGCATAGCTCTGCCGTACGAAGCATACTTGGGCAAGATCAGGACGATCACATGGAGAGCCGAAGATGACAGCGGACGTAATCGCCTGTCCCAATTGCGGTAGTCGGATACCGGTCTCGAAGCTCCTTACCGAACAGATTCGAGTGGACTTGGAGCGCAGCTTTGCTGAGCGCCTTCGTTCAGAAGAGACCAAGTTCCGCGAGGAGGCCAAGAGGCAGCTCGATCAGGAGCGCTCAAAAATCGAGGCGAAGGCAATCAAGGCAGCCGAGGCCAAAGCCAAGGGCGAGCTCCAGCGGATTCAGCGAGAGGCAAGGGATCAAGCCAGCCTGGTTCGCAAGCTCACCGGCGATTTAGAAGCGAAGGACCGGGAGATCGAAGCAGAACTTAAGAGAAGACTCCAGGGGGCAAGAAAGCAGATGGAGTCGGACATCGCCGAGCGGCTAGACGACAAGTACCGCGGCAAAGAACTCGAAGCACAACGCAGGCTCAATGATGCCCGGACTCAAATCGGCAACCTCGAGCGTAAACTGGATCAAAGCTCTCGGCAGATGCAAGGTGACGTAAGCGAGGGCCGACTCGTCGATGTATTGGCGAAGGCCTTCTCTGCTGACAACGTCCAATCGCTAAGCAAACGGGTCGGTGGCGCGGACGTAATTCAGAGGGTGCATTCGCACACTGGTGAAGAGTGCGGCGCGATCGTGTGGGGAGTCAAAAAACACCGCTCAGTGGAGTCCTGCTTGGCTCGCGAAGCTGCGTCAGGACCAACGCCGCGTTAAGGCCGAAGTCGCCGTTCTCGTTTCCGTCGCTCGGCCGAAGGGTTGCGGGCGCCTTGAACTGATCGACGGTGTTTGGGTCACTGATCTGGCTCTGGCCGTCGGGCTCGCAACCGTGCTCCGGTCTCACCTGATCCAGCTCAGACAATATAAGGACGTGACTCCAGGAAGCGCCGAAAAATATGCGGTTATCCAACGGTATCTCGCGAGTACGGAGTTCCGCCAGCGAATCGAAGCTATGGTCGAGGCATTTCTGACGATGCAGAAGGACCTTGAAAGCGAGCGGCGTTCGGTTGAGCGCCATTGGGCCCAACGTGAGAAGCACCTCCAAATGGTCATAGAAAATGTGTCGGGCATGTACGGCGAACTCCGGGCGGTAGTGGGGCCAACCCTCGCGCGCGTACGCCGCCTTGAATTGCCGGGTTCGTAATGTGGCCGGCTAACATCGCGCTGGAACCGTCGGCGCCGGCTGAGCTGTGAGCGCCGCGGCTCAGCGTGCACGTTAGCTGGACTGGCGTAACCGCGAAGGCTGAGTCAGAATGGCGGTCTCATGAAATACAAAGTCGCACTCAAGAAGTCAAAGGAAGGCTACAGCGTTTCGTGTCCCGGCCTTCCGGGTTGCTGGTCGCAGGGCAAGACCGAACAAGAGGCACTCGAAAACATCCAGTACGCCATTCGGGAGTACTTTGAAGCGGTCGCACTGATTTCAAAAGGCTCCAAGATTTAGGGGGCCCATGCCGGATGGGCGAATCCGCTGGGGTTGACACGGCGCGCCCAATTCACGATCCCGGTTCGGCTGCTACGGCATCTTCTCAATCGCCGTCCTGAGCGCCTCGGCCTTCTCTTTCATTCGCGGATGCGCGGCGGCCATCTCGACGTGGTTGAGCGCCAGACTTTTGCGGCCGAGCCGCGCGTAGCCCTGCGCCGCATTGAACGCCGCCTGCGCGGAGCGTTCTTCGGCCGTGACGATCTGCTTTTGATAGGTCTCGCGCTGTTTGAGCTGTCGCGGCGTCGGCTCCTTGCTGCCGCGAAGTATCAGAGCTTCGAGGCGATCCAGATCGCCTTTCGCGACCGCGGCCGCCGTCACGAAGCAGCTCATTGCGGTCGAAAACTTCGGCGACGCTGGTGCCCAGGCTTGCTGATCGACGTTGACCAGCGCCGACATCCACACCGCATCACAGTTGGACCGGTCGATCTTGAAAGATTCATCGAAACGCTGGATCGCCACCGGCAGGTTGACGCGGGCATATTCGATCAAGCCGGCCAGCATATAGACGCTCGAGTTCGAGAGCAACGTCAGTGCCTTCTCGACATCCTGCCAGGCCGGCTCGTAGTTCTTGAGGTTGTAGTAATTCCACGCGCGCCAGTAATAGGAGTCGCCGATGTGCCAGGTGCCAAGTTCGATCAGCCTGGTGGCTGTGACGATCGCCTCTTCGTGGCGCATCAGGTAACTGAGGCTCGTGACGCGGCCGATCGATGCGTCGCGATGGGTCGGCGCACTGGAGAGCACCGCGTCGAATCCGGTTAACGCGACATCGAATTCGGCCAGCGACTGATTGTTATCGGCCCACATCATCGTGATGGCAAACGACGCCGGGAACGCTTCGCGCGCCGGCGTCAACAAGGCGACGACCTGCGGCAAATCGATGCCGCGCGTCGGCGACCCGACCCGCGCGACCCGTGCCTCCCAGAGAAGCGTGTCGGTAAAACGGGGATCCGCCTCCCGGATCGACGCGGCCGTCGGCACTCCGGGCTTCGGACACATCGCGAGACGGAAGCGCATCAGCGGAATGCCGCCGCGGCGCGCGCGGATCGCGGCCGGATCGATCGACTCGCGCAACCGCGATTGTTCGCAATCGATGGCCAGCGCGAGATAGTCGGCAACGAGGTTGGTCGCGATGGCGGCATCAAGCGCGCGACGCGCCGGATTGGCAGGCTCGACCACCGGCCGCGCGCGGCCCGTGAACTGGGCGCGCTGCTCGGGGTCCAGTCCGCCGATGTCGCCAATGACAAGCTCGGCGGCATCGAGCAGCACGGCAGGCGCGACCAACGGAGGCAGCGCCGGCGTCAACGTCGCGGCGAGCTGACGGGCACGATCGAGTGTTGCCCGGGGAAACATCCCGAGCTCGCGCTCTCGGATGGCGATCAGTAACGCCGCATCAAACGCGCCCTGCCTCGCCGCAGGCACGGGCTTCGGCACGGCAGAGAGTCGCGTGTAGATCGCTTGAGCATCCTTGAGACAGGTGTAACACCCTTGGCGCAGCAAGGCGTCCGCCTTGCCTAACTCGGCCAGGACCTGCGGCGATGGTCCGCGGGCGGCACACGCGGACACGAAAACCGCAAGGACCGTGACGAGAAACCGCATAGCTATCGTTTGGACACCTTCGCGGAACTAAAGTTCCGCGCTACGGCAACGCTAGGGCGACGAGCTCGGGAATGTCGGTGGCCGTCCGTCCTTGCACGGTGATCCCGATGTATTGCTTGCCGTTCACCAGGTAGGTCATCGGCGTGCCGATCGCGGCGCCCGGCAGATCCGCCGACGCCAGTTCCTTCCCCGTCGCCTTGTCGTACGCGACCAGCCGAGGCCCGCCGGTGCTGCCGCCGGTGGTGAGCGCGTAGATCAGAACCGTCCTGGTCAGCAGCGGACCGCTGAAGGTGCTGTCGCCGCCAAGCGGCGGAAGATTCAATCCCTTCAACCGGGGATTGTTGCGGATGCGATCGCCGTTTCCGGCCGGCACCATCCACGCGTGTTCGCCCTTGTTCATGTCGATCGCCGTGATGCGCGAGTACGGCGGCTTGAACAGCGGCAGGCCTTCCGGCATCGTCGGGTTGCGGCCGACGCCCTGCATGTAGAGCAGGTTGCTCTCGAGACCCGGTTCCGGCGCGGCCAGCCTGTGCACGCTGAAGGCGTTGCGCGACGGCACATACATGTAGCCGGTGGCGGGGTCCACGGCCGCGCCCTGCCAGTTGCCGCCACCCGTTGATCCCGGTCGCGCGATGGTGCCTTGCAGCGACGGCGGCGTGTAGAGCGGTCCATATTTGAACGCCTCGATCGCCTTCATCGCCAGCGCGCGCAGCTCGGGCGTGAAGTCGACGAGGTCGGCCTCTGACACGCCTTGATACTCGAACGGCGCCGGCTTCGACGGCACCGGTTGCGTCGGCGATGCTTTCTCGCCGGGCACGTCAGAGGGCGGCACCGGCTTCTCGACGATCGGCCACACCGGTTTTCCGGTCACGCGATCGAACGTGAAGATGTAGCCCTGCTTGGTGAGCTGCGCCAGCGCCTTGACGCGCGTGCCGTTGACCGTGATGTCGAGCAGGTTGGGCGCCGCCGGGTTGTCGTAATCCCACAGGCCGTGATGCACGGTCTGGAAATGCCACACCCGCTTGCCGGTCTGCACATCGAGCGCGACCACGCTTTCGGCGAACAGGTTGTCGCCGGGACGATGGGCACCGTAATAATCAGGCGCCGTCGTGTTGGTCGGCAGGTAGACGTGACCAAGCTCTTCGTCTGCGCTCATCATCGTCCACACCGTGACCTTGCCGGCGTATTCGTTGGAGCCATCGCCCCAGCTCTCGCTCCCGAGCTCGCCTTTCGCCGGCACCGTGCGGAACGTCCATCGCACCTGGCCGGTGCGCACATCGAAGCCGCGGATCCATCCGGGGATCTGTTCCTTCGTCTTGATCAACGACGAGATCGCTGCCGGCGTGATGACGATGTCCTTGACGACAATGGGGGGAGACTGCACCGAGTAGGTCAGCGCGTTGAGGTAATCGCGCGTGCCGCGTTTGGCGCGCGGCAGGCCGTCCATCAGATCGACGCGGCCATTCACGCCGAAGCCCCGCACCGGCCGGCCGGTCTTCGCATCGACGGCGATCAGGAACCCGTCGCCGGTGCCCCAATAGATCCGTTCGTCGGTGCCGTCGCTCCAGTACGCCACGCCACGCTGGTTCCACCGCAAGCTCATGGTGGTGGTGCCCGATTCGTAGCTCTTGGGATTGTAGACCCACTTGAGCGCGCCGGTCCTGGCGTCGTAAGCAGCGGCCACCGACGAAGGCGTGTTGACGTACAGCGTTCCACCGACCATCAGCGGCGTCGCCTTGTAATTCTGGACGAACGGCGGCTGCCCATCGCGCCAGCGCTTCGGATCGAGACGATTGAGCTCGTCGAAGATCGTCTTCGAATCGGCCGACCATTCGGAGCCGTCGGGCAGCGTGACACTGAGAAAGCCGTCAGGAGATTTCACGCGCCACGCGAGCTTGAGCGATCCGAAATTCGCCGCGGTGATCTGATCGAGCGGCGAGTATTTCGAGTTGGCGAGGTCGCCGCCGTAGGTCGGCCACTCGCCGATCGCAGTCGAGTGAGACGGTGACGGTGGAGCCTGCGCCGACAGTGCGCCCACGACCAATGCGAAGACTAGTAGGACCCTCATGCTGGCTCTTCTTTTCAGGGCGCGAGCCGGAAAGCCGCCCATTGTTCGGCGGACTGCTCGCCGACGGTCGCGGTCACCTTTAACACATAGGTGCTGGGCGCGAGGCTTCCGACCGGCAACGTCATTCGGAACCGGCCGTCGACGAGTGCCGGCGCCGGCAGCGGCTTGAGCACGTCACCCTTCGCATTGAGCAACTCGACTTTGATCTCCGGCGTGGTTCCGGGCGCGGTCCAGCACTCGATTTCAACGAGCACCCGATCGCCCGGGCGGAATCTCGTCGCCGCCGTCGGCGCGGGCGCAGGGTTGGCTTCGATCGCGCGCAGCTCGATCATGTTCCGCGCGCGCAGAAAGCGCGGTGTGGACAACGCGATCGGCTCGTTCGACAGCGACGGGATCGTCACCGACTGGATCCAGCGATCGATGATGTCGCCGGCCACGGTCAGCGACGTAAAGCGGATGCGGTATCGGCCCGGCGCAAGATCAAACTGCGCGACCATCGGGACCTCTCCCGGCGCTCCCGCGATCACCTGCGCCTCCAGCGCCGGCTTGCCGGCGTCGTCGACCGGCTGGATCTCGAGCCGCGCGGGCTTGTCGGCAGTCGCCGGCGTGCTCGCCTCCCAGGTGAACGCGATCCTGGTATCAGTGCCGGTTGCGCGCGACAGACCGGTCCAGATGCCGACGGCGCGCGTGTTGCTCGCCGATTGCGACAGCGCGGCGAGCGCGGTGGTCAGGCCGACGTTGACCGGCGTGGCCGCGGCTTCAGCGGCCGCGGTGATCTCTTTCTCGCTGGCTGCCCAATAGCCGCGCCGCGCGGTGACATTCACGCCGCGCCGCTTCACCTTCACCTCGATGCGATGGTACTTGCCGTCGTTGCTGGTGCGTGCCGGCGTGTAGCCGATCAGGTAGTAGGCGCTGGCGTCGGTGATGATGTTCTGCAGTTGCTCCGCCGGATTGTTGGTATTGACGATGGCGCGGCCGCCGGTGTCGTAGGCAATCCGCCTCAGCACGTCGTCTCCGCCGAACGCCACGGTGCCGAGCGGCCGCGGATCGAGGACGTGAATGGTGACGTTGCCGCGGTTGGCCGCCTGCATCGCTTCCTTCAACCGGTCGTCGTTCGGGCTGCCGGGGCGGACGGGCGGGCCCTGGCTGACGAAGAGAATCGACTTGCGGCCCTCGCGCATGCCGCCCAGCTGCGTGGCGAGCGCGGTGAGCGCCGACAGCGTGACACCCGCGCGCAGCTCCTGCCAGTTGCGCTGCGACATCTGCGCTTCCTCGATCGCGCTCTTCACCGGAAAGACCTCACCGCGCCGGCCCTCGAAGGTATGAATGCGGTTGGCCAGGTCGGTTTTCGATCGCGTGTACTTCAGGTCGTACAACGTGGTCAGCGGATCCATCAACACCAAGAGGTCGTTGGAGCGGAACTGGTTTACGTACTTCGTGAGCGCTTCGCGCAGCGGCAGCGTGATGTCCGGTTTCTTGTCGATGTGATAGTCGTCCAGGAAAATCGCAAACAGCCGCACGTCGTCGCGGGCAGCTTCGAGTGCGGCGTGCTCCTTCGATCGGATCTCGAGCGGGTCGTTCAGGTCCGACTTGCGCTCGCCGTCGACGCGGATGAACTGCGAGGTCTGCACTTCCTGCGGCACATCGTCTTCGGTGACCTCGAAGTCCGCGGCCGTAAGGTCGGTGACCGCTTCGTCACGTGCCGTCGCGGTGACGTCGACGCGCACGACGGCGGTGCCGGCCCGGAACACCGGCACGGGCTGCTGCGGGTCGGGCGCCGGCTTCGGATCCTGGCCCGCGGTGCGCGTGCCCAGCACGCCGATCGAGAGCAAGGCGGCAACCAGCGCGATACGCAATCGCGCCCGTCCGCCCGGTGACTTCATAGCTGCATCGTATACTGGCCGTTGTGTCCAGTCGCGCACATTGGGATGTCCTGGGTGTCGGTGCCAACTCGGTCGATTACGTCTATCGCCTGCCGGCCTCGCCGCGGGCCGATAGTCCGACGGCAAAGATGCGGATCAGCAGCCATTCGCTGCAATGCGGCGGGCAGATGGCCACGGCGCTGTCGGCGTGCGCGGCGATGGGTCTGCGCACGGCTTACCTGGGCGCGATGGGCGACGACCACAACGGCGGCCGCATCCGCGAAGAGCTGCTGCACCGCGGCATCGACCTCAGCCACTGCGTGGTGCGCAAGGGCGCCAACCAGTTCGCGGTCATCGCGGTCGAGGAAAAAACCGGCGAGCGGATTGTGCTGTGGGATCGCCCCGATTGCCTGTTGCTGACGCCGTCCGAGGTCAGCGCGAGCGCGGTGGCGTCAGCCCGCCTGGTGCACGTCGACGATGTCGATCAGGAGGCGGCGATTCTCGCGGCCACGCTGGCGCGGGAGGCGGGCGTGCCGGCGACGAGCGACATCGATCGCGTCACCGATCGCACCGACGCGCTGGTCGACGCCGTCAGCATCCCGATTTTCGCGGAGCACGTGCCGCCGGCGATTACCGGCGAAGACGATCCGGAACGCGCGCTTCGCAAGCTCCGCAAGCGGCATCCCGGGCTGCTCTGCATCACGCTCGGCCCTCGCGGATCGGTGATGCTCGACGGCGACCAGATGATCTACGAGCCGGCGATCCCGGTGCACGCGGTGGATACGACCGGCGCCGGCGATGTCTTCCGCGCCGCGTTCATCCACGCCCTGTTGCGCGGCGAATCGGCTCGCGACATCCTCCGCTTCGCCAACGCCACGGCGGCGGTGAGCTGCATGAGGTCCGGAGCGATCGCGTCCGTGCCGACGTTGGACGAAGCCAACGCCGCTACGGCGCAAGCGCTTCGTTGAGCAGGCGGCCCATCGCGTCGGGCAGCGTGATGCCCAGCAGATGCGCGAGCGTCGGCGCCAGGTCGAGCGGCGTCGCGGGCTGCAGGTACTCACCCTTCTTGATGCCGCGGCCGAACAACAGCACTGGAACATGCGTGTCGTATCGATGGCCGGTGCCGTGGGTGCTGGTGCTGGTGTTGGTGATCCAGTAGGCGCGGCCCAGCATCTTGATGTCGCCGCTCCGGCTTTCATAGTGGCTGAGTGCCGACGGCCGCGTCAGCGGATCGCTCGCCGACAATTGCTCCTTGCGATAGACCTGCCAGACTCCTTCCGTCTTTCGCACGGTGTCGAGCACTGCGTCCATCGCCTTGGGATTCTGCGTCAGCTTCAGGTAGACGCCCTGGTTGAAATAGATGTCGTTGTTGACGACGCGCGTGCGATACGGCCCGCCGCCAAGCTCGCGGACCAGCACCTCGTCGATGGCGCGGCCGACGGCCGCGGTCATGATGCGGCCGGCATCGAATCCCTGGGCCTTGAGCCGCTCGGGAACCGGCGCGACGCCATGGTCCGAGGTCAGGGCGACCACATAAGTGCCCTGGCCGACGTCGCGATCCAGCTTGTCCAGCAGGATGCCGATCTGCCGATCGAGATGAATCAACGTGTCCTGGACTTCATGCGAGTCGGAACCAAAATCGTGACCGACCTTGTCGAGCGCTGAAAAGCTGACGCCAAGAAAATCCGAACCCGCGCCGCGACCGAGCTTCATGCCGTCGATCGCGGCGGCGGCCAGGCCGGCCAGGTACGCATCCGAGTACGGGCTCGACTCCCAGGCATCCGTGAACGCGCCGTCTACTTCGGTGCCGTCGCCCCTGACGATGTGCGGAAAGTCCTTGGTGACAAGCGTGGTCCGCTGGCGCCCCTGCAAGGAGCCGTCGTAGAGGTAGCGGTCCTTCGGCAGCGTGCGATCCCACGGCCTGCCCATTTCGCCCTTCAGCGGGTGCTTGGCGATGTAGTCCGCAAACGCCGCAACCGGAGCCTTGGCAAACGCCGTCGACGTGACCCACTCGCCGTCGGCCTCGTCCAGCCAGATCACGGCGTCGGGACGATGGCCTGCCAGCGTGATGGCCGAGCGCGCCTTCAGCGAGATGCTCACGACACGAGGCGCCGGCCACCCCTGCAGCCGCATCTCGTCGGCGAGCGTGGTCGACATCAGGCGCTGCGCGCTGTGGCCGATGCCTTTCACGGGCCTGCCGTAGGTGATCAGCTTCTGCGTGTCATCGTCCGTGCAGTTCACCAGCCGGCCGTTGTCGCGCTCCCACCAGGTGTTGAGCGCCATGCCGTGCACCGCCGGCACCGTGCCGGTGCTCATGCTGGCATGGCCGGCGCAGGTCACGGTGTTGTAGTACGGATAATCGGCCTGGCGAAACCACGCGCCGTCGGTGACGAGGCGCTTGAGGCCCGCCGTCCACTGGTGCTGGAACTTGTCGATGTAGTCGGCGCGCATCTGATCGACGGCGATGAAGACGACGAGCTTGGGCCTGCCCTGAGCGAGCGCGCGCGAGCCCATCTGGGCTTGCGCGTGCGAGTCGAAGGGCACGAGCACTGAAGACGTCACCAGCAGCGCCGCGAGAACGATCGATGCGGAAGTTTTCATAAGCGGTCAGTCAAATCGATGTTCGCTGATGGCCGTGTCAAACGTGTGACCGTCAATCTCGAGATAGAGCTGGCGTTCGATCACCGACACCGACACGCGGGCGCGCCGGTCGATGGTAGCCGCGACCTCGGCCACAAATCCAGCGCCAAACTCGTAGACCGGAATGTCCGCCGCGCGGTGAATGCCCTGGCCGCCCAACTGCGCCAGCACCTGTCCAATGTCGCGGTGGGTGTAGACCGCCACGCGATCGGCTTTCTTGCTGCCGCGATGCACGCGGTCGGCGCCGGGCATGCCGACTTCGATCCACGCCGTCAGCCGGCCGGTGAGATCGCGGACGACGACGGCAGGCTCGTCGCCGCCTGCGGCCACGCCCTCGGTCAGCTCGATGCCCTCGACGTACTCGAGGCAATAGGCCAGATAGCGCGTCAGCATGTAGTCTGCGGTCTCGGACGGCTGCCGCGCCATGCGGACCGCGAACGTTTCGTAGACGCCGCGATCGATGTCGGCCAATTCGGTCTCGAGGTTGTAGACGGTCGCGGTCAGCGCCATGCGATCACAGGCTGATGACGAACGGCGCAGCCGACAGCACCAGCCCGATGATCATCGTCCACAGAAAGCTGTCGACGAAATACGGAAAGACGCACAGCAGCACGCCCGACACGAGCGCTACCCAATTCTGCGACTTGCGGCCGTAGACGAAATAGCCGGTGCCGAGAATGCCGAAGAACACGGCGGCGATGAACGCATTCATGGCGTTCGAACCGTGATCGTCCTGCCGGGCGCGACGCCGCGCTGCCACACCGGGCGGCGGGCGCCGTGGCGCGGCACAATCACCTGCACATCGACGCGCGCGGTGCCGGCCGGAATGCCGAAGTGGACCGGCATGTCGTTCTGCGCATCGTAACCGGAGCCCGAATCGACCAGCCGCGCGCCGACGAGGCGCGTGGTGCCGGCGGCGAATACGCGCACCTCTGCCCCGGCAAGCGTCGCGTGGCCTTTCGCATCGAGCACCCGCACGTGCAGGCCGCGTGCCGCATCGGCGGCCGGCAGCATGTTGCGCATCACCGAATGCATGCCGTCGGTGCGTGATCCGGTCAAGGCCAGGTCGAGATCGCCGTCCCCATCCACATCGGCCCACTGCACGCCGTGGTCGGCTTGCAGCGCGCGGATGCTCGGCGGCGTGGCATCGACGAACTCGGAGCCGGTGTTGCGGAACAGCGAATCCTGCCAGCTCGCGCCGCCGGTGACCGTGCCGTTGACATAGAGGTCGAGCCGTCCATCGTGATCGACATCGGCAAACGCGCACGCGTCGTAACGCGAGTCGATGGCGATGTGCCAGGCCGCGGCGCGATCCTCGAACACACCCTTGCCGCGATTGCTGAAGAACCCGAGCGGGCCGTAGTTGGCGGCAAACAGATCGAACTTGCCGTCGGCGTCAACATCGGCCGCGCAGACGCGCACCGTGCCGTTGCCGGCGTGCTTCGGCTGGCGGCCGCCCCACGCCACGCCCGCGACCTCGGCCGCATCCGTAAACCTGCCATCGTCATTCCTGAACAGGCCGTTGGCATCGCCGTCCATGTTGGCGACGGCGGCGTCGAGGTCGCCGTCTTCGTCGTAGTCGAACCACACGGCGCCGACGGTGCGGCGCGTGTCGGCCAGCCCGATCGCCGCGGCGATGTCGGTGAACTTGCCGCCGTCGTTGCGATAGAGCGCATTGGCGCGATCGCGGAAGGCGATGAAGAGATCGAGATCGCCGTCGCCATCGAAATCCACGAACGCAGGTTGCCGAACGGCGCCGGTGGCGACGACAAGACCCGCCGCTGCAGTGGTGTCCGCGAACTTCGCGCCGTCGTTGCGATAGAGCCGCAACACCGATGCATCCTTCAACGGCGTGAACCCAACGAGCAAGTCGGGATCACCGTCGGCATCGAAGTCAGCCCACGCGGCGGCACGGGTCGGCCGGGTATCGGCCACGCCGGCCGCCGATGCGATATCCGTGAACGTGCCTTTGTCGTTGCGATACAGCCGGTTGGGTTTGCCGTCGAACCCCACGAACATATCGAGGTCGCCGTCACCGTCGATGTCCGCGAACGCGTTGGTAAAGTTCGACCCGGCGCCGAAGATCTCTCGCTGAATGGGCTCGAAAGTTGGCCATGTGCCCTGCGCAAGCGCGACTCCGGCAAGAAGCACAACGCACGCCGACAGCCGTAAGGTCGTTCGCATCCGCACATCCTAGTCTATGATTTCGTCGTGATGAGACGACTTCTGCTGCTTGTGTGTATGGCCGTTTCGACCTCGCGGTCGGCGGCGCAGACTCCCGCGCCGTTCGAGGTGCACGAAGCCACCATCGCCCAGATTCATGACGCGATGAAAGCCGGGCGGCTCACCTGCAAGGCGCTGGTCGAACAGTATCTGCGGCGCATCGACGTCTACGACAAGAACGGCCCCGCCATCAACGCGATCGTCATCACCAACCCCGAAGCCGTCAGGCAGGCCGAAGAGTTGGATCGCCGCTACGCGCAGGGCGGCCCCGTCGGTCCGCTGCACTGCATCCCCACGATCGTGAAAGACAACTTCGAGACCATCGGGTTGCAGAGCGCGAATGGCTCGCTCGCGCTCGCCGGATTCGTCTCGAACAAGGATGCGTTCCAGGTCGCGCAGATCAAGAGGGCCGGCGCCATCGTGATCGCCAAATCGAACATGGCCGAGTGGGCGTTCACGCCGCTCGAGACGGTCAGCTCGATTCTGCCCGGCTACACCAAGAACCCGTACGCGCTCGATCGCGTCACGGCGGGGTCCAGCGGCGGCACCGCCGCCAGCGTCGCGGCGAGCTTCGGCGCGGTTGGACTCGGCAGCGATACCGGCAATTCGATCCGCGGCCCGTCATCACACAACTCGCTCGTCGGCATTCGATCGACGATGGGGCTGACGAGCCGGGGCGGCGTGATGCCGCTCAATTGGTACGCGGACGTCGCGGGACCGATGGCGCGCACCGTCGCCGATGCGGTCGGCGTTTTCCAGGTCGTGGTCGGCAGCGATCCGGCGGATGCCGTCACGGCCGCTGCGGCGGCGCACCTGCCGCAGAACTACGCCGCGGCCCTGGTGCGAGACGGCTTGAAGGGCGCCCGCATCAGCGTGCTGCGTTTCGCCTACGAGCGCGACTCGACGGATCCCGAAATCGTCCAGGTCTTCATGCGCGCGGTTGACGACCTGCGCGCGGCCGGCGCCACCATCATCGATCCCGGCGTCGTCGCGGGCCTCGCCGAGATCAAGCGGCCCCAGGGGATGGGCCCGTGCGGCGGGTTCAAGTACGACATCAATCGCTACCTCGCCTCGCACGGCGATCGCGTGCCGGTGAAGAGCCTTACGGAAATCATCAAGTCCGGCCGCTTCCACCCGACCGTCCGCGTGCGGCTCGAACAAAGCGAGGCCGCGCCCGAGAACGGCCCCGACTCAGCGGAGTGCAAGGCCGATGCGCAGTATCGCCAGCAGGTGCGCGAGGCGGTCACCAGGACGATGGATGCGCAGCAGCTGGACGCGTGGGTCTATCCGACGTGGAGCAATCCGCCGCGGCTGATCGGTGATCTGAATACGCCGGCCGGCGACAACAGCCAGTTCTTCTCGCCGACGACGGGGTTTCCGTCGATCCAGGTGCCGATGGGTTACACGCGCGGCGGGCGGTTGCCTGCGGGCGTCACGTTCTTCGGCCGAGCCTGGTCGGAGCCGACGCTGATCAGGTTGGCGTATTCGTACGAGCAGGCGACGCGGCATCGGCGCGCGCCGGAGACGACGCCGCCGTTGCGGTAGATGTAGAGGCGGGTCTTTTAGACCCGCCTTCTCTTGCGGCTCGGAACAGGCGGGTCTAAAGACCCGCCTCTACATGTCCGCAGCGGGATCGGCGAGCGTGGCGAGATCTTCGACGTCGGTGAACTTCAGCGATTCCGAATTCACACAGTGACGCTGCCCGGTCGGCTTCGGGCCGTCGGGGAAGACGTGCCCCAGATGGCAATCGCACCGCGCGCAGAGGATCTCGACGCGGATCGTTCCGTAACTGCGATCGGGCTTGGTCGCGACGTTCTCATCCGCCACCGGCTGGAAGAAGCTCGGCCACCCCGTCCCCGAATCGAACTTCGCGTTCGACGCAAACAGCGGCAGCCCGCAACAGCTGCAGGAATAGACGCCGGCGCGCTTGTTATCGAGCAGCGTGCCGCAGAACGGCCGCTCGGTGCCATGCGCGCGCGCCACCGCGAACTGCTCGGGCGTGAGCATGTCCTCCCACTCGGCGTCGCTCTTCTCGACTTTCGGGATCTGCAGCGGCCCGACCAGCTGGCCGTGGTGATTGAAGACGAATAAAGGAACCTGCTTCATTTACTGAATAACGACGTAGCGCCAGAGGCGCTTGACCTCTTTGGCGTCGACGTACTTGCCGATTTCCTTCTCGAACTGTGCCTGCGTCTTCCAGGGACGATATTCCTTGAACTCGCGCGCCATGCGGCGGCCGGCGCCGGGAATGCCCATCACGTCTTCGTCGGTCGCGGTGTTGATGTTGACCGGAATGAAGGCGTACTGCGCGAGGCGCGCGACTTCTTTGGCATCCACGTACTTGCCGATTTCCTTCTCGAACTGCGCCCACGACTTCCACGGGCGGTACTCGGCAAACTCGCGAGCCATCCGCTTGCCGGCACCGGGTACGAGCAGGATCTCTTCACCGGTCGCGGTGTTGAGGTTGATGTGAATGAAGGCGTGCTTGTAGAGCTCGTTGGCCTGTTCCTGCGTCAACTTCTGCCCGAGCAGAAACTTGTTGAGCGCGACGATGCTGTCGAACGGCCGCGCCGCCACGACCGCCTTCGCAATCGCAGGCGTCATGCCCGGCAGCTTCGTGAGGTCGGCCTCGGCGATGGTGTTGGCGTCGACGACGCCGAGAGACTTGCCGATTTGCGCGGCGGCGGGTATGGCGAGAAACAGGGCGAGCGCGACGGCGAGAATGCGGGTCATTGAGTCTCCATTCCTTCAGGCGGGTCTACAGACCCGCCTCTACTTGCCGGATGCCTGAATGTATAGGCTAGCCCAATCAGCCCCAATTGGATCATCGCGCCCGGTGCGAGCGCGGGCGGTGTCTTGGCCAGAATCGCTTTCCGGTAGAGGGCGACGCCCGTCAGGCTGGGGTCCATTTCGAGCTGGAATTCCATGTTCACCTGAAAATGCAGGATGGCGCCAATCATCCCGCTCAGGAGGAAGAGCGCCATGATCACGCGAAGCAGGTTGACTGTCGCGCGACCTGGCTCCAGCAGTACCGCAGCGATAGCGACCAGCGACACTGCGGACAGGGCGAGCGGGATTTGCTGATAGAAATCTTCGTAGTGGCCCATCAGCCACAGCTCGACGCTGATGCCGGCTATGCCGAGCAGAAAGATCACGAGGAGGAAACGCCGCAGCGCGATGAGCGCTGCGGACGTCGTGAGGCGTTTCATTTGATCGACGCCGCGCCACGCGGCAGCTGCGCGAAGATGTGAAGCCCGTTTCCGAGCTGAATCATCAGCGTCGTGGTCTCGGGGAAGTCGGGGTCGTGCTGATCGATGATCACGGTCGCGGTGGTGTCCTCGTCTCCCGCCTTGACGACGCCGGTGAATGACGCCCAGCCGTTGTAGACCTGCAGCACGCCGGGTGTGATCAGTCTGACCGATCGATTGAAGCGACGGTGGGCAAACGTGAACGTGCCGCTGGCCTGCCGGGCGCCGGCACGTTGCACCAGGTCGACGGTCACGCGCTCGTCGTCGGAGCCCACCGCCTTGGCCGACACGCGGCGCGCGGCTGCATCCGGACCCGGCCGGCTCGGCATGTTCGCACCACGGGTCAGCACCGAGCCGCCCTTTGCACCTGTCGCCGCGCCATCCCGCAACGCGAGCTTGCCATTGACGAGCACGTGCCTGATGCCTTCCGACGGCAGCGCCGGGTTCTCATAGGTGGCGCGATCGATCACGGTGTTGGGATCGAACACCGTGATGTCGGCCGGCATACCGGCGGCGATCAGGCCGCGATCGACCATCCCGACCGTGGCGGCCGGAAGGCCGGACATCTTCCGGATCGCCTGCTCCCACGTCATGATCTTCTGCTCGCGCACGTAGCGTCCGAGCACGCGAGGGAACGATCCGTAATAACGTGGATGGGTGCGCGTGGCGGTTGACGCGCCGCAGTCGCACGCCATCGACGTCACCGGGTCCTGCAGGATCTTGACCAGGTCGGCCTCGATGCCGAACCTCAGGATCGCGCCCGGGTCGCCGGTCTCGATGATCCGCAGCAGCGTTTCGCCCGGCCCCGCGTTCATCGTCTTCATCACGTCGGTCAGTTCCTGTTGCGTGCGCGGCAGATAGACGCCTTGCGGGCCGCCAAAGCGCGCCGTCATCGCCTGCTCTGACTCCTTGATGATTCGCGCGCGTTGTTCAGGATCGGCGAACCGCTCGAGCATCGCCTCGCGGCCGCCTTCCTGGGCCCAGCCCGGGATCATCAGCGCGCCAAGGCCCGACTGCCCCGCCAGATACGGATAGGCGTCGGCGGCGGTGTAGTAACCGCGGCGGGTGGCCTGGCGCATGGATGCGAGGATGTCACCCGCGGTGCCCTGCTCGCGCCCCTGCGCTTTCATGTGCGTCACGACCGGGACCAAGCCGGCCTTCTGTCCGATTGCGACGGTTTCGTTGACGCCGACACGCGAGCTGAAGTTCGATTCGGGCGTGATGCGATCGTGATTGGTGAAGTTGGTGCGCATCGCCCGCGCCACGTCGACGACCTTGATCACTTCCTCGGTGCGCGCGAAATATCCCGGCTTGTAGTCGAGGCCCGCCGACACACCCCAGGCGCCGTAGCCGAGCGCGTCCTTGATCAACCCCCGCATCCGCTCGATCTCGTCGGGAACGGGGCGCCGATCGGTGTTGCCCACCACGGTCTGCCACACCGAGTTGAAGCCGATGTAGCCGCCGATGTTGAGCGCCAGCCCCGCGTCGTTGAGGGTGGCCATCTGCTCCTCGAGATCGATCGGCCCGCCGCCGTCGGCGTTGAAGATCTCGGTGGTGACGCCCTGAGTCAACATATTGACCGCGGTCGGCAGCGCATCGGGCACCACGTGGCTGTGGATGTTGATGAAGCCGGGCGCGACAAACAGGCCGCGCGCCTCGATCTCGGTCGCCGCGCTTGCCGCCGCAAGGTCGCCGATCGCCGTGATGTAGCCGTTGCGGATGCCGATGTCGGCGCCGTAGCGGGGGGTGCCGGTGCCGTCGATGACGGTGCCGTGCCGGATGACAAGGTCGAACACCGGCGCCTGGCCGTGGACGACGGTTGCCGCAAAAACAATCACTAACGCCAGTTTCTTCATCGGGTTTATCTTACGCTCGGTCGGAAACGAATGAGCTAAAAGGGAGACGACATGGCAATGAACACAGGCAAGGTAGTCGTCGGCGGGCTGGTCGCGGGTTTGGTCTTGAACATCGGGGACTTCGTCATCAACACGATGCTGCTCGTCGCAGACAACGCGGCATTCATGACGCGGCTGGGGCTCGATCCGGCGGCGATGGAGTCGTTCGCCGGCATGTTGCCCTGGATCGTCATCGATTTCCTTATGGGGCTGCTGATCGTCTGGACCTACGCCGCCATCCGGCCACGATTTGGCGCCGGCGTGAGCACGGCGATCATCGCCGGCTTGATCCCATTTCTCGGCGTGACGCTCATCCTGGCAGGGTTCACGAGCATGGGCGTCTTCACCACAAGCATGTTCGTCAAAGGCTCGGCCGCGGCGCTCGTCAACACCCTGATCGCCGCCGTAGCGGGCGCGTGGGTCTACACCGAAGCCTGATCGCGCGACGCGCCGAATGAGTGGTGGCCGTCGGTTTCTCGTGCGCGCGGAACCGGCGGCCGCTACGGCGCCAACAGGGTTACAGACGCGTATCTCGTGAACTGTTGATCTTGTGGTGTGTTGATCGGCTAGTGATCTGTCGACCGGTTGATCTGTTGACCGATCTGTTGAACAGGCGGACGGCCAGATCGCAAGATCAGACCAACAGCTCAACCGATCCCAGGATCAATAGATCGATCAAGAGGTCGCCAGATCAAAAGGTCAAAAGGTGTGTGCGGTATGATGCCCACCTCTCGTCCAACTCGTGCAGGAGGTTGACTGATGCGCATACCTAATCTCGTCGCCGGCGTCGCCGTTCTCATCGCTCTCGTGGCTTTTGCCGCGACTACCACCGCCCAGGGCAAGGAACCGTGGGTCGGTACCTGGAAGCTCAATCTGGCCAAATCGACCTACAGCCCCGGCCCGGCGCCCAAGAGCTTGACTGTCATAGTCGCGGCGCCGAACGGCGGCATCAGTCAGACCGTCGACACCGTCCCGGCCACCGGTGCGGCGCAGCACATGGTGGCCACGGCCAAGTTCGACGGCAAAGACGTGGCCGTCAAGGGCAACCCCAACGCCGACATGATGTCGTTCAAGAAGATCAGCGACCGCTCCTACGAAGCCGTCTCGAAAAAGGGCGGCAAGACGATGACCACCCAACGCGTGGTGATTTCTGCAGACGGAAAAACGCGGACCAACACGCAGACCGGGACGACCGCGGACGGCAAGCCAGTGAAAAACACGCTGGTTTACGAGCGGCAGTAGCCCAAAATCGCACGCCCGGCCGGGAGCGGGGCGGCCCGCCGCGCTCCCTGGATGGGTTGGCGTTTCGGCGCCAGACCCTCTATCATCAAGGCGATCGGCGGGCCCGCCGATGGGGAGGCCTGAATGATCGGTTCCAAGACTATGCGGCATGGCATGAGGAGACGGCATGAGGAGAAATAGTGTCCGGACGGCGGCAATGCTTGGCGGCGTCATCCTGTTCGCCTCGGCCGCGGCGGCGCAACAGAGCGCAGCCCCGACGTTCTCCAAGGACGTCGCCCCCATCCTCCAGAACAAATGTCAGGAGTGCCATCAGCCGGGTTCGATCGCGCCGATGTCGCTCATTACTTTCGCCGAGGCGCGCCCGTGGGCGCGCTCGATCAAGCAGCGCGTCGCGACGCGACAGATGCCGCCGTGGCACATCGACCCCAGCGTCGGCGTGCAGAAGTTCAAGAACGACATGTCGCTCACGCAAAAAGAGATCGACACCATCGTCGCGTGGGTCGATGCCGGCTCGCCGCAGGGCGACGCGAAAGACCTGCCGCCCGCCAGGCCCGTGGTTACCGACAACCAGTGGGAGGCCGTGCGAGACGGCTTCGGCCCGCCCGACATCGTGGTGAGGTCGTCCGAATACCCGATGCCGGCGAAGGGCCAGGACGTGTGGTACCGGCCGATGAGTGACTTGCCCCTCACCGAACCGCGTTGGGCCAAGCTGGTGGAGATTCGTCCGACCAGCCAGAAGGCGCGGAAGATCGTGCACCACTCGATCGCGTATCTCGTGCTGAACAACGACCCCGATGCGGTTAACCAGGGCACGGCGAACGGACCCACCGCCACGCCGACGGTTGAAGATCTCGTCAACCGCCGTCCGCAGTTGATGGAATGGGCGATCGGCAAGGGTTACGACCTGTTCACGCCCGGCACCGGCAAGCTGCTCGTCCCCGGCGAGAAGATCTCGTGGGATCAGCATCTGCACGCGTCGGGCGAAGAGACCGCGGTTGGCTCCGAAATCGGCATCTGGCTGTATCCCAAAGGCCAGGAGCCAAAGAAGCGCAGCTACCTGATTGGATTCACGGGCTTGAAGAAGCGCGGCTTCCTCGACATCGCGCCCAACAGCATCTCGCACACCGAGGGCTTCACGGTGCTCAAGGAAAACACCATCATCACGAACTTCCAGCCGCACTTTCACCTGCGCGGCAAGGCCATGCAAGTGGAAGCGATCCTGCCCGACGGCAGCACGCAGATCATCAGCTACGTCGGTAAGTTCAACTTCAACTGGATGACCAACTACATCTACGCCGATGATGCGGCGCCGGTGTTCCTGAAGGGCACGGTCATTCACGTCAGCGCGTGGTACGACAACACCAAAGACAACCCGAACAATCCGGATCCCGATCAGTGGGTCGGCTACGGCGACCGCACGGTCGACGAGATGGCGCACGCCTGGATGAACGTGGTGTATCTCAGCGACGATGAGTACAAGACGTTGCTCGAGGAGCGCAAGGCGCGGGCCACGACCGACAGCAAGCAGCAGTAGCACCGCAATGCGTCGTCGACTTTCAGTAGCCCTCACGCTCGCACTGGGCGTGGGGGCCTCCGCTCAACAACTCCCCAGCGAACCGGTCCGCCAGTTCGGCCAGAGCGTGACCCCGTCGTACGAGGGTTGGTTCACCAATCCCGACGGCAGCCACAGCTTTCTGGTCGGCTACCTGAATCGCAACTCCAAGGAAGCGGTCGATGTGCCGATCGGGCCGAACAACCGCATCGAGCCGGGCGGACCCGACATGGGACAGCCGACGCACTTCCTGCCCGGCCGCCAGACCGGCGTCTTCTTGATCACCGTGCCGAAGGAGTTCACGCCGCAGCAGCGCCTGACGTGGACGATCGTTGCCAACGGCCAGCAGATGAGCATTCCGCTGCGCCTCAACGAGCTCTACGAAGTCCGCCCGTTTGCCGACGCCGCGGTCGGCAACAAGCCGCCGGTGTTGCGTTTCGACCCGAACGGTCCGGCGATGCAGGGACCGATCGGCATGGTGGCCAAAGCGATCGCGCGCACCGCGACGATGGCGGCCGGCATCGCGCTCCCGATCTGGGCGACCGACGATGCGAAGTATTCGAGCGGGTCGAATGCGCCGCAGCGCAACCCGCCGCCGCCGGTGATCCTGCATTGGTCGAAGTATCGCGGGCCGGGCGAGGTCACGTTCGACAAGGACCCGCCGCCGTTCGAGAAGCTGCCCGGTGAAGCAGCGTTCTCCGGCAAGGCGACGGTGACCGCGAAGTTCAGCCAGCCTGGCGAGTACCTGCTGCACGTCAGCGCCGAAGATTATTCAGGCGACGGCGGAGGCGGCGAGGTCTGCTGCTGGACGACCACCATCGTGCGAGTCACAGTCACCCCGTAACCAGCGGATCGCATATTCGGTCAGGGTAAAGTCGGCGCGGCTCCGGCTCGGAGGCGACAATTTTGCGGTGACGTGAGCTGGAACAGAACACGAAAGTAGGACGAGACGAGACGCGCGATGGACGTGCAGCTGGTGACGATCGAAGCGCTGGCGCTCGCGATCGAAGCCAAGGCGGGCTCGACGCCCGAGCACATCCAGTCGATCCAGCAGTACGCGGCCACCCTCGGCGAAGCCGCCGGTCTCTCGGATGCCGAGGTGCAGGCGGTGCGCACCGCGGCATTCTGCACGACATCGGCAACATGGCGGTGCCCGAGCACATCCTCTCGAAGTCCGAGGCCTTGACGCCCGAGGAGTTCGATCGCGTCAAGATTCATCCGCGCGTCGGCGCCGAGATCCTCCGCACCGTGCCGTTCGGCGCGCCGGTGGCGGAGCTGGTGTTGTGCCACCACGAGCGCTGGGATGGCCTGGGGTATCCGGCAGGCCTGCGCGGCGACGCCATTCCGCTCGGCGCACGCATTCTGGCGATTGCCGACTGCTACAGCACGCTGCAAACCGATCGGCCGTACCGGCCGGCCCGCACCGAGGCCGAGGCGGTGGCGGTGCTGCGCGAATTCGCGGGCACGTCGTTCGATCCGACACTGGTGGATCTGCTGATCGCGCGTCTCGACAGGCCGGCGGCGGCGCTGGTGGCCGACGCTCCGTACGAAAGCGCGTGGACCGCGGCCGATGGCAGGGACGCGTTGCAGGACATCGCCGGCACGCATCGTGAGGAGCAGGCGCTCTACGAGATTGCGCAGGCCCTCGGATCGCGCCTCGGGATCGACGAGGCAATGACGTTGATTCAGGACAAGGTCCGGCGGCTGGTGCCGTTTGTGACGTGCGCGCTGTTCCTTGGCGATGAGAACAACGGCTACGCGTGCCGATACGCCCACGGGCCCGGCACCGAGGCCCTGTTCAAGTGGGGGCCGAAGTCATGGAGCGACATCTCGCTACGCCTGCCCTCCTGTGCCGACGGGCGTGGCGCCCACGGCGAGGAGCTGACGTCGCTGCTGCCAGTGGTGCTGCTGTGGGATTGCAGCGCGGAACACGAGACGCGCCGCGTGCGCGAGCTGTAGGCAGCGGTCGGTGCGCATGCATTCATTCGAGCCCCGGCCGGGCGTCCGGGTGTCCCTCTCGATCAGCGCGGGCGTCGCCCGCTTCCCGGACGACGGGAATACGTTCGAGGAGTTGCTCGCGGCGGGTGACGAGCGGATGTATCACGACAAGGCCGGCCGCCGGTCGCGGAGCTCCGTGCGGCAGACTGCCGGTCAACAACACGCGCGGGTTTGAAGTTGAAAGTTGAAAGTTGAAAGTTGTAAGTTTCAGTTACAATTTCCAAGTTGTAAGTTCCGGAGCTCGAAACCTGAAACTTAGAACTGAAACTTCAAACTTTCAACTTTCAACTTTCAACTCCATGCCGAGACGCCTGCTCGTTGCCATTCTCTCGATCCTGACCGTCGTCTCGCTCTCGGCGCAGCAGCGCGCGCCGCAGAATGATTCGATTCGCGCCGACGAGCTGCGCGCGGACCTGTTCTTTCTCGCCGGCGATGCCATGCGCGGCCGGCTGACCGACACCGTCGAGAACCGCGCCACCGCCGACTACATCCGATCGCGCTTCGAGCGCATCGGCCTCAAGCCCGCCGCGCCGGGTAACTCGTATTTCCAGAATTACAACCTGATGACCGCGACCCTGGCGGAGGGCAACGCCATCGAGGTTGGCGGTGGCGACGGACCGAAGCGCCGCTTGCAGCACGGGCAGGAGTTCTATCCGCAGCGGTTCTCGGCGAGCGGTCATGTCTCGGGACCAGTGGTGTTCGCAGGTTTCGGCATCACCGCGCCGCGCTGGACCTACGACGACTACAACGGCGACGTGAAGGGCAAGGTCGTGCTGGTGCTCGATCACGAGCCGGGCGAGCGCGACGCGAACAGCCCGTTCGAAGGCGTGGTCACGGCGGAACCCGCCGCCGCGTGGCGAAAGGCGCTGGCCGCGCAGGAGAAGGGTGCGGCGGCGATCCTGTTCGTGAGCGACGTGCACAACCATCCCGGGCCGGTGAACTTCGAGCAGGCCGCACGGAACGCGTGGCCGGAGACGCGGCCGCACCTGATGACCTACACGCTGGCGGCGTGGGCCGATCGCATCCATATTCCGGCGGCGCAGATCTCTCCGGCCCTCGCGGAGTCGCTCGTGTCCGGCACGGGAAAGACGCTCGCCGAGCTCGCGGCCTCTGCCGAGACCGCGCGTGGATTTACACCGCTCGCGCTCACTGGTGCGCGCGTCGACCTACAGACCGCGGTTATCCGCCATACCATTCCCGATCGCAACGTCGTCGGGTTGCTCGAAGGCAGCGATCCCAAGCTGAAAGACGAGTGGGTGATCGTGTCGGCGCACTTCGATCACAACGGCACCGACGGCACGCAGATCTTCAACGGCGCCGACGACAACGGATCGGGCACGGTGGCGCTGATCGAGATCGCCGACGCCTACGCGCTGGCCGCGCAGCAGGGCCAGCGTCCCCGCCGCAGCGTGCTGTTTGCCGCGTGGAACTCGGAAGAGCGCGGATTGCTCGGCGCATGGGCCTACACCGAACAGCCGCTTGCGCCGCTGGCGAGCATTGCCGCAGTGCTCAACATGGACATGATCGGCAGGAACGAAGAGATCCAGGTCGGCGGCGGCGGCCGCTTCAACGGCTTCGAGGTGCAGACCGCCGAGTCGAACAACAACTCGGTGAACGTGATGGGCTTCACCCGCGCGGTGGAGGTCGCCGCGGCGATGGATCGCGCCAACGCCGGCATCGGGCTCGACCTGAAGAAGCGTTACGACAACAACCCGTCGAACCTGGTGCGCCGCAGCGACCAGTGGCCATTCCTGCAGCGCGGCGTGCCGGCGCTCGGCTTCATGACCGGCCTGCACCCCGACTATCACACCGTCTACGACCGGCCCGAGAAGATCAACTACGTGAAGATGGAGAAGATCGCCCGGCTGATTCATCAAGCCAGCTGGGATCTCGCGAGCGCCACCACACGGCCGAAGACGACCGCGCGGTAGTCGCCTGCTCAATTGAGCCCATCCACTGGGTAACCAGCTCTGCCAGGGCACCCCATAACCGCCTCCGCCAAGGCTACGGCGGTCTCGCCGAAGCGCTTCGCGCGAAGGCGGAAGGGGTGCCCTACTGGCACGCGTCTCGCATGGCTGAAACCCTGGAGGACCCATGCGCTTCATCAACATGTACCTGATCGGCTATTTCGTTCTGATCATCGGGATTGGACTTGCACTCTGGCAGTCGGGCGCGCTCAACAGCGTCGCGCCGATGTGGATCGGCATCGGGTGCATCATCGCGCTCGGCATCGGCATCATGATGGCCGTGTCGTCTGGAAAGCCGACCGGCACATCGAAGGTATAAACATGACCAAACAATCACTCAGATTCTTCGCAGCGATCTCAATCTGTTCGCTCGGCCTGCTGGCGCAACCGACGATCGGCAGTGCCGGCACGACGCATACCATCGAACAGAAGGGCAAGGCCAAGGGCCACGACAAAGACAAGGACAAGGATAAGGACAAGGGGACCCGGGTCGTCGTGGTCGATCGCCACGGCCATCAGCGGATCGTCCGCGAATATGTCACGCGCGGAAACCTGCCGCCGGGCCTGGCCAAACGGAGGGCATTGCCGCCGGGACTGGCGAAACAGCTGCGCGAGACCGGCGAGCTGCCTCCCGGGCTGCAGCCGTACTTCACACCAGTACCCCAGGAGATCGACGTGCGCTTTCCGGTGTTACCCGCGTACTACCACCGCTACTTCGCGGGCAACGACTTCGTCGTCGTCGACACGCGAACCAACCGCATCGTGTTGCTAATTCGCGATCTGCTTCAGTAGCGCCGGCTCGACTTCGTCGGACAAACCTAAAGGTTTGTCCCCACCAACGAGGCGCCATAGTCGAGGTTGCAACAAGCGCCACTCGCGCATACCCTCACTCCAAGGATCGGCCGGATACCCATGACGGTATCCGGCCGACGGCAACTGCGCGTTCTCGATTGAGGTCGGAGGCCGGCATGCGCGACACCGTGTCCGAAGCGCTTGGCAACGGCGCCAAAGCCGCGATGGAGCAGCTCGGAAAGAAGAAGTGACTTAGCCCGGCCGCTTCAGTTCGGCGGTGTGAAACGGCTCGAGCGTGTCGAGCATCTCGACGCTCTGCGTATTCACGTCCCATTTGAAGAAACGCAGCACGATCGTGTCGGGCGTGAAGTCGGCGATCGTGAAGCCGTGTTGCTCGATCGGTTTCACGTGCTCATCGACCGTGAGGTGCTGCGGCGGCGTCGCCCCCACTTTTCGGACGCCTGACGGCCAGCCGCCAGGCCGTGTGCCTACCGGTCCTGTCAGGGCGGTCACGACCGGGTTGGCCGACAGGTCCAACGTCCCGCTGCGCAGGATGCGGGCCAAGCCGATCGCGTGGAGATCGCCGCTCATCGACAGCGGGATGCGTCCGCGCATCCCCGACATCGCGGCCAGCAGCCGATCGTGCTGCTTGAGCCAGCCACTCTGCCAGTAGGGCTTGGGCTCGGCCACCGTCAGCCGACCGTCGCGGCCCAGCATGTCGGGGTACCACTCGCCCCACTTGCCCGCGGTCCATCCGGGCGGATTCGATGGCGCGTTCACGACATGCGTGACCTCGCTGCTCGCCATTCGCCGCGTCAGCCAGGCCTCCACCTCGTGATCGAGAAACACCGCGCTCGGGCCCGCCAGGGTCATCGTGCGGCGCACCGTGTACAGCAGGACCTCCGCGAGGCGGCCGTAGCGCAACGTGCCGAAGCTTTCGGACACCGGCGGTGCAAGGCCCGCAGACGACGAGCCCGCCAGCCCGCGCGAGCGCGTCGCATCCGTCAAAAACTCCGGATAGTAGAGCGACTGTGTGGCGCGCGCCATCTGAGTCATAAAGGCGTCAGGTGGAAACGTCACAATCTCGTCGTAGGCGTCGTCGTTGTCGTAGTAGTCGTGGTCGTCCTGGATGAAGAACACTGGCGTGGAGCGGAAGTCCGTGCCGTACACAGGCGCGATCTGCGGCCCGGCCGCGCGCTTCAGGACTGCTTCGTTCGGCGATCCCAACACCAGATCGGATCGATCGAAGGTGCCTCCGGCAATCTCGGACGCCCGTGGCGATGCGCCGGTAGTGCGGGCCGTCAGCGGGGAGCGCAAGTCCCAGTAGACATGATCGCCGTTGGCGACCGCGGCGTCGGGCTGGAACGACAAGGCGCGGCGCAGCATCCGGTTGCGGACCGTAGTAGGCAGGAAGATCAGCCCTTCGTGGCCCCCCGCACACGTGTAAAACAACACCCGCAACTTTTCCGGTCGCGCGTCGGGCGATGGAAACGTGGCGAGATCCCATGGCTCGCAGAGCGCCTTGCCGTCGCTGGCGTTCAAGCGCAGCGTGAAGCGCCGCCCGGGCGCGAGGCCCGTCGCGTGGAACGCCCACATTTCGCCGGTCGTGTCGGTCATGCGGCCGGGCACGGCCAGCGCGCCGGCGCGCAAGACCGGCGGGCGCGACAGCGGCGCGTTGAATGAGGCCTTGATCAGAATCTGGGTGTCGCTGACGGTTGGCAGCAGATGGCGCAACGCGCCGTGGTCCCAAACCCTGCTTACCGGAGCGCGCGAGCGATCTTGCGCGAGCAGTTGCGGCGGAAACGCCGCCAGCAGCGGGCCGGTGGCGGCGGCACGGAGGAAGTCGCGGCGCTTCATGGTTGCAGACGCTATAATCGCCGATGCGCTCGGATTCTGCGCGTTCACTTTCAGGAGGCTCCATGCACGTTCCCTCTCTCTCCCGCAACGCCGTGTTTGCTGTTGCGTTGCTCGCCGCATCGGCGTGGATCGGCCTCATGGCCCCGGTGGCACGCGCGCAGGCGCCGGCCAGCCTTCGCGAAGACGCTTCGGCTAGGCAGGCTGCGGTCCGGCCGATGACGTTCCTCGACATGCAGCAGATGAAGCAGGTCGGCGCCACCACGCCGAGCCCTGACGGCAAGTGGATGCTCTACACGCTGTCGACGCCGGACTGGAAGGAAGCCAAGCGCCAGACCGATGTCTACCTCGTGTCGATCCCGCAGGGCGTCTCGTCGACCAGGCAGATGACGTTCACGAAAGAGAAGAACGAGACCTCGCCGCGCTGGGCGCACGACGGCAGCTTCTTCGTCTTCCTGTCGAACCGCGAAGCGCCCGAAAGCGCGGCGACGAGAAATCAGCTCTACGTGATGCGTCCCGACGGCGGCGAAGCGCGCCGCATCACCGACACGAAAGAAGGCGTGTCGGATTTCGCGTTCAGCGATGACGGACGATGGCTCACTTACCGCAGCGGCAAGACCGGCGAAGAACAGCTCTACCGGTTGCCGGGGAATGTTCCCGACACCGCCGTGACCGAGCAGATCACCAAGCATCCGACCGGCGTGAGCAGCTGGGAATGGGCGCCCGACGCCAGGCGCATCTACTTCATCAGCCCCGACCGGATCGACGACGACGAGAAGGTCAGGCGCGAGAAGAAGTTCACGGTCAACATCCGCAATCCCGAAACGCCGGTGGCCAGCCTGTGGGCGGTCGATCTTTCGCCCAACGCGACGAAGCGGCTGACTGAAGGCGCCTATTCGACCCAAGACATCACGATCTCGAAGGACGGCAAGTGGGTCGGCTTCCGAGGCCTGTCGGCCGAGCGCTACAAGCGCGGGATCACCTCTGAGAACATTTACTCCGATCTGTATCTGCTCGAGGCTGCGACCGGCGCCATCGAGCGGCTGACCAACAATGCCGAGATCGGCGAAAGCCGCCTCAGCTTCTCGCCCGACAGCCAGCAGGTGGCGTTCTCCGGGCCCGACGATCTCGAGACCTACGGCATGAGCAACGCGCGCGTCTACGTGCGCGCGATCGCCGACCGCGGCAAGCCGTTCCGTAAACTCGGCCAGACCTTCGACGGCGATGTCACGATCAGCTTCTGGTCGAAGGACGGCAGCACGATCTATTTCAACGAGGGCATCAAGGCGACCAACCAGATCGTCTCGCTCGACACCAAGTTCAACACCGTGCGGCCGCTGACCGAAGAGAAGGCCAGCGTGTCGATCGATCAGGATCCGAAAACCGGTGTTCTGCTGATCAACTATTCCGATGGCACGACGCCGACCACCGTGTTCACGGTCGACACCATCGCCAACGCCAGCACGCGGTCGGCGTGGAAACAGCTCACCGATCCGAATCCGCAGGTGCGCGGCTTTGCCCTCGGCCAGCAGGAAGAGATCACCTGGAAGTCGAAGGACGGCACGATGGTTGGCGGTGTTCTGATCAGGCCGGTCGGCTACCGCGCCGGCCAGCGCTATCCGCTCATCGTCGCGATCCACGGCGGGCCGGCGGGCGCAGACATCCTTTCCTTCAACGGCGGCTACGGTTCGCAGGTCTTCGCCGGCGCGGGCTACGTCGTGCTCAGGCCGAACTACCGTGGCTCCACCAACTACGGCCACAAGCTCAAGACCGACATCGTCGGCAACTACATGGCGCCCGGCTACGAAGACATCATGGCCGGCGTCGATCACCTGATCGCGCAGGGCATCGTCGATGCGGACCGCATGGGCGTTCTCGGCTGGAGCGCCGGCGGCCACTGGTCCAACTGGATCCTGACGCACACCGATCGCTTCAAGGCGATCAGTACTGGCGCGGGCACGATGAACTGGATCTCGATGTACGCGCAGAGCGACGTGCAGCGCAACCGCCAGTACTATCTCGGCAACAAGCTGCCCTACGACGACTTCGACGCCTACTGGAACCAGTCGCCGCTGAAGTACATCAAGAACGCGAAGACGCCGACGATGATCCACGTCGTCGAGGGCGATCCGCGCGTGCCCAGCCCGCAGTCGATCGAGCTGCACATGGCGCTGAAGCAGTTGGGCGTGCCGACCGAGCTCTACATGTATCCCGGCAATACGCACGGCATTCCCGACCCGCGCAATCAGATCGTCAAGTCGGTCGCCGAAATGGCGTGGATGGATTATTACGTCCGCGGCATGGGGAAGAAATTCTCGTGGCGCGACGTGCTGAAGACACTGGACGACGACGCCACGCGCCCGAAGGTGACGACCGAGGGCGACCAGAAGCCCTGACAGGGGAAACGCCCGAGCGGCGGTTGCCGCTTCGGGCGCTTCAGTGCGCGAATCGCGCATCCCGGCAGGAGCCGGGACTAA
Source organism: Acidobacteriota bacterium (assembly GCA_030650395.1). Taxonomy (GTDB): domain Bacteria; phylum Acidobacteriota; class Vicinamibacteria; order Vicinamibacterales; family UBA2999; genus 12-FULL-67-14b. Next base: position 1,498 of record JAUSDY010000118.1, on the reverse strand, counting down.
TTTTTCTTACTAAGGTGTCTTGCGTGAATGCGGTCTTGCGCGCGCGACCGTGACAACTTACGCGCGGTCACGCGCCTCGGTGGTCCGGCGGAGTGTTCATGCAACCTCCTTGGGTGGATTCTAAATGGTACCGATCCGCCAGCGGCCACGCGGACTGCGGCGGCGCATAAGGTTGACCTCCGATGGCGTGAAAAAGCGTGGCTACCTCCTGAATACGCCTCGCCGGAGGCGATGTCAAGCTGAACAGCGCATCCAGCTGAACAGCGCATCCACGAACATTGCCGGCACCCCATAAAGGGGTGCCCTACGCGGGTTTTGCGCGCAGCACACCGATCTGCATCAGCATGCTGGTGAAATCGTAGATGCGCACTTCCTTCGCGATGCGGCCGTCTTGCAGCGTCAGGATGTACGCGATCGTGCGCTCGATCTTCTTGCCCGTGGGCGGCATGCCGAAGATTTCGCCGACCTGGGTGGAGTGCGCCGTCCAGACGACGACCGCGCGGGCGGGAACTTCGATCACGATGTCGTCGACCCGGATGGTCTCCTGCTCGAAGGCCTTGAACAGATCGACGTAGGAGCGCTCGACCTGCGCCCGGCCCTTCAACGTGCGGAAGATCGGACTGACTACGATGCAGTCGTCGGCATACAGGGCACCGAGCGTCGCCGCGTCGCCGCGTCCCCATGCGAGAACGAATCGGTCGAGGAAGGAACGGATCTCGTCGCTGGTCATGACGTCCCTCCTACGGTCGCGCCGGCAGCGCGAATGCGTAGAGCGTTGTGCCCGACGGCATCACGATGAATTGCCGGCCGTCGAGCATGAACGTCACCGGGGCTGCGTAGATCGCCGCGCCGGTTTGAAAGTGCCACAGGTTCTTGCCGCTGGTGGCGTCAAAGGCCATCGTGTTGCCGTCCATGTCGCCGCCGAAGATCAGGCCAGACTCGGTCGACAGCACGCCAGCCATCGACGGCGTGTGATAGCGGAACTCCCATTTCACGCCGGCCGTCACCGGATCGATCGCGCGCATCGCGCCAAAGCCGCGGGCGGTGCGCTGCGCGTTGCCGGCGAAGTAGTACTGGCCCTGCACGAATTCCTGCTCCCACCCGTAGTAGGTGGCGCACTGTTCGCGCGAGGTCACGTAGAACAGCCCGGTTCTCGGGTTGAACGCCGGCGACATGAAGTTGGTCCCGCCGCCGATGTCGGGGCAGACCTCGACGCCGTTCTCCGTCGGATCGGTATTCGGCAGCACCGCAGGCCGGCCATCAGGATTAATCTTCTCCGCCCACGTCGTCTTGACGAACGCGCGTGACGACAACACCTTGCCGTTGGTGCGATCGAGCGTGTAGAAGAACCCGTTGCGGTTGGCGAACATCACGACCTTCCGCGAGACGCCGTTGAAGATCTTGTCGCCGAGCACGGGGACCTGGGTGGCGTCCCAATCGTGCGTATCGTGCGGCGTGAACTGGTAATGCCACTTGATCACGCCAGTGTCGCCGTCGA
>JAUSDY010000097.1 GCA_030650395.1 Acidobacteriota bacterium | reverse complement strand
GTGCCATCGGGCAGGTATTCGCTGGGGGTCGTGTTCGGATCGCCGTAGTAAGGCAGGTTGACGCCGCGCGAACCCAGATACCCTATCTCGGCCACCATGCCGCCCGGCAGTTCGCGCTGCGTGTTGAGGTGCCACTGCACGCTGTACGGCTGGTTGACGTCGTAGGCGATGAATTCCGATCGCTTCTGCACGGCACTGCCCACGCCGCCGGCCAGCACCCCTAGAATGCCCGGCCCAAACACCGCCGGCTGCCGGATGTCGACGCCCGCGAAATAAGGGTACTGGCGGAACGACGTGCCGCGATAGAACGACACGGTGAGTGGCTGGTAGAACACGCCGCCGCCGCCGCGGATCGTTGTCTTGTTGTCGGCCCACGGCTTCCACGAGAAGCCAAGGCGCGGCGCGAGGCCTCGGCGCTTCGACGGATTGTCGAACACCGGGGAGCCGGGCGTGATACCGCCTGGGCCCGATTCGAGATCGTCAAAGCTCAACAGCCCCGCGACCTTGCCGCCCAGGTCGTACGGGGTGGTGACAAACTCGTAGCGCAGCCCCAGGCTCAGGCTGAGCCGATCGGACATCCGGAAATCATCGTGCACGAAAAACGACACGTAGTTCTGCCGCATGTTGCGATCGGTATCGGTGCCGGGCAGGTTGCCAAGGTAGCGGTCGGCCTGTGAGGTGCCGCTGCGTCGCAGCGTCAGCATTTCTTCGAGCGTTCGGAACCGAAAGTTGCCGCCGAGCCGGGAGTCCGAGAATCCGCCGAAATGGTAGCGCTGATAGTCGAAGCCCGTCTTGATGGTCTGCCGCCCCTTGTTCAGGGTAAGCGTGTCGGAGACTTGATACAGGTTCTGCACGTAGCTGGCGGCATCGTCGGGGTTCCCCGTCGTGGTCAACGCGCCCCGCACTTCGATGTAGCCGAGGTACGGTGCGCCTCCGAAGTGCAGGTTCTTGGGAATGTCGATGAGCGGGGTCGGGGTGGTGGCGCGCGCGGTCCGGTTGTCGGCGACACGGAACTCGTTGAGGAGCCCGGCGGAAAAAATCCGCTGCCACTGCGCGGTGATGTACCGCGTGTCGGTGGTGGTGACGTTGGTGAAGTCGGGGTGATCCGCCCACACTTGGTTGTCGGACCTGTCAGAAGACACGCGGAGGCTCAGCACATCCTTCTGGTTCACATTGAAGTCGATCTTGCCGACGAAAAAATTCTGGTTGGTCGGTTCGGTGGGCGCGTGCACCAGTTCCGCCGTGCCGTCGCCGAAATCGCGTCCGTTCGGCATCGGATACAGCAAATCGAGGTAGGGCTTGATGGCCGGATGGATGGTCACCCGACGCAAGCCGCCGCTGCCGTCGGGCAACAGGCCGGCGTGCGCGGCCGCATTGGGGACACGGGCAAAGCGCGTCGTGCCGAGGCGCTCGCGGAGCCCCTCGTAGCTGCCGAAGAAGAATAGCTTGTTGCGCACGATTGGCCCGCCGAGCGTGCCGCCGAACTGGTTGCGGCGAAACGGCGGGGGGGCATCGCCTTCGTCGAAGAAGCCTTTCCGGTCGAAGCCACTGTTGCGCACGAACTCGAATAGCGAGCCGCGAAACTTATTCGTTCCCGACTTGGTGACGGCGCTGATGATGCCGCCGGCCGCACGGCCGAACTCCGCGCTGTAGCCGTGCGTCTGCACGCTGAACTCCTGCACCGTATCAACACCGAGCATCACGCCCGCCACGCTCGACGGCGCCTTGTCCGACATGTCGGCGACGTTGGTGCCTTCGAGCAGGTAGCCGGTCTGTTCCGGCCTGGCACCAGCAATGGCCACCTGGGTGCCGCCGAAGCCGCCGGTGAAATCCCGTTCCGTTGTCCGGCTCACGCTGACGCCCGGTTGCAGCGTCGCCAGTTGCATGAAGCTGCGTCCGTTCAGGGGTAGCTCTGAAATCTGCCGTGTGCTCACCACGCCGCCGACCACGGCCGCGCTCAAGTCAACGAGCGCCGTCTCACCGATGACGGTGATGTTCTCGTTGACGGTTCCCAGGCCGAGGGTCAGGTTGACGGGCACGTCGATGCCGATCTGCACCTGGACGCCGTTTCGTTCCGCCTTCGTAAAACCGGTGAGTTCGGCCATCACCGAATACCGGGCCGGCGCGAGGTTCAGCGCACGATAACGCCCGTCCGTGTCAGTGACCAACGAACGCCGCGCGCCCGTGTCCATGTTGGTCACTTCAACCGTGACACCGGGCAGCATGCCCTTCGACTGGTCCGTGACAGAGCCGGAAATGCTCCCGGTGGTCGACTGGGCCGCCGCCGAAACCGACCCAAGCGCGATGACCGCGACGACCAACCAATCACGAAGTGTCAACATTGTCCTGGGACCCCACTGTCAGAGAGAAAAGCTGCGACGTAGAGCGCGTACTCTGTCTGCAAAAACGGTCCTTGTCAAGATAGGATGAGACGGGAATCTGGTAATGGAACGCTCTCTGAACTGCGCGGCGATCGGCGTATTCCTCGCCCTTATGATGGCGGGCCCACGGATGAACGGTGTTGCGATGACCGCGGCACAAGCGAGCCCCTCGAGCGGCACGCAAGCCACGCTCTACTACTGCCCGATGCATCCCGACGTCACGGCGGCCGTCCCGGACAAGTGCATGCGCTGCGGGATGACGCTGGTGGCGGGCGACCCGTACGATCTCCGTGAGTACCTCCTCGACGTCGAGACGGCACCCCGCGCGCCCCGGCCCGGCCAGCCGTTCCGGCTGCGATTCACCGTGCGGCACCCGTCCACACGCGCGGTCATCGACAAGTTCGCGCTGGTGCACGAGAAGCCATACCACTTGTTCGTGATCAGCCAGGACATGGAGTTCTACGATCACATCCATCCGGAACAACAGCCCGATGGTGCGTACGCGATCGACCTGACGTTGCCGCGGCCGGGCTATTACCGGCTCTTCTCGGACTTCCTGCCGGTGGGCGGGGCGCCTCAAGTCATCCCGCGCGTGATCGCGACCGCGGGATTCACCGGCGATCTCGCCTCGTCGCAGTCACAGTTGGTGCCGGATGCCATCCTCCGAAAGACCGTCGGCGACCTGGCCGTGACCCTCTCTCTGCCATCGACCGGGCTGATGGCCGGCCGTGAGGAGACACTCCGGTATCGAGTGGAGGACGCCAAGACAGGCGCGCCCATCACTGACGTTGAGCCGTATCTTGGCGCGTTCGGCCATACGCTGGTGATGAGCGCTGACACCTTGCAGTACGTGCACGCGCACCCGGTGGAGCTGTTGCCCGACGCCTCAGCAGGTTCAATCCAACCTGCAGGAGGACCCGCACTCACCTTCAAGGCGATGCTCCCCAAGGCGGGACGCTATCGCCTCTGGACGCAGATCAAGAGGCGAGGGGTCGTGTCGACCGCGCAGTTCACGGTGGACGTGGCATCGCCGTCGTCGCAATGAGACCGCCGCCATATCATCGCTCCTCTCGCCAGGCGCTCAAGATGATCCGGTCGGGCGCACTCGCGGCGTCTGCCCGCCGCGTCGACAAGCGCAGCACGGTCCCCGCCGGAAGCACCGCCGGCTGTTGCAGGATCAGCACGTTCGGCCATTCGGGGCGGACGGTTGGCATCCACAACAATACGTCGATCGCGCCATCGGGCCGCTCCGCCCGTAGCTCGAGCGACTGCGTCGTCGCTCCGATGACGGGCTGCAGCGCCCAGATCGTCGTTGGGGCCGGGAGTGTCAGGCGTCCCAAGCCATTTGCCGGAGAGGTAAGGGAACCGGCCTGGCCCGCTGCCGTCTCGATGCGTAGGCTGTCGAGCGGCCGCGACGGCTCACGGGCGAAGTGCAGTTCCACGGAGGAGCGATCCACGGCCGGCTGGTCCCCGCCTCGGTAATACAGCACGATCGTGAGCGACGCGCCCTTCGCGAGGACGAACGCATGGTTCGCCGGCGCTACAAACGTGTGTTGCCACGGCAGCCACCCGCCGACCCACGATTGCTCGCCCGGCCCGGCATACACGAGCGCGCCGCGAAGTACCGCACGCGAGCCGGGCCGCACGACCACGCGGGAAACGAGTCGATCGGCGGTCAGCCGCGGATCGACAACCACGCGGCGAACCACGAGCTCTTCGATGGCAGGGATGCTCTGCTCGGGAAGGTCGAACCGCGCGTGGGCAGGGTCGTTTGCGGCCTCACCCGCTCCGGGATCCAGCGACGCCGGCAAGTCGCGCTCGTCGCCCCGCGGCATCCCGCCGTCCAGCCATGACAGCAGCGTGGTGGTCTCGCGCGAGGTCAGGCCAAGCGCATTCTCGAAACGTCCATACCCCGGCGCCGCCGTGCTCGGCGGCATCCGCTGCTCGACCACTTCTTCCCGAATCGCCCGGCTCCACTCGCGAACGTCTCGGTAGGTCGCCAGTGGCATGGCGAGGGTGCCGGGCAGGTGACACGGCAGGCACCGGCGCTGCAGAATCCGAATGATCTCGCGGTTGAAGCGGACGCTGCTGGACACAGGATCGTCGGCCTCGACGCCAACTGATACGGCCGCCAGGAGGGTGCCCGAGGCCAGTACCCACGTCCAGAAACAATTCGATCGCCGCACGCGATCGCTACAATCCGCCGCGGCACTGCGCCCTGTCAAGTGTTGCGCCTCGCTTTGACCCATCCGGGCGCGGACCATATACTCTCGGTGCCACGTCGAGGATCCGGCCATTCAGTCCAGTTCACACGTCCGGGAGCAGACCATCTTGACTCAAACGCCAACTACGTCAGCGTCCACGTTCGCGCGCGGTCTCGTCGCGGGCCTCCTGTCTCTTGGCCTCGCCGGCCAGGCCGTTCCCGTTCGCGCGCAAGTTCCGGCCGCCGTTCCGCCAGAGCTGCTCGCGTATCCCAGTCTCGTCCTCTACAACGGCAAGGTGCTGACCGTCGATCCGCAGTTCACCGTGGCCGAGGCTGTGGCGGTCCGCGACGGGCGCATCCTGGCTGTCGGCTCCAACGCCCAGATCAGACGGCTCGTCGGACCCGCCACACGGACGGTCGATCTTGCCGGCAAAAGTGTCGTACCGGGATTCATCGACAGTGACGGCGACAACGCCTTTGCCGGAGGCGACCTCTATAAAGACACGATGGTCAACGGCAAGGTCGGCGTCAAAGTGCGCGGCGAGAGCGTGGCCGAGATGTTGCGCCAGGTCGGCGCGCTCGTTCGAGAAGCCAAATCGGGCAGCCCCGTGTTCGTGCGCATGGCCGACGAGTGGATCGCCGATCTGTCCAAGCTCACGGCCAGGGACCTTGACGCTCTCGCGCCGGTGAACCCGCTGATGCTGTCGCTGTCCAGTTCGGAAGGCATCATCAACACGGTTATGCTGACGCGCGCCTTCGCGGCGGGTCTGCCTCCCAATCACATCGGCGTGATCAAGGATGCGAACGGAAAGCCCACGGGCCAACTTTTCGGCGCGGCGATCGGCATGGTCGGCTGGAACCTTCGAGACTGGCCCGAACTCACCGAGGAAATTTACGGCGCCCAGATCGCGCTGAACGACAGCTTCCTGCGCGCCGGGGTCACGACCGTGACGGGTCACGCCAGTGGCTACACGGTGACGATCATGAACCAGCTGTTTCACCAGGGCCGCCTCAACCTCCGGATCCGGCCGGACATGGATTTCGCGCGCCAGAATCCATTAGCCGATCAGTTCCTGCGGCGGACCCCCAACCTCGTCAACTTCTCTCTCGGCGACGGGGTGCTGCGCATCGTCGGTGCGGCGGTCGGGCCAGTCGACGGCGCCTCCGACGACGGCGGCATCCTGACCAATGAACCGAAACTGCGGGTCCACGACACCGTTCGCGGATCACCGTTCGGCACCAATAAATGGACCGGCACCTCGTTCACCGGCCGTCACTGGGGCGACCTGACCGAGGCGGAACGGCGCCAGACCGAAGCCGGCACGCTCGGCCTGCTTCGCAAGCACGGCTGGAACATCGGCGGCAATCACAACATGGGCAGCCAGGCCATGACCATCGTGCTCCAGACGCTCGCCGATGCCGAGAAACAGCCAGACATCAAGGTCCACACGATGCTGGGACGGAATGCCCTCGATCACAACGTCATCTGGGACAAGCAGTCGATCGCCTTGGCCAGGCAATTGGGTGATTCGGTGGCGTACGGGCTGAACTCGGAAATCTGGAGTCCGCGCGTGGTCCGCGGCGACGAGATGCTGTTTGCGCAGTACGGCGAACGGCTGGCCACCATCCAGCCCGTGAAAGATCTGGTGACCGCCGGCCTCAACGTGCACTTCGAGGGCGGCAAGCCGGATGAATCGCCGCTCTGGCGCATCGAACGTTTCGTGACGCGTGTCGCGCGCTATGCCACGCGCAGCGAACGTGCGCGGCGCGCCGGCGATGGCGCCGCCTCGCGAACACGGATCTGGGGTCCGGATCAGGCCGTCGATCGGCAGCAGGCACTTCGCATGGTGACCATCAACGTGGCGCGGTTCATCAGCGAGGAGAAACTGCTGGGCTCGATCGAGAAGGGCAAGTACGCCGACCTGGTCGTGCTGAGCGGCGACTACCTGGCCGTGCCCGACGACGCGATCGACGAACTGGAGCCCGTGCTGACGATCGTCGGCGGCAAGGTCGTGTTCGAGCGCCGCGCGCCATAGGCTTTCGTCAGTGCTGTCTCGGGTGCGCTGAGCGTCACCGGCACCCGATGCAGCGTCCCTCGCCGTCGAAGCTGCGCGTCACGTCGCTCAGCGAGAGCACGACGGCCGCAAACCCGCGCGCCTGCCGCGCGAATCGGTCCGCGCGCGTGCCGGCGATCTCGAACCCGTTGCTCGTCGATTGCTCGTTGACGTGCGACGGCATCACCGTGACCGGCCGGATGTAGAGCTGCATGGCGAACGCCGCCTCAGTGGGCCCCATCGTGTTGATATCGTTCACGTTGATGATCGCAAGCGACGGCCGATACATCGGGCGGCCGCGACCAGCATTATCGCCGAGCAACGATGCCCTGGGGGGCCTCCCCGGTCCGGCCGCTGCCGGCCCGTCCTTGCTGCGGTATAGTCCAAGCCAAACCTGCTTTGATGAGCACTCGATCCAATCTGTCCCGGAGCCAGCCGCCGCTACTCTACGCGCCGTATCGCGCCACGGTGCGCCGCGCGCCAACCAAGCCGTTGCTACGCCTGCCTGCCGCGTTGTCGGACCTCGAGGTGCCGGTATATGGCTGGTGGCCGATCGGCGAGACCGACAACGACCTGACCCGCCAGCACCCGAACGAGCCGCACGGGCAGCGCATCATCGTCGCTGGCCGAGTGGTTGAGGAAACCGGGCGCCCTGTCTCAGGTGCTCTGATCGAGATCTGGCAGGCCAATGCCGCCGGCCGCTACCACCACGTCAAAGACGATCACCCGGCGCCGCTCGATCCGAACTTCACCGGCGCGGGACGCACGGTGACCGACGCCGACGGCCGCTACCAGTTCACCACCATCAAGCCTGGCGCGTACCCCTGGCGCAACCACGATAACGCCTGGCGGCCGGCGCACGTGCATTTCTCCTTGTTCGGCTCGACGTTCCGGACGCGGCTCGTGACGCAGATGTATTTTCCGGACGACCCGTTGCTGCCCTACGATCCGATGTTCCAGTCGATCGCTGACGAGCGAGCGCGACAGCGTATGGTCTCGCGCTTCGATCTGGCGCTGACGCGCCCGGAGTGGGCGCTCGGCTTCTCGTTCGATATCGTCGTGCGTGGGCCCGACTCGACGCCGTTCGAGGAGCGCGTATGAGCGACGAGACGGCCTGCGTGGCGACCCCGTCCCAGACAGCGGGTCCATTTTTCCACCTTGGGCTCAGGCCGCAGCCGAGCGGCCGCGCAGGTGAGCGAATCCGGGTGCTGGTGAGGGTCACCGACGGCGACGGCCGACCGGTTGATGATGCCCTGATCGAATGGTGGCACGCAGCCGAGACCGAGGAGAACTCAGGGCCAGCTCCTGATTCGCAGGTGGCGGCGTTTGCCCGGCTGCCGACTCGTGACGACGGCACCTGCGAGTTGGAAACGGTTCGACCGGGTCGCACGCCGGACGGCCAGGCCCGGCACATCAACGTGTGTCTGTTCGCGCGCGGGCTGCTGCGGCAGTTGCACACGCGCATTTACTTCGCCGGTGATCCGGCGCTCGAGTCCGATGCGGTCCTCTCGCTCGTGCCCGAACATCGCCGCACGACGCTCCTCGCGCGGCCGGACCCGGCCGTGCCGGGGCGCTGGCTGTTCGATGTCCGGCTGCAAGAGCCGCACGAAACCGTGTTTTTTGATATTTGAGGACGCGTGATGAGTCTGCGGCTCGTTGAAAGCCTCGGCACGACCGAGCCGCTCTCTGAGATCTTTTCGGACAGCGCCTTGCTGACGGCGATGCTGCAGTTCGAGGTGGCGCTGGCGCGGGCCGAATCTCGCGTCGGCGTCATTCCCGCCGCTGCGGCCGATGCGATCGCGCGCGCGGCCGTGCCCGGCGCCTTCGATGCGTCAGGCATCGCGTGCGAAGCGCGGAAGACAGGCACCATCGTCATTCCGTTCGTCGACGCACTCATTGCGCGCGTGGGCGCGGTGGATCCGGCCGCATCGACATTCGTCCACTGGGGCGCAACCAGCCAGGACGTCAGCGATACGGCGCTCGCCTTGAGTCTCGCCCGCGCGCTGCCCATCCTTCAGTCCGATCATGAGCAACTGACCACGGCCCTCCGGCGGCTGTCGAACCAGCATGCGGACACGATCATGCTGGGCCGGACGCTTCTACAACCGGCGCCGCCAATCACGTTCGGGTTGAAAGCGGCGGGCTGGTTCGCTGCCGTGTCCCGAACGGGCGCACAGATGATCGCGGCGGGACACGGCGCGTGTGTGCTGCAATTCGGCGGCGCGAGCGGTACACTCGCCGCGCTCGGCCCGCACGGCCCCGCCGTCGCGGCGGAACTGGCGCGGGAGCTCGATCTGAAAGACCCCGGGGCGCCGTGGCACGCGCACCGCGATCGCCTCGCGTCACTCGTGACGGCATGTGGCGTCTACTGCGCTACGCTGGCCAAGATCGCCCGCGACGTGACGCTGCTGATGCAGCACGAGGTGGCCGAGGTGGCCGAACCAGGCGGGGGGTCATCGACGATGCCCCATAAGCAAAACCCCGTCGCCTGCGGAATTGCGCTCGCGGCTGCGACCCGTGTACCCGGACTGGTCGCCGCATTTCTCGCAGCCATGCCGCATGAGCACGAGCGTGGCGTGGGGGCCTGGGCTGCCGAAGCGCCTACCCTCGTGGCCGTGGTGCAGGCCACGGGCGCCGCACTCGCGTCGGTTCGAGATGCGGTCGGCTCGCTCCGCGTGGATGCGGATCGCATGCGCGCCAACCTTGCGGCCACTGGCGGCGTCGTATTCGCCGAGCGCGCGATGATGCTGCTCGCCCCCGCGCTGGGCCGTGAGGCCGCGCGTTGTATCATCGCCGACGCCCTGGCCACCGCACGCCGTGACGGCCAGCCGTTCGCGGCGGCGCTCGCGGCGAACGCCGAAGCCGCGGCCGCCCTCACGCCCATCGAGCTCTCGAGTATGGACTCGCCAGAAGCGTATCTGGGCGCCGCCGACGAGCTGCGCAGGCGTCTCCTTGACGAACTCCGCAACCCCGGGACTTCGGAGTAACCGTGCCCTTACTGAGCCTCGGCGATTTGACGTGTTACTACCGGATGGATGGCCGCGACGATCGGCCGGTCCTGATGCTGTCTCACTCGCTCGGACAGGACCACGGGATGTGGGACGCGCAGGCCGCGGACCTCTCGGCACACTTTCGCGTGCTGCGCTACGACACCCGCGGTCACGGCGCATCGACCGCAACGCCCGGCGACTATCGCATCGAGCAGCTCGGGCGCGATGCCCTCGCGCTCGCCGACGCCCTGGCGATCGACCGGTTTGCTTTCTGCGGCCTGTCGCTCGGCGGAATGATTGGCCTTTGGCTTGCCTCGCATGCGCCGACGCGCCTGACGGCTGCCGTGCTCGCCAACACCTCGCCGCGACCGGGGGCCGAACGGATGGAGGCACGACGGCAGGCGGTGCTCAGCAGCGGGATGGCGGCCGTCGCCGACGCGGTCATGGGCCGTTTCTTTTCGCCTCGTCGCCTCGCGGCGGATCCGCCAACCGTTGCAGCGGCGCGGCGCACGCTGCTGGCGACCGACCCGGCGGGGTACGCGGGATGCTGTACAGCGATTCGGGACGTGAATTTGACGGCCGTGCTCGGCGACATTCGCCTGCCCATTCTCATCATCAGCGGCAACCTCGACGTCTCGTTGCCGTGGTCCGGGCACGGCGACGTCCTGGCGAATGCCATTGCCGGCGCGCGCGCGGTACACCTTCCGACCGCGCATCTCTCAAACCTCGAGGCACCGCGCTCGTTCACCGCCGCGTTGGTCGATTTTTTGCTGCCCAGCGAGATGGGCGATCGAGCGGTAGGACTTCGGATGCGCCGCGCGGTGCTCGGCGACGAGCATGTCGATCGAGCGCTCGCCACCAGCCCCAGCCCGGATTTTCAGGACCTGATCACGCAGTACGCGTGGGGGACGATCTGGGCCAGGCCTGGGCTGGATGTGCGCTCGCGCCGACTGCTGACGATTGCGATCGCCGCTGCCCTGGGGCGATGGGAAGAGTTCCGCCTGCACGTGCGGACCGGCCTGGCGCGCGAGCTGGAGTGGTGCGACCTCGAAGAGGTCTTGCTGCACACCGCGATCTACGCGGGTGTTCCAGCCGCCAACACAGGATTTCACATCGCAGTCGAGGAGCGGGAGCGATAGGATCGCGTCCGGGGTTCCGGGTTCCGCTTCGTCGGGTCGTCGGATCGCAGGAACCCCGGACCTCACTGGAAGGTCCGGTGGAACAGCTGCTCGGCATTGCGCCAATAGATCTTGTCGCGGTCAGATTCCGCGATCGCGAGGGTGTCGATCACCTTGATGGTTTCGCGGATGTACATCGGCCCGCCTTCGGGATCGAACGGGGCGTCTGACGCAAAGACGACCCGATCGGGGCCGAAGAACGTCAGTCCGCATTCTGTGGCCGCGCGGCTGCCGAACACCGCCGTGTCCGCCCAGAACATCTTGAAGTAGTCGTAGGGACGCTTCTCCAACGATGCGAGCAGCGCGCCGTAGTCTTCGTCGGCTGTGCGTGCGCCGAACTGGTCCAGGCCGTAGCCGATTCTTCCTTCGAAATACGGGATCATGGCGCCGAGGTGGTGCACCACGATCTTGATGGTCGGGAGACGGTCGAACAGTCGTGAAAATACCAGCCGCTGCATGGCGGCGCTGGTTTCGTAGGGCCAGCCGAAAGTCCACCAGATCTCGTACTTCGACTTGGTCTCGGTGGCGTAATCCGCAAACGCCGCGCCGCGCGCGGGATGGAGCAACAGCGGGCACTGCAGCCGGTCGGCCGTTTCAAATAACGGAAAGTAGCGCTCGTCGTCCAGCGCGACGCCGTTCACATTGGAGAACACCTGCACGCCGAGCGCGCCGAGCGTGTTCACGGCACGGTGAAGTTCGGCCACGCTCGCGTCGGGATCGTTGAGCGGCAGCGAGGCGATGAATCCGGGGAATCGGTCCGGATGCAGGCGGACGAGGTCGGCCATTGAGTCGTTGGCGAGGGTCGCGAGATCGATCGTGACCTGCCGGTCCGGGTTGATCGATTCGATGGGCGGCGCCGACAGAGACAGGATCTGGCGGTAGTCCGGACCAAATTCGTCGAGCATCCGGAAACGCACGTCGAGGTCGTACAGAAAAGGAATGTGGAGCCAGCGCTTGATGGCGCCTCGGTTGACGATCACCTCCTGCAGCCGCTCGAAGAACGGTTTCGGGAAGATGTGGTTGAAGACGTCGATTTTACGGCTCATGTCTCAATGCCCCGTCACGAGGGCCACGAGCTGGTGGGCATCGGGTGGCGCCGTCTGGCCGCGCCACGCGACGTGCATGTCCGGTCGCAGCAGGATAAGGTCGAACCCATACACGTCTCGCGCGGCGCCGCCATCGATCGTCAGCACCTGTAGTGGCGCACCACACGCTCGCATCGCGCCCTCCAGTCCTGACATGTCCGCCGGCGTTCCGCCCAGCCGTAGCAGCGCATATCCGCCGCCGATCAGGTCCTGGATGGCGGTCTGGTTCTCGAGCCACACGTGCGGCAGTCGCGCTCCCGGCCACGTCGTGGGAACGTACTCTCGAAAGAGGTGCTCGGGGCCGCCCGGCTCCTCCCAGATGATTGGCGAACCCACGTAGCGATAGCCCAGTTCGGCGCCAATCATCTCGTTGCTCTTCCGCTGTTCGACCTCGGCCACACGCGCCAGGTTGTCGCGCGTGCTCTGCCCTTCTGGCGTTGCCTCACGGATGTTCGGGCGGTACTGCGCGCGCCACTTGCGGCGGCCGAGCCACGCATGGCGCGAGGCGCCGAGAACGCGGTCGCCGACTTGCCGGCGCTCGATCTCGTACGACGCCAGAAGATTCGGTCCGCCCCAGCCCCGCAACATCGCCGCCAGTTTCCAGCCGAGATCGATCGCGTCGCCCACACCGGTGTTCATGCCCAGTCCGCCGGTGGGAATGACAAGATGCACCGCGTCGCCGGCCAGGAACACCCGGCCGCGTTGATAGTGTTCGGCCAGGAGCAGGTTCAGCTTCCAGTGGCCGGCGTGGAGCATCTCGTATCGGACCGGCACGCCCACCGTCCGCTCGAAGTGCGCGGCCATGTCTTCCGGGCACTCGACCGCCGCATGCAGCGTCCAGTGCCTGGTCGAGTCCTGCATGATCAGGAACGTCGATTGCGCATCCGCCATGTGGTAGTGACGGCCCTTGCCCGGCCCGTCGCCGATCGGCAGCAGGTCGACCAGGTCAGGACAATAGTAGAGCGCCTGACAGAGCTGCAGCAGGTTGCCTTCGCCGCGAAGCGGAATCCCGAGCTGCCTGCGCACCGTGCTCGATCCACCATCGCAGCCGACGACGTAGTGCGCGGTGATCTCCGAGACGGCGCCATCGCTGGCGCGCACCGCGGCCGTGACGTACTCGGCGTGCTGTGATAGCGAGAGGAATTCGCACTCAAAGCGGACTGTGACGCTGGCCAGTTGTTCGGCTTCGGCCTTGAGCAAGGGCTCGAGCGTGTACTGCGAAATGAGTTGATACGGCTCGAGCGGCATCGAGCCGTCGTGGCATGCGGCACTGTCGGCCCGCGCCTCGGCCACCGAGGGATACGGCAGCCGCAGCAGCGGCGGCTCGTTCAAGGCGAGCGCGACATACACGTCCATCGGCACGTCGCTCGGCAGGCCGGCCGCCCGGACCTTGTCGGCCAATCCCATCCGGCGGAAGATTTCCATGGTGCGGGCGTTGCACCGCTCCATCTTCGGCAGGAATTCCGGCGCCGGTTTCTTGTCAACCAGCGTGCAGCGGATACCCCGGCGGCCAAGATCGACGGCCAGGATCAGCCCGACGGGCCCGCCCCCCACGATGAGGACATCGGTCGTGATCCGCGGCTTCACTTCAGTCGCGCTCGACGAGGGGTCCCGACATCGGCTGAGGGTCGTAGGCGCGCCCGGCGCGCCCGCACCAGTATTCCCAGGCGCGCTCGTACGTGAACGACGCGCGGGTGCTGAGGATCGCCTCGACCTCCCCGTCGCTCAGGTAGTTGATCGTGCCGAGCGTATGCGCCTTCCACTGCAGGTTGGCGTTTAGTTCGAGGTAGACGGAATTGAACACCACTTCGCGTAGCGACCGGCCGGCCACCACGCAGCCGTGCCCCCGCATCAGTGCGACAGCACCGCCGCCGAGTGCCGACGCCAGGTCGCCCGCCATCGCCAGATTCGTGACCAGCAGATTGGTGTCGCCGAAACTGGTGCGCGAATCCCACAGCGGCACCTCTGCCCCCATCGACGCGCACATGTGCATGACCGGCCGGAGCGGCGTGCCGGTGATGCCGAACGGAATGACGCTGGGGCTGTGGTTGTGAACGACCGACCGGACATCGGGGCGCGCCTGATACACGCCAGCGTGAATGAACCGCTCCGCGTACGGCTTGCGGCCGGCCGGCTCGATCGGCGCGCCATCGAGCGTGAATTCCATCAGGTCCTCGACCTCGATACATTCCGGCGCCCGGGCCCGCGCCAGAATGAAACGGTCCGCGAACTCGGGGTGGCGGATGCTGACATGACCAAACGCGTCCACCACGCCCTCACGCGCCAGAATGTGATTGGCCGTGACCAGCTCGTCGAGGGCCTGGGCTAGCGCAGCCATGCCGTCCTCCGCACCCTCAGCGGGGCGGCGTCGCCACGCGCTCGAGATCCTGGTAGTACTGCCAACGTTTTTGAATACTGGAGGGCTGGAACGATTGCCGCACGCTGCGAGCCGCCTCTTCCGCGGTCATCGGCTCGACCGTGCCGGTGGCCGCGGCCCAGAGCTGCTTTTCGGCGTTCTCCTCGAGTTGCAGCGCGGCAACAAACGCCTCTTCGATCGACGCGCCAACGATGGCGGCGCCGTGCATCTTGACCAGGACGGCGCGATGAAGGCCGAGCGCCCGCGCCAGGCCGTCGCCCAGATCGCGCGTGTTGACGTGACCCACGTGCTCGAAGGTCGGCACACCGTCGGCGAAGATGGCGCCGTGGACGCTGATCGGCAGAATCGGTTTTTTTGTGACGGAAAAGACGACTGAATGGACCGCATGGCTGTGCACGACGGCCATGACGTCCCGCCGCGCGCGGTAAATGCCCGTATGGATTTCCGTCTCGAGCGGCTCCCGGCGTTTGCCGCTGATTTTTCTCGAATTCAGATCCACCGTCACGATGTCGGCGCCGGTCAGGATGTCTCGCGTCACGTCGGCCGGACCGATCACCACGCGATCGGTACCCGGAATGCGCGCGCTGACGTGGCCGGACGAGGCGATAATCCCCTCGCGCGCCAACATCCGCGTGGCCTGCGCGATCTTCACTTTGAGCAGTTCGACGTCTGTCGTGAGCGAGCGGCTCTGCTCCGTGGCCCGCACGCCGCCCGCCGCCGTGACGACCGCCGCGAGAGCGACAACGAAAAGGAGCGCCGACTTCTTGCGGTACGCAATCACAGCCCACCTCCACCGGAGAGTTTTTGGAGTGCCATGATACATCGCCGTTCCGGGGTTCCGGAGTATCCTCTCGTCCCCATGTCTGACAGCTCACAGGAATTGCGCGTTCCGCCCTCGCCTGGCACCGCCCCGCAGACCCACGCCGGCCTTCAGGGTCGCGCGCGCGCCGTGGCCGGCATCGCGGTCGTCGCGGTGCCACTGGCCGTCTGGTTTGGTCCGTGGGGACTCGAGCCGCACGCGCAGCACGGCCTCGCATTGATGGCGTTCGTCCTTCTCGGCTGGATGACCCACGTCCTCGATCCGGCGATCATCGGTTTGATCGGCCTCTATCTGGCGTGGGCGCTTGGCGTCGTGCCATTCCCGATCGCGTTTGCCGGCTTCTCCAACACCACGCCATGGTTCCTCTTCGGCGCCATGCTGTTCGGCATGATGGCCACCAAGTCGGGCCTGGCGCGGCGGCTGGCGTTCAGCGTCATGCGGCGGCTGGGCAGCACGTATTCACGCCTGCTGCTGGGTCTGATCGTTTCGGACTTCATCCTCACCCTGCTCGTGCCGTCCGGTGTGGCGCGTGTCGTCATCATGGGCTCGGTGGCGATGGGCATCATCGACGTGTTCGGCGTGGCGAAAAGCAGCAACATCGCGCGCGGCATGCTCCTCACGATCACGTACACCGCCACGATTTTCGACAAGATGCTCATCGCCGGCGCCTCGTCGATCACCGCGCGCGGCGTGATCGAACGGGCCGGCCAGGTGGAAGTGCTGTGGAGCCATTGGGCGCTCGCGTTCCTGCCCGTGGATATCGTGACGATCTTTCTGGCGTGGCGCCTGACGATCTGGCTCTTCCCGCCGGAGATTGCGGGGCCGCCTGGCGGCGCCCGCTTCCTGAACGAGGAGTTACAGCGAATCGGCCCGCTGTCGGCCTTAGAGATGCGGTCCGCGGCACTCATGATCCTGGCGATGGGGCTCTGGATGACCGACTTCATTCATCACATTCCCGCGCCCATGATTGGCATCGGCATCGGGCTGCTCGCCACGGTGCCGGGCATCGGCGTCCTCGACATCGATGATGTCAAGAAGGTCAATTTCCTGACGATCATCTTCGTGGCTGCAGCCATCAGCACCGGTGACATTCTCCGAGAGACCGGCGCCCTGAAGATCATGACCGATGTCGCGTTCGACTGGCTGGCGCCGTACATCGACAGCCCGTGGACATCGGTGCCGGTGCTGTACTGGACGGGCTTTGTGTATCACATCTTCCTGGGCGACGAGATTTCGATGCTGGCCACCTCGCTCCCGGTGTTGATGCAGCTGGCGCACACCCATCACGTCGACCCGCTCACGCTCGGCATGATCTGGACCTTCGGCGCGGGCGGAAAGATCTTCATCTATCAGACGGCCGTGCTCGTGGTCGGCTACTCGTTCGGCTGCTTCACACCAAAGGACATGTTCAAGATGGGCCTGGCGC
This sequence comes from Acidobacteriota bacterium, assembly GCA_030650395.1. GTDB lineage: Bacteria > Acidobacteriota > Vicinamibacteria > Vicinamibacterales > UBA2999 > 12-FULL-67-14b. Next base: position 56,304 of record JAUSDY010000097.1, on the reverse strand, counting down.
TGACGGTGATTGAGTTCGTCTTGCTGCTGCTCATTGTCCCGTTCTGGTGGCCGATGATAGGGCTATCGCTCTGATAAATCAGATCTTGAAAGACTCCAACGCCTCTGGCGCGAACAGCTGGTCGGGCGACAACAGGTTCTTTGAGAGCCCTTGCTCGTGCGAATAGCGGAGAAATGTCTCCAACACGCGGCGATTCGGTTCCAGTCCGTAGGGCCAGAAATCGTCGCCCATCTCGCGCCGTGTCTCCTCGACGTGGGCCACGAGCCAGGGCAGCATCGTCTTCAGCGCCGCCGTTTCTCGGAGATCCCGGTAGGTGTCCTGCTGCGCCGCGCACCACGCCTTGTAGAGCGACTGCGCGACCCACCGGTCGCGCTCGTACACGTCCCGGCGAATCACGAGCGTGTGCATGATTGGGAAGATGGCAGTCTGACGAAAATAGTCGCGTTCAACCGTCATGAAATCCGCGAACAGGCGCGTCACCGTGCCCGGACTGGTGTACAGGCTGGACGGTGCGCGCGGGGCGTACAGGGCATCGATCGTTCCGCTGGCGAGCATCGAGGATAAGGTGTCGGTCGGACCGATGCGCTCCACGTGAATCCCCGGTGGCAATTCGAGGCGGAGCTTTTCAGGGCGGCCCCGCTCCTCCTGGCCGCCGGTGTAGTAGGTGACGCTCTCGACCGGCACGCCGTAATGCTCGGCCAGAATGCCGCGAATCCACACCGCGGCGGTCAACTGGTACTCGGGCGTACCGACCTTGCGGCCGATCAGGTCTTTCGGCTCGCGGATGCCGCTGCCGGCGTTGATGTAGATGCCCGAATGTCGAAACGCGCGCGAGGGAAACACCGGGATGGCAATGAACGGGCGCTCCGGCTGGAACAGCGACATCACGTACGACGAGAGCGACATCTCCGCGACATCGAATTCCCGGTGCCGGAGCATGCGGAAAAACGTCTCTTCGACCGGCAGATCAAGGTGGTTCAGATCGATGCCGTCCGGGCGCACGCGGCCGTCGACGAGCGCACGCGTCCGATCGTAGTTGCAGCACGCCAGCGTGAGCCTGAGTTTCGACACGTCTCCTCGCTCCTTCCGCGGACTCGCGGTCAGGCGGCCCGTGTTTGGTGAATAATGGCACGGGCCGCGTTCACGCCGAGAGGAAGACATGGAAATGACTCCGACAGAGGTGAAGCAGACCCTGGTGGACGCGATCCGCATGCTCGAGCGAGCGGAAATCGTCGACCACAGCGGCCACTGCAGCGCCCTGCGGGACGCGGGTTCCTTCTACATCAACTCAGGCGCGTCGGTGCGGAGCGTCCTGACACCGCCCGACATCGTCGTCGTCGATCGTGACGGTGGTCTCCTCGAGGGCACCGCTCGCCCGCCACTCGAATTCCACATCCATGCTGAAATCTACCGCGCCCGTCCGGACGTGAAAGTCGTGATGCACACGCACCCGCGGTGGTCCACGCTGCTCACGATGGTCGGGGCCACGTTCAGGCCGGTCTACGCGCAAGGCGGCCTGCTCGGCGACATTCCGGTGATGGACTCGCCCCTCTCGATCAACACAAAAGCCATGGGCGAACAGCTGGCCGCGACGCTGGGTCAGGCGCGCGCAATCCTGCTCAAGGCACACGGCGCCGTGGTGGTGGGCGGGGATATGATCGAGTGCTTCGCGCTGGCCACGTATCTCGAGGAAAACGCCCGCCGCCAGTACATGGCCATGCAAATCGGCGAACCCTACGTGTTCAGCGACGCGGAACAGCAGGCCTGTCGCGCCAATCTATGGTCGGCGAACTTGTTCACCAAGACGTGGGACTACCATCGCTCGAAACTCGGGTGAGGCTTATCGTTTTTTCTTCGCGAGCTCGGCATCGAACAACTTGCGGATGGCCGGGTCTTCGCGGTTCGCCTCGATCTGCTCGACTTCCAGCGGAATGCCCAGCCGCTTCGGAAAGTCGCCCTCGGTCACGGCAAAATAGCGCGCCGGCACGGTACCGGTGTTGAAGTGCTGGTGATACCAGAAGTACGGAGGCGAGACGATGGAATTGCGCTGCCAGTCCATCTTCACGTAGTCCTTGAGCAGATCGTTCTTCCCGGCAATGCTGAACCCGTCGCCGCTGAGGATGAGAATGACGGCCTCGTACGGATGGCGATGCGCGAGCTTGTACTCGCCGACACCGAACTCTGAAATGTGCGGCTCCAAAATCGTGTTGCCGCCCATGTCGTAGAACATACTGGCATTGTCGCCGCCGCGCTCTTCCCATTTGACGACTTCGGCGTTGCGGATGTCGGGCACCAGGTTCGCCTTGTCCCACCGCTGCCGAATCCGCTGGCGTTTGGTGAAGTACTCTTCCTGCCCGTTGTAACGATCGGTGAAATCGAACCGCGTCTTCGACACGAAGTCGACGTTGCCCACCAACTGCAGCGTCAGCGGAAGCGTCGTGACTGCCAGCAGACGGGCCGGCTTTCCGCTGTCGTCGTTGTAGTGGCGATGTTCGGCGTTGAGAGGCGGCGCAAACAGGCTTCCCTCTGCCCATCGCACGTTGTTGAACTTGCCACCCTGTTCGACGCGCGTGTAGCCGCGCCCGCTCAGCACATACACCAACTGCTCGTACATGTGTTTGCCGGGGGTCAGCGCCTTCCCCGCCGGAATCTCCATGATCATCGCGTCCATGTGGACGTTGCCCGAGAAGCGGCAATAGAGGCCGCGGCCGCCAATCTCCGGCCACGGCTTGAGTTCCTGGGTCGCCGCGTCCAGGATGGAGTAACCCTCGATGATCGGCACGCCCGATCGTTGTAACCAGTCCCCATAGAAATCACGTTCGACGCGGCCGCCGCCGCCGATGTTCGGCGGGCTGATTTTCTGCGGCAGCGGTGGCGCGGCTGGCTTGGCTCGAGCGGTGGACTGTGCGCCAGACGCATCCATCGTCAAGCCCGCGAGCGGGATCCCGGCAGCGGTCTGAAGAAATCGGCGCCGCGATACGTCCTGGTTCAAATCCGTGTCCTCCGTGCCCGCTTCGTCGTACCATGGGGCGCGGTAAAGTTGTCGCCAAAACGCCAGGATGTCAAGGTCGGATCTGGGCGACAGGGAGGTCTTCGATGCAAGGATTGCTGCGCTCGGTGGGGCGCGCGGTGTTGGTCTCTGCGCTCGGCGCGATCGCACTCGTGATGGGCGTCAGCGCCCAGACCGGGAGCGTGGCCTCGTGCGACAGATTTCTCGCGACGGCTCGCGATGTGCGCGGGCAAAAGGTCGGACCGGCCTCCTGTCTGATGCAGGACACCGCCCTGACAATTGAGGGGCGAGCTTTTCGTCGCCTTGACATCGGTCTGGACGGCAGCGTCGACGGCTTCGTGACGAGAACCGGCGACTACAAGGAATACCTCACCAACGCACCCGACCTCGTGTTTCCGCAGACCGCCGACGCGGGTGAACGGTTTTTCGCCGTCGCGAAATACCAACGGGACAAGGGCGCGGCCATGACCGTCATCTTTCCGAGCAGCCCCGGCGCGTGGAACGGCAAGAACTGGGTCACCGTGCATGGCCGTGGCACGTCGTTCAAGGAAGGAAACCTCAAGGCCTGGGACCAGAACCTGGATCCCGCCCGCCCCCTCGCCGGTCTCAACAAGTACGACTTGCTGATGCTGTCGAAGGGCTTCGCCCTCGTCAAAACCCGCAGGACATCTTCGGAAGGTCTGGGCGAGATCCTCGCCACGCTCGACAACGGCACCACGGTCGACGACGTCGCCTTCAACGACTCCGCGCGCTACATCATGGACTTCGCCTCGGTCGCGCACAATCTCATCGCCGACCGGCTGGGCCGGCGTCCGTCACGGACGTATCTTTACGGGCACTCGGCGGGGGCGCGCATCGGGCGCGGACTGAACTACACGCCTGGCTTGAACCGCGATCGCGACGGCGGGGCGTTCTTCGACGGCATTCTCGCGGACGATGGCGCGGCAGGTGGGTGGTTGCCGGTCTTGATGAAAGATGGCAAGGACGTGCTCCTCACGACCGACGCCGACAGGGCGGCGTTCGTGCCGCAGCTCGATATCTCGCACCAGATGTACAACAACATCTGGCCCTCGAAGAAACCCGACTACATGTCGTCGAGCTATCTCGCTAACAAGCGGAGCAACGCGAGGATTCTGGCGGAAAAGGGCCTGACGGCGAAGCACCGGATGTACGAGGTGCGTAGCATCAGCCACTCGGGCGGCGAGAATTTACCGGACGGGCGACGGGGGGCGGTGCAGATTCTCGACATGTCCAAGGTGATGGACCGCTTCATCGACATGCTCGATGCCTGGGTCGATCGCGGCATCGCGCCGCCCGCATCGCGATCGGACGCCCCGGACACGAGCGGCCGCGCCGGCGCGAACACGCGCCCCGCTCTGGCGTTCCCGGAAGTGGCGTGTCCGCTCGGTGTGTATTTCCCCTACCCCAACAGCGTCGCGGGAACGACGTCGTTTGCGGCATTCACCGGCCATGGCCTGGAGCCACTCGACGCCTCAAATGTGTTCGTGGACATGAACCGCAACGGCGTATGGGACGAGCGCGAAAGCCCGACCCAGGCGTGGCGGCGGCTCGGACTGCTTCCGGCCAGCGAATCGCTGACGCGGAATCGCTACGTGGAATGCGTGCAAGCAGCCGGGCGCGCGCTCGTGACAGAGGGCTTCATGTCGGACGCCAACGCGGCCTGGTACGCGGATCAGGCCAGGCAGATTGAGCTCGTCCCCGTGCGTTCCTCCCCTTGAGATGTTTCTTGGGAAGGAGTGGCAGACTCTATTGTCGTGCCGAGGTGCTGGTGGCCGATCCCTTCTTGACGTAACTGTCGATCCACTTCAGCTCGTTCAACATGCGGTGCACGTTGTTCCAGTGGCCGCTGATGCCGTGCGGCTGACCCGCGTACTGGATCATCTTTGCCGGTACGCCCTGCCGCTTGATGGCGAAATACATCTGCTCGCCCTCTTCGTACGGCACGCGCTGATCCATCTCGCCCTGGATGAAGAGCGTCGGGGTCCGGACCTTCCCGGCCTGCATCAACGGCGACTGCGCGATCATCCGCGCGATGGCGCGCTCGTCCCATGGCGCCCCGAAGAACTCGGTTTCCTTGGTGCGGTAGATGTCGGCCGTGCCGTAGTCGCTGAACCAGTTGGAAATGCCGGCGCCGGAAGCGGCCGCAGCGAAGCGGTCGGGATACTGCGTGATCAACCAGTTGGTCATGAAGCCGCCGTACGAGTGGCCCATCGTGGCGACCCTGGCTCGATCGACGGGGTAGGCCGCGAGCACGTGGTCGATGCCCGAAACGACGTCCTGGCCGTCTTTCGTTCCCCACGCGCCCCACGTGCCCCACTTGAACGCGTCGCCGTACCCGGTGGAGCTTCTGAAGTTGGTGTCGAGGACGAAGTAACCGTTGGCGGCGAAGTACTGCTGCTTGAAGTTGAAGCCGTAGCCGACCGCCGAGTGCGGGCCGCCGTGGTTGAACACCACGAGCGGGTACGGTCCCTTCGTGCGATCGTATCCGTACGGCTGCGTCAACCAGCCTTCGATCGCCGTGCCATCGTTGCTCTTCCACGTCAGCTGCTCGGTCTTGGTGATGCCGATCTCGGCGCGAATGTCCGCGGACACGTTGGTGAGCTGCCGCTCGCCTTTGCCGTCGATGCCGGCCGTCCACAGCTCGGACGGGCTGTCATAGGTGCCGACCGTGTAAGCGATGCGGGTCATTGCCTTGTCGAACGTGATCGCGTTCAACCGCCGCTCGCCTTGCGTCACCTGTTCGACTGAAGCGTCGGCTCGGGCAGCCACGCGGAACAAGTGCGTGGTGCCGCCCTTCTCCGCCGTGAAGTAGACATACCGGCCATCCGGCGACCAGCGCGGTGCATTCGGTTCGAGATCCCACGACGCGGTGAGATTGATGTCCGCGCCCCCAGCAGTGGATTTGAGGATCAGATCGTCGGAGCCGCCGTGATTCAGCCGCTGCTTGATGATCATGTCGGTACCGAATGTGCGTTCGGCCAGCAGGAAGCGGCCATCGGACGAGTACGCCAGCGAGCTCCACGCGTAGCCGTCGGTCGTGAGACGGCTCACCTTGCCCTCGGTCGTGACGGTGTAGATGTCGGGATGCTCGTAACCCTGCTCGTTCTTCCATCCTTCATCAGCGGTGAAGGCGATGACGGTTCCGTTGGGATGCCACGCGACATTCGCGGGCCGCATGCCGAGCGACGTGATCGCCTTGGGCGTGCCGCCCTCGACCGTAGCGATCGTGATCTCGGCGGCCGGCCTCAGCCGCGGATCCGGTGTGGGATAGTCCTGGCCGTCTGCCTGGAACCGCATCCAGTCGAACGTTCGGCCCTTGAACCGATCCGCATGACGCTGCTCGAACTCTGTCGCCGCCGGTGCGGCGGGGGTGGACCGTGCACCGTCTTTGGCCTGCGCGATCCATTTCCCATCGGCGCTGGTGACGCCCGCGGGCACGGCCGGCGCTTCAACCGGCGTCGCGTTCGGCGTGTCGACCGCGACTTTCCAACGTGCGCCATTCGCGCGCGGCGCCCGCGCATCCGTTGCTGGCCCGCCGATAAAAATCGCGCTCGGCACCCGCGCGGCCAGCGTGTACGACAACAGGTTGTCGTCGGTCCATCGCGGGCTCGCCACGTTGTTGCCCGCATGCGTGATGCGGCGCGCCGTGCCAGAGCCGTCGGCGTTGACCACGTAAGTCTCGGTCGACGTCGTGTTGTCGTCTTCGATCCTCGTCGACAGCGAATACGACACCCATTGGCCGTTGGGCGAGAGCTGCGCGTCGCCGATCGTCTTGATGCGGTAGTAGTCCTCGACCGTCAGGGCACGCTTGGGCGCCTGGCCGGAGATCGAGCCTGCGAGAAGGAGAGAAACGACGGCGACGGTGGCCAATTGCTTCATAAGAACCTCGCTATTGGCGGAACTTCCACCTTCGCGCTTCGCGCTTCGGTGGACAAGAAAGTTCCGCCCTACGCACCATGCGCGCACTCTAATACCAATTGGCCGCTCGCGCCACGTCTACCTCCAGTCGTAGGGCACCCCTTTATGGGGTGCCAAGCTGGGGTGGTAGACTGCCCGGCTGATGAAGGTCAATACGGCCGGCCAGGTCCTGTTCGCCAGCCTGATCGGGACGACGATCGAGTTTTTTGACTTCTACATCTACGCCACCGCCGCAGTACTGGTATTTCCAAGGCTGTTCTTCCCTTCCTCCGACCCCGCGACGGCCACGCTCGCTTCGCTGGCGACGTTTGCGATCGCGTTTATCGCGCGGCCGATCGGGTCGGTGCTGTTTGGCCATTTCGGCGACCGCATCGGCCGCAAGACCACGCTCGTTGCCGCGCTGCTGACGATGGGAATTTCGACGGTGATGATAGGCGTGCTGCCGACCTATGCCACCATCGGGATTGCCGCGCCGCTGCTGCTCGCGCTGTGCCGGTTCGGCCAGGGCATCGGCCTCGGCGGCGAGTGGGGAGGCGCGGTGCTGCTGGCCACCGAGAACGCTCCGCCCGGCAAGCGCGCGTGGTACGGGATGTTCCCGCAGCTCGGTGCGCCGATCGGCTTCCTGTTTTCCGGCAGCACGTTCCTGGCGCTTTCGCAATTCCTGACCGACGAGCAGTTCTTCAACTTCGGGTGGCGCATTCCGTTTCTCGCCAGCGCCGTGCTGGTCGCGCTCGGGCTGTACGTGCGGCTCACGATCACCGAGACGCCGATTTTTGCGGCAGCCGTCAGCCGCCAGGCGCGCGTCAAGATTCCCTTGGTCGAAGTGTTCCGGCACCACTCGCGCGCGCTGATTCTCGGCATCTTGATCTCGATCGTGGCCTACGCGCTGTTCTACCTGATGTCGGTGTTCACGCTGTCATGGGGCACGACCGCGCTCGGCTACACGCGCACGCAGTTCCTGATGATGCAGCTGTTTGGCATCCTGTTCTTCGCCGCGACGATTCCGTTTGCGGGGAAGGTGGCGGAGCACGGCCGGCGGAAGGCGATGATCTGGATGACGCTGCTCGCCGTGGCCTTCGGGCTCGTGATGCCGGCGCTGTTTGCGTCGGGCACGATCGGCGCGATGGCCATGCTCGCCCTCGGGTTCGGCCTCACCGGGCTGGTCTACGGTCCGCTCGGAACAGTACTCTCGGAGATGTTTCCAACATCCGTGCGGTACACGGGCAGCTCGATCGCGTTCAACGTGGCCGGAATCTTCGGCGCCACGCTCTCCTCGTACGCGGCGACGTGGCTGGCGCAGAATTACGGCCTGAGCTACGTCGGTTACTACCTCTCGGCGGTAGCGATCGTCTCGCTGCTCGGTCTGCTGGCGACGAGAGAGACCAAAGACGAGGACATGCGCGCCTGATCTTCTGGCCCTCCTGTCAGCTTTTACTCGGCGAGACCGACCCGCAGGCCGACCGGGCCACGATCGGCTCGACGATCTCGTCGTGGAGCTGCAGCAGTCATGAGCATTCTGACCGACACTCGCTACGCCCTCCGATCGCTTGCGAGAGTCAAGGGACTCGCCGTCACGGTGATCCTCACGCTCGCACTCGGCATCGGCGCCAACGCCGCGATCTTCAGCGTCGTCCGCGGCGTGCTGCTGCGGCCGCTCGTCAACGACGACGAGGAGCGGCTGATCTACATCCGGCAGACTGCCCATGGCCGCAACGCCGTGAACGCCAACTTCTCGGTGCCGGAGATCCGCGATCTGCGCTCGCGCGTTACCACCATTGCGGCGTTCGGTGATTTCTCGACGCTCGACTTCACGCTGGTGGGGCTCGGCGAGCCGCGGGTCGTCAAGGCCGGGGTCGTCGGCGGCTCGTACTTCAGCGTGATGGGCCTGCGTCCGGTGCGCGGGCGGCTGCTCGATGCCACCGACGATGGCCCGCAGGCCGCGCCGGCCGCGGTCCTCACGCACCGGTTCTGGAGCACGACGCTCAACAGCGACGAATCGGTCGTCGGCAAGACGATCAAGCTCGGCGACCGCGCGGTCACGATCGTCGGCGTGCTCGAGCCCTCGATTCCGTATCCCGCCCAGACCGAGGTCATCGCCAACGTCGTCACCAGCTCTCATCACATGGCGGCCACCATGCAAGAGGGGCGCGTGCACCGCATGACCGAGTTGTTCGGCCGCTTGTCGCCGGGCGCCAGTCTCGAACAGGCGCGCGCCGAGTTGCGGACCGCGCACGGCGCCATTCTCGCCGAGCATGCCGAAGCCTATCCAGTGAAGGACGACTTCCGGATCGAGGCGGTGCAGCTGCGCGATCAGATCACGTCACCGGCGCGGACGGTGTTGCTCGTGTTGCTGGCGGCGTCGGGCTTGATCTTCATCATCGCGTGCTCCAACGTCGCCAACCTGATCCTCGCGCGGTCGGTGCGTCGCGAGGGCGAGCTGGCGATCCGCGCCGCGCTCGGCGCCGGCCGGGCGGCGCTGCGCCGCACGCTGCTGGCCGAGAGCCTGGTGCTCTGCGGCGCCGGTGCGATCCTCGGCGTGATCATCGCCAGGCCCATGGTCGCGGTGCTGGCGCGCTACGCGTCGCGCTACTCGGTGCGTGCGCTGGATCTGACGGTCGATTCGACGCTGCTCTGGGTCGGCGTCGGCCTCGCGCTCGTGGCGGCGGTGCTGCTCGCCTTCGTGCCACGGTTGCCATCCGCGGACGCGACCAATGGCTTCGGCCTTTCGACCGGCAGCGTGCGCATCACCACGGGTACCAATCGCCGGCTGCGCGTTTTCGCGATCACGCAGATCGCCGCCTCGTTCGTGCTGCTGGCGGGCGCGGGCATGCTGATCACGACCTCGATTGCGCTGCAGCGCACGCAGCCCGGCATGAATACCCACAACGTGCTCGCGGTGAACGTGCCCGTGAACTACGAGCGGCCGCCGGCACAGACCCTGCCTTTCTACCGGGAGATGATCCGACAGATCGGCGAGCTGCCCGGCGTCGAGCAGGTGGCGCTTGGCACGGCGGTGCCGTGGCGCGACGCCGGCGCGTTCTTTGCGGCGCAGTTCATGGTCGAGGGCTACAAGAAAGCCGACGGCGAGGACGATCCGCGCGCGAACTTCCGCACGGTGTCACCGGGATTCTTCCGCTCGCTCGGCGTCCCGATTGTCGCCGGGCGCGACTTCAATGCCGACGATCGCACCGACAGCCAAAAGGTGGTGATCGTCAGTGAGAGCCTGGCCAAGCGGATGTTCCCGAACGGGGATGCCGTCAACCGCAGTTTCTTCTGGACCGATCCGGTCACCAAGTTCATCGGCGTCAGCAACGGCCCGCGCCGGATCATCGGCGTCGCCGCCGATCTGGACGACGAGAACGTCGTGCCGGGTCCGGTGGTCACGGTGTATCACCCGATGGAACAGGAGATGTTCCAGGGCCGGCTGTTCGTCCACGCCAAGACGGATCCGTATGCCCTCGTGCCGCCGATCACCAAGATCATCCGCAGCATGTCGGCGGAGCAGCCGGTTGAGAAAGCCGCAACGCTGGACGACGTGCGCGCAGAAGTGCTCGCGCCGAATCGACTGAACGCGCTCGTGTTCGGCGGCTTTGCGGGGGTCGCGCTGCTGATTGCGGTGGTGGGAGTGGCGGGCGTGCTGGCGTTTTCGGTGAGCGCACGGACGCGCGAGTTCGGCGTCCGCCTCGCAATCGGCTCGACGCCTACGAGCCTGCTGAAAGGCATCCTGAGCGAGGGCGCGATCATCGCCGGCGCCGGCGTCGTCGCCGGCATCGTCGGGGGCCTCGCGCTGGCGCAGTTGATCGGGGCTTATCTAACAGAAGTGACGATGCCGGGCGCGCTGCCCCTGTTGGGCGCTGCGGTCGTGCTCGTGTCCGCCGCGATCCTGGCGTCGTTGATGCCAGCCGCGCGGGCCGCGCGTGTAGACGTAATGCAGGCGTTGCGGTCGGAATAACGGAGGTTCCCCACGGAGGTTCCTCACGGGGGTTCCTCACGAGGGTTCTTGACGAGGGTTCTTCGCCGGAGGAACCGTCGGCCGGAACCTTCGTAAGGAACCGTCGTGCGGAACCTCCGTGAGGAACCTGGGCTTACGCCGTCTTTTGTTCCGCGGTCTTGCGCTGCATCTCGATCTTGCCCTGCAGGATCGAGCACCATTGCTTGTGGTCTGCCACCGGCATGCCACATTCCACGCAAACCTGGACCCGCTGCTTGGGCGGTTCACTCTTTCCAAAAAGACGGTTCAAAAACAACATTTGGCCTCCGACTCTAGATTCATACGTGAGACGGGCCCCGGCGGTTCACGGTTGGCGCCTAAAATCTGAAATCTGAGATCTGCCATCTGAGATCGGAACGTGTCTGAGATCGGAACGTGTCCAACCCCGCGCAGCGGGGCCTCGTCTAACCCCCTGTGACCTTACCGAGTAACGACCTCAAGCTCGCCGTTCGCGGGCTCTTCCGCAGCCCGCTCTTTTCGATCGTCGCCATCCTGTCGCTGGCGCTCGGAATCGGCGCCAATACCGCGATTTTCACGCTGATCGACCAGATTCTCTTGCGCAAGCTGCCGGTCAAGAACCCGGATGAGCTGGTGATGCTCTATCAGCAAGGACCGCATAGCGGCAGCAACATGGGCTCGCGGATGCACTCGTACCCGATCTACGAGGAGTACCGGAAGCGCGGCGAGCCGCTGGCAGAAGTCCTGGCGCGGCGCCTGGCCAGCGCGTCGATCAGCGTCGACAACCAGACCGAGCGCGTCGAGGTGGAAATGGTGTCGGGCAACTTCTTCACCATGCTCGGCGTCGGCCCGGCGCTCGGCCGCGTCTTCAATTCGCAGGAGGACGATCAGATCTACCAGGGCCACCCGGTGGTCGTGCTCAGCCATCACTACTGGAACACGCGCTTCAACCGCGACCCCGCGGTCGTCGGCAAGAAGATCCTGGTCAACAACTACCCGATGTCGATCGTCGGCGTGTCGGCCGAAGGATTTGCCGGCATCGACCCGGCGCGCGCGCCGCAGATCCGCGTTCCGATCCTGATGAAGCCGGCGGTCGTGCCCGAGTGGGAATGGGTGCACATGTCGAACGAACGCACCCGGTGGGTGCAGGTGTTCGCGCGGCTCAAGCCCGGTTACACCGCCGACAGCGCGCAAGCGCCGATGCAGGGGCTGTTCACGCAGATCCGCCAGCACGAGATGACGCTGCCGGGCGCGAAAGATTGGTCGCAGTTTCAGCGCGACCAGTTCATGACGGGCAAGCTGAGGGTCGAAAAGGCCGCGATGGGCTACTCGTCGCTGCGCAACGACTTCTCCACCGCGCTCGTGGTGCTGATGGCGATGGTCGGCCTGGTGCTGCTGATCGCGTGCGCGAACGTGGCCAACCTGCTGATCGCGCGCGGCTTCATGCGCCAGCGCGAGATCGCCGTGCGGCTGTCGCTCGGCGCCACGCGCGGCCAGTTGATCCGCCAGCTCCTCACCGAAAGCGTGTTGCTGTCGCTTGTCGGCGGCGCGTTCGGCATCTTGCTGTCGATGGCGCTGACGCGCGGGCTGCTCGCGCTCATCCCCTCCGATCAACCGCTGTTGATCCAGCCGACACCCGACCTGCGCATCCTGCTCTTCACGTTCTCGTTGACGCTGCTTACCGGCGTGATTTTCGGATTGCTTCCGGCCCTGCGCGCCAGCAAGCCCGATCAGTGGGCCACGCTGAAAGACACGGTGGGCGCCATCGCCGGGTCGGGTGGTTCGCTGTACCTCCGCAAGGGCCTGGTCGCCGCGCAAGTCGCGCTCAGCTTCATGCTGCTGTTTGGCGCTGGCTTGTTCGTGCGCAGCCTGCAGAACTTGCAGACCACCGACACCGGCGTGAAGCTCGACAACCTGGTGACGTTCCAGTTGAACCCGGCGCTCGGCGGCTACGAGAACCAGCAGGGCATCAACTTCTACAACGAGCTGCTCGACCGGCTGGGCTCCTCGCCTGGTGTGAAATCGATCGCGATGGCGGCCGTGCCGATCCTCGCCGGCAGCGAATGGGACAGCAGCATGTCGGTCGAAGGTCACGAGGCCAAGGACGGCGAAGATATGCAGGCGTTCATGAACTCGTTGTCGCCGCGCTATTTCGAGACCATGGGCATCCCGATGCTCGAGGGGCGTGACTTCACGCGCGTCGACGCGAAGCAGGACGCGACGGTCGCGATCGTGAACCAGAGGTTCGCCAGGCACTTCTTCAAGGACAAGAGCGCGGTCGGCCGGCGAATCGGCTTTAGCGTGGGACCCGAGTCGAAGCTCACCATCGAGATCGTCGGCGTCGCCGCCGACTCGTTGTACGAAGGGCCGCGCGAAGGCGTCAGGCGCCAGGTCTTCATCCCAAACTGGGGCCGCGGCGGCGTGACGTTCTACATGCGCACCACTGACGCGTCGAGCGGCGCATTTAACCTGGTGCGAGGCGAAGTGAAGCGGCTCGATGCCGGCATGCCGGTGTTCGACATGAAGACGCTGCAGGGGCAGCTCGATGAAACGCTGCTGAGCGATCGGCTGATCGCTATGCTGTCGGCCGGGTTCGGCCTGCTCGCCACCTTACTGGCCTCGATCGGCCTCTACGGCGTCATGGCCTTCATCGTCGCGCGCCGCCGCAAGGAGCTCGGCATCCGGCTGGCGCTCGGCGCCGCGCCGCACGGCCTGGTCTGGCTGGTGATGAAAGAAGTGCTGTTGCTGCTGGTGATCGGCCTCGCGGTCGGCATCCCCTCGGCGATCGCGCTGGGACGCTACGTGTCGTCGCAGTTGTACGGCATTCTACCGGGCGATCCATGGATCGCTGTCTCGACCGTCGTGTTGTTGTCGGTGGTGTCAGTGATAGCAGGAATGATCCCGGCGCGTCGTGCGAGCCGGATCGATCCGATCCTGGCGCTGAGATACGAATAGGCTTCGTTTCCTGCCTCCCAGCCAATCAAGCCAATGATCTCACTTTGGCAAGGGAAATAGGAGCCCCCCGGTCTCATCGAGTGCGGAGAGTTCCGGGTGCCGCAATACGTCGCGTCGCCGTCGAAGCAACAATTGATAGAGGCGCGAGAGTTCCGTCGACCTAGTCGCTGGATCTCCGAGTGCCTTGGTTTCGCGATCGAGGTACTCAACTACACGCAAACGGAGGCGTTCAATGGCCTGCCCGGACGCGAGAGTTTCCACAAAGAACGCCGTTGGAGATGTTGAATCAGGCTTCTGCAGTCTTGCCAATTCGAGCACAGACGACTTCAACGCCGCGCCGTCTCCACCCAAGGCGACTCGGGCGGGGATTACGGATAGTAAAGATTCTCTGTCTGCTGAGAGGACCGGACGCTCCAAATCAACAAGCTGGGCCGCCGCAATTAGGTCTCGCGACACCAGTCCACTACTAATCAATCCGGCAACATAGTTGTTGTCAATATGACTTGGCTCCGGCGTGAACCATGCGAACAGCGTATCCCCGACCTCGTCGTCAAACAAAGTTCGCGTCTCGCTTATGAGACGAGAGTACTCCTCAGGATTGAGTCGGGCCAACCCGTTGAAGCGATTGGCTTCCGAGATGCCAAGGGTTGAAAGGAGCGCCACATTCAAGAAGAACGAAGAGGGCACTACCACCTCGCTCGTCGGCCGTCCAGTTCGCGGCGCTTGAAACGGGTGCATACCCGACTCAACATCGGCGCTAACAATATTTACTTCCGTGGTGGCGAATATCGGCTTCAACACCAGTCGCGCGTCGAACCGGCGGCTGTCGGTCGGACTGACCAGGTCGGCAACCCGTCTCCGATTGAACCGGTCGAGCGAAGACATGATCATCCCCTCAAGGCTCTCAGCACCAGAAAGCTGGGTCAGGCGAGGCGAGCGCGCAATGGGCCAAGGACTCAAGCCTGAGGGCCTGAGGTACTGAGCCCGAAATTTGAACGAGTCCCAATTGTTCCAGGGAAAGAACAATTCCTTCATAATCGGGGCACCGTTGATATGGCAACTCAGGCAGGTTCCCTGCCTTTCGGAAGGTGACTTGTGATCGGCCAAATCCGAAGAGCCCCGAAACGTCCAAAACATCTGTTGCTGACTAGGGGACGAATCGAGTTTGTAATAGTTATAGCGACCACGCCTTTCATCCCAGCCCCAAGCCTCGATAGGCTGGCCGTCGGGTCCATTAGGATCAAAAAACACAGACAGCATGACGTTCCCGTCCAATGGTCCCGCGCTGCTGGTTCCATCAAAGGAGACAACCATGCGCCGTTGGCCATGTGAACTCCGCGCAATGTCTTCGGACACGACGAAAACTTGACGCTGCGAACGATTTGGCTGAAGCCGATCCTCGATGGCCGAAAGGCTCGTCATTTGTCCCGGCTGCTTCAGGACAAGCCTGAAGAATGGGTCTTCCAACTCCATCAGCTCTGCTTCGGTCATGACTGAAGGGACGTCTGACACGCGAAGCTGTTTCCGCAGGCCCTCTTGTCTGGTCGAAACAAAAGCACTGGCTCCAAACATACAGACGAGTATTAGCAAAAGGAATCTATGGGCGTTCATCGTTGATTTGTCCTTCTCAGACCCTTCTGGTCGATTCGTTGCCGCGTCGGGCCCAAAACGGAAGGTCGGCGTCAGGGGCTGAAAGTACAGAGACGCCTACTTGTAGGGCTTTGGCGACCTGGGCACCTGATCTAATCGGCTCGCCAGCGAGCGTGAGGCCGGCAGAAACTTCAAGCACTCCCCGACGACGGTTACGACTAACCTGCCAGACATTCGCAGCTGGCGCGTTGACGTCGATCTGAACGCCGTTGAGTTCCCAAACTCCACCGAGCTTACGTATGGTCACGCCTGGTGCGTCTGTGAGAGCGAGACTTCGATCGGCTCTCGCGATCAGTTGCAAGGCCTGGCACACCGCGGGGTCGGAATTGCGGCCGACAGCGCAATTGGTCTTGGCGCAGACGTCGGAGGCTGCGAGCGACAGGTTCGGCGTCGCACAATCGTTCGCCAGTTCGAAGAGAGCGAACATGTTATTGCTCCGGTGAGTAAGAAACAGGATCCCGAATTCACCGTTGTTCCAGGGGTTTCTCTGGACATGGTTCTGAAACGTCTGTTCTCTGTCATCCGGGGACAACTGCTCGATCTGCGAGTCGTCGATGCCGAAAAGCTCTCGGCCAGTGGGATGAGAATTGGGATAAAGATTCCTAATCCCGTCAACCGCTGCCGCCAGTCCTTGCCGAGCAAGGATCAAAAAGGGCTCATGGAATTCGGTCGTGAATGTGACCCGAGAAACACGGCCGCCGCTGCGATCCGCACACCACTCAACGTACTCGTCCTGAAGGTCGCTTCGTTGCTGATCGATCTGAGCCAGATCGATCCCGCTGCTAACCTTTGGGAAGGCAGGCCAAGTTACGTGGTCGATCGCAGTCGTCTGGACGCCATCGAAAGCGTGGAGGTGGGTGAAAGCCGACTTTCTGTGGGCTGCGCAGCGCGAGTACTGCTGGTGCACTTGTGCTCGATAAGACTCGAGTGCCTCTCCTTCGAGGGCTGGGTCGCCAGTCGGATTCGAGTAAATGAACATCACCCCTCCGTCTAGTGTTCCGTGTCCCGGACTTTGGATTCGGATCCGTAGCTGTCTTTGCTCACGAACTTGTGGTCGCGACCTTGCGTGATTCGTTCTACGCCGTCCTTGATCGCTTCACGTCGGCCGACTTCGTTCGCTGCCTTCTGCGTTCGATGCACTGAAATGGTCTGGCCATCCTGCTTTACCGGCCAGCGGTTGCCTTTGTGGGTAACCATCACTGGCCCCTGCCGTTTCGCCATGGTTTCGCTCCTCTTGCCGACGCTCGACATCACACAAGACGAATTCTTGTATGCGTGTATAGCGAGAATAGTACAAGTATAGCGAACCTCTTGTTTTGGTGCAACTGTTTTTGAAGACGTTGGTTCTCATCTCTGTGCTACCATCTGCCGCTCAGAGGAACTGCCTGCGTGCCTACAATCGGTGACCGAATCAAAGAAGTTAGAGAAAGGCGCAATTGGACGCAGGAGCGGTTAGCGCTGGAAACAAAAATTAGTAAGGGGTTCCTCAGCGAAGTAGAGAACAACAAGCGGAACATCAGTACCGACTACGTGCTCAGGATTGCAGGTGTATTGGGCGCGTCGCTGGACTACCTATTGCGGGGCGAGACTGGTCGTGAAGAACGTGAGCGTGAACCGGTCACGATTCCGCGAACACTGTCGGAGGCGGCGGAGCAACTAGGGTTGAGCTACTCGGAAACGATGACACTGCTCGACGCGCACCAAGCGGTTGTTGCTCGACGAGCAACCCAAGCGACGCGTGAGAGAAGTGTCGACGAGTGGAAGCGACTCTACCTGGCGATTACGAAGGTGTACTCCGATGGCATCGAACCTGAAGAATGACCCTCGCCTCTGGAGACTTGCAGCCGACCTAGGTGCGAAGCACGACGGGGACCCAGTGGGTGCCATCATCCGCTTGTGCCAGAAGAAAATTCGTGCGTTCATTCAAGAGCATGGCTGTGCTACGCCTACCGACCTGTTACAGCTGGCCGCAATCAAACTCGACACGCTCTTCATCGAGATAGACAGCGACAAAACGTTGCTTCGGGTCCGCGATGAGTATTCTGGTCGCGGAGAAGTGTCGTTCGCTGACCTTGAACATCAGCTCGGTCCAGACGTCTATGCGATTACGTTTGGCCTTCAAAGGGGTGGGAAGGGAGACCGCAAGTTTGTCTCCTTAATCGATTGCCGTGGCGCGAAACGTTTTAGGTCCTACTTCTCTAAATGGCATGAACTCGCGCACCTCTTGACACTTACACCCCAGATGCGTCTGAGGTTCTGTCGTACTCATGTCCTTCCCGAGCACAAGGATCCAGAAGAGGGATTAATGGACGTCATTGCTGGGAAGTTCGCTTTCTTCCCGGAGTTGATCGCCAAGTACGCCATTGGCCCGATTTCATTCAGAAGAATCGAGGAGCTTCGGGTACGACTCGCTCCAGAGGCAAGCAAACAATCCGCTGTTATCGGGCTCGTGCGGGCGTGGCCACGGCCATGTGTGTGTCACCGAACGTCTAAATGCGGCCACTGAAGAACGTTTGAAAACCGGCCACGCGGTAGGGGCGTTGAGTATCGTCTGATTCCTTCCCACACACAAGCGCGGGCGCTGTTTCTTGTCCAAGCGAAATAGAAGTGTCCCCTGCCGTTCTTCGTTCCCGACAGAAAACGATTGCGCCGGTGGGCGCTTGTGGAAAACCGTTTTGGGGTTTTCCAAGGAGCGGTGGGCGCGTGCTGTGCGTCCACGGCTCCGGCAGCGTCCATGGGCCGTCGTCACGCCTCGGGCGGGGCGCTGGCGCGTTGCCGGAAGCGGTAGCTCTTGCCCGTCATGGGCACAATCTCGGCGTGGGCCAAGAAGCGATCGAGGATCGCGGTGGCGGCCGGCACGTCGCCGAGAAAGATGCCCCAGTCCTGCGTGGGCCGATTCGTCGTAATGAGCGTCGACGCGGCTTCGTGCCGACGGACGAAGATTTCCAAGAGATCCTCCGCGGCGGTCGCGCCGAGTCTCTTCATCCCGAAATCCTCGAGGACGAGGAGGTCGACGCGTGTCAGCTGCTGCACGAGGGCGCGGCGCGCCCCGGTGGCCTCGGCTTCGGCGAAGTCGGCGACCAAATCGAAGGTGCTGCGGATCAGGACCCGCCGGCCGGCGCGGATGGCGCCGACCGCGATCGCCGTCGCGAGGTGCGATTTGCCGACGCCCGGCGGCCCAATGAGCAAGACGCCGGCGTGGGTCTGGACAAAGCGCGCACTGGCGAGCTCGACGAGTTTCACCTTCGGGAGCTTCGGATTGAAGGCCCACTCGAAATCGGCCAGCGTCTTCACGGTCACGATGCCGGCCTGCTTGAGCCGACGCGCATAGAGCCGGTCGGCCCGACGGGTGAGTTCGTCCTCGACGAGGAGCTCGAGGAATTCGAGGTGCGGGAGCGGCGCGGCCTCGGCCTGGGCGACGCGGCCGGGAAGCGCTTCGACCATGCCGGAGAGACGGAGATGGCGGAGACGGGTCGAGAGTTGAGCATTCATTTGAGAAAGTCCTCCAAGGTGTACTGGGTCATCGGGCGAATCGCCGGATCGTCGGCGACGAGCGAGGGCGCGGACGGAGCCGGCGCGGCCTCGACGAGGCGCCGCACCAGCTGGTAGCGAAAGAGTTGATGGGTGTGCGCCTGGGCGACCGCGTGGAGTACGCGCTCGCGCGGATGCCGCCGCGTCAGGCTGAGCACGCCTTGAATCAGACGAATCGCCCGCACGCCTCGCGCGAGGATCGCCGCGTCGGCCCACAGCCGCAGGGCCGGACCGACGCGCGCGCACCGGCCGAGGAGGTGGTCGACATACGCCTGTTGTCGCGTCGAGGCCTCGGCCTCCCCGGCGCGCGGCGCAAACAGCCCGGCCGCGACTTTCGCGTGGACGGCGACGAGGGTGTCGGTGTGGAAGACGCGGACCAGGTGCGCGTCCCACTGCACGCGCACGCCCTGGCCGAGCAGCGCGAGCGGCACGGGATAGAAGCTGCCGTCGACTTCGACATGGCCGTCGGCGTGCACCGTCCGCGCGCCGCTGGTGAAGATGGGGAACGCCGTCGCGGCGAGCGGCTGGAGGGCGCGTTGCTCGGCCTCGACGAAGTGCGTCCACACCTGGCGACGCGTCGTCCCGTGGATCCGCAGCCGCGCAATGGTCCGATTCCAGTGTCGCAGAAAGGCGTTCTGCGCGTCCAAGCTGTCGAAGCGTCGCCCCTTCAGCGCGTTGTCTTTGACGTAGCCGCCGCTCCGCTCTTGCTTGCCGTTTTCCTGCGGGTAGCGGGGCCGGGTCGGCAGCGGCGTGAAGCCCCAGTGGGCGGCGAACGCGAGGTAGACCTCGTGACTGTCGGGATCGTAGAAGCACGCGCGCACGACGGCGGCTTTTAGATTATCGTGGCGAATCACGAGGGCCACGCCGCCGAGATCACGAAACGCCCGTTCGTGCAGACGCAGAAACGTCGCGAGCTTCTGATCCCAGACGGCTTCTTCGTAGCCGTGCCGCGAGTGACCGAGCGTCATGCGAAAGACCCACGGCCGACGCCACTCACCCGTCGTGGGCTCGAGCGTGGGCGCGCCCTGGAAGAAGTCGACCTGTGCCTCGGCGCCTGGCGCGCAATGAAAGACGCCCACGGCGCGGCGCGTGGGCGTGAGCGTCCGCACAAACCGCTTCACCGATTCATAACTGGCGCCGTAGCCGTACTCTTCGACGAGGTCCTGCCAGACGCGCTGGAGGCTCAACCCCGCGTCGAGTTTTTCGGTGATCGCCGCGCGATAGACCGCCGCGGAGAATCGTCGCCGCGGCGCCGAGCCGGGGAACGTTTTGGCCGGATTTGCGGGCGAGCCGGCGAACGTTGTGGCCGGATTTGAATCGTCGGCGGTCCGGTCCTCGCCGGTGGCGCCCGGTGGGGACGGATCAGAGCCGGGGAACGTTTTGGCCGGTTTTGGCGCGCGGTTCGGATCGTAGCCGGCGACCGTCTCGCGATGGACACCGGTCTCGGCTTCAATCCGACGGTAACTCCAGCCGAGGGCCAGCAGGGCGATAACTTGTTGTTTCTTCGGCATCTTCAGGTAATTGGTCATCGACATCCTCCAAGGGGGAAACCCTTCAGGATGCCTGAATTCCCTTACCTGCCGTGGCCGGTTTTCAGACGTTCGGGAGTGGCCGCATTTGACCGTTCGCTAACAATGTGTGTTAATTCGGGCTGAACTTGGCTTGCGCAAGGACCAGCGTCTTTTGCAGGACCAGCCAGGGCTCGGCTTCGTTGAGGCCCCAACAGGTCTGCTCCGCGCAGTTCATTCAAGTCCAAATGAGGCCGCGCGAAATGCTGGATTGGTCGTACCGACAAACATGAGAGTTCCCCAGCAGTCGGTGATTTACCGCGTCTTCGCCGCTGGTTATGGCTCACTGGACGTCGACGAGAATCTTGACTGGTGGGAGAGCAGAGGGAAGCACCTGCCCCCTCTGGCGGTCCGGGTAGAGGCAAATCTCAGGGGTAACGGTGTTGATGTCCTGATCACGCCTAGGGAAACAAGACTGTGAGAGTTTGGAGCAATTGATTCGATTCTGCCGTTACGGCCTTAGTGATTAGCGCGGCGCCTTCAGGTCGTCGGCAATCGCCGCAAATTGTTCAAGCGCAGCCTGCAGGTCCTCGGCGATCTCCGCGGCGATGACGCCAGGCGCCGGCAGATTTGCTGACTCTTCCAACGATTCATCCTTCAGCCAGAAGATATCGAGATTCACCTTGTCGCGCTTCGTGAGGTCTTCGTAGCTGAAGCGCTTGAACCGCTCGCTATCCTTTCGGTTGTGGCGATTCTTCGGATTGCAGCACTTTACGAAGTCGTCAAGGTCGGCACGCTTGAGAGGATTCTCTTTCAGGGTGAAGTGGAAGTTTGTACGGAGGTCATAGATCCAGAGAGCATCGGTCCACGGCTTCTCCCGCGCCGGCTTCCGATCGAAGAACAACACATTGGCCTTCACGCCTTGTGCGTAGAAGATGCCGGTGGGCAGGCGCAGCAGTGTGTGAACGTCGGCCTGATTCAGCAGTTGGCGGCGGATCGTCTCGCCGGCACCACCTTCGAACAGCACGTTGTCTGGCAACACAACGGCCGCGCGGCCATGCTGTTTGAGGATGGTGAAGATGTGCTGCAAGAAGTTGAGCTGCTTGTTGCTGGTAGTCGCCCAGAAATCGTCGCGGTTGATGATGAGGGATTCGCGCTGCTGATCGCCGGCGTCGTTGACAATCGTGACGCTGCTCTTCTTGCCAAAGGGCGGGTTGGCGAGGACGATGTCGTACTCGCCGTGCTTCGCAGCCAGCGCATCACGCCCGCCGATGACCGGCAGATCGCTGTCTGAGCCGCCGGCGATGCCGTGCAACAGCAGATTCATCGCGCACAGTCTCGCGACACTGTCCACGAGCTCGATCCCCAACAGTGTGCCGCTCTTCAGTTTCTTCTTCTGTTCCCGATCGAGCTTGTGATTCATTGACAGGTAGTCGTGCGCAGCGAGCAAGAAGCCGCCCGTACCGCATGCAGGATCACAAATCGACTGGCCAGGCTGCGGCGCCATCACGTCCACCATGGCCGCAATGAGGGCGCGCGGCGTGAAATACTGGCCCGCGCCGCCCTTGACGTCCTCTGCGTTCTTCTGCAGCAGGCCCTCATAGGCGTCTCCCTTAACGTCGGCGTCAAGGCGCGACCACTCTTCCTTGTCGATCAGATCGACTATGAGCCTGCGCAGCTTAGCGGGGTCTTGAATCTTGTTCTGCGCCTTGCGAAAGATCAGGCCGAGCATTGCGGGGCGCTTGCCGAGTTCCTCAAGTGTATGGCGATAGTGCGTCTCCAGGTCATCGCCATCAAGTTTCAGCAGCGCTCGCCAGCCGAAGCCCTTCGGAATCGGCGTCGGCCGGTTGTGCGGAGGTCGACTTTGCTCGTCCGCCATCTTGAGGAACAGCAGATACGTCAGTTGCTCAACGTAGTCACCGTACGACAGGCCGTCGTCTCGGAGGATGTTGCAGTAGTTCCAGAGTTTCTGAACGAGGGCGGATGGGCTCATCGGACGGTCTAGAACTTCCAGCCTTCGCTACGCATCAGGCCAAACAGATTGATGCAGGGTATTCCCAGGTCTCGGCAGACGTCGGGAATGAAATGCGTTCGCTTCGTATTTCGTTTTTCAGCGGCTGATGTTTCTTGGCTAACGACAGTACCGCTGTTTATCTGGGCGAGGGCAATAACGTAGGCGTCCGCGGATTCGTGAAGGCCCTTTGGATCCATCAGGTCAGGATAGGAGGCCTCGATGGTGGCTCCTGCGGCCTGAACGTCCGGCGCAATCGGAACAAAAAGCGCAGCGCGGTTCTTGGCCCACGTCCGCAGTCCAGGCGTTCCGACAGCGTCGATTTCCTCCTTCACTAGCTGAACAGCGCGACAGTTGCCAGCTGCGATCAGCTCGTCGAACCTGGTTTCAAGAGACGGAAACAGATCGAGTGGGTAGTACCTCGCTTGCCAATCCATGAAGACACTGGTGTCGATCGAGTACATCGATAGCCTGCGCGCTAGCTGCCGTCGTCGACGCCGGGTACGCCCGTGGTTGCGACGAGCTCGGTTCGGAGGGTTGCGATGTGATCGAATCGGAGGTCCAGGTAGCGACTGGCGTCCACGGCCGTAATTCGATTGGCATCGAGCGCCTCAAGCACGAGTTGGGCGAACGGTCGCCCTCCTCGGCTCAGCGCCTTATCGACCGGGGTAGCCATGCCGCCGGTTCTGGCTTTCAAGTTCGAGACGTACTCGGTCCAGGCATCCTTCCAGCGCGCATAGACTTCCCAGGTCATTTCGCCCGCAGCCCGCAGGCGAGTGGCCATCGCAAGTGGCGTCACGCGGAACCTCGCAGCCAAGCTCCGGACTTGCGCGATATCCCAGCCGTCAGCAGAGGCCCTGCTAGTGCGCAATGCGGCTCTGAGAGCGTCCTCAGGAATCACCGCCTCGCTGGCCGCCTCCTCCGCGAAGCGTTCGACCTCGGCCCACTGCGATTCGTTTCGACCTTCACGGAGCGCAACGCGCTCCTCTTGCCCGAGCGCCAAGGCGACATGAACCAGCTCATGCAAAAGGGTAAAGATGCGAGCGCCCGCCGACAGTTCCTTGCTGTTGATGCCGATGACGGGCGAAGGAAAGCTGAGTAGCGAAACCCCACGCACTTGGCCGAGCGGCACCTTCGGAAACTGGAAGACCAATACGCCAATGTTTTCGACCGCTGATCGCCATTCCCGCCACGCCTGCCACTCGTCGCGCCACGCCATCTGCCGCGCCACCGTCACGCCCAGCAGATCGCGCAATCGCCGTCCGACAGCCGCAGGTCCTTCAGATATGTGCGCGGGAGTTGTGAACTCCGTGCCCGTGACCGCGAGTTCGTCATTCAGCTCTATTGTTCTCTCGCGACGCAGCGACATCTGACGCAGCGCCAGCCGGAACTCCGGCGACTCGACGCCGGGGAGGACACCGGGTAGTCGTCGATACTCCGCGGCCAGTGGCGGGATGGTTGGCCGCTGTGGCAGGAAGAACACGCCGAACGACCGGTGGTAGCTTTTCGCGAGTTCCTGAACCTGGCGGACGGTCGGTTTCCTATCGCCTCCCTCCCACTCCGCCAGGCGTTCGACTCTGACTCCGATCCGCTTGGCGACCAAGTCGGACGGATAGCCGCTCTCTTCGCGCGCCCAGATCAGGAGATCTGGATTGACGTCGGCGGGAATTGAGGCCATGGCTAAGTCAGTCTAGAGCATCTTGCGAGGAGCGCTATCGAGTCCGGCGAATCGGTCTTGGTGAATCCAGCTTCTTGATGTCCGGGACTCGGAATCCGAGATCGATCACGCCTTCGGCCTTGAGCCTCTTCAGCACTGGCTCGGCGTGCTGTCTTCGCACGCCGTGATCGAAGCACACCTGAACAACCTCAGCCTCATTGGTAAGAAGGCCGTCGCGCAACCGCTGTTCGAGGTCCGCTTCAAACGCGCTGACTTTGCTCGGTCGGAACCCTGGAATCGGTAGAAGCATCTGGTCGGCACGAATATTCTCCCGATTGATGTCGAAGTCCGCCTCGCCGTTGATTTCGTCTTGAGCCCAAGCCACTTGAAGGAACTTGTCCATGCCGCGTGGATGCGCAGATCCGAAGACAACTCCGTAGATGTTGGATCCCTTCTTCAGGGAAAAGGGGCTCAAATAGAATCGCTGTGTAGCCGGGAGGAGGCCTCGATAGAAATCGAGGACGGCGACATGCGTCTGGTAATGGTCATCAGGCCGACTGATTTTCTGCTTGATGGCTGGATGATTCTGAAAGCGATAGTAAGTGGCCGACGAGACAAAGAAGAGAAAATCGCATGTCGGCGCAGACGCGAGCTGCACGAACACTTCGGGAGTGACATGGTCAATTCCGAACTGGTCCATCAGGAGGAGCTTGGCTGCTCTGGAATTCGAGATCGTGGGCCACGACCGTTGAAGCGCTTGCTCGAATGGCAGCGCCTTGACTTCAAGATGAACGGTCGGCAGCCGTAGGCCACGCGCATCGATATTCCGATCGAGCGCCGCGATCTTAGCGGGATCGGCGTCAAATAGATGGACGTGGACGCTCACCCCAGACTTCTGAGCGAGATTGGAGTAGTCCCGGACTTGCTTCAGAAGACGAAGGGGGCTGCCGCTCACTCCCGATGAATCGGTGCCGGGGCCTGCGAAGAAGTCAAACAGGTGGACTTCAGGCCTGACGGCTGTCGACAGGAAGACCGGCAGCCACTCCCGAGCGTAGAGCTCGAAAAGCTGCAGCTTTGTCAGAGTTGCTTCGTCAAACGGTTTATCGTGAAACCCCGCTTTGGGCATGTCCTACCCGGCAGTCAACTGAACGGCCAAAGCCTGGCGTGACGCCAGGCTCAGCACGGGCGCCCGGCTCCTGTCAGGAAACTGGCTGTACGTTCGCCCGTCCAGCTCGCGACCGGTTTCTTTTTTGCGGACGCCGCCCCATTGTTTGAAGAAGAACGGGATCTCCGCATTCTTGCATTGGTCCTTGATGCCTCGCACCCACTCGGCCGACATTGGTCGTGCGCCAGCGCCGCTTTCGCCACCGACAATGACCCAGTGAATACCGCGGAGGTTGATGCGCCCGAGATTTTCAAGCAGCGGCTCGATCGAAAGGAATCGAACCCGGGCAGGGCTGTCCCGAAGCTCAGCTATGCGTGGCAGGCCGTGCTTGCGGTTCTCGACGCTGACGCCCCACCAGATATGCGACTGGCGCGCGGCATCTTTGAGCTTGCCACGCAGCAAGGCGCGCATGCGGTCGCCACGCTTGGTAAGGATCTGGTACGTGTGCCAGTTGGCCTGCATCATGACTTGTGCGACGGCCTCGATGTAGTCGTCTGGCACGTCCGTGTGAAACAGGTCGCTCATCGAGTTGACAAAGATCATGCGCGGAGTAGCCCAGCGCAGTGGGTCGGTCAGCTTTTCAGGAACGAGGCGCAGGTCGAAGCCGAACTCGAACGGATGCCCTGGGACACCGCGAAAACGTTCAGCGAACGTCTCGGCGTAGCAGTGTTTGCAGCCCGGGCTGACCTTGGTGCACCCGCGCACCGGATTCCACGTCGCGTCGGTCCACTCGATCTTGGAGTTGTCGCTCATGGGATGTCCCTCGTTGCCGCAGAGTGTACCAAGGCTGTGACAGGGCAGGTCACGCTGATTTCATGCCGATGGTCTCCGGAACACCCGTCCGACTTGGCTGTCGATCCACGCGATCCCCGCGAGGGCGCGAGGGGTCGCGACAGTCGCCAAATCCGGCGTTGTGTGCGGAGACACAGGTTGAGCATCGCAAGACAACTGCCCACGTCCCCTGGGCGAGGCTCAACGCAGGAGGTGCCGCGATCCTTGATCGTCTGCCGCAGGACCTCAGGCACGAGAAGGGGCCACGGCTCCGGAGAACGCCCGCTGCAAGACCGACTGCCGGAGACGCGTGGCGCGCTGAAGATTGAGCGCAACGATCGTTTCGGCCTCATCGACGACACTGAACAGACGGCTAACCTCGTCGGCGATCCGCTTCTGCTCATTGATTGGCGGAAGAGGAATCGGGAGGGTCGCGAGAACACTCATGCTGATGTTGTGTTGCCCCGCTGATGTCGCGGCCCGCCGCTCGATCCACGCCCGCAGAAAACTGCAGTTCCAAATCGTGGCCAGCCAGGCGAAGAGCCGTGGCTCGCGAACGAGTCTGAAGCGAATCAGGTACGAAGCGTATGTGGCGGCTGGGTTCAGTGGCTGCCTCACGACGGCAGATCGGCCAATGAGGTTCCTACTTCCATTCGTGCGGATGATCAGCAAGTCGCCAGGCTCCAGCTCATCGCCCTTTTCAATGCGCGACTGCGACCCGGCGAACTTCAGATCGGCCAGATCAATTCGGCCATTGGCGATGTTGGGGATACGGAGCACCGCTGGGCCTGGATTCTCGTAACCGCATTTCGCGGACGTGCCGTAGGACGACGCCCATGACAGTTGATCCAAGTTCGCCCATGTCCAGCCCATCGGGAGATTCGGAAGGCCCGCGTCGTCCGAAGCTGCCGGCTCTTTGCGCTTGCGTTGTCCAGTTGCCTTTTTGTACCGCTCCGTGAGAATGCGCTGAAGGAGTTGCTCACCTGTTTCGTACTCACCACCAGCCGTTCGTGCGACTTCGGCTTCCGTTGGAACCAGATGGCCTTCGAAGGTGGCATTAAGGACGGCGGCGCGGTAGCGCTTGAGGTTGGCCTGCACGCGCCGCAGCGCCGCCACGCCAGCGTCCAGTCGCGTGAACTGTTTCTCGATCTCCGCGACGACCTCCTGCTGTACGCCAATCGAAGGCAATGGCAACACCACATCACCCAGAGTCCGGCCGTTAACATTGGGCTGCCCAATCCCCCGCTTGCCCCGTTCGATCTGTTGCCAATAATCGGCGCTCTGGAAGAAGGCTGCCAAATACCGAGCGCTAACCGCTGTCGAGACACGGACGCGAATCAAGTACGACGCGAACACTGCTTCAGGGCAATCCCCGATCAGATAGCTCTTGCCGGTCGTCGCCCCGGTGCGAGCAAAAACCAGATCGCCAGAACGGAGTCGATACTTCGGAACTTCAGTGGCCAAAATGTCGCAGGATGGTACGGCCGCCCAATCAACGCGCCCATCTTGAATATCGGTGATGCGCAGAAATCTTGGCCCTTTGTCACGACCTATCGCGCTTGCGGTGTGGCCATACTGAATCGAATCGGCGACATCGCTTAGACGGACACGTGGCCAATCGCTGTCGGCCGTCTTTGTCCTGAGCGCACTCATGCCGCGAGCACTTCATTGAGTTCATCGATCAGTTCGTCTAAGCCGGCACCAAAGAGCTGCGCCGCACGCCCGAGGCCGCCGCGCTGATTGAACGGCGCGAAGTCGAAATCTCCGGACTCGATACTAAGGCTGGTCGCGATGTGGTCGCGGATGAGTTCGAGCCAGGCGCGCTGGTCGTCAGTGAACGTCGTCCCCGCGCCTGCCTTCGCGGCCAGCCAGCGATCGAAGCGGGCGTTCACCGATTCTGCGAACGGCTCCAGCACCGGTTGCTGCTCGAGCGCGAAGCGCACGAGAGGCACGAGGTCAGCGAAGCGATTGACTGCTGACCGGCCCTTCACCTTCTGCGGAGCCGCTGTGGCGAACGCCTTCCAGAGCAGTTCCTCGTTCCAGGTGGCGTTCGCGTCTCGCAGTTTGCGCTCGAGCTCTTTGAGCATCTTCTCCGTCAGTCGCTGCTGATACGGCCGGCTGTAGAGAATCTGCAGCGCCGTGATCTCGGCGTGGTTCTTCTCGATGTAGTCGCGGAATGACGTCACAAGGCTCTCGGCCTTCTCCTTGGCTGCAACATCGAAGCCCTGCCCCACGACTTCGTCTATCGTGACGACGTCGATCGTCTGCTCGGCCACCTGCTTGGCCTTGGCGAGCACGTCGCGCAATTCGGGTTTGTCGAACGGAGCGCAAGCCTCGTCCATGAGCTTCTTCTGGGTTGATTCGAAGGTCTCCAGGGACACTTCTTCTCGGCTGGCGCCGGGCCTACCGGTCGCAACCTGCGCAACCACGTCGGGATCGATGGCGCGAAGCAGCGTCGAGGCCATCGTGGAAATGGTCCGGCCGCTGAGGTCTTCCACCTGCGCGCGATCGGCGGGCGAGATCTCGCGATCCAGTCTGGCAAGTCGTCCTGCAAGACTGGTGAGCGAGTCCTCGTCGCGCTTGCCGAGCGCGACGCCGAGCAGCAGCCGGTCGAACGGCACATTGCGCTTGCGTTCGAGCGGCCGGGAATCCGTCTTGTCGCTTTCGCACACGCCGACAGCATCTACGACAACGAAATGCGTCTTCGCTTGGGCATCGGCGCCGCTCACCGCCTGCAGATCTGTCGGTGTAAGCACACGAGTGCCGCGGCCCTTCATTTGCTCGAAGTAAACGCGGCTGCGCACATCGCGTAGAAACACCAAGCACTCGATGGGTTTGATGTCTGTGCCGGTGGCAATCATGTCCACCGTGACGGCGATACGGAGTTGCGGCGACGTGCGGAACTCCTGAATTAGCGTTTCGGACTTCTCATAGCGCTTCGTTTCCGGATCGTAGGCTTTGTAAGTGATCTTCTTGGCGAAGTCGTTGCCCTTGCCGAACACCTCGCGGACCAGGTGCACGATGTCCTCTGCGTGCGAGTCGTCTTTGGCAAAGATGAGTGTCTTCGGCACCAGCGTGCGACCGGGAAAAAGCTCGGTGAACAGCGCCTCCTTGAACGCCTGAAGCACCGTTCGGATCTGCGAGGGGACGACGACGGAGCGGTCGACATCGGTGGGGCTGTACGTGAAGTCCTCGTCGAGCTGCTCCCAGCGCCTGGCACGCGTCTCCTTGTGGCGCTTGTCCACATAGAAGCCCTTCTCGACCGTTGCGCCCCGCTCGGTGACCTCCGTCTTGATGCGATACACGTCGTAGCCGACGTTGACGCCATCGGCGACCGCGCGCTCGTGGTTATACTCGGTGACGAGGTTCTGATTGAAAAATCCAATAGTCTGCTTCGACGGCGTAGCGGTGAGGCCGATGAGAAACGCGTCGAAATAGTCGAGTACCTGTCGCCACAAGTTGTAAATGGATCGATGGCATTCGTCCGTGACGATAAAGTCGAAGGCCTCTATCGGAATGGCCGGGTTGTAGGCCACGTCGCGATGGCGGTTGTCGGCGGCAGCGAGTTCGAAGCCGGACTTCTCGTCGATGTCCTCGTTTAACTCCTCGCCTCGCAGCATTGAATAGAGACGTTGGATCGTGCAGATCGTGACGCGCGAGACCGAGTCCAACTGATTTGATGTGAGGTGCTGGACGTTGTACAGCTCGGTGAACTTGCGGCCGGTGTCTGGCGTCACGAACTGGTGGAACTCGGACGTGGCCTGTCGACCGAGATTGCCGCGGTCCACCAGGAACAGCACGCGCTTCGCCCCGGCGTACTTGATGAGCCGGTAGATGAACGCGCAGGCCGTATAGGTCTTGCCGGCGCCGGTGGCCATTTGGATGAGCGCCCGCGGACGCGCGTCGGCAAAGGACGCCTCAAGGCTGGTGATGCCCTCGACCTGGCAGCCGCGCATCCCGGCTGTTGCGAGTGGAGGCATGCGGGTCAGGCGGGCGCGCAGCGTATCGGGTTCGCTCAGCCAGTCCGCGAGCGTCTCGGGCCGATGAAACGCGAAGATCTGACGTGACCTTGGAGCAGGATCGCGTTCGTCACGGAAGAACGTCTCGACACCAGTGGATTCGTAGCAGAACGGAAGTACCCCAAGCGGTTGCTTCAGGAAATCTGGGACGTTTGCGCCATAGAAGCCGGACTGCTCCGCCACCATCGACAGTTTCGTCCCCACCTTCTTGGCTTCGATAACGCCGACGGGACCGCGATCGAGTAGCAGCATGTAGTCGCACCGGCCACCCTTAACGGGAATTTCGCGAAGCGCGATCGCCCTCGCCGCGGAGCCGTCATAGCGTGTGTAGTCCTGGAGAGTCCAGCCAGCAGCCTTCAACTGCGCGTCGATCTGTTCCCGAGCTTTTGCCTCCGGTGCGAGATCGGACATGCGTCGGTGGGTAGCTTACTCCTGCAAACCCCAAACTGGACCCGAGAAGCCTAATGCTTGTTTCGCCTACTTTTTTGCCGTTTCTTCCGCGATGCGTGTGTCGAGCTTCTTCGTGGCAGTCGCCGCCAGGCACGGCAGCCTTTAGGGTCGATCAGCACGAGCCGGATCGATCCGATCCTCGCGCTCAGATACGAATAAAATCAGAACAGCGCGTTCTTTTTGATCACCAGGGATCGGTGCGCTTGGTAAAGGCGCGGCCTTTGTCCGCGGCCGGCGAGTCTCCCCCCGTGCAGATCATGGTGCCGTCCTTGATCTGATCGATCACGGTGTCTTCGTTGCAGGCATTGAGGAACTTGATCCCCGCCGCCTTGGTGGCGTTGAGCACACGGCGCCGCACGGCCGCCATTTGGGGTGACGCTTCGCCGCCACCCTGATAGGTGCCGGGGCGCCCCATGATGAAGAAGCCATGATCGCCCGGACCCCATTCCGCGAAGGCGATACCGGGCACGCGGACCGAGGTTTCGACATTGGCGTCGGCGCGCGGATTCTCGATCTTCAGGCCGAACATTAGTTCGCCATCCGGGTTCATCGGCCAGGGATCGGCGATGCGCATGTATTCCTGGGGGGTCACGCCCCAAACGCTCGACGCGTAGGCCTGTGAGCCGTTGCCGCGGCTGCCCTGCGCCAGGCCCTCAACGTGCGGCGCGAACGGATAGCGCGCGGCTTCGATCATCAAGCGGGCGGCTTCCGGGCTTTCGGCGTTGCACAGCAGGATGCCGTGCACGCCGGCGGCCAGGGTCTGCTGGATCATCCAGGCATTGGCGCGCAAAGCGTCGGTGGTGCCGGAAATGGGCAACGTGACGATCACCGCTGGGGTCTTGTGTCCGGTGCGGGTCGGGCCGGCCTCCACAAGACCGCGCATGAACTCCCGCAGTTCCTTGAAGTCGAGCGGGCCGTGCTCCATTTCATAGGTGATGTAGTCGGCCTTGGTAGCCGCCATCTCCTTGCCTTTGTCATACCCGCCGCCACTAATCTGCGCGTAATAGACGGGCTGGCCCTTGAGCCACATGTCTATGACGCGGTTGATATGCTTGCCGGTGCGGGTGGTCTGTTTCGGCATTTCCGGCACCATCGCGTTTACGGGCGGCACCGGTTGCTGGGCACTGGCCGACATCACAGTCAGCATGGCTGCCGCCACGCCTGCCGCCAAGACCGTTTTCGTCTTCATGGGATTCTCCCCGGTGTCATATTAGCGCCTATCGCACAACCAACCCATGGACGAAGCGCTCAACGTCGGCTTCTTCGTGGTGCATACGTCCTGGATCGTCTTCATCTGCATTGGCTGGATCTGGCGGCGGACGCGCCGCTGGCATCTCGTGTCGATCGCACTCACCGCAGTGTCGTGGTTCGGCCTCGGCGTGTGGTACGGATGGGGCTATTGTCCGTTCACCGACTGGCACTGGCAGGTGCGGGAAAGGCTTGGTTATCGCGATCCCGCATCGTATACCCAGCTTCTGCTCGCGGAGCTCACGGGCCTTGACGTGACGCGCGCGTGGGCCGATGGGTTGACGGTAAGCATCTTCGCCATCGCACTGGTGCTCAGCGTCGCGCTGAATGTCCGCGATCGGCGATCGTTCACCCGTGACACCATCAATCCTAAGATCTGAGATCTACGATGGATCTGAGATCTGAAATCTGAGATCTGAGATCGACCACTCAAGTACAGCGCTACCTGTCGTCGACCTTGAACGCCCGCTTGCCGACGGAGACACCATCGATAAAGACCTCGACACTGTAGTCGCCAGACGGAAAACCGCCCGAGTTCTGCAAATGAAACTCCGTGGCGTCCGGACCCTTGAACGACACCTTCTTGGTGGGCTCGTCGATCACCTGGCTGCCGAACATCCACTTCACGCCGATGACCCCTGATCCGGCGGCATCGGTCAACACCGACACATACACCGTTTCGTTGTGCTTGAAGAGCGTGGTTGGCGTCGAGATGCTGCCATCCGGATTGAGGGCCCGGCCCACCTGGATGTTCGAGACGTTGAGGGGTCCTGAGCAGGCGACGGTGAGGACCAGGACGGTGGCGGCGAGAGCGGCACGGATCACCATTTGATCTTAACTGTTTTGTGAGGCACCCATACCCACGGTGTATTCTTTCCTATTGATGAACCCCCTAAATCGCCGGGCCGCCCTCGTCTTGTTGGCAGCGATGGCCGCCGTGTCGTGCAAGACGGCGGGTAGTGCCGGCTCTTCCCCGCAAACGCAGCCGGCGCCAATCCTTCAGCCCGGCGCGCCGGGTGAGGCCAGCCGCGTCATTGGCGTTGCGCAGGCCACCGACCTCTCGAAAGTGGGCGCCACGCCCGCTGACATCAAGTTCATGCAGGGAATGATCGGCCACCACGCCCAAGCCGTCGAGATGGTGGCGTTGATCCCGTCGCACTCGCAAAACGAGGACATGAAAAAGCTCGGCATGCGCATCGACGTGTCGCAGCAGGACGAGATCAAGATGATGCGCTCGTGGCTGACCGCCCGCGGCGCGGCGCTGCCCGACGAGCACGCGCATCACACGCCCGGCGGGATGATGCCCGGCATGCTCACGCCCGAAGAGATGACCGCTTTGGCCGCGGCCAAGGGCACCGAATTCGATCGCCTGTTTCTCGAAGGCATGATCAAACACCACCAGGGCGCCATCACTATGGTGGAAGAACTGTTCAACTCGCCGCGTGCCGGCCAGGAATCCGACATCAACGCCTTTGCCGCTGACGTCGACGCCGACCAGCGCATGGAAATCGGGCGCATGGGCGCCATGCTCAACGCGATCAAGGAGAAGAAATGAAATCCGCTGCGGTCAAAGTGTTGTGTGTTTCGGCCGTGCTCGTGTCTGCCGCAATCGGCGGCTACGCGCAGCAGGCCGCGCCGGACCCCAAGGATCCGCGCGTCGGCTTGAAGCCAGGGCTGCGTGACGCCGGCGTCGCGGCCAGGAACATGGAGCTGGTCTCGACGATGCCGAGGCCGGAGGGGTTTTACAATCCCAGCGCGCCCGCGGGCGACCCGCTGCCGGCGGAGCGTCCGGCCAACGCGTCGCCGCAACCGGCCGCGCCCGCGCCGCCTCCCGCCGTGCCCGCCGCCCCCGCGACTGGCACACCGGCTGCGCCGCCGTATCCCGGCGGGTTGGATTTTGCCAACTCGGATCTCGCCTTCCGCGGGACCAACATGTTCCTGGGCAACTTCCATGGCTTCAACACCTACGACATCGAGAGCGGCAAGAACCCGAAGTTGATCGCGTCGATCGTCTGCCCCGGCGGGCAGGGCGACGTTTCGGTGCACGGCAACCTGCTGTTCATGTCGGTCGAGCAGAACCGCGGCCGCATCGATTGCGGCGTGCAGGGCGTGGCCACGCCGGTCAGCAGCGAGCGCTTCCGCGGCATCCGCATTTTCGACATCAGCGACTTGCGCAAGCCGAAACAGGTCGCAGCCATTCAGACCTGCCGTGGCTCGCACACGCATACGCTGGTCACCGATCCGAAGAACACGGAGAGCATTTTTGTCTACGGATCCGGCACCGGCCCGGTCCGTTCGGGTGACGAGCTCACCGGATGCGTCGGCGGCGATCCCAAGGAGAACCCGGAAACCGCGCTCTTCAGCATCGACGTGATCGAAGTGCCGCTCGCCGCGCCCGAAAAGGCGCGTATCGTCAACCGGCCGCGCATTTTTGCCGACACGTCCACCGGCGCCGTCGCCGGCCTGTGGGCGGGCGGCGACCATGGTCCCGGCTCGCAGCGCACCAGCACGACCAACCAATGCCACGACATCACGGTGTTCCCTGAGGTCGGCCTGGCGGCGGGCGCGTGCTCGGGTAACGGCATCCTGCTCGACATCAAGGATCCCAAGAACCCGAAGCGGCTCGATCACGTCAGCGACAAGAATTTTGCCTACTGGCACTCGGCGACCTTCAACAACGACGGCACCAAGATTGTGTTCACCGACGAGTGGGGCGGCGGCACGCGTCCGCGCTGCCGGTCGACCGACCTGCCCACCTGGGGCGCCAACGCCATCTTCGACATCGTCGACGGCAAAATGAAGTTCGGCGGCTACTTCAAGATGCCGGCGGCGCAGACCGAAACCGAAAACTGCGTCGCGCACAACGGGTCGACCATCCCGGTGCCCGGCCGCGACATCATGGTGCAAGGTTGGTATCAGGGCGGGTTGTCGGTGTTCGACTTCACTGATTCCACCAGGCCGGTCGAGATTGCGTATTACGACCGCGGCCCGATCGACCCGAAGAACCTGATCATCGGCGGCTACTGGTCGACCTACTGGTACAACGGCAACATTTACGCGTCCGAGATCTCGCGCGGTATGGACATTTTCCGCCTGAAGCCGAGCGAGTTCCTGTCGCAGAACGAAATCGACTCGGCCATGCTGGTGCGCTTCGAAGACTTCAACGCGCAGGAACAGCCCCTGATTAAGTGGCCGGCGGCGACGGTGGTGGCGCGCGCGTATCTCGATCAGCTGAATCGGTCGAAGGGCCTCGCGCCGGCGAGGGCCGGCGCGGTGAAGCAGGCGCTCGACAAGATCGACGACATTCGCACCGGCAAGGAGCGCAGCGCCGCGGCGACGCTCGACCAGGCTGATGCGCTCGCTACGTCGCTCGAAGCCGACGCGGCGGCGGCTACGGGCCGCACGGCGGAGCGGATCAAGGCGCTGGCGGCAACGATCAAGGGCCGCACCGCGCGCCTGAGATAGGTGGGGACTAACCTTTCCTGTCCGCCGAAGCGCTGGAGCGCGAAGGTGGAAGGTTTGTCCTGACACCATGCGCGTCGCAATCGTTGGGGGACCTGGGGTCGGCAAGAGCACGCTGGTGCGTCAGCTTGCCGACCTCTATCACAACGGCTCCTACGGCGAAGGCGAGAAGGGCGTGTGGGATCCGCGCGTGCTGCAGGACATCGCCGACGGTGAGAACGCGGTCGGCGTGACGGAGTACTTCGCGCGTCTCTACGACGCCAACTATCGCGATGCAGCGGAGAACGATCGGCCGGGCAAGGTGATTTTCTTCGAGGGCGCGCGCATTACGCTCGAAGCGCACATCGCCGAGTATCCGGAACAGCATCACGATGCGCTGCGGGCGGTGCTGCCGATCGGCGACTGGTGGGACCCCGACAAGACGATCGTCCTGACGTCGAGCAGCGACACCATTGAAAAGCACATCCGGCTCCGCAACCGGCCGCACGAAAGCGCCGAGAACATGGTGCGGCGGTTCCGACTGATCGACGCAGAATTCCGGCGGCTGGCGCCCGGCCACAAGAACACGGTCGTCATCAATCGCGACAGCCGCGAGTTCCACGAGCGAGAAGGGCTGATCGGCATCATCGAACTGGCAGGACTGCCGATGTTTCCGGAAATATCGTACAAACGTTTGTAGAGGCGGGACTTCCGCCTTCGCGCGAAGCGCTTCGGCGAGACTCGCCGTAGCCTTGGCGGAGGCGGTTAGTCCCGCCTGTTCATCTCCAGGAGAAGACATGCGTAACCAGCTCGTCGTCCGCGGCTGCACGATTGCGGCCGTGCTGCTAGCATCAGCGGTCATGACGAACGCTCAGCGCCCGGACCTTGAGGTGCTTACCGCCCTCAACGCGGATTACATTCACTCGGTGCAGCACTCGGACGTGAAGCGCTTCAGCGAAATCCTGTCGGACGATTTTCTCTGCTCGAATCCCGACGGGTCGCTGATCGATCGCGCGCAGTTCCTGCGCCAGACCACGGTGCCCGTGACGATTGCCAACCTCAAGGCCCACGACGTGAACGTGCGGCTGATGGGCGACTTCGCGATCATTCATGCGCGCACCACGTACACGCTGGCCGACGGCCGCGCCGCATCGGGCCGATACACGGATGTCTGGGCGCGACGCGGCGGAAAGTGGCTCGCGGTGTCGGCGCACGTGACGCGAAACTGACCAAAGGGCGCAGGGCACCTAGCGATAGACGATCGCATCCAAGCCAGCCTCGATCTCCGATCGGTTGGGCTCTTCCCACGGCGGCAGTTTCAGATCGCGGCCGAGCCACGCCGCGGATTCGTCGACTTCAAACCCCGGCCGCACGGTTGCAATCTC
This sequence comes from Acidobacteriota bacterium, assembly GCA_030650395.1. Classification (GTDB taxonomy): domain Bacteria; phylum Acidobacteriota; class Vicinamibacteria; order Vicinamibacterales; family UBA2999; genus 12-FULL-67-14b. The sequence goes on along the minus strand of JAUSDY010000097.1, from coordinate 19,615 downwards.
GAACAACACGCCTCCGGGCTCGCGAAAGTAAATCGACTGGAAGTATTGCCGGTCGCGCACCTCGGTGACTTTGGCACCCCAGCGCAGCAGCTCTTCCCGCATCCGCAGCTGATCGTCGGCGGCCGGCACCGCCATCGCCACGTGATGGACGGTGCCGAGGCCGTTGCGCCCGCGCGGGGCACCGGGCGCGTGGACGATGTCGATCGCTTTACCGGGCTCGTCGCCGTTGACCGCGAGCCGGGTGCGGCCCTCGATTTCGTCGACGGTCTTGAAGCCCAGCAGGTCCGTCATGAACACGATGGTCTCGGCCGGCGACGCGATGGTCATCGTCACGCTATGCAAGCCGCGGATCGCGGCGTCGGCGCCGACATCGCGTGTCCATGGCCGGCGAAGATCGCGGCCGGTAGCGACCAGCTCGATCGACAATCCTGACGGATCGACGCATACGACGGATTCTTCGCCGAAGCGGGGCGGCGCGTCGTCCACCGCGACGCCGCGGGCTTTCAACCTCGCCTTCCACCAACCGAGCGAGCCTGCAGGCACCGAGAACGACGTGACGGTGATCTGGCCGGCGCCGTTGCTGCCCACGGGCACGCCATGGCCCTTGTAGGGAAACGTGGTCCACACGGTCCCCGGCGTGCCGCGTTCGTCGCCGTAATAGAAGTGATAGACGAGGTGATTGTCGAAGTTGACGGTCTTCTTCACCAGTCGAAGACCCAGCGTCTCGATACAGAAGTCGAGGTCCGCCTGAGCCTGGTCAACAGTCGCCGTGACGTGATGCAAGCCTTGAATGGGCGAATCCATGCGATCGACCTACTGCGATTGGGACAAGCCCTGCCGGGCCGTCTGTGATTCCGGCGCAAGCCACAGCGCCTCGGCAAAGTATTGCGCCGCTCGGGCGCGGTTGCCGGCCGCAAGCTCCAGCAGCCCGAGGTTGGTGTACGCGGTGCTGTCGTGCGCGTCGAAGCTTAATGACTTTTCGAAGGCCTGGCGCGCCTCCGCTGGCCGATCGAGCTTTGTGTAAGCGGCGCCGATCAAGTCGTAGACCGGAGCGAACGCCGGATCGATCGCGATCGCGCGTTGCGCCAGTTCGACAGCTTCGGCCTCGCGGCCGTGAAGAAATGCAGCGACCGCCGCGTAGAACTCGGTGCCCGGCCGATTCGGTGCAGCCTGCCGCAGGCGCGCCACCACGGCATCGAGCTGCACGGTATCGCCGGCGTCGGCGTGAAGGGAGGCGAGCTGCTCCAAGGCGGCTGGCTGAAGCGGCATGACGAGGGTCGCTTCGTGCGCCGCTGCCAGTGCGTCCGGCCGTGACTCGATCGACGCCAGCAGCTTCGAGACGGCAACCGAGACATCCGCCGATGGCGGTCGGGCCGCGGCCAGTGACTTGATCCATGCCAACGCATCCGCGCTCCGGCGCGACACCATCGCCGTTTTCACAAAGCCCTCGAGCGTGTCGCGATCGGCCGGGTCGATGGTGAGCGCGCGCACGTAATCATCGTAAGCCGCCCCGTGCACGTCGGCCTTGGCCATCATCTGTGCGCGGTGACGCCATTCAACGGCACCGGCAGTGGCCCTGACCTGCCGGACCACCTCGGGCCCGCCTTCCTTGCCCAGCAGCGTTCCGAGCGTCGCGGCATTCTCGCCGCCGCTGCGGCGATGCAGCTCGCGCGGCGCCGAGAACTCGAGCGTCATGCGATCGTCGGAGAACGTGCGGGCACCCTGCGAATAGCTATCGAGCTCTGCCGGCCCGCCCATGTAGAGCGACAGGATCGAGAAGGTATCGAGCACCGACACCTTGGCAAGGTCGCCGGCCACGCCCGGCCTGTTCCAATTTCGCTCGATGTTGGCGAGCCTCGCCTCGATCGGCGCCTCCGAACCGACGAACAGCACGTCGTCTCCGCCCACCAGCCACACGCTGCCGTTCGGAAACACCGACTTGAAGGTAGCGGCAATCGACCGGAGGTCGGCGTCGCTGATGTTGTAGGCGTTGGCCCACTGGCACATGATGCCGCCGGCGGCGAGCCGGTCGCGCGCGCCGCTGAAGAATTCGCGCGTGAAGAGCGCCGCTACGCCGGCGATCCAGGGATTCGACGGCTCGGAAATGATGACGTCGTAGGTGCGGTTGGTCAGCAGCAGATGCGATCGGCCGTCGCCGACGATCAAGTTGGTGCGCGGGTCCTCCAGCGCGTGGTAGTTTTCGGCGACGAAGAACTGCGACGCCGCCACGACCTCGGGCGAGATCTCGAGCACGTCGGCGCGCGTAATTGGATGGCGCAGAGCTGAGCCGACCGTCGCGCCGCTGCCGAGCCCGACGATCATCACCTCGCGCGGGTTGTCGTGCAGCAACAGCGGCAGGTGCGCCACCATCTTCTGCGTCAGCATGTCGCTGCGGTTCGAGGCGTCGACCTTGCCGTCGACCGCGAGCGTCGTGGTGCCGGTGAGTCTTTTCACGGACACCGTGGCTGCCGCGCCTTCGCGGTAATACAGCAGCGTTCCGGCCTTGAGCAACGTCGATAGATCGAGATCCTTCGGGACGTACGGCGCGTACATGTAAACGCCGCTCGCCAGCAGCGCTCGATCCCACGGCGGGCTGAACACGATCATGGCCCCGGCGGCCGCCGCGGCCAATATCCCCGCGACTCGAGCGTTACGTGACAGCGGCCCACAGGCGATCACGACGAGAGCCGCCGCGATCAAGCAGCCGCTGACAACCGTGAGCGTGGGTTGAAGACCGAAGCGCGGAATGAAGAAGAACCCGGCAGCGAGCGATCCCGAAACGGCGCCAATGGTGTTGACGGCGTAGACCATGCCGAACCGTTCGGCGGGCTCCGCCTCCGCTGAAGCTACGGCGGACAAGCTGCTGCCGACCATCGCCAGAGCGAACGGGAAGGCGGCACCGAGGCAGGCCGCGGTCGGCAGGATCAGTGCGACCGTCAAGAGGCTGCCCTGCCTCAGTAGTTGATCGAACAGGTTTGAAGCGCTCGCGACTTCGGTTGCGACCAGCAGCGGAATGCGCGCGCCCGCGAGCGAATACGTCCACGTCGCGGTCAGCGCGGCGGCGGCCAGCGTGAACGAGAGCCACGCCGATGGATGCCGCGTGCGTCCGACGATCCATGTGCCGAGCCCGGAACCCACAGCAACGCCGGTAATCACCGCCGCGAGCGTGGCCGCAAAAGCATACGTGGTCGGACCGAGCACAAGAGAAAGGATGCGCGTCCACGCGATCTCGTGCATCAGCGCGGCGAAGCCGGATAGTCCCAGCACGGCGATGGCGAGCGATTGCCGGGCTCCGGAATTCGGCTGCCGGCCTCTGGAGGCTTTGTCGGAGCCCGGAGCCCGGAGCTCCGCCTTCGCGGCCGAAGGCCGCTTCGGCGCGACCTCGCCGAAGCTCGCATGAGTATTCGCGAGCGAAGGCGGGCCGGAGCCCGGCATCTGACCCCTACCCAACACAATCCATACAAGTAGTGCCGCGACCACGCTGGCGGCGATCCCGACGCGCGTCGTTCCCGCAATCCCCAGCGCCGGGATGAGCACGAAACCCGCGAGCAGTGAGCCCACGGCCGCACCAACGGTGTTGACGAAATACAACGCGCTGCTCTGCCGCGCCGGCTCGGCCGCATCACGCGCGTACCAACGGATGGCCATGGGAAAGGTGGCGCCAAGGGCGAGCGCCGGAACGAACACCATCACCAGGCAAGACAACACGCGCACCGCTGGAAACAGCAGGCCCGGCGCGCCATCGCCGTACGCCCACCTCAGCAAAGGCTTGAGCGCCGAAAGCTCGATCGGAAGCAGCAATGCGAGAACGGCGACGGCCAGCTCGAGCGCGATATAGATCTGCAGGCTGCGCCTGGGAGAAAGCCGCGACGCGATCGCCCCGCCCGCGCCGGCGCCGAGCGCCAGCCCGCCAAGAAACGCCGCCACCACAGCGCTTGCGGCCGCGGTGGTGTGCCCGATGTAAAGGGTGAGAAGGCGCGTCCAGCTCACCTCATAGATGAGCCCGGCGAGTCCCGAACACGCATACGCAAGAAGGAACAGCCACCGCACAACTGAAACGAGTCTATCTCGGGCACCGCCCTTGCAGATGGCAGAGGTATGGCCGAGACAATACCCGTGTCCGTGCAGTCTTTGAGTCAGCGACTGGAAGTTCTGGCCGCAGCAGAACCCAGCCCGTTTCCCGTCGTCAGCCTTTACCTCGACCTCTCTGCCGCCAACAACGGCCGGGAGAACCACGACACCTTCATCCGAAAAGCGTTTGCCGATCGGGCGAAGGGCCTGCCCAACGCTTCACCCGAACGCCAGAGCTTCGAGCAGGACCACGAACGCATTCGCGCCTACCTCGGCAATGAGGTCAACCGTTCGAGCAAGGGCGTCGCGATTTTTGCGAGCGCCGGCGCCGGCCTCTTCGAAGCCATCCAGGTTGACGCGCCGATCGATCAGCACTGGCTCTTCATCGGCTCGGTCCCACACCTCTATCCGCTGGCGCGGCTCATCGACACCTATCCGCGATACGCGGCCGTGATCCTCGACACCAATAAGGCGCAGATCTTCGTGTTCGGACTCGGCAGCACCGAGCGCACCGAACAGGTGACCAGCAAGAAGACCCGGCGGACCTCGAAGGGCGGATGGTCGCAGGCGCGCTATCAGCGCCGTGCCGACAACGTGCACGAGAAACACATCAAGGAAGTGATCGAGACGCTCGACAAGCTGGTTCGGGAAGAACAGCTGCAGCACATCGTGATCGCCGGCGACGAAGTGGCGCTCAGCATCCTCCGCAATGAGCTGCCGAAGCAGCTCACCGAGAAACTGGTCGACATCACCAAATGGGATCGCACTGCGGGAGAGCAGGAGATCCTCCAGGCGTCGCTCGACGCGCTGCGCGACAAAGACGCCGAGACCGACATCGAAAAAGTCGAAGAGATGCTGAACGCCTGGCGGAGCGGCGGCCTCGGCGTCGCGGGCACGGAAGCGACGATGCGCGCGCTCCAGAATGGGCAGGTCGACGAGCTCGTCATCGCCGCCTCTCCCGAAACGCTGAAGCCAATGCAGAACCTGCCAGACGACTCCGCGCCTGGCGAAGTGGTGGCCGACACGTCGGCGCCGCAGGGCCCGGCCGATGAGAGCCGCCTCAAACTGTCGGACGAGCTCGTGACCCGCGCCCAGCAAACCGCCGCGCGGGTTCGCTTCATCGAAGACGCAAATCTTTTGGCGGATGTCGGCGGCGTTGGCGCGCTGTTGCGATACCGCATCTAGGAGCACATTCAATGAGCAGAGAGAACAAGGTCAACCCGAGCCAGTACACGCAGCGCGGCCGTCTGACGCCGGACGATGCGGCGCGCGAGATGGCGAAGCAGCGACAGTCGTTCTTTGAGCCGCGCGGCAAGGGCAATCCGAAGAGCCGATCCGAGGCATGGATACAACAGGCGGCAAAGGCGCGCGAGATCGTGGCCCAACCGTTGCCTCAGCCTGGCCACGCATGGGTTCGCGTGGCGACGTTCCTGATGGCCAACGCCGCGGTGATTTGTTTCTCGGTGTATTGCATGAGGCGGTTGCGGGTCGGCCGCGACGTCTCGGAGGCGACGGCCTAGGCGTCAAGAGAAAGTAGAATGACCACTCGCCGCAGGAATTGCGGCCAGGAGTGGTCATGTTCAAACAGTCAGTCTTGCTCGTCGGAACCCTTTTGCTCGCGGGCCCGGTCATCACCGCCCAACAACCCGCGCAGCAACAACGACCCGCCGCGCTGCAGTCGGTCGACGACCGCACCAGCGGCATGAAAAAAATCGACGGCTACTTCCCGCTCTATTGGGACGAGCGCACCGGCGCGTTGTTCGTCGAGATCTCGCGATTCGATTCCGACTTCCTGTTTTCGACCGGCCTCTCGGCAGGCCTCGGGTCGAACGACATCGGGCTCGATCGCGGCCAGGGCGGCGGAGGCCGCATCGTCCAGTTCCAGCGAATGGGACCGCGGGTGATGATGGTGCAGGCCAACCAGTCGTTCCGATCGAGCAGCAAGAACCCGCTCGAGCGCAAGTCGGTTGAGGATTCGTTCGCGAAGTCGATCCTGTGGGGTTTTGCGGTCGCGGCAGAATCCGGCGGACGCGTGCTGGTCGATGCGACCGACTTCTTCCTGCGTGACGTCCAGAATGCGGCGGGCCGGCTGCGGCCGGGCAACTACCGCCTCGATCGCACGCGCAGCGCGTTCTTTCTCCCGAACACCAGGAACTTCCCGAAGAACACCGAAGTCGACATGACGCTCACCTTCGTCAACGACGGCGCGGCCGGCGGTGGTGGTGGTGGCGGCGGTCCGACCCAGGGCCCGGCGCCGATTGGCGCCGCAGGCGGCGGGGGCGGCGGCGGATTTGGCGGCGGCTTGTTCTCGGGCAGCGTCGGCAGCGTCACGCCCACGCCGGATGCGGTGACGCTGCGCGAGCATGCGTCGTTTGTGGAGCTGCCCGATAACAACTATTCACCGCGCGTGGAGGATCCGCGAGCAGGATACGGCGGGCTCTCGTTTGTCGACTACAGCACGCCCATTGGCGAGCCGATGCAGTTCCGCTACATCCGCCGTCACCGCTTGCAGAAGAAAGATCCGAGCGCGGCGACGAGCGATCCGATCAAGCCGATTCAATACTGGGTGGATTCGGGCGCGCCCGAAGACGTCAAGAAGGCGCTGATCGAAGGCGCGGCCTGGTGGAACCAGGCGTTTGAAGCAGCGGGCTTCCGCAACGGGTTCAAGGTCGACGTGCTGCCCGAGGGCGCCGACCCGATGGACATCCGCTACAACATGATCAACTGGGTGCATCGCTCGACCCGCGGCTGGAGCTCGGGCGGATCGGTGTCGGATCCCCGCACCGGCGAGATCATCAAGGCGACGGTGACCCTGGGGTCGCTGCGGGACCGCCAGGACTACATGATCTTCGAAGGCCTGCTGTCGCCCTATGCCAACGGCAACGAACGCCCGGCCGTGCTCTACGAGACCGCGCTCGCGCGCATCCGGCAGTTGTCGGCGCACGAGGTCGGCCACACGCTTGGCCTCGGACACAACTACTACGACAGCAGCAAGGGCTGGATCTCGGTGATGGACTACCCGGTCGCGCTCGCCGAGCTTCAGGCAGACGGCCGCATCGATCTGTCACGCGCTTATCACCAGAACATCGGCGACTGGGACAAGGCCGCCATCAACTACGGCTACCGCGAGTTCCCGAAAGGCGAGACCGAGGCCCCGGCGCTCACCAAGATCCTCGACGAGGCGTGGACGGCGGATCTCCGCTACTTCACGAACCAGGACATCGACATTCATCCGCGGGCCGACCAGTGGACCAACGGCGCCAATCAAACCGACGAGCTGACGCGCTTGATGAAGGTTCGGCGCGCCGCGCTGGACCGGATCGGCACAAACACGATTCGCAGCGGCGTGGCGACGGTGATGATCGAAGAACCGCTGGTGCCGATCTACATGTATCACCGCTACGCGGTGGAGAGCACCGCCTCGTCTATCGGTGGGCAGGACTTCGTCTACGCGATGCGCGGCGACACCCGGACGCCGGTCGAATGGGTCAAGGGCGAAATGCAGCGCAAAGCCATCGACGCCTTGACGGCCACGCTGAAGCCATCTGAACTGACGATCCCGAAGCGAATACTCGATCTCATCCCACCCCGCCCGCCAGGTTACGGGATGCATCGCGAGCTGTTCCCGAGAACGACGGGCGAGGCTTTTGACCCCGTCAACCCGGCATCGATTGCCGCCGACGTCACCATCGGCTTCATGCTGCAGCCGGACCGCGCGGCCCGCATGGTGGCGCAGTACGCTGTGGATCAATCACTGCCGGGACTTGGTGAAGTGATCGATAAGCTCGTCCGGGCCACGTTCGACCAGACCACGTCCGGCACGTATGAAGCCGAAGTGCGCCGCGCTGAAGAACGTGTGCTCATCGATCGCGTCATGTGGCTGGCGAGCGCGGCGCCCAACAGCCAGGTGCGGGCGATCGCGTCGTTCAAGCTACAGAGGCTGGCCACGCGGATGCGCGCGGAGGTTGGCAGGACTGATTCGGATCAAGCGGCGCACACGTTGCTGGCGGCCGACATCAAGCGCTTCCTCGAGCGTCCGACTGCGGATCTGCAGAAGGTGATTCCGGCGTCACCGGCGCCGCCGGGCGCGCCGATCGGCGACATGCCGCAGGATTGGCTCGCAAGACCCCCACGTTAGGGTGCGTACGGTGCAGTACTTTCGGTACTTGCACTGTACGCACCCTTGGAACGGTACGCACGGTACGCACTGTACTTGTTGGCAAGTTGGTCAAACAGCGAGTACGCGACCGGCGTCACGAGCAACGTGACCAACAGCACCATGGTCTGGCCGCCGATCACCACCCAGCCGATGGCGTGGTTGGTGGCCGAGCCGACGCCGCTCGAGACCACGAGCGGCACCATTCCGGCAACGAACGCCAGCGTCGTCATCAGGATCGGCCGCAACCGGTCGCGGCTCGCCTGTACCACGGCATCGTGCGTGTTCATCCCGCTGTCACGCAGCTGGTTGGCGTGATCGATCTGCAGAATCGAGTTCTTCTTCACGACGCCGAACAGCACCAGTAATCCCAGCCCCGAAAAGATGTTGAGCGACTGCTGAAAGATGACGAGCGACAGCAGCGCGAACGGCAGCGTGAGCGGCAGCGACAGCAGGATCGTCACGGGATGGAGCCACGATTCGAACTGCGCTGCCAGGATCAGATACATGAAGATGAACGACAGCGCGATCGCCGTCAGGAACGCTGTGGCGGTGCGATTGAGCTCCCGCGAGCGCCCGGCGAAGTCGGCGCGGTACTCGGGCGCCATGTTCAGCTCGCGGGCTGCAGCCTCAATGGCTTCCTGCGCCGTTGCCTGTGAGGTGCCGGGCAGCATGTTGGCGTTCAGTGTCACCTGGCGCTGGCGTCCCATGCGGCTGATGGTCGCCGGCGAGTCGCCGCGCGCGAAGGTGGCAATGTTGTCGAGCGAGACAATGCCTAACCGCGACGAGGGCACGGGCAGGGCGGCGATGGCCTCCTGCGTGCCGCGATTGTCGTCCTGCGCGCGGAGGTGGACCTCGTACTGCTCGCCGGCCTCGTTATACGTCGTCACCTGATCGCCGGCCACCAGCAGTCGCAGTGCTTCGGCCGCATCCGCGATCTGCACGCCGAGGTCAGACGCTTTGGGGCGATCGAGGTAGACCGACATCTCGGGCTTGCCCGCGTTGAGTGTGGTGTCCACGTCGACGAGGCCGGGAATCGTGCGGGCCTTCTCGAGGAGCGCGTTGCTGTAGTTCTCGAGCTGATCGAGCTCCGGGCCCTGGATCATGTACTGGATGCTGCCCCCACCGCCCCCGCCCGGACCGCCGCCGGCCTGCACTGCCGTGCGCATGCCCGCCTTGATGTAGTCCGGCAGAATGCGGTCGCGTACTTCGGCCATCACCGCGAACTGATCGCGGTCGCGGTCTTCAATCGGCTGCAGCCGCACCAGCATCGTGGCGGTGTTCAACGTACCGGCAGCATCGCCGGCCACGGTGACCAGCGTGAAGTCCACCTCGGGAATCTGCCGAACCGCCGTGCCGAGGCGATTGACGAGCACTTCCATCGCGGCCAGGCTGGTGCCTTCAGGCGCGCGCAACGCGACGTCGAACTGCGACTGGTCGTCCTCGGGAGTGAAGTTGACCTTTGTGATGGAGAACAAGGGGACGGTGGAGAGCAGCACGAGCACGGCGCCGATCGCGACCAGTCCACGGTGAGCCATCGCCCATTCGAGCATCCGCGTGTAGCCGCGATCGAGCGGCTCGAACAACCGGTTGTGCTTGGAATCGCGATGGTCTTTCTGCTGCGGCTTGAGCCAGTACGCCGACATCATCGGCGTCAGCGTGAAGCTGACAAACAGCGAGACCAGCACCGCAAACGCCATCGTCAGGCCGAAGCTCTGCATGAACTTGCCCACCATGCCGCTCATGAAGCCGACCGGCGCAAAGATCGCCACCAGCGACAACGTGGTGGCCATCACCGCCAGCCCAATCTCCTTCGTGGCCTCCACCGCCGCCTGCATGGGCGGCATGCCCTTCTCCTCGATGAACCGGTAGATGTTCTCGAGCACGACGATCGCATCGTCGATCACGATGCCGACCGACAGCGTCAGCGCGAGCATCGTCAGCATGTTGAGCGTGAAGCCCATATACCAGATCAGCGAGAAGGTCGCGATGATCGAGGTCGGAATCGCGATCGCCGCGATCATCGTCGAGCGGAAGTTGCCGAGGAAAATCCACACCACGATCGCCGCGAGAATCGAGCCAACGATCAGATGCTCCTGGACGCTGGCAATCGAGGCCTCGATGAACTGCGCCTCGTCGCGGACGATGCGGAGCTGGTAACCGGGTGGGAGGATGGCCTCGAGCTCGGTGAGCCGCGCCTTGACGTTGTTGGCGACTTCAACGGTGTTGGTGCCCGACTGCTTGCGGAGCTGCAGCAGCACGGTGGCGGCGCCATTGACGCTGGCTTGTGTGCGGGGCTCGGCCATGCCGTCTTCGACGCGCGCCACATCGCTCAGGCGGACGGGATGGCCATCGACCTGGCGCAACACCACGTCGCCGAAGCCATCGAGCGTCTCGATGCGGCCCCGCGTCCGGAGCGTGACCGACTGGCCGCCCTGATCCATGCGGCCGCCAGGGACGTCGGCGTTCTGCGATTGGAGCGCGCGCGCCACGTCGTTGACCGACAGCTTCTGCGCGCGCAGCAGCGCCGCATCGAGCCACAGGTTGATCTGCCGTTTGCGGCCGCCGATGACGACGACCTGGCCGACGCCGTCTGAGCTCTCGAGACGCCGGCGCAACACGCGATCGGCAAACTCCGTGATGTCGCGGACCGGCTTGTCTGCCGTCACCGCCACGGTAATCACGGGTGCTGCCGAAAAGTCGAGCTTCTCCACCGTGGGCTGCAGCACCGTACGCGGCAACTGCGGGAGCACGCGGTTGATGCGGTCGCGCACTTCCTGCGCGGCGACGTCCGCGTTTTTCTCGAGCTTGAACGACACCACGACTTGCGAGATGCCCTCGGAAGACGTCGAGGTCAGGGTGTCGATGGCGCTGATGGTGTTGACTGCCTCTTCGACCTTGTCGGTGACTTCGGTTTCAATTTGCTCCGGCGCGGCGCCAGGCAGCCGCGTCGTCACCGAGATCGTGGGAATGTCGACGTTGGGAAAGCGATCGACGCCGAGCCGCCCGAAGGCGAACAGGCCGACGACGGTCAGCGATAGGACAAGGACCCAGGCGAAGACCGGGCGGCGGACGCAGATTTCAGCAAGCCACTGCATGGCGGCTACTTCACCGCGACGGCAACGCCGTCAACGAGCTGGTCCAATCCGGCGGTAGCGACGCGCTCTCCGCCTTTCAATCCGGTCGCGATCTCGATCTGATCGCCCACCACTTGTCCGGTCATGACGATGCGCTCTTCGGCGCGGCCGGCGGCGATCACGAAGACGCGCGCCGTGCCGGCGACGGTGCGCACGGCGGCGGCGGGGACGAGGATGCCCGGGCGCTTCTGCGCCTCTTCGATCCGCGCCGTGGCAAAAAACCCGGGCTTGAGCCGGCCGGCGGTGTTGGGCACGATGGCTTCGAGCGTCAGCGCGCGCGTGGCGGCCGTCACCGATGGCGACACGTATCGCACCGCTCCGGTGAAGGTCTCGCCGGGGTAAGCGTCGACTTCGAAGGTGACGGCGCGGCCGACGGCCACGGCCGACACGTACTGCTCGGGGACGGTCAGCTCAACCCGCAGCGGATCGATCCGCAGCACCGAGGCGACTTTGGTGCCCTTCGTGACGTAATCGCCGACCGACACGAAGCGTTCGCCGATGGCGCCGGCGAAGGGGGCGCGCACCACGGTATCGGCGAGCGCCTTCTGCGCCATCGCCACGCGGGCGCGGGCGCCCATCAGCGCTTGGTACTGCTGCGCCGCGCCGTTCTTCGCGACGTCGTACTGGCGTTCGGCGGCTTCGACCTGCATGCTGCGCTGGTCGAACTCCGATTGCGACAGCAGCTTGTCGTCGTAAAGGCGTTTCGCCCGGCTGAAGTCGTTTTGCGCGAGCTGGCGGTTCGCTTTGGCGTTGGCGACTTCGGGCACGCGCTCGACGTCAAAGGCGCCGCCCCCCTCGAGGCCGAGCCGGGCCTCGATCTGGGCGGCGTTGGCCTGGGCTTCCCGCGCCTGCGCGTCGGCGTCGGCCGAGGCAATGCGAATCAGGTCGTCGTTGCTACGCACCAGGCTGCCGCGCTCGACCGGGGTCGCGACGACGCGGCCGGCAACTTCGGCGGCGACCTCGGCGTCTTCCTGCGCCATGAGGGTGCCGCTGACGCGAATGAAGCGGGTGATCGGCTGCTCGCTGACCGTAACGGCGGAAACGCTGACGGCGGCGGTGTCGGCCGCGGCGGTGCCGCGGGTCGCATCCGCGTTGCAGGCGGACACCGCGAGCGCGGTGGCGAACATCACGACGAGGCTTGGACGAAACACGAGCACGGCTCCTGGAATTCTCACGAGGCCCGGCGCGCCGGCGCGGCCTTGCGGGTTGACGGCTTGCGGGCGGCGCGCTTCGACGCGGCGGCGCCAAGCAGGAACTGCTCGACGTGCTGGCGTGCAAAGGCGCGCGGGTTCTTGATCATCGGTAAGTCGGCGTCGATGGCGTGGAGTTGCCGCCACACGATCAGCGGGCTGAGAAACGCCATGGCGAGCACGGTGGCATCGGCCGGCCGCAACCAGCCCTCTTGGGTCAACCGGCGCATGATGTCGTGGAGCGGCTGTCGGCCGTGGCCCATGCGCTCGGCGAGGTTGAGCCGGCCCACCTTGGCGAGGCGGATGCCGTCCGACATCAGGATGCGAAACAGCTTCTGCTCGCGCGGCGCCACGAAGCCCTCGAGCGTGGTATTCGCCAGCTGTTGCAACAGGGCGCCAGCGTCGGTGATCGGGCCTTCGGCCAGCGGCGTCAGGCGCTCGAGCTTGCTGTGCTGATGGGCGGCGAGCAGCGCGTCGAACAGCGCGTCCTTGCCGGCGAAGTAGTTGTAGAGCGCGCTTTCGCGGACGCCGACCACCGCCGCGACGTCGCGGAGGCTGGTGCCGAAGAAGCCCTTTTCGGCGAAGAGGTCGAGCGCCGCGTCCAGGATCGCCTGGCGGGTCCGCTGCCCGTCGGCGTTCTTGGGGCGTGCCATAAGAAATTAATGGTCGTTCATTTAATTGATGCTGTCAAGCGGCGGCGGTCGGGACTACGACCCGAGGTTGCGCAACGGGCGCGGCGGGGCCAGGCCGGCCGTCAGCCGCGACACCAGGGGCAGCAACACGAGACCGGCCCCGGCCGCGAGCGTCTTGAAGGGGATCCACTCCGGATACGGGATCAGCGCCGCAATGCCGAAGAGCGGCTCGCCTCCCCCGACCCTCAACAGCAACGAAACGCTGAACGCCGCGACCGATCCGATGAGATTGGCCTTCGAATCGAACAGCGCGCTGATTAATTGCGGAAACAGCAGCACGAACACCAGGTCGCTCGTGAAAAACCACAGCGCTTGCACGCTCTGCACCTCGAGCGCCATCCACACCGCGCCGATGCCGAGCGCGGCAATCGTCGCCCGCATCACCAGCTTCATTCGCCCGAACGAGATGTCGGGATTCCACAGCCGCGTGCACGTGTTCCAGCTGAACATCGATCCGGCGGAGAGAATCGACGCGGAGAAGCTCGATGTGACGGCGCCGACGATGGCAGCGAGGCCGAAGAGTCCGATCGCCGGCGGCACGACGTACTTGAAGATCATCGGCAGCGCGTCGGCCGGCTGGGCGGCCAGTCGGGCGGCCAGCTCCGGCGGCCACGGATAGGCGAACGCCACCAGGCCGAACAGCAGCGGCGGTACCGTCAACGCAATCGTCAGCAGGCCCGCGAGAATCGAGTGCCGCTTGGCATCGCGCGGCGAGCGGCACGACAGCACTCGCTGGAAATAGCAGTTCCACGGAATGCCGCCGAGCATCAGCATGATGCTGACGTCCCACCACGACACGATCGCCTGCCTCGTCCAGAACCCGCCCGCGGCTGCGAGCGGTGGCACGAGCACTGCGGCATCGGGACGCGCCGCTGCGTAGGTGCTCCACGCCGCGCCCAGCCCGCCTACCGCGCCGAGCGCCACCGGCAGCGCCGCCGCCAGGCCGATGCCGACGAGCGCGAGCTGGAACGCGTCGGTGTAGGCCACCGCCCACATCCCGCCCGCCATCGTGTAGAGCGTCACGACCGCCGCGGACATCAGGATGGCGGTGCTGAGATCCATGTTGAGGACGACACCGAAGGTGGCGCCGAGGGCGACGAGCAGCTCGGCGCTCCAGAACATTTCCGCCAGCATCGCCGGCAGCGATAACACCACCGCCCAGCGCGGGCCGAAGCGCGCCTCGAACGGATCGATCAAGGTCGTGAAGGCGTGCTCGCGCATCTTGCGGGCGAAGAACAGCCCGCCGAGGATCAGGCTGATCCCGAAGCACACCCCGCCCTGCAGCCCGGTGGCCACGCTCGAGCGGTAGACGCCCTCGGCGGTGCCCAGCAGGTAGCCGCCGTCGACCCAGGTCGCCGTCATCGTCATGGTGGCCAGCCACAACGGCATGGCGCGCCCGGCGACGATGAAGTCGGCGGCCGAGCCGTCGCGGTTGCGGCGGGTGGCCGCCCACCCGATCGCCAGGAACGACGCGGACATCAGCACGATGACCAGCATCGCCATGCCGGCCTATATTACGTTGTTTCAGGTAATCATTACGTATAATGACGTAATGGCGCCGGCCAACCCGTTCGTCTATGGCGAGGTCGTGACCTCGGGCGCATTCGCCGACCGCGACGCCGAGCGCGCCCGGCTGGGGCGCGACCTGGCCGCCGGCCAGAAGGTCTTCCTGATCTCGCCACGCCGCTACGGCAAGTCGTCGCTGGTGCGCGGCGTCTTGCGCGGCCTGGCCCGCCAGAAGATCCTCACCGTCGAGGTCACGGTGGCCTCGTCCAGCTCGTACATCGGATTCCTCGAGTCCTACGCCCGGGCGCTGATCGCCGCCGACACGCCGGCCGGCCGCCTCCGCCGCTGGGCCGGCGAGCTGCTGCAGGCGGTGCGACCCGAGCTCCGCTTCGACTCCGACTCGATGGGGACGTCGCGGTTTGCCGTCGCGTTCCCGTCGGTCCGCACCGCACGCGACACGGCGAGACTCGCCAACGAGGTCTTCGCCCTGCCCGGCCGGATCGCGGCGGCCCGCAAGCAGCGCATGGCAATCGCGCTCGACGAGTTCCAGGCGATCACCGCGTTCAACGGCGGCAGCGTCGAGCACGCGTTGCGCGCCGCTGTGCAGGACCAGCGTGCCGTCGGTTACGTCTTTGCGGGATCCGAGCCGTCGCTGATGGAACGCATGCTGGGCCCGCGACGGCCCTTCTACAAAGCCGGGCCGGTGATGCGCCTCGAGAAGATCGACAAGGCGACGTTCGCAGAGTGGATCGAAGCGCGGTTTTCAAAGGGCGGCATGCGGCCGGAGCCCGGCCTCGGCGAGGCCATCGTCGATCTGGCTGCCAACGTCCCGTACGACGTCCAGCGCCTGGCGCACGAGACCTGGGACGACGTGAAGGCGGGGGGACGAAAGGCGGCGGGACTCGACGATCTGCACCTCACGTTGACGCGGCTGCTCGGCGAGCAGCACACGGTGTTCGAGGAATCCTGGCAGCGTTTGACCCTGGCGCAGCGCGCCGTGCTGCGCGCGCTCGTGCTCGAGAACGGCACCGAGCTGCTGTCGGCCGACGTGCGCACCCGCCATCGCCTGCCCGTCGCGTCGAGCGTGCAGTCGGCGCTCGCCGCCCTCGTGAGGCAGGACATCGTGATGAAGGAAGGCGGGCGCTACGTCGCGAGCGACTCGCTCTATCGCGAATGGGTCGCGCGGCAGACCTACTGACGCGCGGAAATTGATTCAGGGCCTGCGTCTTCCCTGCCCGCGGCCTTGTCCCCGGCCCTGGCCACGGGAGTTTCGGTACGCTTCTTCGTATCCGGACAGGAACCCACTCCGGTACTCGTCGTCGTAACGCGATCCCCATCGGCCGTTCTAGCCCGGCAGTGAGCAAGAGAAGTACCAGCGAAATTCGCGGCAAAGTGTCTCAGCCAGGAGACAATGCGGCCGTCTAGCGCGATCTTTGCATCCCGAACCGGTCATGAGCACCCTTCGAACCGATGACCACGGCATCGTGATCGCCTGCCCGAAGTGCGGGAAGAAGAACCGAATCGCATTCGACCGGGTCAACCAGGCCGCGCGGTGCGCCGAATGCCACACCGACCTGCCCTCGCCCGCCGAGCCTGTGGACGTGGCGACCTCCGCGCAATTCGACGCGCTGGTGGCGAAGTCGCCCGTGCCGGTGCTGGTGGACTTCTGGGCGGCGTGGTGCGGCCCCTGCCGCATGGTCGCCCCTCAGATCGTGGCGGTGGCCAAGAGGAACGGCGGCACGCTCGTGGTGGCCAAGGTTGACACTGACGCCGTGCAGGACCTCGCGGCCCGCATGGGCATCAGGTCCATCCCGACCCTGGCGGTTTTTGCGAACGGCAAGGAGGCCGCGCGCGCCGCAGGCGCTATGATGGCCGACAGCATCGAGGCCTTCGTGCAACAGGCCATCCGATGAGGTGCGGAAGACCACATGGAAAAGCGTGAGGGTGGGATGGACGAGCGTCGGCTCGCGTGCTGGATCGGCAAGTCAATCGTGATTAAGGGCGATGTCGTCTCCTCGGCGACCTCGTGATCGACGGGCAGGTGGAAGGTACGATCGATCTGGGCGATAACAGCCTCACGATCGGCCCTGGCGCCGCCGTGACTGCCGACCTGGTGGCAAAGACGGTGACGATCAGCGGCAAAGTCAAGGGCAACGTGACCGGCATGTCGAGGGTCGAGCTGAAGGCCACCGCCTCAGTCGAAGGTGACGTGACCGCGCCAAAGTTCGTGATGGACGACGGCGCGTCGATCAGCGGCAAGATCGATACCGGCCCGCGCCCGAAATAAATCAACAACTAAACAGGAGGTTAGGAGGTCAGGAGAAAACCATTCTCCTGATCTCCTGACACGGTGAGGCCTGCGCGAAGAAGCATTTCGCGACGTTCGCGCGCCCGGCGATGGGGTGAATTGCTCCGCCGGAGGGCTCTCGCTCGGCGGTCAAATCTCCTTCGCCGCATTAATCGCCTCAGCGATGGACGCGCCAAAGACGGCAAGACGCCTGCGTGGGCTCCAGTCGATTTGACGATCTGATCTTTGTCATCGCCTCGCTCCAGCTCACGCCGCGAAATGCTTCTTCGCGCTGGCCGCGATCAGGGTTAAGCAGTTGGGCGCCGGCTTTCATCGCGGCTTGCCTGTTGCCCTGCCATGACACTTGCCGGTAATTCGCTTCACCCACAGCCGGCCACTGTTTTTCGTAAAACAACACTGTGACCACGACAGCTTCCGATCCCAACTCCGCGCGCGAGAAGTCGACGGGCGCAATCAAGGAGTCGCCGCCAATCCGACCAAGAAACAATGGCGCGCGGTCCATGACGTTCATGACGATCCCGCAAATCGACTGGTCTGAGAACGTGAGCACGTGGTGCATCTTAGTCGGTGGGCCGCGGCGCCGGCGCGAAGGAGCATCTCCCGGCGTGAGCTGGAGCGAGGCGATGTCAAGAATTCGATCGCCAAATCGACCGGAGGCCGCGCAGGCGTCTTGCGGTTCTTGGCGTCCATAGCTCCAGCGCCTAATACGCCGAGGGAGAGTTGGCCGCCGCCTGCCCTGAGCGTAGTCGAAGGGAGCGAGAGCCCTATCGCGGGGCACTGATGCCCAGACGCCGGGCGCGCGAACGCCGGGAGATGCTCCTTCGCGCAAGCGCCTCAGGCTGAGGGTTAAAAAGAGAGAGCCGGCGATAGCCGGCTGCCACAAGCCGCGAAGCGATGAGTTCTACTTCTTTTGTTCCGCCAAGAGCTTCCTGATCTGCGCGACGGTGTCGTTCACGCCGATCATCTGGATGTCGCGTCCGATTTCTTTCGTCGACAGATGCGGGTCGCCCGACAAGCCGTTGTTCACGCGCGGGGGCGCGTTCGGGTCGGCCTGGCGGCCGCCGCCGCCGCCGCGCTGCGGCGCGGCAACGGTTTCGCCGCGGGCCATCGCCGCTTCGCGCGCCAGCCGCGCTTCGCGCGCCGCCTTCCACTGCTCCGGCGTCTGCCCCGTCGGGTCGAACGGCACCGTCTTGTAAATCGGTCGCACGTACACGCCCGGCGCGGGCTCGAGGTAAAGCATCTTCGCCGTCTCCATCACCGCACCATGCCCGCCGATCGGCAGCTTGTGCTCGTACAAGTAGATCTGCACGTCGTCCTGATACTTCGTGTAGAAGTCCGGGATGTAGTACACGCGCACGCCCTGCGGCGCGTACTTCTTGTCCATCTCCTCGGCCGCTTCTTTCATGAAGCGCTGGCCGGCGCCGTGGTCGCCCATCACGAAGATGTTCTTGAAGCCGTTGAAATACATGCTTTCGATTTCGGCCAGCTTGAGGCCCTTGAAGATCTCGCCCGACACCGTGATGCCGCCCGGGGTCTTGGTGCCTTCCGTGACGCCCGTGGCGCCGACGTCGATCGGCAGCACCGGCGCGACCAGCGTGTTGCCGAGCGCCTTGGCCGCGTCGATCGCCGTGTGGCGCGACATGATGGTGTGGCCCGCGAGGATGTTGTGCGGCCCGCGCGCTTCCGTGCCGCCGTTGGCGATGATCACGTTGACAGCGCCCTTCTGCTGTTTTTCGACAACCTCGCTCGTGGTGAGAAGCTCGAGCTCGACGATCTCGGCGACCGGCTTGCCAGTCTGCGCGAACGCGGCCGTGGCGACGAGCGTAATACCGGCTGTCAGAGTTGCTGTCTTCTTCATGCTTCCCCCGGAAAAATGTGCAGGAGATCAGTAAGAAAAGTTTCTCCTGACCTCCTGGTCTCCTGTTCTATTTCTTCGGAACGAGTTTGAGAATTCTGGCCGTTGGGCCGTCGCTCATGACATAGAGCGCGCCGTCAGGGCCGGTCCGCACGTCGCGGATGACTTCGGGCTTCGGCTGTAGATCCTTCAGCAGCCGCTCTTCGCCCACGACCTTGTCGCCGTCGAGGACGAGCCGGACCAGGTCTCTCGTGCCGTGGCCGCCGATGAACAGGTTGCCCTGCCACGCGGGGAACAACGAGCCGGTGTAGAACGTCATGCCGCTCGGACCGATGATCGGGTCCCAGTAGTACAGCGGCTGCTCCATGCCGGCCTGCTGCGTGATGTTGCCGGTGATGGCGCCGCCGCGATACTCGATGCCGTAGGCGATGGTCGGCCAGCCGTAGTCTTTGCCCTTGCGCGCGATGTTGATCTCGTCGCCGCCGCGGGTGCCGTGCTCGACCTCCCACAGCTCGCCCGTCGTCGGATGCAGCACCGCCGACTGGATGTTGCGGTGGCCGAACGACCAGATCTCGGGCCTGACGCCTTCCTTGCCAACGAACGGGTTGTCCTTGGGAATCGAGCCGTCGCTGTTGATACGCATGATCTTGCCGAGGCCGCTGTCCATCTGCTGGGCCTGCATGCGGCCTTCGGTGATCGA
>JAUSDY010000087.1 GCA_030650395.1 Acidobacteriota bacterium | reverse complement strand
GAGGTTGCTTTGAGCAAAAAGCGTAGGGCCCAGCTCATGAAGCGCCACGTAAGCTCACCGCTTTTTCTCAAAGCAACCTCTCGTCGCGTCTCCGCGCCCTCCGGCTGCGAGTCCGGCAACTGTGCGCGGTCGGGACGTGGCGCGGTGGCGCCCCGCGTGTGCGTTCGAGCGAGGCGTTGACAAGCATCCCGTCGTCAAATCGACCGGAGCCTACGCAGGCGCCTTGCCGTCTTTGGCGCGTCCATCGCTGGGGCGATTAATGCGGCGAGGAAGATTTGACCGCCGAGCGAGAGCGAACGCCGGGAGACACCTCGCCGCGTCACGACCGCGAACCGGTATCGAATATCGACGCCGGGACCAAGTGCGAGTCGGGTCCGCGTGTGCGGGCGTATAATTCGTCGAACTATGGGTTTCACCGGGACCGGGAAAATCTGGATGAACGGCTCGCTCGTGGCGTGGAAAGACGCCACCGTGCACGTCGCTTCTCACGCGCTGCATTACGGCACGGGCGTCTTCGAGGGACTCCGCGCCTACGATTCGAAGACCGGCACCAACGTCTTCCAGCTCGAGCCGCATATGCGGCGCCTGATGGATTCGTGCCGCGTCTACCGGATGGAACCGCGATGGTCGCAGCAAGAGCTCTCGCAGGCGGTGCTCGACACCGTTCGCGAGAACGGCTTCAAGAGCTGCTACATCCGGCCGCTGGTGTATCGCGGCTACGAACAGCTCGGCCTGAACCCCATGCCGTGCCCGGTTGACGCTTCGATCATCGTGTGGGAGTGGGAACAGATGCTTGGCGCCGGCGCGCTCGAGAAGGGCATCGACGTCGGCGTCAGCTCGTGGACGCGCCTGGCGCCGAACACGCTGCCCGCTCTGGCGAAGGGCACCGCCAATTACGCCAACTCCGGCCTCATCAAGATGCAGGCCACGCTCGACGGCTATGACGATGGCATCGCGCTCGATGAGCGGGGTCTGCTGAGCGAAGGCAGCGGCCAGAACCTGTTTCTCGTGCGCGACCGCGTGATCTACACGCCATCGCTCGGCTCGTCGGTGCTCCAGGGCATCACGCGCGAGAGCGTGGTCACGATGGCGCAGGACCTGGGCTACGAGGTCCGCGACACCTCGATTCCACGCGAATTCCTCTACCTGGCGGACGAGGCGTTCTTCTGCGGGACCGCGGTTGAAATCACGCCGATCCGCTCGATCGACAAGATCACCGTCGGTAACGGAAAACGCGGCCCCATTACAGAAGCGTTACAGAAGCGGTTTTTCGGCATTTTGCGCGGCGAATTGCCCGATACGCACGCCTGGCTGACCCCTGTGGGAACGGCCGTCGCTGCCCGATAGACACGGTATGCACGTCAACGATCTCCTGAAGCTCGCGGTCGAAAAGGGCGCCTCGGACCTGCACCTCAAGGTCGGCAGTTTTCCGATGTGCCGCATCCACGGGCACCTCGCGTCGGTGAGCGAGGAGAAGAAGCTCGATCACGAGGACCTCGTCGAAATGGCGGCGTCGATCATGTCGACGGCGCAGCGGCAGAAGTTCAAGGACTCGCAGGAAGTCGACCTGGCCTACAGCGTGCCGGGGCTGGGCCGGTTCCGCTGCAACGTCTTTCAACAGCGCGGCACCATCGGCTGCGTGCTGCGCGTCATTCCGGTGACGGTGAAGAACCTGGACCAGCTCGGCCTGCCCCAGGTGCTCAAGACCATCGCGGCCGAAGAGCGCGGCCTGGTGCTCGTGACCGGCACCACCGGCAGCGGCAAGAGCACCACGCTCGCGGCGATGATCGACCACATCAACGCCATTCGGACCGCGCACGTCATTACGATCGAGGACCCGATCGAATACCTGCACCGCGACAACCGGTGCATCATCAACCAGCGCGAGATCGGCGTCGATACCCGGTCGTTCGCGTTTGCGCTGAGAAGCGCGCTGCGCCAGGACCCGGACGTGATTCTGGTCGGCGAAATGCGCGACATGGAAACCATCGAGACGGCGATGCACGCCGCCGAAACGGGCCACCTGGTGTTCTCGACCCTTCACACCCTCGATGCGACCGAGACCATCAACCGCATCATCTCGGTGTTCCCGCCGCACCAGCAGAAGCAGGTGCGCCTGCAGCTGGCCTCGGTGCTGAAAGCCTCGATTGCCCAGCGACTGATTCCGCGGGCGGACGGTACCGGCCGCGCACCGGCCGTTGAGGTGCTGGTGGCCACGCCGTTCATCAAGGACTGCGTCGTCGACAAGGACAAGACGCATTTGATCCAGGGCGCGATTGCCCAGGGCACGTCGCAGTACGGCATGCAGACCTTCGATCAGTCGATCTTCGACCTGTTCAAGCAGGAGCTGATCTCCTACGAAGAGGCGCTGCGCTGGGCGTCGCACGTTGACGAGTTCAAGCTCAAGGTGCAGGGCATCTCGACGACCGCAGACACCTCCCGCGACCAGATGGCCGGGGCGATCTTCAGCGGCGCGAGCAAGGACAAGCCCGGCGCCCCCGCCCCTGCCGCCGCCAAACCCGCAGCCGCCGCGAAGCCGGCGCCGCCGCCGCCCAAGCCGCCTGAAATCACCCGCTTCGGAAAGTAGTGCCCGACGCCTACACCACCGCGCTGATGCTCCTGTCTGCGCGAGAGTTGTCGGAAGCGCAGATGCGCACCCGGCTGACGAGGCGGCAGCTCGACGCGGACGAGATTGAATCCGCCATCCAGAAGCTCCGCCACGACGGCACGCTCAACGATCGCCGCGTGGCGCTGGCCGCCGCGCGCATCGAGAGCGCCATCCGCCACCGCGGCCGCACCCGCGTGCTGCAGAAGATCCGGCAAATGGGCATCGACGGATCGATTGCCGAATCGGCGGTGAACGAAGTGTTCGAGGAGGTCGACGAGGGCGCGCTGCTCGACCGCGCCTTCGAGCGCCGGTTGCGCGGCGGGTCGCCCCGCGACCTCGACGAGAAAGGCCGCGCCCGTATCGTCCGCGGCCTCGCGGCGCAGGGCTTCGCGATCGAAGCGATCCTCAAGCGCCTTCGTACCTAATCACCCGAATTACAATAGAGAGATGCACCCCCGTGACATTCGCGCGTCCTTCCTGAAGTATTTCGAGAGGCATGGCCACCGCGTGGTGCCCAGCAGTCCCCTGCTGCCCGGCGACGACCCGACGCTGCTCTTCACCAACGCCGGAATGAACCAGTTCAAGGACGTCTTTCTCGGCCGCGAGAAGCGCGACTACACGCGCGCCGCGTCGTCGCAGAAGTGCATGCGGGTGAGCGGCAAGCACAACGACCTCGACAACGTCGGCCCCTCGCTCCGGCATCACACGTTCTTCGAAATGCTCGGCAACTTCTCGTTCGGCGACTATTTCAAGCAGGACGCAATCGAGCTGGCGTGGCAGCTGCTGACGAAGGAGTGGAAGCTCGACCTGTCGAAGCTGTACGTGACGGTTTTCAAGGGCGCGCCCGGGATTCCGCGCGATGACGAGGCGTACCGGCGCTGGCTCGACTTCGTTCCCGCCGACCACATCGGCGAGCTCGGCATGGCCGACAACTTCTGGGCCATGGGCGACACCGGCCCGTGCGGGCGCTGCTCCGAAATCTATGTCGATCGCGGCGCGGAGGTGGCCGGCACCGGCAACTTCGTGCACGACGTGGCGTCGGGCAGCGAGCGCTTCGTCGAGATCTGGAACAACGTGTTCATGGAGTTCGAGCGCGACGCCACGGGCACGCTGACGCCCCTGCCGGCGCCGTCGATCGACACCGGCATGGGCCTCGAGCGCATCTCGGCCGTGATGCAAGCCACGCTCTCGAATTACGACACGCCGTTATTCATGCCGCTGCTCGATGCGATCGGGACGCTGTCTGGACACCACTACGGACGGTCGATGTCGCCCTCCGACGTGTCGATGCGCGTGGTCGCCGATCACGCGCGCGCGTCGACGTTTCTGATTGCCGATGGCGTGGTGCCGTCGAACGAGTGGCGCGGCTACGTGTTGCGCAAGATCATGCGGCGGGCGATGCGCCACGGGCGCAAGCTGGGGATGCACGAGCCGTTCCTGCATTCGCTCGTCGACGTCGTCGTGCGCGAGATGGGCGAAGCCTATCGCGAGCTGACGACCGCGCGCGACGCCGTCGCGAAGGTGATCAAGAGCGAAGAAGAGCGGTTCGATGCGGTGCTGACCGACGGGCTTCCGAAACTGGAAGAGGTCCTCGACCGCGCGGCAAAAGGATCGAAGGTGGTCGGCGGCGATGAGGCCTTCAAGCTCTACGACACGTTCGGCCTGCCGCGAGACTTCATCGAAGACCTGGCCGAAAACCAGGGCCTGACATTCGATGCGGAAGGCTTCGACGCCGCGATGGAAGGCCAGCGCGTCAAGGCGCGCAAGGGCAGCTCGTTCGAGGGCAAGAAGGGCGAAGACTTCTCGTTCGCATCAGACGAGGCGCGCGAGGGCTTGCGCGAGGTGGGCGACGCCTTCGAGGGTTACACCGGCACCACTGAGCAAGGCGTCCCGGTACTGGCGTTGTTCAACGCAGAGCGGAAACCGGTCGATGCGCTCGAGAAAGGCGCGTCAGGTTACGTGGCGTTGGCGCGAACGCCGTTCTACCTGGAATCGGGCGGCCAGGTTTCCGATCAGGGCTGGATCGAGCCCGCGTCGGGCGAGCGATCGCGCGTGACGGGCATTGCGCGGCTTGGCCCGGGCCTGCCGCGCGCGCATCGTGTCGAGAAAGTTGAAGAGCGGATCGCGCTGCGCGACATGGTGACCGCCGAGGTCGACGCCACGGCGCGCGACGCGACCCGGCGCAATCACACGGCCACGCACCTGTTGCACGCGGCGCTGCGCAAGGTGCTGGGCGCGCACGTCAAGCAGGCGGGCTCGCTGGTCGCCCCGGATCGGCTGCGATTCGACTTCGTGCATTTCTCGGCCCTGACCCCGGACGAGTTGCTGCAGATCGAGAGGATCGTGAACGCGGCGATCCAGAAAAACGAGGACGTGACGACCGCCGTCAAAAACACGCAGCAGGCAATTGACTCCGGCGCAATGGCGCTCTTCGGGGAGAAGTACGGCGATCACGTGCGGGTCGTCGCCGTCGGCGACGGCTCCTTCAGCACGGAGCTGTGCGGCGGCACGCACGTGCGCGCCACGGGAGACATCGGCGCGTTCCTGATCACCGAGGAGTCGGGCGTGGCGGCGGGCGTGCGGCGTCTCGAGGCGGTGACCGGCATGGGCGCGATCGGCCTGGCGCGCGCCGCGATCGGCGAGCTCAAGGAAGCGCTGGCCGAGACCGGCGCCAAGCGCGGCGCCCTCGCGGAGTGGATCCGCCAGCAGCAGGCGCTTCTGAGCAAGACGCAGAAGGACGTGCAGCAGCTCAAGACCAAGGTCGCACTCGCCGGTACCGGCGGCGGTGCGGCGGACGATGGCAAGGTGGAGATTGGGGGGGCGACGTTGATTGCCCGGGAGGTCGTGGACGTCGACCAGGATTCGCTGCGCGCCCTCGCCGACACGCTGAAATCACGCTTGAAAAGCGGGGTGATCGTGCTCGCGGCGGCGATGCCCGACGGCAAGGTGTCGCTGATTGCGTCAGTCACCCCGGACCTGTCGAAGAAGGCCCCTGCGGGTCAACTGGTGAAGCAGCTTGCGCCCATTGTGGGCGGGGGCGGCGGGGGTCGTCCGGACTTTGCGGAGGCCGGAGGCAAAGATCCGGCGAAAATAAAGGATTTGCTCGCAGAAGCTCGAGTATTGGTGGAAAAGCTGCTGAGCTAAGGCCTATTTTCGTAATGAAAAGTCGCCGATAAGGTAGACTGAAGTCTCTTGAAACTCAGTCTTCTTGTCCTCGGCGTCTGTCTATGCCTTGCGACGCCCGCTGCCGCCCAGATTTACACCTGGCGTGATGCGGACGGGACGCTGGTGCTGTCGGACAAGCCCCGTACCGACAAGGGCGTGATGGCCACCTACGCCGTTAAGGGGAGCACGGCGTTCCGTGCCACCAAGCCGTTGGTTCCCAGCGCGAAGAGCATGCTGTATGACGGCCACATCACCGAGCATTCCCGCCGGGTTGGCGTCTCTGCCGATCTCGTGCGCGCGGTGATCCAGGCAGAATCGGCATTCAACCCCCGGGCGGTCTCGTCCAAGGGCGCCATGGGCCTGATGCAGTTGATGCCGGCCACCGCCGTCGAGCTCGGCGTCAATAACCCCTTCGAGCCCAACGAAAACATTCGCGGCGGCGTGGTTTACCTGAAGCGGCTGCTCGATCGCTACGATCAAAAAGTCGACTTGGCACTGGCCGCCTACAACGCCGGCATGGGCAACGTCGACAAATATGACGCGGTGCCGCCGTTCCAGGAGACCCGCGCCTATGTCAAGCGCATCACCGAGTCGACGCCGCAGGCTCCCCCGCCGACGGTGATCTACCGCTGGATGGAGCTGGTCAACGGCAAGCCCGTGAGCCGCATTTCGGACAAGCCGCCTGCCTCGGGCGCATACGACATCATCGGCCGCTAGAACAGCCCCAATTCCATCGCGAACGCGTGCTTGCACGCCAAAGCCCGCACGGCGTCGCAGTGCTTGCACGCCGAAGCCCGTAGGGCGCAGGCGTGATACGATTACCTGTTCGGTATCCTTCTGACATCGAGGTTCTAGAGACGTGGCGAAGAGAAACAAGTCGGCCTTGAAGGCCAATCGGCAGAACGTAAAGCGGCGCGAGGCCAATCGCCAGTTGCGGTCGAAGCTCCGCACCGGGCTGAAGAGCATCCGCAAGTCGCTCGACGACAAGAACGTCGAGGGCGCCAAGACCGCGCTGAAGTCGCTGCAATCGCTGGTGGACAAGATGGCCACCAAGGGCATCATTCACCGCAACACCGCGTCCCGCTACAAGTCGCGCCTCTCCGCCAAAATTGCCAAGTAGAGGCGGGTCTTTAGACACGCCCTCAACCTTCCGCGCCCGGCCTGAGTCTAACTCTACATAGGTAGGGTAATATACACGCCATGCGACTCACCTTTCCAACCGCGCTCGTCCTCCAGGCCCTGCTCGACGGCCGCCATCACGGCTTCGACATCATGGATGCCACCGGTCTGCCGAGCGGCACCGTCTATCCGATCCTGCGGCGGCTGGATGCCGAGGGCATCCTGCGCTCGCGGTGGGAGCGCGAGACCGTGGCCCGCAAGCAACAGCGGCCGGCGCGCCGCTACTACGAGCTGACGGCGGGGGGCCGGGCCGTGGCGCGCGACGCGGTCACGCGCGCACAAGGCCTGGCCGAAGCCGGCCGGCGGCTGTTCAAGCCGTCTGAAAGCGAGGGTTAACGTGCCGAGCACGATGCAACGGGCGCTCCGCATCGTCGACCTGGCCGCGCGGCTGGTGCCGGCACGGCTGCGCGACGACTGGCGGCAGGAATGGCACGGCGAGCTGGCGGCCGCGGCGGACGCCGAGCGCGAGTCGCCGAGGCGCGCACCGCCGCCTCTCGTCCGCTACGCGCTGGGTTCGTTCAGCGATGCCTTCTGGATCCGGCAACGCGAGGTCGCCGACCTCGATGCGATCGACGACTTGCGACACGGCTGGCGGCAGCTGCGGCAGCATGCCGGCTTTGCGGTGACCGCGGTCGGCATCCTGGCACTCAGCATGGCCGCGTCGGTCACGGCCTTCAGCGTGGTGTCGCAGATCCTGCTGAGGCCGCTTCCCTACCCCAACCCCGATCGCATCGTCACCGTGTGGGAACGCCAGATCGCAACGCCGGGCAAGCTCGACGTGGCGCCGGGCAACTTCATCGACTGGCGTGCTCGGGCGACGAGTTTTTCGCAGCTGGCCGCGGCCGATCCCTACAGCTACGACTACACCGGCGGCGACCGCCCCGAGGTGCTGAAGGCGTTGAACGTGACCGAAGGATTCTTCGACGTGTTCGCGGTGAAGCCGCTTGCCGGCCGGTTCTTCAGGCCCGACGAGCACAAGAAAGGCAATCATCAGGTCGTCGTCTTGAGCGCAAGGTTCTGGCGGACCCATTTCGGCGCAGATCCGAACATCGTTGGCACCGCCATACCAATCGACAACCTTCCGTACGTCGTCGTCGGCGTGGCGCCGGATGATTTTCAGCCGCACCTGCTCGAGGACGCGCCAAACGACCGACAGATCTGGGCCGCCAAAGTCATGGAGGAGTACGAACCGCGCATCCGGGTCAGCGGTTACTGGGCCGTCGCGGGCCGTCTCAAGGACGGCGTGTCGATCGAACAGGCGCAGGCCGAGATGGACACGTTGTCGTCCCAGATCGAAACTGAGAATCCGCGCACCAACAAAGGCGTCCGCGCCTCGGTGATCACGCTGCGGGAGCACCTGGTGGGCGACGTGCGTCCCGCGGTCGGATTGTTCACCGCCGCGGTTTTCGGCGTGCTGCTGATCGCGTGCGTGAACGTCACCAACCTGCTGCTGGCGCGGGGAGCCGCGCGGCAACAGGAACTGGCCGTGAGGACCGCGCTCGGGGCCAACCGGTGGCGGCTGGTCGGCCAGCTGCTGGTCGAAACACTGCTGCTGGCATCGGTCGCCTCGCTTGCGGCGCTGGTGCTCGCGCAGGCAGCGATGCGCGGCCTGTCGACGGCTCTGACGCACCTCGTGTCGTGGTGGTCAGCGAAGCGTTCGCCGACCGCTACCTTCACGGCATCGACCCGATTGGGCAGCGCCTGGAGTTCCGCGTGTCCGGCCGGTTGTCGCAGGCCCAGATCGTCGGCGTGACAGCCGCGCTGCGTCACGAGAGGCTCGATCAAGCGCCGAGGGCCGAAATCGTGGCGCCGTTCGCGCAAATCCCCTCGGGCTCGATGACCGTGATCGCCCGGACATCGATCGATCCGCGCACCTTGATCTCGACGGCAAAGACGGAAATCTGGAATCTCGATCCCCTGCAGACGTTCTATCGCACGGCGACGCTCGACGAGCTGGTCGGCCGGACGCTCACGACCAGGCGGTTCGCCCTGATCGTACTGACGGAATTCGCAGCTCTCGCATTGTTGCTGGCTGCCGCCGGCCTCTACGGCGTGCTTGGCACCATTGCCTCGCAGTACCGGCGCGAGATCGGCGTCCGGATGGCGCTCGGCGCCGCGTGGCTCGACATCCTGCGGCTGGTCGTCGCCCGCGGTCTCGGCGTCGCTGCGGTCGGCGTGGCGGTCGGGCTGGTCGGCGTGATCGGCGCGTCACGCGTGCTCGAGGCGTTCCTGTTCAGCGTGGCCCCGACCGATCCGCTGGCGATTGGCGGCGCGGCCCTGCTGATGCTGCTGGTGTCGGCGGTGGCGTGCTACATCCCCGCACGGCGTGCGGCGAATGCGGATCCGGTGGAAGCGCTTCGGTTTGAATAACCAATAACCAAGTACCAATAACCAAAAGCACCTTTCGTTATTCGTACTTGGTTATTCGTTATTTCATTTCCCGCAGATCTCGACGACGAGGCACTCAAGCAGGTACTGGGGCGCACCGGCAGACGACTTGATCGCCTGATCGGCCTGAAACACCAGGTCGAGCCCTTTCTTCACCCGCGTGTCGGGCCGCAGGCGGATCGCAGCGGCTCTGATCTGGCCGAGGATCATCGGGGGCTGGGTGCCCGCATCGATCTGCGCGGCAATCTCCCGCAGCGCGCCCGCGGCGTCGTTATTCCAAATGGCCCTGCCCAGCGCGAAGTCTTCGCCAGGCTCGCTTTGCGGCAGCACCAGATCGCGCACGTGGTTCGGCGTGATGATTGATTCGCCCGACGCGTACAACACGAGCTTTTCGATCTCTGCGCGAATGCGCCCGAGGCTCAGCCCCGTCGTCTCGAGCAGCAGCGCGAGGGCCTTCGAGTCGATCGACAGCTCGTCCTTCTCGAGGCGCTTGCGGATCCACGCGGCGGCCTCCTGCGGCGATGCCAGCGAGCCGCAATCGACGCAGTCGGCGTGTTTCCTGAGCAGCTTGACGATGCGGCGGTTGCCGTCGAGCGCGCCGGCGACGAACACCAGGGTCGTCATCGGTTCCGGCTTCTCGAAATACGCTTCCAGCTCCTCGAGGGGCGTGGTGCTCCGCTTCTTCTTCGTGCCAAGCCCGAGGTCGGCCTGGGCATCATCTTCGTCTTTGGCGCGCTTGGGCGACAGCAGCCGTTCCGCCTCGAGCACGACCACGACTCGCCGGGGCGCCATCATCGGCAGCGTGCGCGCCGTCGACAGGATGGTGCCGATCAGCGCGTCGCGGCCGGCCGCGTTGCCGGATTCGTTGGCGTACAGGCTTTCGACGTTGAACGCCTGGAGCCCTTCGTCGACGAGGCCGGCAAATTCGAGCGACAGGTCGTGGCGCGACTGCAGGTCATCGCCCTCGAGCAGATAGAGCGGGCCCGTGGTGCCCGATTTGATCTGCTTGCGAACTTCGGTTGGAGTACTCAGAAGGCCTCGAGAATGGCGCTCACGACGGAGCGCGCAAAATCGGTCGCAACGCGGTCGTAGGCCGCGCGCTCGTTGCCGATGAACGCCGAGACGTCGAGCGTGGCGCCGCCGGGCGTCGCCAGCTCGTACTCATCGGAGAACGACAGCGACGGGTTCTCCCACAGCGTCTTTTGCGCCTTGACGTCTTCGAACTTTACCTTCACCGTCACCGTGAAGCGATAGCGAGAGGCCAGTTGCGCATCGGTCAACGACACCGGCTGCAACGAGATTCCCTCGATCACCCCGCGCACGATGCCGTCAACGCCCGTGTCAGCGGGCACCACCGTGTAGGCGCCGCGACTCTGGAATTCTTCGCGGACCTTCTGGGTGAACACCTGCTCGATCGTCTGATACGGCGTGGTGTTGCCGAACATCGGGATGCCGAGCGTCTTGATGTAGGCGGGCAGGAACGATCCCCGCCCTGCAAGGGCGTATCCGCAGGCGCCGGAGCCGACGCCAGCCGCGAGGGCGGACGCGGCGCGCAAGAGCTCCCGTCTGGTCAGGTGCATATCAGCCCACCACTATCGACACGAGCCGGTCTTTCACGATCACGACCTTCTTGATGGTCTTGCCGGCGACGTGCGCCTGCACGTTCGAATCCGCCAGCGCCAGCTTCTCGAGCTCGGGGTCTGGCATGCCTGGCGCCACGGTAACATGCCCGCGCAGCTTGCCGTTGACCTGCACCGGGATCTCGATCTCTTCGGCTCTGGCGATCTCGGCATCAAAGGCCGGCCACGACGCCGCGATCAGTCCCTCGGAGTGCCCGTAGATCTGCCAGAGCTCTTCCATCGTATGCGGTGCGAAGGGCGACAACATCACGATCAGCGACTCGATCGCTTCGCGCGCCACCCGCGGCGCGTGCGCCGAGCGCTCGCCCTTGTCGGTGAACGCATAGAGCTCGTTGACCAGCTCCATCATCGCCGACACGGCGGTGTTCATCTGCTGGCGGACGTCGATATCGAGCGTCACACGGCGAATGGTGTCGTGGGTCTTGCGCCGCAACGCGCGTTCGGCGGCGGTCAAGCCATCACGGCCGATCGGCGTGGAGCCTGTGGCGACCGCGTCGGCGCGCCATTGATCCGCCGCGCGCCACACGCGGGCCAGGAAGCGGAAGCTGCCCTCGAGGCCCGAGTCGTTCCACTCGACTTCCTTTTCCGGAGGCGCCACGAACATCACGTACAGACGCAGGGCGTCGGACCCGTACTTCTCGACCATCGTGTCGGGATCGACGACGTTGCCCACCGACTTCGACATCACGGCGCCGTCTTTCAGCACCATGCCCTGCGTCAGGAGGTGGGTGAACGGCTCGGTGTGCTCGACCATGCCGAGATCGTGAAACACGCGGGAGAAGAAGCGCGAGTAGATCAGGTGCAGGATGGCGTGCTCGACGCCGCCGCTGTAAAAGTCAACCGGGCACCAGTACGCGACCTTCTTCGGATCGAAGGGCAGGCGATCGTTGTGGGAGTCGGCAAACCGGTAGAAGTACCACGACGAATCGACGAACGTGTCCATGGTGTCCGTCTCGCGGCGAGCCGGTCCACCGCATTTCGGACACGTCACGTTCACGAACTCGGGCACGCCGGCCAGCGGCGAGTCTCCCTTGCCGCTGAACTCGGTGATCTTCGGCAACGTGACCGGCAGCTGTTCGTCAGGGACCGCAACCACACCGTCAACCGGACAATGGATCATCGGGATCGGTGTGCCCCAATACCGCTGCCGGGAGATGCCCCAGTCCTTCAGGCGATACTGCACCGTGCCGTCGCCGATGCCACGCTGTTCTGCTTCCTCGGTAATGGCCTTACGGGCCGCTTCCGAATCCATGCCGTCGTACGGCCCCGAGTTGATCAAGATACCGTCGTTCGACGTGGCGCCGGTCATGTGCGCGGGATCGGGAGCCGGCCTGTCGGCGTCTTGTGGCGACAAACCTTCAGGTTTGTCGGTGTCTTGTGGCGACAAACCTTCAGGTTTGTCGGTGCTCGCTGGACGCACCACCGGCACGATGGGCAGGTCGTACTTCCGCGCGAATTCGAAATCGCGCTCGTCGTGCGCTGGCACCGCCATCACGGCGCCGGTGCCGTACTCGCCCAGCACGTAATTCGCCACCCAAATCGGCACCGGCCGGCCGGTGAACGGATTGATCGCGAACCGGCCCGTGAAGAAGCCTTCCTTGGCGACCTCGCCCGTCATACGGCCGGAGCGATCCTGCCCGCGAAACCGCTGCGCCTGGTCGAGCAACACCTTGGGATCGGCCGACTCGTTCGCAAACGCGCTCACCAGCGCGTGTTCAGGCGCGAGCATCACGAAGGTCGCGCCGTAGATCGTGTCGATGCGCGTCGTGAACACTTCGATCGATCCGTCGGTGCCCTGGATGGGGAACTTGACGCGGGCGCCTTCCGACCGCCCAATCCAGTTCCTCTGCATCGTCAGGACCTTTTCGGGCCACTTGGTGAGGCCGTTGGCGGCCTCCAGCAGGTCTTCGGCGTAGGCGGTGATGCGGAAGAACCACTGTTCGAGGTCCTTCTGCGTGACCATCGAACCGCAGCGCCAGCAGGCGCCGTCGATCACCTGCTCGTTGGCCAGCACGGTGTTGCAGCTCGGGCACCAGTTCACCGTCGAGCGGCGGCGATAGGCCAGGCCGCGCTCGAACATCCGCGTGAACAGCCACTGGTTCCAGCGGTAATAGTCGGGCATGCACGTGGCGAGCTCGCGCCCCCACGCATAGCTGATGCCCAGCCGCTGCAACTGCCCTTTCATGTGGGCGATGTTGTCGAGCGTCGAGGTCTCGGGATGAATGCCGAGCTTGATAGCGGCGTTCTCGGCCGGCAGGCCGAAGGCGTCCCACCCGAACGGGTGCAGCACGTTGTAGCCCTGCAGCCGCTTCAGCCGCGCGACGACGTCGCCGATGATGTAGTTGCGGACGTGCCCGACGTGCGCGTAGCCCGAGGGATACGCGAACATCTCGAGGCAGTAGTACTTCGGCTTCGAGTAGTCCTCGGTAACTTCAAACGCATTGGTAGTGGCCCAATGCGCTTGCCATTTCTTGTCGAGGTCTTGAGGATGATATTCGGCCACGGTGATCTACTAAGAATACAAGGCAAAAGGCAGAAGGCAAAAGGCAGAACTATCGGCACACGCCGATTACCGACTCGAGGCAGTCAGACAGGGCTTTGAGGTCGTAACCGCCTTCGGTGACGAGCACGACCTTACCGTCGCACACTTCGTCGGCCACTTGTAACAGCGCCTTGGTCAGCCGGCCGAATCCCTCGGTCGTCATCCGCAGCTGCCCGAGCGGGTCCTGCTCGTGCGCATCGAATCCGGCTGAGATCATCAGCAGGTCCGGCTTGAACGCTCTCACTCTCGGAATGGCGACCTCGGCGTAGAGCCGCTCGACCTCCTCGTCTTGCGTTCCAGCCGCGAGTGGAATATTAAGCGTGAAGCCGGCGCCGGCTCCCCTGCCGGTCTCGTTCGGCGCGCCGGTGCCTGGATAGAACGGAAACTGGTGCGACGAGACGAACAGCACCGTCGGATCCTCGTAGAAGATCCACTGCGTGCCGTTGCCGTGGTGCACGTCGTAATCGCAGATCGCCACGCGCGCACACCCCTTCGCCCGCGCGTAGGCGGCGCCGACGGCGATGTTGTTGTAGAGGCAGAAGCCCATGGCGCGGTCTGCCTCGGCATGATGGCCGGGCGGACGGACCATCACCAGTGCCCGCGATCGAGGCGCGCCACCGAGGACAGCATCAACGCCTGTCAACACCGCGCCGGCAGCGAGACGCGCGATCTCATCCGAGTCAGGCGAGGTGAACGTGTCTTCGTCGATCTTCGCGGCGCGGCCGCGTAGCTCGACGATGCTCTCGATGTGTTCGGGTGTGTGGACGCGCGCCAGATCATCGTCCGTCGCAAGCCGAGGCTCGAGCACCGTGCCGCCCTGCCCGACGAACCGCGCCGCGACCGCCTCCATCGTCTCGGCCCGCTCGGGCCGTTCCGGGTGGCCGGCCGGCGTGACGTGATCGACGAAGCGGGGGGAACTCACGAGAACCAACGGCATGCTTATAGGTTAGTCCACCTCGTTGACCCGGAGGAGTGCCGGCACTAGACTGCGCCGCAAGATGTTGGCGGTGCGGTAGGCGGTTCTGCCGACTACTGGCTTCGATCGCCGGCTGCGCCATCGTCGGGGCGCCGATCTGAACCGAATTCCCGTCCGAACAGACATACCTTGCATAAATGCAGAGTTCGACCGATCAAATCGTTGACGAAATACTGGTGGTTGATGCTCAGTGCGGGTCCCGCGAAGCGTTTGAGACGTTGGTTTCGCGCTGGCAGAGACGCTTGTGGGCACACGCCTATAATCTGACACGGCGCCCCGAGGCCGCGTGGGACATTACTCAAGACAGCTGGTTGGATATCGTTCGGGGACTGAGTCGCCTCAAAGATCCGGCCAAATTTGGCTCCTGGGCCTACCGCATCGTCAGCCACAAGGCGTCTGACTCGCTACATCGCAACGGTCGCGAGATCTGGCTGGACGAGGAACTGAAGGCGGTGCCAAAGGACTCGCCAGCATCGGCATCCGACCAGGAGCAGCGCGAAACGGCCGACGACGTCCACGGCGTCCTCTGCCGCCTGTCAGGACATTCGCAGGTGGTGCTGAACCTGCATTACCTGGAAGGTTTCGGCGTGGCGGAGATCGCTGAGATCCTCGGAACACCAGAAGGCACTGTCAAGTCGCGTCTCCACACGGCTCGATCCGAATTCAGGACACATTGGGAATCGCTGGTCGATAGACCGTCAGCACCGATTCCCGCAACTGCCAAATGAAAGGCAACATGAACGATCAACAGATCAAGAGAATCATTGAAGATAGCTACGACGAATCGAAAGAAGAGGGACTCAGCTCAATCGTCAGCGACTTCTACAGCCGGAAGCTGCTGTCCACCGCAATCGCGGCATGGGTCGGTGGAATAATGTTCCTTGCGCTGTCGATCTTCAGCGCCGCGCAGTTCTTCAAGAGTGGCGAGACTCAACAGCAGATCATGTACGCAGTCCTCTTTATCGTGGGCATGCAAGGAGTTGTCATGATGAAGATATTCGCATGGCAGATGGTTCATCGGCACAGCATCAAGCGCGATATAAAGCGGCTCGAGCTGCGAGTCGTCGAATTATGCGAGGCACTGAAAACAAGGTGATTGACGTCCCCGCCGGTAATGAAATTGTCGTCATTGGCCGGCCAACTGCCTGTGACACTCGGTTCGAGCCGCCGCCAGAGACGCCTCTAACGTGATCCGTAATTCGTTCAAGGCTCGATCATCGGCGTCGCGTGGCACATAGATCGGCTTGCCAATGGCCATCGCGACAGTGGTGAATGGCTTGGGAATCTGCGTGCGATCCCAGCTCTTGAGCGTCCAGCTCGAGGCGGCCTCGGAATGAAACGGCAATAGCGGGTTGCCGGTGGCCTTGGCCAGCCACACCGCACCTGGCTGCGCCACCTCCGCCGGCCCGCGCGGACCATCCAGGGTGAACGCCACGCCGTGGGCTTTCACCTGCCTGACGAGCTGCCGGAGCGCCATCGCGCCCCCTCGGGACGTCGAGCCGCGCGCCGCACCATAGCCAAACTTTTGGAGCAGCCGCGCAATCCACTCACCATCGAAGTTCTCGCTCGCCATGGCGACAATGCCACGTCGCTGGAAGTAAGGGGTAGCAGCGAGTATGCGCCCGTGCCACAGCGCAAGGATGGGATGGTGGCCGGCCCTGGCAATGGCATCGACGTGTTCGGCGCCGCTGACCTTCCATGTCCAGGTGGAACATAGAGCGCGCACGACCGGATACCCCAGCGTCGCGATGGCGGCGACCTCGGCCCGCTTGCGTCTCGACTGCCGCCAGTGCGGACTGTCGCTCACGAGGGGTGCACCCTGGGCACGTCTAGCACCCTTGGCACCCTTGGCACCAAAGCACCGTACGCACGCTTGGCACGGTACGCACTGTACGCACCCTGGCTACATGCCGTCGTAGGAGGGCCCTTCGCCCCCTTCGGGCGCAACCCAGGTGATGACGCCGTACGGATCCATGATGTCGCACGTCTTGCAGTGCACGCAGTTGGAGGCGTTGATCTGCAGGCGCAGGCCGCCGCTGCCATTGTCGACCATCTCGTAGACATTGGCCGGGCAGAAGCGGATGCACGGATGCCCGTACTCGGGACCGCAGATGGTGTGGCAGACCTCGGTGTGCACGAGCAAATGGACCGGCTGATCTTCGTCGTGGTGCGTGCCCGAGTAGTGGGCGCCGGTGACCTTGTCGAAGGTCAGCTTGCGATCGATCGGCGCCGCGTTTGACGGCACGAGGATGTCGCGCTTCGACCGACCGTAATAGTTATCGATCGTCTTCAACGCCTTGTGACCGGGGTGCCCGTGCAGATCCGGCAACAGGCGGCCCTTCGTGAACATCGCGATGCCGGCGTAGGCGCTGCCAACCATCAGCCCCGCCCCGAACGCCTGGTGCACGTTGCGGACCGGGTGCAGCTCGGCCCGAATGGGGCCGCCATCCACGAGTGCCTTGTAGCCGCTCAGAACCTTCGACGAGCTGTCGCCCGCGCGAACCGCGTCAAATGCCGTTTCGGCGGCGTGCATCCCGCTTCGCATCGCGAGGTGAATGCCCTTGAGGCGCGTCGAGTTCACGAAGTTGGCGGCGTCGCCGACGATGAGGCCGCCGTCGAAGAACAGCTTGGGCTGCGTGTTCCATCCGCCTTCCGGCAACGCCTTGGCGCCCGAGCGAATCAGCTGCCCGCCTTCGAGAATGCTCGCGATGTAGGGATGGCGCTTGAAATGCTGGAAGGCCGCGTGCGGATCGAACAGCGGATCCTTGTACTCGAGCCCGACCACGAAGCCGATCGAGATGCGGCCCTCGGGCATCGCATACAGCCAGCTCCCGCCGAATTCCTCTTCCCGCAGCGGATAGCCGAGCGTGTGAATCACGGTGCCCGGCTTCAGCCGGTCTTTCGGCACGTCCCACAGTTCCTTCAGGCCGATGGCAAAGGTCGGCGGCTCGGACCCGGCGCCGAGCTGCAAATCGCGAATCAGCTGCTTGGTGAGATGGCCGCGCACGCCGTCCGCGAAGATCGTGACCTTGGCGTGGATGTCGGCGCCAGGCTCGTACGCCGCCTTCGGCTTGCCGTCCTTGCCGACGCCGCGATCGCCGGTCCGCACGCCAATCACGCGGGGGCCGTCATACAACGGATGCTGCGCCGCAAACCCCATGAAGAGGTCGATGCCTTCGGCTTCGACCTGCGAGCCCAGCCACTTCGTGAACAGATTGAGCGAGATGATGTAGTTGCCGTGATTCACGAACGGCGGCGGGGTGATCGGGAGCCGCAGCTTGCTGCTCTCGGTGAGGAAATAGATGTTGTCTTCGTGCACCGGCGTCGCCAGCGGCGCGCCCTTGGCCTCGAAGTCGGGGATGAGATCCTCGAGCGTCGACGGGTCGAGCAGCGCGCCTGACAGCGAATGGGCGCCGATGTCACGCGCCTTCTCGAGCACGGCGATCGAGAGCGGCTCGCCGCCTTTCTGCTTCTGCAACTGCGCAAGCCGCAGCGCCGCCGAGAGGCCGGCCGGCCCCCCGCCGACGATTAGTACGTCAACCTCGAGGACTTCACGTTCGGCCATCAGCTTAAGCCCTCAAGTCCCCAAGCCCTCAAGCCCTGTTAGGACTTCCCGAGCTCCGCAATCAGCGCAGGAGCGAGCTCAAACAAGTCGCCCTGGATTCCGTAATCGGCGACTTCGAAAATCGGGGCATCCGCATCCTTGTTGATCGCCACAATGGTGCGCGCGCCCTTCATGCCGACCAGGTGCTGGATGGCGCCCGAGATGCCGAGCGCAACATAGAGCTTGGGCGCCACCGTCTGGCCGGAGCTGCCGATCTGGCGTTCCATCGGCAGCCAGCCGTTGTCGCAGATCGGCCGCGACGCGGCGAGCTCGGCGCCAAAGGCCTTGGCCAGCTGTTCGGCGATCGCGATGTTCTCCTGCGACTTGATGCCGCGGCCCACCGACACGATGCGCTCGGCCTGCGACAGGTCCACCGCCTGTTTGGCTTCCTGGAACGGCGCCTCAGGCTTCTGCCGGATCTTCGACTCGTCGATGGTCACGCCGGCAGCTGTGATCGCCACCGGCGCAGGGCCTTTGGCCGCCGCGTCCGCGCGGTACGCGCCGATCTGCATCGAGATGAGATGCGGCGCCGGGCCCTGCGGCACCACGTCGGCGACCAGCTTGCCCCGGAACATCGGGCGGGAGAACGCCGCTGCCCCGTTCACGGTCTTGATCGCCGTCACGTCGGTGACCAGCGCGCGATCGATGCGCGTCGCCAATGTGGGCGAGAAATCGCGCGTCTGATAGGTATGCGGAAACAACACGTAGGCCGGCTTCACCTGCGCGATCACCTGCTCCAGCGCCTGCACGAACGCATCGGGGGTATAAGCAGCAAGCGCGGCGTGCTCCACCGTCAGCACGCCGGCGACTGCTGCAGCCGCCAGCTCCGAGGCCGGGCCGGACACGCCCTGGCCGGCGACGGCGATCGTGATCGGCATCGTTCCGCCCGCGAGCTGTTGGGCGGCCGCAACCGTTTCCCAACTCGCGCGAGTGAGCTTGCCGTCTTTTTGTTCGGCGACAACGAGAATCATAGGACCCGCGCCTCTTCGCGCAGCCGCTTCACGAGCTCTTTCGCCGCTTCAGCAGGCGAGCCGCCGATCATCACGGTCTGCTTCGACTTCTGCGGCGTGTGCAGCGCGATTACCTTGTGCCGCGGCGCCAGGCCGCCCGGGGCCGCCACCTTGATGATCTCTTTCTTCTTCGCGGCCATGATCCCCTTGAGCGTGGCGTAGCGGAGCTGGTTGATGCCGCTCTGAATGGTCAGCAGCGCCGGCAGCGGCATCGTGACGTACTGGAACCATCCGCCTTCGAGCTCGCGCTTGACCCTAACCCCAGCCACCTGCCCTGAGCGAGCGGCGCCGTTTTCGGCGTCGCGAGTCGAAGGGTCGACATTCACCTCCATGATGATCGTCGAATGCGGGATGCCGAGCTTCTCGGCGAGCACCGGGCCGAACTGCGCGTGGCCCTGGTCGTCAGACTGCAGGCCCGTCAGGATCAGATCGAACTTCTGCTCGGCCATCGCCGCCGTCATCGCCGACGCGGCCGTGAACGCATCCGCCGCGCCCAGCGCATCGTCTTCAACGTGCAGCGCGCGATCGGCGCCGCGGGCCAGCGCTTCACGAATCACCTGCTGCACGCGGGCCGGGCCCGCGGAACAGACCACCACTTCGCCGCCATGCTTCTCGCGCAGCCGCAACGACTCCTCGAGCGCATAGGCGTCGGGCTCGTTCATTTCATAGCTGACGTCCTGATCGCGAATCCACGTCTTGTCGTCGTTCAGACGCGGCTGCCACTCGCGGGTGGGAACTTGCTTGATACAGACTGCTATCTTCATTCTCTGAGGTCCTGAGGTCTTGGGGGCTGGGGGGCTTGGGAGTGGGCTTCGATTTGGGCTCTTCAAGCCCTCAAGCCCTTAAGTCCTCACGCCCTCATTGTTCGTATCTCTTAAACAAGAGCGCGCCGTTGGTGCCGCCGAAGCCGAACGAGTTCGAGAGCGCGTAGTCGATCTTCATCGCGCGCGCCTTGTGCGGGACGTAATCAAGGTCGCAGCCCTCGTCCGCCTGCTCCAGGTTGATGGTCGGCGCCACCATCTGGTGCCGCATCGAAAGCGCCGTAATGCCGGCCTCGAGGCCGCCGGCGGCACCGAGCAGGTGGCCGGTCATGGACTTGGTCGAGGAAATGACCAGACGGGCCGCATGATCCCCGAACGTGCGCTTGATCGCGGTGGTCTCGATGCGATCGTTATGCGGCGTCGAGGTGCCGTGGGCGTTGATGTAGTTGACCTGGTCGGGGCGGATGCCCGCCGACTCAATGGCGGCGCGCATCACGCGCACGGCGCCGTCGCCATTCTCGGAGGGCGCCGTCATATGGTACGCGTCGCCCGACATGCCGTAGCCGACTATCTCGGCGTAAATCGTGGCGCCGCGCCGCTTCGCGAACTCGAGCTCCTCGATCACGACGATGCCGGCGCCCTCGCCGAGCACGAAGCCGTCGCGATCCTTGTCGAACGGCCGGCTGGCCTTCGCCGGGTCGTCGTTGCGGGTCGACAACGCCCGCAGCGCGCCGAACCCGCCCACGCCCATGGGGCACACCGCCGCCTCGGCGCCGCCCGAAATCATCGCATCGGCCGCGCCCCGCTTGATGATCTCGTAGGAATCGCCGATCGCGTGCGCCGACGCCGTGCACGCGGTGCACGTCGCCAGGTTGGGGCCCTTCGCGCCGTACCGAATCGACACATGGCCCGCGGCCAGGTTGATGATCGAGGACGGAATGAAAAAGGGAGAGATCTTGCGCGGGCCACCCTCGAGGTACGCGATGTGCTCGCGCTCGATCGTGGTGAACCCGCCGATGCCGGAGCCGATGAAGACGCCGACGCGCGGCCCCATCTCCTCCGTGATCGTCAACCGGGCGTCGTCGATCGCGTATTGCGACGCCGCGATCGCGAACTGAATGAAGATGTCCATCTTCTTCAGCTCTTTTTTCTCGATGAACTGCAGCGGGTCGAAGTTCTTCACTTCGCCCGCAAACCGGGTCGAGAAATTGGTCGGATCGAAGCGCGTGATCGGGCCAATCCCGCTCGTCCCCGCGCACAGCGCATCCCAGTTCGCCTGGGTGCCCATACCAACCGGCGACACCAGGCCGACACCGGTCACGACGACTCGCCTACTCACTGAACCTCCGCCGGCACCCCATCAAGGGGCGCCCTACTTCTTCTTCGAGTGGGACTCGATGTAGTCGACCGCTTCCTTGACGCGCGTGATCTTCTCCGCCTCCTCGTCAGGGATCTCGATGCCGAACTCCTCCTCGAACGCCATGACGAGCTCGACGGTGTCGAGCGAGTCGGCGCCCAGGTCGTCGACGAACGACGCATCCGGGGTCACTTCTTCTTCATCGACGCCCAGCTGCTCCACGATAATGCTCTTCACCTTGTCGGCAACGGCCACTGTCCCCTCCTACATGTACATCCCGCCGTTGACGGCGAGAACCTGACCAGTAATATACGACGCCTCATCAGACGCCAGAAATCCAACCGCCGCCGCGACGTCGGCCGGCGAGCCGAGCCGGCCGAGCGGAATGTGCGCCGCCCAATCGGTCTTTGCGCTTTCGATGACGGCCCGCGTCATGTCCGTGTCAATCAGACCCGGCGCCACCACATTCACCGTCACCTGCCGCGACGCCACCTCGCGCGCCAGCGACTTGCAGAACCCGATCAGGCCCGCCTTCGAGGCCGCATAGTTCGCCTGCCCCGCATTCCCCATCTGGCCCACCACCGAGCTGATGGCGACGATGCGCCCGGCCCGCTGGCGGATCATCGGCTTGAGCGCCGCCTGGCAGAGCGTGAACGCCGCCGTCAGGTTCGTCGCCACGACCTCGTCCCAGTCTGACCGCTTCATGCGCAGCATCAACTGGTCGCGCGTGATGCCGGCGTTGCTCACCAGGATGTCGAGGCGCCCGTGCTGCTCGACCGTCTGCTTGATCAGCCCGTCAACCGCCGCGGCGTCCGTCACATCCGCCGAAAACGCCGACGCCTTTCCGCCGCTGGCCACGATCGCTTGCGCGGTCGCGTCCGCGTTGGCGCCACGCGCCACGCAAATCACCGTCGCGCCGCCCGACGCCAGGCGCTCGGCAATCGCGCGCCCGATCCCGCGCGACGCACCCGTCACAATCGCAATCTTTCCGTCGAACTGTCCCATCGCGAATCAGCGGGCCGTCAGGCCGGCGTTAAGAAAGCCTCGACCGTCGACAGGTCGTCGGGACCTTCGACGTTCAGAATGGTGGCGTCACGGACAATCTTCTTGACGAGGCCGGAGAG
The DNA here is from genome assembly GCA_030650395.1 of Acidobacteriota bacterium. Taxonomy (GTDB): domain Bacteria; phylum Acidobacteriota; class Vicinamibacteria; order Vicinamibacterales; family UBA2999; genus 12-FULL-67-14b. The sequence goes on along the minus strand of JAUSDY010000087.1, from coordinate 25,517 downwards.
CACCTTGCCCGGACCCACTTCAACATATGCGGTGACGCCCTCAGACGCAAGGCGTTGGATGACGCTTTCCCATCGCACCGGCGAAGAAACCTGCCGAATCAGGGCGTCGATCGATGCGGCGGCAGACCGTTTTGGCTCCGCATCGACGTTGGCGACCACCGGCACGCGCGGGTCTTGTGATGCCGCGGCCCGCAGCTCCGGCGCCAGGCGCTCTTCGGCCGGTTTCATCAGCGCGCAGTGGAACGGCGCGCTGACCTGCAGCGCAATCGCCCGCTTGGCGCCCAGCGCCTTGGCGCGCTCCCCGGCGCGCGCCACAGCCGCCGCGGTTCCGGCAATCACGATTTGACCAGGCGCGTTCAGGTTGGCGGGGCTCACCACGTCGCCTTCGGCAGCCTCCTGGCAGGCCCGCGCCACTCCGGCTTCATCCAGGCCCAGAATTGCAGACATCGCGCCCACGCCAACCGGCACGGCCTCTTGCATGTACCGTCCACGATTGCGCACCAGCCGCACCGCATCCGCGAAGGCCAGCGTTCCCGCAGCCACATGGGCCGAATACTCGCCAAGGCTATGACCGGCGACGAATGACGGATTGAGGCCGCGCTCGTCGAGCAGGCGCCACACCGCGACGCTCATCGTCAGGATTGCGGGCTGCGTGTTTTCCGTGAGGGTCAGGCGATCTGCCGGTCCATTGAAGATCAGGCCGCTCAGCGATTCGCCAAGCGCGGCGTCGGCCTCCGCGAAGGTGGCTGCGCAAATGGGAAACTGATCGGCAAGGGCCTTGCCCATGCCGACGGCCTGCGATCCCTGTCCCGGAAACAAGCAAGCGATAACAGGCAACCCTAAAGGGTTGCCTCCACCTGAATTCATTCGATCACCGCGAACGCTGCCATCTCGTGTTTGAGTCGTCCCACCATGTCGTTGCCCGCCATGCGTGATGCCATCGCCACGGCGTTACGCACGGCCTTCACCGACGACCGGCCGTGACCGACAATGCAAAGGCCGGCCACCCCGAGCAGCGGCGCGCCGCCAAACTCCGAATAGTCGACGCGCTTGCGAAACCGCCGGAACGCCCGCCGCGATAACAGGTAGCCGACCTGGCTCGAAAACGTGCTCTGCAGCTCCTCGCCCAACAGGTCTTCAACCATTTCAACAAGGCCTTCACTCAACTTCAGCGCGACGTTGCCCGTGAACCCATCGCACACCACGACGTCGGCGTCGCCTGCGAAAATGTCGCGGGCCTCGACGTTGCCGATGAAGTCGAGCGACGAGGCCTTGAGCAGCTGATGCGCCTCGCGAGTCAGCTCGTTCCCCTTGGTTTCTTCTTCGCCGATCGAAAGCAACCCGACGCGCGGGCGCTCGACGCCCAGGCCGACCTTCGCGTAAACGGCGCCCATGCCGCCAAACTGTAGCAAGTGCGCGGGCCGGCATTCCACCGTCGCGCCCGCATCGAGCAACACCGCGAAACCCAGGCGCGTCGGCACCGTGGGCGCCAGCGCCGGGCGATCCGCTCCAGCCAGCATGCCGAACGCTGCGTGTGCCGCCAGCACCGTGGCGCCGGTGTGGCCGGCGCTGAACAACGCGCTCGCCTGCCCCGCCGCCACGTGTTCGGCGGCGACGCGGATCGACGCCCCCGGTTTTCGCCGCAACGCCCGTGCGGGCGACTCGGCCATGTCGATCACGTCGGGCGCGTCGATGACGCGCACGTCGAGGGTCCCTGCGTCAGGATGGCGTTGGAGCTCGGCGCGGATCAGGTCGGCGCGGCCGACCAGGTCCACTCCAAGACCCAGTTGGCGAGCGGCCGCGAGCGCGCCGTCTACCGGACGCGCCGGCGCATGATCGCCGCCCATCGCGTCTACCGCGATGCGCATGTTGAGGGAGGCGCTAGTCTTCGTTGACCGCTCGCACCTGGCGCGCGCGGTAGAAGCCGCAGTAGCGGCACACGCGGTGCGCGGCCTTAGGCTCGCTGCACTGCGGGCACAGTCCCGGCGTAGTCGCCTTCAGGGCGTCGTGGGTGCGGCGCTTGCGACCGCGGGTCTTTGAATGTCTGCGCTTTGGATTAGGCATCGTCGTGCTCTCGCTTCGTTATGAACGTCTTCAAACCAGCCAACCGAGGATCTTCCCATTGCGGATTGCAGCTGCACGGTTTGAGGTTTCGATTGGACCCGCACTGCGGGCAGATCCCGCGGCAATCCTGCTTGCAGAGCGGCTTCATCGGCAACGCCAGGTAAAACTGCTCCCGTAACAACTCGTTCAGGTCGATCTGCTCGTCGCGATAAAACGTCATCGCCACGTCGTCGACTTCGATCTCGGCTTCTTCGTCTTCCGCCACCGGTTCCGCCGCCGTGGACGGAAAATAGCGCAGGTCGAACTCGCGGTCGACCGGCAACGCAAACGACTCGAGGCACCGGCTGCAATCAAGCTCGAGCGCGGTCTTCATGGTGCCAACGAGCCGGAACCGATCGTCGTCCTTGTGGATGGTCATCCGCAAGACGACGGGCTCCCTGACCCGGTACTCTTCCTCGCCGTCCGGCAGTTCTGCCGGCTGAAACACCCGGTTGAACTCGGTCTCCGGCTGACGAAGCTGCGATAATTCGAAACGCATCACACAAACCCGTCGCGCTAAAGCCAAACTCTACAAGTACTTCCGCGAATTCCAGCGGACGACAAGACTTTTCAGTATACCACGCGGGCGGCCGGCGCCCGGGCGCAGTCCCATCGGTCACGCCGCTCACGTCTGGTACAATTCCGGCATGGCGGAACGGCCCGCGTCATTCGCCGGGTGGACAGACGAACAGATCATCCAGGCCCGTCAATGGGCCCGAACCTGGAAGAGGGCCGGACCCGAGCTCGAACGGATTCGCAAAGACGAACTCCGACAGCTGGACGTATTCCAGGCCATCACCCTCTTGTGCGGCCAAGCCGATTACACCGTGCCGCCTCGCGCCCCGAAGCCCACATCGGGGCTAGTGGATCAGCAGCGGTGGTTCATGAAACTACGACGACGGTGAACGCGCTCTTCGGCGCCGCGCAACTACAGGTCCTGCTGGGGGCATTCGCTAATCGTCCAGGGGCGTCAATCGCTGATCCCAGTCTTTGCAATCAGCCTATCGAGTGCCTTGGGTCGCTCATCGTCCTCCAGGAGGGCGGCGAACTCGCCTACCAGTGCCCTGATTCTCACCAGATTCATAGCGCCGCCGTGTAGAACCATCAGACCTTCCGCATCGTCGAGGTCTCGCGGGCGGCAGGCAACCAGCTTGTAAACAACCAAGTCTTCTGGACGGGGGATCCTGATCCTCACACCGGCGTAGTCACAAGGCTGGCTCGCGCGCAGCGCCTCCTCTTCAAACGGCAGCCAGGCAAGGCTGAGATCGATGGAGGTTCCGGACAGCTCATGCACGGCCAGCAGGATCTGATTCTTCTCGGCGAACTCGCGGGCGTTCTCGATTCGGGCCTGAATGCCATCACGGCTCAGCGCGTTGATCAGATGATCGACATCAGTCTCTGCTGCCGCAACGGTCGCGTCGATGTCAACGGTCAACCGTGGAACGCCGTGGGCGATCACCGCGACGCCGCCGATAATCATTGCTGGCCGCCCATGGCGATCCAGAGCGCTCCACAGCGCTCGAAGCGCGTCGAGGAATCCGGGTTGAGTTTGATCGGTCACCGGACGTACGGGGCGCGGAGCCGGCGCCAGATACTTTGCACGGCCTCGCGTTCAGACGACCGGCGAGGATCGACAGGGTACTTTCCCCCCGCCGCTGCACGGCTGGCCTGCAGGAGCGACAGGGACAAGCGAATGGATCGTTCAATCATGGGTCCGGCGGCGCGCCGCGCCGCTTGGTCGGCGAGCCGGGCCGCTTCGAATCCCTCGAGCCAGCGCCGGACGTCGGGAGCCGCTGGAACCATTAAACGATTGTACCGCACCGTCGCACCAGTCGGGTCGACCCCCGTGAGAAGGGCCCGCCGTCGTTTTGACCCGCGAAGCTCGCGCGTATCCACGCCGGGCACCCTCGACCGCTTTTCGGCACTAACTCGCATGCGCTCAACAGTTGCCTGACCCGAGTCGGCGGCACGCGGTCCCACAGTTACACGCGGAGCCTGACGCGTCTTCGGCTCCTGTTCGCGGGTCAACGCGGCATCGCCTGAGGGCGTTATTGCCGTGCTATCATCCCGGCCTCGTTGCAGATACGAGTGAGCGGAACGGGAGTACCTGGCCCGTAGTAGCCCGCGAGTGGTCCCTTCCGGTCTACTCCATAGACTGTTATGCAGGCGCGTGAACCGTGGCGAATGCGATGAAAACATCAAGATTCAGGCTGCCGGCGATTCTAGTAGTCGCCCTCGGCTACGGCTCAGTCGCTCAAATCTTCGCACAAGAGGCTACCCAATCCTCGCCATCCCGGACGTCAGTGCCGGGCTTGGGCGCGTTGATCATGTGGTACGTCTGTGCCAAACGTAAGGCCCAAGAAATCGGAGGCTGGTTGCTGTGCTTCTACATCCAACTGTACTTGGGGGTGATCATCGCTTTGGTGGTGAACCTCGCGTCGTTCGAGAATTATCTTCCTAGTACTTGGGCTGAGGATCGGGCGCTGTATCCCCTCTACCTGCTTTCCGCTGTGCCCGGCATGCTAGTGTTGGCTATTCAGCTTGTCGTTGCTGAAAAATTAAGAAGGTCTCGCGACATGCGCTTCGTGAAAGCGCTCCGGATAGTTTTGTGGATACAGCTCGCCGCAGTTGCGGTCGGGGCCGTGATTGACTGGGCTGAATTTCCGGACAATTTGCCGATTGATGTTCTTGCCGTCATCTGGCCCGTGGTCTGGCTTCCGTACTTCTGCGTTTCGAAACGGGTCAGGCGAGTATTCGAAACAAGGGACTGGGTATCAAGCGCAACTCCAACGGTGTCGAATGCATGAAGGTCGTTCCCTCGACCACAGCTGCCCTCCCGACCGACGGCATCATGCAAGGGCTCGTTGCCAGAGTGCGCGCCAAGACGGTTCGTAGTTGAGAGTTGGAGGGCGAAGGCTTCTTGCGCTCATTGTGGATCCCGCAACATGTAGAGTCGATCGCGTTGCCTAACACGGTATCTGGACTCCTCCGTCAAGCAAAAAGAAAACGGCGCGATAAGTAGTCCTTTCGTTGAGTTGCCAACGAAGGACCTTCCTTCGTTGGCATAGCTGCGCCCAAGCCGCGGCGTGAGCACGGCAGTCGTCTCTTCGGCCTCGTCCGAGGAGCCGGTTCGGCTCCGGGCCATCATGGAATCCGCGCGCGGGGAGCCAATCGCTTGCACGGCCCTCACGGCCAGCCGAGTTATCGGCCTGCCCCCCGCGCCGGTCCGACCGGTGCGCCATGATGCGGGGCGCTCGGTGCAGTCCTCTGGGTGAGCCAGCGTCGAATCCGTGATTACCCGGGTCGCTGGTCGGCTGATCACGCCCACGCCTGGGACGGTTTGCAAGAGCGTCACGTCGGCCATCTCGGACGCGAGCGCCCCGAGCTGTCGTTCGACGGCCCGCATATTCGTCGCCAGCATCTCAATCTCGTCACAAGCCGCCGCGAGGGTCGTGCGCAGCAGCAGGGGCACCGGAGTCGGCTCGACCAGCAGTTCCCGGACGCGGGGGACGACGTGCTGCGCGCCGACCGGGATGAAGATGCCGAATTCGCGCAGCAGGCCTCGGAGCGTATTGAGCCGCGCGGTGCGCGTCGCGAGCCAGGTGGACCGCAGGCGGTGCAACGAGGCAATGGCTTGGTGCTCGATCGTTTTGACGGGGACCGGGTGAATCTCTTCGTTCCGATTGGCTTCCAGGAGCCCTTTCGCATCGGTGCGGTCGGTCTTATTGCGCCGGACGTACGGGCGCACATCATGCGGGGGCAGCAGCCGTACCGTATGACCGAATGGTTGGAGTTGGCGGGCCCAGTAATGAGCCGACCCGCAGGCCTCGAGGACGATCGTCGCCGGCGGCCGCTGGGCGAAGAACGGTAACAGGCGATCGCGCGCGAGCCTTCGTTCTTCGTCGAGATGGCCCGGCCGATGCGACACGGCTACCTGGAACACCGACTTTGCGAGATCGACGGCGATGGTCGTATGCTCCATGTGGACTCCTCCGAGCTTGGCCCTCACGAGGCCGCTTTACCGATGGCACCATGATGCCGCACAGCAGGAGGAGTCCATTCCATCGCTTGCAGCCGACGGCGCGCGGTGTGATACTGGCGCGCCACGGCTGAAGCCGGGGCGTTGTTAGGCGGATAACAGTGAAGCCCATGCCGACCTTCAAAGGTAATAAAGGGAATCTGCTTCAGCATTGGGTGCTGGCCGAGCTGACCCTACTGCTTAGAAGCCAGTTTCCATCGGCACATCTCTCCCTCATCGATGCGCACGCGATGTCTCCGTATGCGACCCGGAGTCCCGGAGCATCAGCGAACGTGTTCGATGTAGTTCAGAACCGTCTGCCCGGACAAGGAAGTGCCTACGAACATGCGTGGTCGCAGATGGCGGGCCAGAAGGGCAGCCGCGCAGTCGAGTACCCAACGACAGCCATGTTTGTGCGTCACCTATGGCGGGGCCCGCTTGCTATGGTGCTTTGTGATATCGACAAGGCCACAATCGACGATGTCTCCCACAATGGCCTGCCTCCTTGGGTGTGTGGCTCGGCGCGACGCCTTCATCAGCTCCGCGCAACCCACGATAACCATGTGGGGCAGGTCTCTCGATTTAGAATCTGACAGCCATACTGTCTAGACGCCTGGATGAAACGTCGATGAACTGGGAAGAAATTCAAGGCGAGATCGAAGACCTGCTCTTCCCAAGGCTCGGGCTCGACGTGTGGGAACGGACGCTGTACTACCATCTGCTGCGGCACACCCGAACGATGGGCGCTGAGCAGGCACTCTTCGCGATTCAGCCCCTCGTAACGGCGCTTGGCGTTGGCCAGACTAAAGCCCGCGAGGCGCTCCGGTCTCTTCACAGCAAAGGTTGCATCAAGATCGAAAACCGGTCAGGTGACGAACATGGTTCACGTCCTACTGCCTGGCGAAATCGGCCTCGTTCGCGCGACAGAGGCCGTGGGGCAAGTGAACGTCGAAGATCTGGATTTCTTCACCGGCAGGAAGTACAGCGCCGCGTTGGTCGAGCGCGAGAAGGGCCGCTGCTTCTACTGCCTCCGCTCAATCGATGCCGGGACGTGCGTGCTCGACCACGCAATGCCTCAGGTGAACGGCGGTGGTCATTCGTATCGCAACGTTGTCGCGTCGTGCCACGAGTGCAATTCGCGAAAGCAGGGCCAGGAAGCGGGGGACTTCTGTCGTGACTTATACCGTCGGAGCGTGCTGTCGGCTTCGGAATTTGAGGAGCGCATGGCATCACTTCACGATCTCCGGGAAGAAAGACTCATGCCTGCGATTTCGTGACACGGCGTCTAACACGCGCTGCACCCGACGGCCGCGCGGACGGCGAGCGGCCGCGGGTGAGCGCTGGCCGTGAGGTGCGGCTTGCGGCCGGAACGGCGCCGGACATGCTGGCCGGAATGGTCCAGTCTGAGACTCAGTGTCTCAAGGAACACTTCGCGGATTGAGGGTGGGATGCTGGTGCTGGCGTTGGTCGCGATCAACTAGGTTCTGCCAGACACGGAAAACGTTCCTGCCACAGTTCTCGGGCAGGTGGCTCCGGGTTGGCCGCTAACAGGCGGCTGGACCCGTCGGCGGCCGCGAGCCGAACGGGCCGACTCGCAGGGACTGTGAGTGGCCGCCGCGGGTGAGCCGCAGGCGTTGATATGGCCTCAAATCCCGCAGCGGTCGGACCAAATTTCGGAAGGGCAATTCGGGCGTAGAATCTCAGAGTGACGGTTCGGTTCTACATCGATCCGGCAACGGAGCAGCCCCACATCTACGGCCACTCCGTGGTCGAGGAGGAAGTGGAGGATGTCCTGGCGCGACCGATGGAGGATCGAACCGGTCGCGATGGATCAAGAATCGCACTCGGCCAAACCGAGTCCGGTCGGTACCTACGGGTGATCTACGTGCCAGATTCGATTCCTGGCTCGGTGTTTGTTATCACCGCGTATGAACTGGGCGAGAAGGCCCGGAAGGCCTTGCGGCGGCGCCAGAAGAAGAAGAAGAAGAAGAAGCCATGAAGAAACAGAAGCGGTTTCCTCCAGGTTGGAACGAATCACGAGTACGTCGGGTGCTCGCTCACTACGAAGGCCTGTCCGAATCCGAGGCCGTCGCGGATGACGAGGCGGCGTACCGATCAACGACGACGACCGTCATGAAAGTACCGGTGAAGCTCGTACCGGTGGTCAGGGCGTTATTGGCGAAACGCCGAGCGAGTTGATCGACGCCGAGGCCCAACATGGCATGCAGCCGACCGCCTGCGGCGGCGGCTGATGCCTGACCTTGGAGCCTGTATGGGGTGACGCTAGTCCCGAACCCTCGTCATCTGCACCCACGGCTTCGGAATGAACAGCTCCTCGTAAAGCCGCACCGCATAACGATCTGTCATGCCAGCCAGGAAATCGCAGGCGGCCACGTCGACGCCTTCGGCCGCGATGGTGCGGGTGTCAAGGAACTCTTCCGGCCGCTGCCGGACCTTTTCCCACAGGCCGCCCAGAATGCCCGCGGCCTTGCCAAACTCGGCCGTGGCGATCTGGTTTTCGTAGACCGCCTCGAACAGGAAACCGCGCAGCTCGAGCAGCGCTTCGAGCACCGGATCGCTCATGCGGATCTCAGTGACGCCGGCCTCGAGCGTTTGATAGACCACATCGGACACCAGGTTCCCGATGCGCTCGGACGACGACCGTCCGAGGAGTTCGACGGCCTTCTTCGGCAGGCTGCCTTCGTCGAGAATGCCGGCGCGCACCGCGTCGTCGATGTCGTGGTTCACGTAGGCGACGATGTCGGCGACGCGGGCGACCTGGCCTTCGATGGTGCTGGCGCGGTGTTCCGGCGGCGCCCCGACGGGCATGCCGTTCTTGCCTTTCGAGTGGCGCGCGATGCCGTCGCGCACTTCCCACGTGAGATTGAGCCCCTCGCGATTGTTCTCGAGCACGTCGACGATACGGAGGCTTTGCTCGTAATGGTTGAACTCGCCGGAGACCAGCTCGTTCAAGACGCGCTCGCCTGCGTGACCGAATGGCGTGTGCCCGAGATCATGTCCAAGAGCGATCGCTTCGGTCAGTTCTTCGTGAAGACGCAAGACCTTCGAAATGGTGCGGGCGATCTGCGCGACCTCGAGCGTGTGGGTCAGGCGCGTGCGGTAGTGATCGCCGGCCGGCGAAAAGAACACCTGGGTCTTGTGCTTGAGCCTGCGGAACGCCTTGGTGTGGACGATGCGATCGCGATCGCGTTGAAAGGCCGGCCTGATCGAATCTTCTTTTTCAGTGCGTAGGCGGCCCTTGGTATCGGCGCTCTTGGCGGCCTGCGGCGCGAGGATCTCCCGCTCGCGCGCCTCGAGCTGCTCGCGAATGGATGACGCCGTGTTCATCGCGCCTCCATTATGGCGGGCCCATTCGACAAGCTCAGGGCAGGCAGGAAGCTCTGGCCATGAGCGAGCCGGCCGACGCCGAAGATGTCGGCAAGTGTCTGGCCCAGATCGGCAAACGTCGATCGTGTTCCGAGGTCGACGCCGGCGCGGACCCTGGGGCCCTGCACGAGCAAGGGCACGTGCTCGCGAGAATGATCGGTGCTGGGCGTGGTCGGGTCGTTGCCGTGATCGGCGGTGATCACGAGAAGGTCGTTGGCTCGTAGCTTCGGCAACAGCCCCGCCAGCCGACGATCGAAGCGTTCGATGTTTGCCGCGTAGCCCGGCGTGTCGTTGCGATGGCCGTAAACCGCGTCGCAGTCGACGAGGTTTGCAAAGATCAGCCCGCGCTCCTGCGTTCCCATCAACTCCTCGATTCGATCAACACCGTCCGCGTCGCTCTTGGTCGGGTGCGATTCGCTCACGCCGCGGCCCGCGAACAGATCCGACACCTTGCCGACCGACGTCACCTGATGACCCTTCGCAATCATGCGATCGAGCAGCGTCTCGGCCACCGGCGGCATGGCGTAATCGTGCCGGTTGGAGGTGCGCCTAAACGCACCCGGCTTGCCCACGAAGGGACGCGCAATCACCCGACCGAGGCCGAGACCCGTCACGGTCAGGTCGTAGGCGATCTGGCACCACTCGTAGAGCTGTGGCACCGGCACGACGTCTTCGTGCGCGGCGATCTGGAACACGCTGTCGGCGGACGTATACACAATCGGAAAGCCGGTCTCGACGTGACGCGGTCCAAGCTCGTCGATTACCGCGGTGCCTGAGGCAACCACGTTGCCGATCGACGGGCGGCCGATCCGCTTCTCGAATTCCGCGATCAATGCAGGTGGAAATCCGTCAGGAAACGTCGGAAACGCCTTCTCCAACACCACGCCCATCAGCTCCCAGTGGCCCGTCACGGAATCTTTCCCGGCCGATCGCTCGGCCATGCGGCCGAACGCGGCGGTCGGCGCCGCCGGCGCGGCGATCCCCTTGAGCGGCAGCAGGCGCGACAGGCCCATCGCGGCGAGCGTGGGAATCGCCATGGGCACCGTCGCCGCGATGTGGCCGAGCGTGTTGCTGCCCTCGTCCCCGTACACGCCGGCATCCGGCAACTCGCCGATGCCGACGCTGTCGAGGACGATCACGATGGCGCGCTCGAACACGCTTAGGGCAAGGCAAAAGGCAAAAGGCAAAAGGCAAAAACGTTGCGCCTTAGTTCTGCCTTCTGCCTTGTGCCTTCTGCCTTCATTAGGGATGGTGTGACGAGAAGTAATTCGGGACGCTGCGAGGCGTGCGAATCGTGGCGATCGCGTGCTTGAAAATTAAGTGGTCCATGCCCGCGTGCTCGACGATCAGCGCAAAGCGATCGAAGTTCTTGATGCGGGCTTCGAACTCGCGTCCGTCCAGCAGGTGGATGGTGACGGGCAGTTTTTCACGACGTGCATAATTCAGGAACACATCCTGAATGTTTGGAGCGCCGGTCTTGGCTTCAGGTATCGGCGACATTTTTCCCGTCCTTCAACAGGTCCCGCGCGGCCAGCATCGCAATTACGCTGTCCTGCACTTCGGCGTGAGTGCCGGGACCGTCAAACCAGACAAGGTTAGGCTCTTTTCGGAACCAGATCAACTGCCGGCGCGCGTAGCGGCGGTTCTCTTGCGCGACGAGCGCCCGGGTCTCGGGCTCGCCGCGCACCCCTTTCAGGTGCTCCATCGCCTGGCGATAGACCAGGCCGCCGAACGGCCGTGCATCGGGCGGCACCCCCGCAGCCAACAGCGACCGAATCTCGTCGAGCAATCCCCGGTCGAACTGCGCATCGACCCGCTCCGCCAGCCGCTCGGCAAGCCACGCGGCGGGCATGCGCAGGCCGATCGGTACGACCTGCACATCGGCGTCGAGCAGCGACACGGTGGCCTCGAAGTGAGCGGTCAACGGCCGGCCGGTTTGAAAATAAACCTCGAGCGCACGGACCAGGCGCTTCAGATCGCGTGGCTGGATCCGCAGGGCCGACTCCGGGTCGACGCGGCTCACGAGGCGATGCAGCCGCTCGACGCCCCGCGTCTCGGCAATTCGCTCGAGTCGTGACCTGAGGGCGGCGTCCTTGCCAGGACCGGGAAACAAGCCCCGCGTCAAGGCACGGTAATAAAAACCGGTGCCGCCCACCAGGATCGGCACCTTGCCGCGCGCATGAACGGCGCGCACGATGGCCGACGCATCACGCGCGAACTGCGCTGCGGTGTACTCGTCGGTCGGTTCGGCGATGTCGATCAAGTGATGAGCAATGCCGCGGCGTTCGGCCATCGGCAGTTTGTCGGTGCCGATGTCGAACCCGCGATAGACGGCCGTCGAATCGCAGTTGATGATCTCGCCGCCGAACCGCTCAGCCAGCGCGAGCCCCAGGGCGCTCTTGCCGGTGGCGGTCGGCCCCAGGACCGCAATCAGAGGATGGCTCGCCACCGTTACGGCCGTGGTGACCGTTCGAGAACCATCAGGCGGACCCAGAGCCGGAGCAGGTCGAAATAGGTGTGCGCGATGGCGAGCGGCTTGAAGAACTGGGACTGTCCCGATTGTCGCGAATAATGATGCACGGAGACCTCGCGGAACCGCGCCCCCGCCCGGTCGGAACGCTTGACCAGCTCGGTGCAAATCGAACCGCTGTTGGAGGTCAGGTGAATGCGATCGATCACCGATTTCCGGATCAGGCGGAAATCGCAATCCACGTCAACGATCGGCAGCCAAAACGTCCAGCGCATCATGAACTTGTGCAGGTTGCCAATATGCACGCGATACGCGGGGTCCTGCCGCCTCATCTTCGCCCCATTGACGAAGTCCACGTCGTCTGAGAGCAGCATCGCCAGAATCGCCAGCTCCTTGACATCGTACTGTCCATCGCCGTCGGTGTAGAAGATCAGGTCTTTCGTCGCATTGGCGAAGCCGGATCTCAGCGCACTGCCGTAGCCACGGTTCCGGGGATGGGTGATGACGTTCAGCTCGGCAACCTCGGATTGCAGCTCACGTAACACCTGCTCACTGCCGTCCTGCGAACCATCATTGACGACGATGATCTCGAAGTCGTCCGTCAACGTTTGAAGCGTGGCTCGGAGGTCAACGACCAGGCGGCCGATACTCCCGGCGTCGTTGTAGCACGGCAGGAACGCGGAGATGCTCGGTCGGCTCATTCCTGCTGGCCAGGGGGCGACTCATTGTAGAAAAAGGTCACGGTGAAGAACGCCCTGTCATCCGGATACTCCGGCGGCAGCACCGCCGTCGGGTTCGAGGCGAGGAGGGCGTTGACCGCGGCCGTGTTGAACGACTCGATCTCCGACGGCCGAATCACCGTGACGTCGGTCAGCGCGCCGTTGCGATGCACGTAGAAGGTGATGACCACGCGCCCACGCATCGTCATGGCCGCATACGGCACGAACCAGTTGCGGCGCACTTGCGAGACGAAACGGCGGATCCACGGCCCGAACTCGACGCCCTTGGTGTCGAACTGAAGCGGGCCAAATTCCTGCGACTGGCCCTTCTGGTTGTCGAAGGACTCTTTTTGAATGTACTTCTGCAGGTTCTTCAACGCCTCGCCCAATGATCCGCCGGCGGGCGGCTGCACTGGCGGACGCTGCATCATCGCCATCTGCGGATCGTTCTTGGGGTCGATGGGTTGCGGTACTTCGACGGGAGGTGCCTCAGGGGCGGGCTGCGGCGCGGGTCCCTTACCCTTCATGCGCTCGTCCGGAGACTCTTCGGTTCGTTCCGACGAGTTCCCCCGGGCAAAGGGCAACGGATTATCGAGCGTCGGCGCGCGCTCGGTCGCGCGAGCGCTGCGATCGACGTCAGACAGCTCGACGCGATCGGGTTGCCGAAGGGGCGGGAGATCCACTTTCGGTTCGACGAAGACAAACCGCGGTTGCTCTTCCTGCCGCTGCTCGGGCGGAGGCTGAAGGGCCTGCGAGTCCGGTCTTTGAGGGAGCAACTGCGGCAGGAACAGGAGCAACGCGAGGAGCGCCCCGTGAGCGACGATCGACACGGCGACGCCATCGCGCCGGTTAATTGCGGATCCGACCGGTTCGATGTCGCGGTAGCGATCGTCGAAGTCGAAGTACATCAGTAGGTTACAGGATTATACACTGCGGGCTTGAGGGCTTACGGGCCTGAGGGCTTGAGTTCAAGCCCCCAAGTCCTCAAGTCCCCGACGGTTTTTGACCCGTATACAGATAGACGATGCCGAGCGCCAAAGGCTTGTGGCGGACCTGTGAAAATCCGGCGTCGCTGAGGATCCGGGCGAACGCGTCGCCGAACTGAAAGGTACCGACCGACTCGGGCAGATAGGTATACGCCGCGTCGTGCTTCGAGACCGCCCGGCCGATCCGCGGCAGCACATGGTTGAAATACCAGAGATACAAGGGTCGCACGGCGGGAATTACCGGCAGCCCAAACTCGAGAATGGCCAGACGGCCGCCGGGCCGAAGCACCCGGTGCAGCTCGCGGCAGGCGACGTCGGGCTGCTGGACATTCCGAATGCCGAACGCGATGGTGGCGGCATCCACGGACGCGCTGGCGACAGGCAGGCTCATGGCATCGCCACGCACGAGGTTGACCCGCGGCCCGAGCGCGGCGTGGCGGATTTTCTCGAGCCCGTGAACCAGCATCACGCCGGAAAAATCGACGCCCACAATCCTCGCGGCACCGCCGCGCGCCGCCCCGATCGCGACGTCGGCGGTTCCAGTGCAGACGTCAAGCAGGCGCTCGGACCCGGTCAGCTGCAACGTCGCGATAGCGCGTCGGCGCCAATAACGATCGAGACCGCCAGACAAGACCGTGTTGAGAAGGTCGTAGCGCCCGGCGATCGCGTCAAACATCCCCGAGATTTTCGCGGGTGTCTTGTCTAGCTGTCGATCCGCCTTCGCGCGTTGCGCTTCGGCGGACTCGCTTCGCTCGGACCCGCCTGACGGTGAGCTAACCGACATACAGCGCGATGCCCGTCGTCACGAAATACAAGATCCCCACCCAGCCATTGAGATCGAACGCGCGCCTGACCTGCGAGAGATCGCGCTCGCTGACGAGCGACTGTTCGTAGATCAACAGGCCCGCGACCAGCGCGACGCCGGCGAGATAGATCGGACCGAGCGGTACGAGAAACGCCAGGCTCGCCATGCAGATGATCGTCGCCGCATGCATCGCCCGTGAGATCCAGAGCGACCTGGCGATCCCGAATCGCACCGGTATGGAGTTCAAGCCGTGCGCGCGATCGAACTCCACGTCCTGGCACGCGTAGAGAATGTCAAATCCGCCGACCCACAACCCGATCGCCAGGCCAAGCACCCACGGCTCCCACCCGCCGCGGCCACCGGCTGCCAGCCAGCCGCCGACCGGCGCCACGGCCATCGCGAGTCCAAGAAACAACTGCGTGTAGGACGTGAAGCGTTTGGCGAGCGAATACCAGAAGACGATGGCCAACGCGACTGGCGAAAGCAGCGCACACAGCGGGCTCAATCGCCAGGAGGCCGCGATGAACACGACCGACGACACGATCACAAAGATGGTCGCCTCGCCTCGGCCCATCGCGCCACGCGGGATCTCGCGGGCGGCGGTCCTGGGATTGAGGGCATCCATCCGCGCATCCACCAGGCGGTTGAAGCCCATCGCGGCACTTCGCGCCGCCACCATCGCCACGATCACCCATCCGACCTGAGACCAACGGAACGGCGCCACCCGCCACGCGAGCAGCGCGCCGGTCAGCGCAAACGGCAGCGCAAACACCGAATGGCTGAAGCGGACGAAGGACAGGTAGGTGACTAGTCGGTTCACAGGTTCAAAGGTTCAGAGGTTCACGACTCGATCCAGGAGATCTGTGAAGGCTGGATTCCGCTCAGCAAGTATTCCTCAACATCATCCACGCCTTCCGGCACTGCGACCGCGATGATCTCGGCACGCTTGCCGGGGGTCAGGGTCCCGAGCTCGTGGTCGAGACCGAGCGCACGGGCGCCGACCAGGGTGGCGCTCTCGAGAATTTTTGCAGCCGGAACGCCGGGCGCGAGCCAGCGCATCTCTTTCATCTCGCCGAAGAGATTCAGATCGGCAACGCTGGCGAGGCTATCGGTGCCAACCGCCACCGCGACGCCGGACTGGTAGAAGCGTTCGATCGGCGGTGCGCCAACGCCGACCCATTGATTGCTGCGCGGGCAGGTCACGAGCGTGGCGCCGATCTGAGCGAGGCGCCGCAACGCGCCGTCCTCGAGCTGCACGCCGTGGATCACCAATGTGCGCGCGTCGATCAGGGCCATGCCGTCGAGATACTCGACGGGGCCACAACCGGGAATCTGCCAGTCGTCGCGCCATGCGCCGATGATCTCGAGCATGCTGCGCCACGACCCCGTGCCGGTCGCGAGCAGCTCGACCTCCTGCGGCGACTCACCGAGGTGAATGCTGGTAATGCGACACGGAGATTCGTCGACGGCGGCACGAATGGCGCGAAACAGCTCCGGCGACGTCGAATACGGAGCATGGGGCGCGATCGAGGTTCGAATGCCGCTTGCTGCGACGGCGTTGCGCGCTTCGAGTGAGCGCTCGACCAGCCGGGCGTCACGCTCCTTGAAGCCAAGCAGCTCGTGAAACACGATGCCGTCGAGCCGGGCCTCGGCCATCGGCGCCACCGAGGCGAGCGAATTGCTGATGTCGCCCACGGCCACCGTGCCGGAGTCGCGCAGCTCGCCAATCGCCGTGCGAATCGGCGCCACCACGTCAGGGTCGCCCAGCCGCTCGATGCCACGCCGGAGCGCGACCAATTGCTTCACCCAGTCGGTGAACTTGTGGGCGGGCGGTACGCGGCCGCGCAGCCACGACAGCTCGAGATGAATGTGTGCGTTGATCAACCCGGGCATGAGCACGACACGCCCGAGATCCCGGACCGGCCTGCCCTGAGCGAGGGGCGAGACCGGGTCCCGGTCTCGTCCCGAGTCGAAGGGAGCCCGGATCGCGGCGATCCGACCCGCATCGACCGTGACGATGCCGTCCTTGATGGGCGAGCGGTCGATGGGACAGACCCACGCCGCTCGGTAATGGGTCATGCGACCGGCGAGGCCGGCGGCTGCGAACGCTGCCGCTTGCCGGCGGCACTGCGGGCGGGATAGTTGACGAGCTCGGCGGGCACGGAAGTATCGCCCGCGTCACGGGCGGTGGCGAGCTCCAGCGTCCGCGGCACGCTGCGCTCGCGGAAGAACGGGTCACCCAGGATGTCGTAGTGCATGTTGCGCCGCTTGGGCTGGAAGCCCGCGTCCTCGACATTGCGCACGATCTCGACTTCGTCCATGCAATACACCGC
Organism: Acidobacteriota bacterium; assembly: GCA_030650395.1. GTDB lineage: Bacteria > Acidobacteriota > Vicinamibacteria > Vicinamibacterales > UBA2999 > 12-FULL-67-14b. The sequence continues at coordinate 8,696 of JAUSDY010000087.1, read as the reverse complement.
CCCGGCCGCGCGCACGACGTTTTCTTCGATCATCACGCTGCCCATGTCGTTGGCGCCGAAGGCGAGGCTCAACTGCCCCACCTTGCCGCCCTGCGTGACCCACGACGCCTGCAGGTTGTCGAAGTTGTCGAGCACGAGGCGGGCAATTGCCAGCGTGCGCAGGTACTCGATGCCGGTCGCCTCGGCGCCGCCACGCTCGGTGTGCTCGGGCTGGTAGCTCCACGTGATGAACGCGGTGAACCCGCCGGTCTCGTCCTGCAGCGCGCGCAAGCGGAGCAGGTGTTCGAGCCGTTCTTCGTCGGTCTCCACGGTGCCGTACATCATCGTGGCCGTCGTGCGCAGGCCGGCGCGATGGGCATGACGCATCACCTCGAGCCACTCGTCGGAGGTCGCCTTGCCGTAGCAATTGAGCAGCTGGCGGACGCGGTCAACCAGGATCTCGGCGCCGCCGCCCGGGATGCTGTCGAGGCCCGCGGCCATCAACCGGTCGATCACCTGCGGCACCGGCAGCCGCGAGGTCCGCGACAGGTGGAGCACTTCCGGCGGCGACAGCGCATGCAGCTTGAAGTCCGGATAGCGCTGCTTCACCGAACGGAACAGGTCTTCGTACCACGCAATCGGCAGGTCGGGGTTATGCCCGCCCTGCAGCAGCAACTGCACGCCGCCCAGCGCCTGGGTCTCTTCGATCTTGCGAAAGATCTCCTCGAAGCCGAGCACATAGCCTTCGGCGTGGCCGACCTCGCGATAGAACGCGCAGAAGTTGCAGCGCGCCACGCAGACGTTCGTGTAGTTGACGTTGCGGTCGATGATGTAGGTGACGACCGGTTCGGGATGCTTGCGCCGGCGCACGCCGTCGGCCATGCGGCCGAGCCAATGGGTCGGCGCATGGCGATAGAGCGTCAGCGCCTCGTTCGCCGACAGACGGCCGCCATTCTTGATGCGATCTTCGAACGACCTCAGGTCCATAGCTACATCAGCACAATAACGAATAACCAAGAACAAATAAAGAAAGCCGCTTTCGTTATTGGTTCTTGGTAATTGGTTATTTCAATAGAAGCGGAGAGGCTGCAACGACAGTACCAAGCCGATCTCTGAGGCAAGCTCGTGAAAACGGCGCAAGCCTGCCGATTCGCGTTCCCCCAGGCTGTATTTGAGATTATCACGCAGGTAATGCAGCGCCTGCGTCTCGCGGTCCTTGTCACCCTGGGCAACATCGCGCGCGATATCGGCGACGCGCGCGACGCCGCGGTCGCGGGCCGCCTGCAGCGCCCGGCACTGCTCGGCCGACGCGGCGCCGGAGCGCCCGGTCCACATCGCATAGACGAACGGCAGGCCGGTCAGCGACCGCCATTCGGAGCCCAGATCGATTTTGATTGCGTGATGTTTGGCGGGATCGATCCTGAGCGCGGGGTCGCCGATCATCAGCGCCGCGTCGGCGCGGGCGAGCATGGTTTCCAGGTCGGGATCCGCAGGCGTGAACGAGGGCGCAATGCCCCAATGCTTCGCGCATAACACGCGCGTCAACGCCACCGACGTGCGAGAGCTGATGTCGAGCGCCAGCGTCCGCACCTTGTCAATCGGCACGCGCGTGAACACCGCGACCGACGCGATCTCGCCGTCGGAGGCAATCGCCACGTCAGGCACGATCACATACTCACCGCGCAAATACTCGATCGCGGGAATCAGGCCGAGATCGACGCTGCCCTCATGGAGCAACGCCGCACATCTGGATGGCACGTCGAACCGGACGTTGAACTGTTCGGGGTGCGCGTCAAGTCCATAGACCAGCGGCTTCGTATTGAGATACGAAACCGCGCCGAGCCGAAGCGGAGTCACTGGGGCCTGCCCTGAGCGAGCGGCGAGGCACCGCCTCGCTGCGAGTCGAATGGGAGATCTCTTTCGACGGGCGTAAACCCGGCCGCGGCGATGTTCCGCTTGACGTCTTCGACGGCCGTGCGGCGGCGGCCCAACGTTTCGTCATCGATCGGCGACACGCGATCGACGTCGTTGGCGCCGAACGTGAGCGCGACCTGCGCGAGCTTGGGGCCGTACTGGGCCCAATCGACCTGAATGTTCCGCACGGCCGGTAACGCCAGCCGTGCCATCGCCACCGCCCTCACATCGTCGTACCCGGTGGTCGGCACCGCGACGGACTGCTCGCGCGGCAGCGGCGCCACGGTCTGCACCCAGGCGAACCTGGCGGCAAGGGTCTGCAACAGGACCAGCAGATCGATTCTGGCGCCGCCCACCGGCTTCTGCAGCGACAGGCAACGAGCAGCCAGCCCAGCGTCCTGGCAGGCTTGGAGTGCGCCGGCAAGGTCAGCGACGCGATCGATCGGCGCTTCGGCAATGGCGTCGAGGCCCGCGCTCTTCAGTTGGCGCAGCACGTCGACCAGAGGCGCCCAGGCCCGATCGACGATGTCGGCCAGCGAGAATGCGGTCAGCAGAACTTTCGGGGCCGCGGCGCGAGCGTTGCCAATCGCGGCGACAGCGCCGGCCAGCGACTCGGGCACCACCGCGATTCGAATCTCGCCGGCCTTCGAGGGGACAGGCTCGCCTTCGCGGCCGGAGGCCGCTTCGGCGGAGTCTCGCCGTAGCTCGCCAGAACCTGTGCGAGCGGAGGCGGACCATTCAAATACGCGCACGTACGTGACCGTGTCGCCGACGCGCGACCGCCGCACCTCGTCGGCCAGCATGCCAAGCGACAGCAGGTCGGCCGAGGCCAGCTCGTCGAGCTCGGCGGCCGTCAACGACTCGCCCGCTCGCGCGCGTTCGGCGATTGCGAGGTTAATGTCCATGCTGTTCCATCAGGTCGACGATGCGGATCGCGAGCGCGAGGGCTGCGCGGCCCTGCTCGCCGGTGACCGCGGGTGTACCGCCGTTTCGCACGGCGGCCACGAAATCTTCAAGCTCTCGTTTGAGCGGTTCGTCTCCAGCCACGTCGAGCTTGCCTCCGCCGATCTTCGGAAGCGCGCCCGATTGCGGCACGAGCTTGTAGATCTCCACTTCGCGCGACGCCGTATCGATCGACACGTACGAATCACGCTGAAAGAAGCGGATCTTCCTCACCGGATCGCGGCTGATGCGGCTGGCGGTCAGGTTCGCAATGCACCCGTTGGCAAACCGGATGCGCGCGTTGGCGATATCGACCTTTGGCGTCAACACCGGCACGCCGACGGCCTCGACCCCCTCGACCTCGCTCGGCACCAGGCTCAGAATCAAATCGAGATCGTGGATCATCAGGTCGAGCACGACGTCGATGTCGAGGCTGCGATCCGGAAAGATCCCAAGCCGGTGGACCTCGATGAAACGCGGATCCTTCACGTACGGCCTTGCCGCCGCCACTGCCGGATTAAAGCGCTCGCTGTGACCCACGGCCAGGACCGCGCCCGCCTTCTTCGCGGCGGCAATCAGCGCATCGGCTTCCGCCACCGTTTGCGCGATCGGCTTCTCGACGAGCGCATGCACCCCGGCCTCGATCAACGGCATCGCAACCGCCGCATGGCTTTCGGTCGGCACCGCCACCACGACGATGTCGACCTTGCCGGACATCTCGCGGACATTGCCGAACGCCTGCGTGCCGTGCTCGCCGGCCACCTGGTTGGCGCGATCGCGATTGGTATCGACGACGCCCGCCAGCGTGATGCCGGGAAGCGAGGCGAGAATCCGCGCGTGATGCCGGCCCAGGTGGCCGACGCCGATCACGGCGGCCCTCATCGGGCCCTTCCGACGATGGCGATGCCGGCCTCGTTGGCCGAGGCCAGCAACGCATCCCGATCAAAAACGAGCGTGCGCTTGGCGTCGACCGAAAGCACTGTGGCGCCGGCGACGCGCATGGCCTGAATCGTGGCCAGACCGACGATCGGCACGTCGAACCGCATGTCCTGATTTGGCTTGGCGACCTTGATAATCACCACGCCCGGCCCGGCGAGGTGGCCGGCACGGCCGATCGTCTCGTCGGTGCCTTCCATCGCCTCGACGGCGACCACGGCCTGGTGCTTGACCGCGATCGTTTGCCCGATGTCGAGGCCGGCGATGGCGTCGGCCATGCGATACCCGAACTCCAGGTCTTTTCGCTCAGCCTCGTTCGGCGCGCGCTCGCTCAGCTGCCCTGCCTCAGCCAGCAGCGGCTCGAGAAACGCGGTTGAGTTGATCAGCTCGACGCCGTTCTCACGCATCAGATCGGCGACGGCGGCGATCAGCGCGTCGGTGTTCATCGACTTGACCCGCCCCATCAACGACAGCGCCGTCAGGTCGGGAATGAAGCCGCCGAAAATCTGCACGTGCTTGACCTGCCCTGCCATCACGGCGGTGGACAAGCCCGCGTCTTTGAGGATTTTCAGGAAGGTGCCGAGCTGACCGATCGACACCCAGTGGAGCGCCGCCTTCGGCTCGCGCGCGGCGGCCTGTTCGAGCTCCTGCGACGCTTCTTCCTTGATGCCGATGATGGTCACCTCGTGCCCGAGAGACCGCGCGGCATCCAGTACCAAAAATGGGAATCGTCCGTTACCGGCAATGAGCCCGAGTTTCACGCCGACGAACCCCCGTGAGGAACCGTCGTGAGGAACCGTCGTGAGGAACCTTCGTGGGGAACCATCGGCAGTCTAGTCTTCGGCAGAATCATCAGCGCGCTTGCCGCCGCGCCGGAGAATGACGCCTCGCGATGCCGTCCGGATGAACTGCACGAGGTTGTCGACCTCGGGGCACTGTAGCGCGCGGTCCTGCTCGATCCGGGCCACGGCCTGCGTGGTATTGAGCTTCGACTGCGTCAGGTAGCGATACGCGGCGCGCAGCTTTTTCAGTGTGTCGTCAGAAAAGCCGCGCCGGCGCAGGCCGATCAGGTTGAGGCCGAACACCCGGGCCGGCCGGCTGCCGACCGTGCGCCCGTACGGCAGCGCGTCCTTCGTAATCACCGAATAGCCGCCGATGAACGCGTACGGGCCGACCCGGCAGAACTGGTGCACGGCGGATCCCGCGCTGACGTTCACGTAATCGGCGACGGCCACGTGCCCGCCAAGCGTCGCATGCGGCCCGAAGATCGTTTCGTTCCCGACGTGGCAGTCGTGCGCCACGTGCACGTAATTCATGAACAGGTTGCGATTGCCGATCGTCGTGATGCCGCCGCCCCCAGCCGTGCCGCGGTGGATCGCGACGAACTCGCGAAAGATGTTGCGCTCGCCGATCACGAGCTTGGTGTCTTCGCCTTTGTACTTGAGGTCCTGCGGCGGCAAGCCGATCGAGGCAAAGGAAAAAATTTCCGTGCCGTCGCCGATCGCGGTGTTGCCGTCGATGACCGAGGATGCCCCAATCCTGCAATGGCGGCCGATCTTGACCTGCGGGCCGATCACCGCGAAGGCGCCGACCGTGGTGCCTTCGCCAATCACCGCGCCCGGGTGCACGCGCGCCAGCGGATCGATGTCGGCCGACGGCGTCACCACGAGTACGAGCTCGGCCTCGGCCACCGTCTGCCCGTCGACCTCGGCGGTGGCGGCGACGCGGACGATCGATCCCCTGACGGGACCGGCGGTCACCGTCAGCTTCAACCGATCGCCCGGGACGACTTGCTTGCGGAACTTGGCGTTATCGACGCCGCGGAGGGTGACGTGCGCGGCGGGCCGGCCCGACTGGCGATCGAGCAACAGCAGCGTCGCGACCTGCGTCAGCGCCTCGATCATCAGCACCGCGGGCATGAGGGGCTTGCCCGGGAAGTGCCCGGTGAAAAACTCTTCGTTGACGGAGACGTTCTTCACCGCCACCATCCGCCGCCCCGGCTCGTGCTCGGCGATGGTATCGACGAGGAGCGCGGGGTAGCGATGGCAGAGACGATCGAGAAGCCCGGCGTTCACCGGCCTGGTGGCTTCGTCGCGGCTGGCGGCTTGGGAGCCGGCGTGGGCTTGGCCGAATCGAGCTTCCGGATGATCTCGGACGAGATGTCGAGGGCGGCATCGGCCCACACCAGGCCGGCGTCAGGCCCGTTGAACACGAACTGCAGGCCCATCTCCTGCGCCACGGCCTGAAGCACCGGCTCGAGACGCTGCTGGAATTCCTGCTGCAGGGTCTGCTGCAGCTCCTGGACCTCGGCCTGCGCGTCTTGCGTGAAGCGCTGCACGTCGACGGTGATCTTCTCGACTTGCTTTTGCAGTTCGGCCGCGGCGTTCGCGCTCATGACCGAGCCTTCTTTTTCCAGCTTCTGCTGAAGCGTCGTGAGCTGCTTGTTCTTGTCGTTGAGCTCGGCGGCGCGCTTCTGCTGAAGGGCCTGGATGCGGGTCGTGGCCACGCGGCCATCAGCCGACTCGTTGGCGATACGCTGCAGCACGACATACGCCACCTTGGCGCCCTGCGGGAACGGTTTCGGCGCCGCGAGCTGAGGCGCGGCCTGGACCGGCGCGGCGGGCGCAGGCGCCGCGGGCGCCGGAACCGCCGGCTTCGCCTGGGCGGGGGCGGCAGGCGTCGCGGGGGCCTGGGCAAACGCGAAAGACGCGGACAGCATCAGGCTGAGCGCGACAACAACAGCAAAACCTCTCATTACTAAGTCCTTTCGTGGGAACTACAAGTTTGTGATTTTACACCAAGCCCGCGTCTGCCCTCCAATCGCGGGCTTGCCCGCCATAGCTCGAAGAGCGGCGGCGGGCGACAGCGATCCTATGGATGTTCGACCTTGATTTCGTACGCCACCGGGCCGGTCAGGGTACCCACGTCATGAATGCGAACGCACAGGCTGCCGCCGAGCGTCGAGACCGTCCCGATGATCACGGTGCTGACCACGGCCTTGTCGTTGAACAAACCGGTATTGACGCTGCACGTCGAGCCGCTGAAGGTCCCCAGGCTGAAGCCCACATTGGTTGGGGGGGTCTCGCCGAGCGAAGCCAGCGTCGCGGTGACCGAGCCGGTGGCCGACGTGAAAAAACTGTGCGTCGCGGCGCCGTTGATGGTGATGGACCCGGTGAAGGTTTCGGTGACGATGACCGGATCGGGCGTGGTGGGCAGGGTGTCGTAAATACTCGAGCAGGCCCCCGCCAGCAGCGCCAGGGGCAACACGAACACGCGGAGCATGAATGAACGCATGAGATTCCTTGGCGCCGTGGCTAGAAAGTCGAGCCTACCGCGAACTTGAAGGTAAAGCGCTTGGCCGGGCGCAGGTTGTTGTCGAGCACGCCGAAGCGCTGCGGGTTATACGCGAAGATCAACCGGAACGGCACGTTCAGCACCGGCATGAAGAACCGGATCTCCGCACCGGTCGACGTCTTGAAGGCGCTGGTCCGCCCAATCACCTCGGTGCTCGGGCCGGCGGCATTCGGGTCGACGAGGCCCGAATTCGCAAAGGGGTCGAACAGGAGCGGTGCCGACGGGAACACCTGCCGCGTGAGATCCTCCTTCATTCCGAAGGACTGGCCGATGTCCCGCACCTGGCCGGCATCATAGAAGAGGATCAACCGGACCGGGCCCGCAATGGAGATCAGGTACTCGGCGTTCAACACAAGACTCTTGTTGCCGCCCAGGATGAGGTTCGGATTGCCTGGGGCCGCCGGTCCGACCGTCCGGATGTCGAACCCGCGGATCGTGTACTCGCCGCCCAGGACAATGCGTTCGAAAATCGGCAGCGGGCTCGAACCGTAGGGCCGGATGTACTGGAACTGCGCACGGGCGCCGAACGAGGTCCGCCGGGTGTGCTGCTTGAAGAAGGCCGCCTCGGCCGTCGGCTTCACATACTTCGTGTTCCCCCCCACGCCCGCCAGGTCGACCGACATCGTGAGGCGCTTGCCGCGGTTGGGGAAGATGGGATTGTCCACCGTGTTGTGGACAAAGCTCGGCGTGATCTTGCTGATGGTCCGCTTGCCGCCCTGCCCGACCAGAAGCGAGTCGTACAGGTACGGGTTGCGCTGCAGGATGAGCGACTGGGCGGAGGTCAGGTTCCTCAGCGAGACCTCGGCGCAACCGCGCTCCAGCAGCAGACAGGACTGGTCGAAGAACGCTTCGTTCAGGTCCTGCACATTGACCTGCTCGTAGCTGTAGTTGACGAACGCCCGGCTGAACGCCCCCACCGGGAATCCAAAGGTCGTATTGCCGCCCGTGGACGCCTGCGTAAACTGCGAGATGTACTGCAGGTTCCGCTTGTAGAGGTCGAAGCCCGCCGTCAGGTTCCGGTCGAAAAGAAAAGGTTCGGTAAACGCGATCTGATAGTTCTGCGACCGCGACCCGGCCGTCATCGACACGGTCAGGCTCTCACCCCGGCCGAGGAAGTTCGAGGTCTGGAACGACAGCTGGCCGAAGAACCCCTCGAACTGCGACATGCCGGCGCCGAAGGAGATCTGGTTGCGGTTCTGTTCCTCCAGCTTGAGCGTCAGGTCGACGGTATTGTCCTTCCCGGCGGTCTTCGCGACGTCGATGGCCTTCTGCTCATCGAGCTGCTTGAAGTAGCCGAGCTGATTCAGGCGGCGCACGCTGTACTTCAGCGACTCGGTGTTGAACACGCCGCCCTCCGCGAGCTGAATCTCGCGGCGGATCACGTTGTCGCGTGTCGTGGTGTTTCCCGTGAACGTGATCTTGTTGACGAAGTACTGCTTGCCTTCCTGCATCCGCATCGTGACGTCCACGATGGGATTGGTCGTCGGCGGATTCACGGAGAGGACCGCCGGCACCTGGCCGGGCAGATCACCGATGCCGGTGTCGCGCGGCGTCGTGTCTGGATAGCCCGT
>JAUSDY010000073.1 GCA_030650395.1 Acidobacteriota bacterium | reverse complement strand
AGAGCTGGCTGCTGCGGAATCGGCACGGGATAGTGAATCAGCGTCTCGATGCCGCGTTCCGACATGTGCGCCATGAAGGCGTCGCGATGCGGCGTCAGCACGGGAAACAGGTGATAGACGTGGCCGGCGTCGAATTCGCGCGGCACCGTGAGCGCGGCGCCGTCGAGGCCGGATCGGTATGCAGCGGCGATGGCGCGCCGCCGCGCCGTCCAGCCGCCGAGGTAATGCAACCGCGCGCGAAGAATCGCGGCCTGCATTTCATCGAGCCGGCTGTTGGCGCCCGCTTCCTGGTGGTGATACCGGGACGTCTGTCCACCATTGCGCAGGCGTTTGATCCGTGCCGCCAGCGCGGCATCGCGCGTGATCACGGCGCCGCCGTCTCCCAACGCGCCTAGATTCTTGGTCGGATAAAAGCTGATGGCGCCCGCGACGCCGATGGTGCCGACGTGCCGGCCATCTGACGTCGCCAGGTGCGCTTGCGCCGCGTCTTCGACGATCGCGAGGTGATGACGACTGGCGATGGCTTCGATCTGACGCATATCGGCGGGCTGGCCGTAGAGATGCACGGGCAGCAGCGCCCTGGTGCGCGGCGTGATCGCCTGCTCGATCGCGGCGGGGTCGAGGGTGAGCCGTTCGGGATCGATATCAGCGAACACCGGTCGTGCGCCGGCCATGATCACCGCGAGTGCCGAATACGCCGCCGACAGCGGCGGCGTGATGACCTCGTCGCCCGGGCCGATGTCGAGCGCGCGCAGGATCAACGTAATCGCGTCGGTCCCGGTGCCGACGCCGACGGCATGCGGCGCGCCGCAGGCCGCCGCGAACTCTGCCTCGAACGCCTCGACTTCCGGGCCGAGCACGAACCAGCCGCTCGCGATCACGCGATCGATCGCGGCCCGCACGGCCGCGGCGTCTTCGCCCGGCGTGAGGGCGTTAAACGGAACTCGCGCCGACATAGTGGGGAAGGTGCTTGCGGTAGTAATCGAGCGTGCGTGCGAAACCGTCCTTCAGCACCACCGCCGGCGCCCACCCGGTGCGCGCCTTGAACAGCGACGAGTCGGCGTAGAAGCTGCCGATGTCGATCGCCTGCTTGTCGGCGGGCCAGTCGACGAAACGATAACGGCCGGTGCCGGCCAGCTCGACGAGCAGCTTCACGAGATCGCGATGCGCGATGTGCTCGTCGCCGCCGACGTTGAAGGCCTCGCCGTTGACGGCATCGGTCGCTCCCGCCGTCAGAAACGCCTCGACCGCATCCTCCACGTAGACAAAATCGCGCACCTGCGAGCCGTCGCCGAACACGTCGATCTCGCGGTTTTCGAGCACGAGGCGGATGAACCATCCGATAAAGCCCTGGCGGTTGTGGCGGAGCAGCTGCCGCGGGCCGTAGACGTTGGTGAGCCGAAGCGCGCAGGCGCGCACGCCGAACACGTTGTTGTAGACGAGATGGTAGTACTCGCCGGCCGCCTTGTTGATGCCGTTGACGTCGGTCGGCCGCACCAGGTGGCGCTCGGTGACCGGCAGGTGATCGGGCCGGCCGTAGATCTGCCGCGTGCTGGCGTAGACGACTTTCGCGCGCGCGTTGTGATGCCGGCACGCCTCGAGCAGCGTGAGCTGGCTGCGGCAGTTGATCTCGAGGTCGGTGTGCGGATCGCGCATGCTGTCGATGTGGCTCACCTGGCCCGCCAGGTTGAAGATCACATCGCGATCCTGCACCAGGTAATTCATGGTGCTCGCCTGCCGCACATCGGCGACGTTGACGCGCACTTTGTCTTCAATGCCGGCGATGTTGAAGAGGTTGCCGCCGTAGTCGGGAATCAGCGAGTCGACGAGCAGCACGTCGGCGCCGAGCGCCGCCAGGCGATGGGCCAGGTTGCTGCCGATGAAGCCCAGCCCGCCCGTGATCATCACGCGCCGGCCGCGATAGAAATCAGCGGCCGACATCTATGAGCGCCTCGCCTGGGGCCTTGCGTCCGTGACCGGCTTCGCCGTGCGGTGCTCGCGCTTGACGACCAGCAGCCACCACAGCTTCAGCACGTCGATGCCGGTGCGGAAGATCCGCGCGAAGTTGAAGAACTGCGACTGGCCGTGGGCGCGGTGATAGTGGTGCACCGGCGTCTCGGCGACGCGAAAGCCGGCGTCCTGGAATTTCTTCATCATCTCCAGGCAAATCACGCCGCTGTCTTTCTCGAGGCGAACCACCTCGAAGATCGACCGGCGCATCAGGCGGAAATCACAATCGACATCGCGGACCTTCAAGCCGAACAGCAGCTTCACGGTGTGATGGTAGATGCGGCCGATGATGATGCGATGCAGCGGATCGGATCGGCTGATCTTCCACCCGTTCACCCAATCGACATCGTTGGTCATCTGATCCCAGAGCACCGTCATTTCCGCCGGGTCGTACTGCGCGTCGCCGTCGGTATAGAAGACGAAGTCTTTGGAGGCGGTGGAGAAACCCGAGCGCAGCGCGCCGCCGTAGCCGCGGTTGGCGGCGTGGTGCACGATGCGCACGCGATCGGGATAGACGCGGGCGAGCTCGTCGAGAATGCGCGGCGTGTCGTCCTGGCTGCCGTCGTTGATCACGATCACTTCGAAATCGGGCGTGAGCGTAGCGGCGACCTGGACCGCGGTGATCACCAGGCTCGCGATCGTGCCGGCGTCGTTGTACGCGGGAAAGAACACGCTCAGGCCGGGCATGGGGGCCACTTTACTCCGAACCTCCGTGCCGCCGGGCCCGGATCCGGCCGTGCCGCAGGATCAGCTTCCACGGCGTCAACAGCGATTCGAGCAGCACACCGCCCGAGAGTTTCGAGGCGCCCTGGCGGCGCTCGATGAAAATGATCGGCGACTCCTCGATCCGCAGGCCGGCGTGGGCGGCCATGAACGTCACGTCGAGGAGAAAGGCGTAGCCCTCGGAGACGATCTTGTCGAGCGGCAGCCGGGCGAGCGCGGGCCGCCGCCAGCAGCGATAGCCGGTGGTGATGTCGCGAAGCCCGAGGCCCGTGACCGTGCGGATGTAGAAGTTGGCAAACGAGCTGAGGATGATCCGGTGCAGCGGCCAGTTCACGACGCTGATGCCGTTGAGGTAGCGCGACCCGATCACCAGATCCGCGCCCGCCGCCGCGACCCTGATCAGCTCGGGAAGATACTTCGGATCGTGCGACAGGTCGGCGTCCATCTGCACCACGTAGTCGGCGTCGCTCTTGATCGCGTGCTGAAAGCCTTCGAGATACGAGACGCCCAGGCCGCGCTGTCCGGTGCGGTGCAGCACCTCGACACGGCCGGGGTATTCGCCGGCCAGTGCATCGGCGACCGCGCCTGTGCCGTCCGGAGACTGATCGTCGAGTACCATCACCACGGTTCCGGGAATGAGCAGGATGTCCTTCACGAGCAGCGGAATGTTCTCGCGCTCGTTGTAGGTCGGGACGAGGACCAGCGTCTTCATGTCCGCTACCGGCGGCCCTCGAACCGCAGCGACGAAATCTGCTCAGACACCAGGCCGACGAGCAACACCATCACCGAAAACATGATCAGCAAGACCGCGCCATTGGGGAAGCGGGCGTGATACGCGAAGTTCCACAATCCGTACGCGCCGCCCAGGACGAAGGTGACGGCGCTGATGGGAGCGAAGATGCGCAGCGGGCTGAAAATGGTGATGACCTTCAGCAGGATGAGGAAAAATTTGGCGCCGTCGCTCGCGAGTCGAATCTTCGACGTGCCGACCCGCGGCAGGGCGCCAATCGGTTCGAACGCCACATTGTAACCGGCCTTGATGAAGGCGAGCGTGCTGGTTGTCGGCGTCGAAAAGCCGTTCGGCAGCAGGTGGATGAACTCGAGCAGGTACTCGCGCCGCGCGCCGCGGAAGCCGGACGTCAGGTCCGGGATGGGCCGGTCGGTGAGGTAGCTCGCAAGGCTGTTGAGCACGGCGTTGCCGAGCCGCCGGCCCGTGGTCGCCTGCGTCTCGGCCGATCGCGCGCCGACCACCAAATCGAACTCGCCCAGGCGCGCAGCGAGCCGAATCGCATCGTCCGGCCGGTGCTGGCCATCGGCGTCGAACACCAGCAGCCATTCACTGTCGCTGCCCCGGATAGCGGTCTTGACCGCGGCGCCGTTGCCCTTGTTGTAGGGATGGACGATGACCCGCGCGCCGGCGTCGCGGGCCGCTTGCCCGGTGCCGTCGGTCGACCCGTCGTCCACCACGAGCACTTCGTGCCACGGCGCGGCCGACCGCAGCGCGGCCACGACCGATCCAATGCTGGCGCCCTCGTTGAAGGCGGGCACGACGATGGTGACAAATTGCGGCGCGGCCATCGGTCTTATGTGGCGTGCCGGAAGTTGATGATGTCGCCGTCCTGCACCACGTACTCCTTGCCCTCGAGCCGCAGCTCGCCGTGATCGCGGCAGGCCTGCATCGAGCCGCGCGCGATGAACGCATCGTAGCCGACCACCTCGGCGCGGATGAACCCGCGCGAGATGTCGCTGTGGATCTCGCCGGCCGCGTCGAGCGCAATCGTGCCGCGGCGGATCGACCAGGCCCGGCACTCGTCTTCGCCCACCGTGAAGAACGACAGGTAGCCGAGCAGGTCGTAGCTGCCGCGGATCACGCGATCGAGCCCCGATTCCGCGAGCCCGAGATCCTTCAGGAACGCTTCGGCGTCGGCCGGCTCGAGCGCGGCGATTTCGAGCTCGATCTTCGAGCACACCGGCACCGCCCTCGTGCCTTCGCGTGACAGGAACGCAGTCATCCCGGTCTTTTCGGCGGCCCGTTCAACGCTGGTCGCCGACTCGACGTCGGCCTCGTCCATGTTCAGCACGACGAGCAGCGGCTTGGCCGAGAGCAGTTGGAACCCGCGCAGCCGCCGCAGGTCTTGGCCCGCAAGGCCGAGCGATCGCAAGGGCTGCCCGTTCTCGAGCGCGGTGCGGCACCTGACCAGCAGATCCTTTTCCTTGTCGAGATCGGGCGACTTGTTCTTCTTGAGGTCTTTCTCCATGCGCTCGAGCCGGCGTTCGACCACGCCGAGGTCGGCAAGGATCAACTCGTCTTCCATCGCCTGGGCATCGCGCGCGGGGTTGACCGATCCGGAGGGATGGGCGACGGCCTCATCGCGAAAGGCGCGGACCACGTGCACCAGCGCATCGGCGTTCTTGTAACCGGCGACATCCACCAGCGCGGCGGCCCCGCTGCGTCCGGGCGCGACCATGTCGGTGAATTCGATCGTAGCGGGCACGCGCTTTTTCGGATTGAACATCGCCGTGAGGCGATCGAGCCGTGGGTCCGGCACCTTCGAGATGCCGACGACGGTTTCGGCCTTGCCTCGCGGGGCGTCCTTCGCGCTCGTCATCAACTGGAACAAGGTCGACTTGCCGGTGGAGGGGAAACCGATCAGCGCGGCATGCAGCATGGGGGATTTTTTGGGCCGGCACCCCGTAAAGGACGCCCTACGAGAAACGGCAATCGTAGCATGGGCCTTCACAGCCTTTCGCCCCTCGCCAGTATGTGGTAGTCAAAAAATTGACACACCTTCGCATTGTTGGCGAAACAAAGGCGTAAACGATAGACAGATAGTCGTTTACCAATTTTGGACGTTGACAAGCCGGACCAGCCCGTCTACCATCCGAGTGGATTTTTATGGAGTGAAGTGGAGTAACTGACGTGCTCCGGGGCAACTCGCCGGCGAAAATTGATGATAAGGGCCGGCTCAAGGTCCCGAACGGTTTTCGGGCCGTGATTCAAAAGGATCACGGCTCAGAACTCTTCGTGACGAGCCTGACGGGGCAGTCCGTACGCATTTATCCGATGCCGGTATGGGTCGAGATTGAAACCCGCATTGCGAAGATGCCCTCCACTCATCCCGCGCGGCAGAAATACCTGGACCGCGTGAATTTTTACGGCCAGCCCGCCGAGCTCGATCCGCAAGGCCGCGTCCTGATCCAGCCGCGGCTGCGTGACAGCGCGCTGATGACGGGCGAGGTCGACGTGCTGGGGCAGCAGAACTACCTCGAGGTCTGGAACCACGAGCGCTTCGTCACACGGCTGCTCACCGAGCCGTTTACCGACGACGATGCGCGCGCGCTCTCCGATTTCGGGATCTAACGGCGTGATGGTCGATTTGCCCGAGGGCCGTTCCGTAGGAACGGCCGCTAAGAGTTGGTCGAGAGACGATCCTCGATCGCGAGTAACGGTTGAGACGCTCCACTAGGTGGAACAGCCGACGCACGTTCCGGTTCTGCTCGACGAGGTGCGATCGCTCCTGCTCCCGGAGCGGGGCGGCACGTTCGTCGATTGCACGGTTGGGCTCGGCGGGCACGCGCGGATGTTGCTCGAGGGCGGCGCGGCGCGGCTCATCGCGATCGATCGCGACACCGACGCGCTGGCGATCGCGCGCGCGTCGCTCGCGGAGTTCGGCGATCGCGTCACGTTCGTGCACGCCGACTATCGAAGCCTGGCGGACGTGCTCGACGCGCAAGGTGAGACCACGGTGTCTGGCGTGCTCGCGGATCTCGGCGTGTCGTCGATGCAGCTCGATAGCGACGGGCGGGGTTTTAGCTTCAAGCGTGATGAGCCGCTCGACATGCGGATGGATCGCACGCAGGGCGAGACGGCGGCGGAGTTGATCGATCGGGTCGACGAAACCGAGCTGGCCGACCTGATCTATCGGTTCGGGGAAGAGCGAAGGTCGAGGCAAGTCGCGCGCGGCATCGTGACGGCGCGCGCGCAGTCGCCGATCACGACCACGGGGCGGCTGGCGGAGATTGTCCGGCGCGGGGTGGCGGCGCGCGGGTGGCAGCGGATCGATCCGGCCACGCGCACGTTTCAGGCCTTGCGCATCTGGGTGAATGGCGAGCTGGACGGGCTCGAGTCGTTTATCGGCACCTCGGCCGCACGACTCCAGCCCGGCGGGCGGCTCGCGGTGATCGCGTTTCACTCGCTCGAGGATCGAGTGGTGAAACACACGCTGCGTGAACTAGCGCGCAGAGACGAGGCGGCGATCACGGTGCTGACCAAGCACCCGGTGATCGCTAGTGATGCAGAGGCGGCCGTCAACCCGCGCGCCCGAAGCGCCAAGCTTCGCGCCGCGGTTCGAGTGGCCTAGCGGAGCGTATCAACGATTTCGCCTAGGGGAGGCGCGGATGGACAAGTCAGGCACCTTCGAATACGAGATTCGCAAGGACTTCCGCAACAACCAGATTGTGCGGGAGGTGGATGAGCGCCGCCTGCGCGACCTCTGGCAATCGCTCGGCATCGGCATCCTGCTGGTGCTCGTACTGCTGTTCTCGGCGTGGCAGCACTTCGAGCTGCTGCGCCATGGCTACAAGCTCGAACAGATGCAGCGCGAGCGGGCGTCCGAGAACGACATCAACCGGCATCTGCGACTCGAAATGGAAACGCTGCGCGCGCCGCAGCGCATCGAGAAGCTGGCCACCGAACGGCTCGGCATGGTCTCGCCCGGCGCCGACGAAGCGGTCGTGCTCGAGCGGGTGACGCCCCAGCCCGCGCCGGCCAAGTCCATCGTCGCCGCCCGGTAGAACGAGTGGCCGTTCAGCCCGATCTCGCCTGGCGCCCCACGCTCAAGCGCCGCCTGCTGGTGGCGGCGGGCGTGCTTGCGTTCTGGGCCGTTGGGATCGAGACGCGGCTGATCGTGCTGCAGGTGTGGCAGCACGACGACCTGGTGGCCCGCGCCGATCGTCAGCACAGCGATTCCCAGACCACGGCTGCCAAGCGCGGCGACATTTTCGATCGTCACGGGCGGCTGCTCGCGTACAGCGTGGATGCCGACACCATCTACGCGGTCCCCACCGAGATCGCCGACAAGAAGAAGGCCGCGGACGATCTCTGCCGCGCCCTCGATGATTGCGACAAGAAAAATCGGGATCAGCTGCTCGAGCGGCTCAGCCTGAAGCGCGCCTTCGTGTATGTGAAGCGGCGAGCGGCGCCGTTTGAAGCCAAGCGGGTCGCCGCGCTCGAGCTCGAAGGCGTCGGCTTCATGAAGGAGAGCAAGCGCTTCTACCCGAACCGCGAGCTTGCCGCGCAGTTGATTGGCTACGTCGGCGTCGACAATGTCGGCCTGCACGGCGTCGAGTCGACCTACGACACGACGGTGCGCGGGCGCGAGGGCAAGGTGCTGGTGCAGACCGATGCGCGCGGCCACGCCTTCAGCCGGCTCGAGCGATCGCCCACGGCGGGCGCATCGATCCAGCTCACGATCGACGAGCATCTGCAATACATCGCCGAGCGCGAGCTGCGCGCCGGAGTCGAATCGGCACGCGCGGATGGCGGCACGGCAGTGGTGATGGATCCGCACAACGGCGAGATCCTCGCGATGGCGAGCTGGCCGACGTTCAATCCCAATCAGTACAACCTCTCGAAGGTGGAGGCGCGCCGTAATCGCGCCGTGCAGGATCTCTACGAGCCCGGCTCGACGTTCAAGCTCGTCACCGCATCGGCCGCGATCGAAGAGGGCGTGTTCAAGCCCGAGGACCTCATCGACGTCAGCGCCGGGATGATCAAGTTCCCGGGCCGCAAGCCGATCACCGACATGGGCCATTCCTACGGCATCTTGTCGTTCGCGGATGTGATCGTGAAGTCGAGCAACGTCGGCGCGATCAAGGTGGGATTGAAGGTCGGCCGCGAGCGCATGGGTCTGTATATCCGTCGCTTTGGTTTCGGGCGGCCCTCGTCTCCTGACTTCCCAGGTGAGAGTCCCGGCATCGTGTGGGACTCGTCGAAGCTCGACGACAGCGCGCTGGCGTCGGTGTCGATGGGTTACCAGGTCGGTGTCACCCCGTTGCAGATGGCCGCCGCGGCAAGCGCTGTTGCGAATGGCGGCACCTTGTACGAGCCCCATGTCGTGCGCGCGGTGATCAAGGGCGACATCCGCACCGTGGTGCTGCCGAAAGCCGTGCGGCGCGCGATTCTACCCGAAACCGCCGCGACGCTGACGACCATCATGGAGTCGGTCGTGCAAGACGGCACCGGCAAGCGGGCCAAGCTGGCAAGCTATGCGGTGGCGGGCAAGACCGGCACCGCCGACAAGCTCGTCAACGGCCGCTACTCGCCGTCGCAGCAGAACGTGTCGTTTGTCGGATTCGTGCCGTCGCGCAATCCAGTGTTGACGGTGATCGTGATGATCGACTCGCCGCGCGTCGGCGGCGACACCGGCGGCGTGATCGCCGCGCCGATCTTCCAGCGCATCGCCGACGCGAGCCTGCGGCAGCTGGGCGTCGTGCCCACGATCAATCCCGCGCCTCCCGTGCTGGTGGCGCGCAACCGGGACCAGCCGGTCACGACCGCGTCGGCCGCGATGTCGCCCTTCGACTCGTCCGCCGAGCGTACCCAAGGCCCGCCCGCCGGACTCGCTCAGGGCAGGCCGCCGACCATCGTCTCGATGCCGGCGAGCATGCATCACGGCGGCGCCCTTCCGGACCTTCGCGGTCTTGGCGCGCGCGACGCGCTGCGCGAGCTGGCGCGTCTGGGCCTCGCTGCGCGCATGCAGGGCGTCGGGGTCGTTGTCGAACAAGATCCGCCGGCGGGTGCGCCGGTCGAACCCGGCGGCACGTGCACGCTCATACTGAACCGATTCGACTCGTCCAACGGGCGTGCTCAGGGTAGACCGCCAGTGGGAGATCAACGGTGACCCTCGGTGACGTGATCGACACCGTGCGCGAGCTTGCGGTGGACCGAGCGCCGTCGGGACTCGCGCCGGATCGCGCGGTGTCTGCGATCGCGTACGACTCGCGCCGTGTCACGGCCGGCGCGGTCTTCGTCGCACTCAAGGGCCTCAAAGCCGACGGCGTGGCGTTTGCCGAGCAGGCCGTGGCACGAGGCGCCCAGGCGGTCGTATCGGAATCGCCTCGTCCTGCCGGCATCTCGGTGCCGTGGATTGTTGTCCGCGATGCGCGCCTGGCCCTGGCGCTGCTGGCCGATCGCTTTTTCGAAAGTCCGAGCAGGCGCATGCCGGTGGTCGGCGTCACCGGGACCAACGGCAAGACCACGACGGCGTACTTGCTCTGCTCGATGCTCGACGCCGCGGGGCTGAAGGCCGGCATGCTTGGCACGGTGGCGTATCGCATCGGCGGTGAAGATCGCGAGGCCTCGCGCACCACACCCGAGGCGCCCGATGT
The DNA here is from genome assembly GCA_030650395.1 of Acidobacteriota bacterium. Classification (GTDB taxonomy): domain Bacteria; phylum Acidobacteriota; class Vicinamibacteria; order Vicinamibacterales; family UBA2999; genus 12-FULL-67-14b. The sequence goes on along the minus strand of JAUSDY010000073.1, from coordinate 46,998 downwards.
GCAGCAGCTGCTGAACGACATGCTGCAGCACGGCTGCAAGTCGGCGGTCATGGAGGTCTCATCGCACGCCCTGTCGCTGAAGCGCGTCGACGGCATGCGCTTCGCGGCCGCGGTGTTTTCCAACCTCACGCGCGATCACCTCGACTTCCACGAAGACATGGAGGCGTACTTCGCCGCCAAGCGGCGCCTCTTCGAGATGCTGCCGCGCGATGCGCCTGCAGTGATCAATCTCGACGATCCGCGCGGACCCGAGCTGGCCGCGATCACCGGACGGCCGGTCACCTACGCGATCACCGCGGCGGCCGACGTCCGCCCGGGCCCGATCGACATGACCCTTGGCGGACTCAAATTCGAGATCGCCACGCCGCGCGGCCCGGTGCAGGTGACGGCGAAGCTGGTTGGCAAGCCGAACGTCTACAACATCCTCGCCGCCGCGGCGACCGCCGTGTCACTTGACGTGCCGCTGGACGCGATCGAGCGCGGCATCGCCGGCCTCGCCGGAGTGCCCGGCCGCTTCGAAGTCGTGTCGAAGCCGGACGATGAAGTGACCGTCGTCGTCGATTACGCACATACCGACGACGCACTGCGCAATTTGCTCGAGACCGCGCGCCGGCTCGCCGCCAAGCGGCTGGTCACGGTGTTCGGGTGCGGCGGCGATCGCGATCGCAGCAAGCGTCCGTTGATGGGAATGGTGGCGGCCCGCCTGAGCGATGTCGTCGTGATCACATCCGACAACCCGCGCACGGAAGATCCGGCGCGAATCATCGAAGAGATCGAGCGCGGCATTCCGGCCGGCAGCCAGTCGGCCAGCCGCGCGCCATCGGTCGTCTCCGTCGTCGACCGCGCCGAAGCGATCGAGCGCGCCGTGATGACAGCGAACGCCGGCGACGTCGTGCTGATCGCGGGCAAGGGCCACGAGAAGTACCAGCAGATTGGCGACCGCGTGCTGCCGTTTGACGACGGCGAGGTGGCGAGGGCTGCGCTGACTAAACGCCGGCAGGACCGGACGAAGGCGGGTTAGTGGCAGGGGCGATTCCGCTCGCGGCCGAGACGATTGCCGGCGTGATGAACGGCCGGCTGGTGGCCGGTGACAGCGAGCACTACGTCACTGGGTTTTCGATCGACACGAGGACGCTGGCCTCGGGCGATCTGTTTTTCGCGATCGTGGCGGCGCGCGATGGCCACGACTTTCTCGGCGCGGCGTTCAAGCGTCCTGCCGCGGGTGTCGTGGTGAGCCGGCCGGTCACGGTGCCGGACGCCGCCGAGTCGTTCGTGATCGAGGTCGGCGACACGACGCGCGGATTGCAGGACCTCGCGCGGTTCGTGCGCCAGAAGTCGGGCGCCAAGGTTGTGGCCATTACCGGCAGTGCCGGCAAGACCACGACCAAGGACGCGATTGCGGAGTTGTTGAGCGCGCGCTACCGGGTGGTGAAGAACCGGGGAAACCTGAACAACCACCTGGGGCTGCCGCTGTCGTTGCTGGAGCTGAGGCACGGCGCGGACGTGGCGGTAATGGAGCTGGGCATGAATCACGCGGGTGAAATCCGGACGCTGGTGAACGTCGCCACGCCGGAGGTCCGCGTCTGGACCAATGTCGGCGAGGCACATATCGGGCACTTCGGATCGGCAGACGCGATTGCCGACGCCAAGGCCGAGATCCTCGAGAACGCCTCGAGCGATGACGTGCTCGTGGCCAATGCCGACGACGCGCGCGTGATGGCGCGGGTGCCGGCCTTCGCGGGACGCCGCATCACGTTCGGCCTGGCCGAAGGGGCGGAGGTGCGCGCGGTCGACGTCGAAGACCTGGGCCTCGCCGGCTCGCGCGCCAGATTGATCACGAGCCAGGGCGAGCGCGAGCTCCGCGTGGCGTTGCTCGGACGCGGGCACTTGTCGAACGTGCTGGGCGCCACCGCTGTGGCTCTCGAAATGGGGGTCGACCTCGACCACGTTGTCGCCACCGCCGCCACCCTTCAGCCATCCGCGCGCCGCGGTGCGGTGCTGCGGCTGCCCAAAGGCGTGACGGTGATCGATGACTCCTACAACTCCAGCCCGTCTGCCTTGAAGCGCGCGCTCGACGTGCTCGCCCACACCTGGGCCGCGCGGCGCATTGCCGTGGTCGGCGAGATGCTCGAGCTCGGCGATTTGTCGACCGAGCTCCATGAAGACTGCGGCCGCGCCGCGGCCGGCAGCGGGCTGCTGCGACTGATCACCGTCGGCGGCGCTGCCGCGCGCGCACTCGGCGCCGCCGCCATCGACGCCGGCATGCCCGCGGCCACGGTGTCGCACTTCGACACCAGCGACGAGGCGGCCCGGGCGCTGCCGTCGCAACTGACGTCGGGCGATGTCGTGCTGGTGAAGGGTTCGCGCGGAACGCGGACGGATCTCGTGGTCGAACAGCTCACGACGGTATTCGGCTGATGCTGTATCACCTCCTCGTCTCGTTCGTCCCGCAGGTCCCCGTCTTCAACGTGGCGCGCTACATCACGTTCCGCACCGCGGCCGCGAGCATGACGGCGCTGCTCATCAGCCTCGTGATGGGCCCGTGGCTGATCCGGCGTCTTCGCGATTTTCAGATCGGCCAGGTCATCAGGCAAGAAGGGCCGCAGTCGCATCTCGCCAAGGCGGGCACGCCGACGATGGGCGGTATTCTGATCCTGACCGCGGCGTTGGTCCCGACGTTGTTGTGGGCGGATCTCACGAACCCGTTCGTGTGGATCGCGGTACTGTCGACGGCGTCGTTCGGCGCCATCGGCTTCCTCGACGATTACTTGAAGGTGACCAAGCGCTCGTCGGGCGGCCTCAGGCCCCGCTACAAGATCGCCCTTCAGATGCTGGTCGGCCTGGCGGTCGGCCTGGTGTTGATGTGGCTTGCGAGCAAGAACCTCTACAACACCAGGCTGATCTTCCCGTTCTTCAAGCAGCTCATCCCCGATCTCGGCTGGTGGTACGTGCCGTTCGCGGTGTTTGTCCTCGTGGCCTGGAGCAACGCGGTGAACCTGACCGACGGCCTCGATGGTCTCGCGATCAGCACGTTCGCCGTGGCGGCGGGCGCCTTCACCGCGCTCTCGTACATCGTCGGCCATCGCGTGTTCGCCGATTACCTGCTGCTGGTGCGCTTCGCGCCGGCAGGGGAGCTCACCATCTTCTGCGGCGCGCTGGTCGGCGCGAGCCTCGGCTTCCTCTGGTACAACGCGCACCCGGCTGAAATTTTCATGGGCGATGTCGGCTCGCTCGCCCTCGGCGGCGCGCTCGCCACGGTCGCAATCCTGATCAAGCAGGAGCTGCTGCTGGTGATCGTCGGCGGCGTCTTCGTGATCGAAGCCGCCTCGGTCGTGCTGCAGGTGGTCTCGTTCAAGGTTCGCGGCAAGCGCATCTTTAAGATGGCGCCGCTCCATCACCACTTCGAGCTGAGCGGCTGGGAGGAGCCGAAAGTGATCACGCGATTCCTGATCGTCGCGATCATCTTCGCCCTGCTCAGCCTGCTGACGTTGAAGCTGCGATGACAGGCCAGACCTTTTCCGTGAGCGGGCAGCAGGTGCTCGTCGTCGGCGCCGCGAGGAGCGGTGTCGCCGCTGCACGGCTGCTGGCGCGGCGTGGCGCCATCACGACGCTGACCGATCGGAAACCGCAGATCCCGGAAGCGGCGGAGCTGCGGGCCGCCGGCGTCGCCCTCGAACTGGGCGGCCACGTCGCCTCGTCTTTCGAAACGGCGAACCTGATCGTGATGAGCCCCGGCGTGCCGCTCGACATGCCCGAGGTGACGCGCGCCCGCGCGCTCGGCGTGCCGGTGATTGGCGAGCTCGAGCTCGCGTCGCGATGGCTGCGCGGACCGATCGTGGCCATCACGGGAACCAAGGGCAAGTCGACCACCACCACGCTGGTGGGACGGATGCTCGAAGCGTCGGGGCGCAAGGTGCTGGTCGGCGGCAACATCGGTTATCCGCTGAGCGCGCAGGTCGAGGCCTCGACCCCCGACACGGTTCATGTGGTTGAGGCCAGCAGCTTCCAGCTCGAAGCGACCGACACGTTCAGGCCCTGGATTGCCGCGCTCCTGAACTTTTCGCCCGACCATCTCGATCGCCATCCGGATGTGGCCGCGTACGCCGCCGCCAAGATCCGGATCTTCGCGAATCAGCAGCCGCGCGATTGGGCGGTGGTCAACGCCGACAGCCCCGAGGCGATGCGCATGTCGGAGCAGGCGCGATCGCAAGTGATGCGCTACGCCGTCGAGAACACGGCCAACGCCGACGTCCACGTCGGCCGCGGGTTCGTGTGGCAGCGGACCTCCGAGGGCGATGTGCCCTTGCTGCCGCTTGCGGCCGTGCACCTGGCCGGGCGCCACATGCTCAGCAACGTCGCGGCGGCGACGACGATCAGCCATCTCGCGGGCGCGACAGACGACTCGCTCGCGCGGGCGCTCGAGGGCTTCACCGGCCTCGAGCACGTGATGGAGCCGGTGGGCGCCAAAGGCGGCGTGCGTTTCATCAACGACTCGAAGGCGACCAACGTCGATGCGGCCGCCAGGTCGATCGAGAGCTTCGACAAGGTGGTGGCGATCGTCGGCGGACGTTTCAAGGGCGGCGACTTCGCGGATCTGGCCGGACCGCTCCGCGCACACGGACGCGCGGTGATCGCGATCGGAGAAGCGAGACCGCTGGTACGGCAGGCGCTTGCCGGTGTCGTGCCGGTCGAAGAGGCCGAGACGCTCGCCGACGCGGTGCGGCGGGCGTGGGACCTCGCCGTGCCGGACGGCGTGGTGCTGCTCGCGCCGGCGTGTTCGAGCTTCGACATGTTCGTGGATTACGCCGATCGCGGGCGGCGGTTCAAAGAGGAGGTGCGGCGGCTTGTGAGTGCGGATCGCACGTAAGCAGTGAGTAGTCGTCAGCCGGTTAGACGCAATTGAGAGCTGGTCGCTGGGAGCGCAGGCTGCCCCGGTCTGCGAGGCTGGTGTCTCAATTCCCTGGTCGACTGGCGACTACTGACTGCTTGCCCACCGAAGCACCAGTGCGAAGGTGGGCTTCGACGTGCAACCCATGTATCGAGTCGACGCCGCGAAACTTTAGTCCCCTCATTGAGAGGGCCAGGAGTATGGCAAGGAAGCTTTCGTCTGACAAGTGGTTGTTCCTGGCGACGCTGGCGCTGATTTGCACCAGCGTGGTCATGGTGTACAGCGCCTCGGCGCTGGTGGCGCTCGAGCGCTACCAGCAGCCGTACTTGTTCGTCACGCGGCAGATCATGTGGGCCTCGGTCGGCGTCGCGGTGCTGTCGATCGTGATGCGCATCGATTACCGGACCTATCGCAACGACAAGCTGATCTGGGGGCTGCTCGGCATGGTCGGTCTGCTGCTCGTCGCCGTGCTGTTCTCGCGGCCGGTCAACGGCACGCGCCGCTGGTTCGGCATCGGCGGCTTCGGCATCCAGCCATCTGAACTGGCCAAGCTCTCGGCGATCTTTTTCACGGCGATGATCCTCGAGCGCCGCCGCCACCGCATCAACGAGCTGGGCTACGCGCTGCTGCCGATCGGCGTGATCGTCGGCGGCCTCGCCGGCCTGATCCTGCTCGAGCCCGACTTCGGCACGGCGGTGTCGCTGCTGGCCGTAATCGGCGTGATGATCTTCGCCGCGGGCTTCAGCTACCGCTACATGCTCGGCGCGCTGCTGCTGGCGCTGCCCGCTCTGTACGTGATCCTGATGCAGGCTGATTACCGCCGGCGTCGGCTGCTGAGCTTCATGGACCCGTGGGCGGATCCGCTCGGCGACGGCTTCCAGATCATCCAATCGCTGATCGCCGTCGGCACCGGCGGCGTGTTCGGGAAAGGGCTGATGAACGGCGTGCAGAAGCTGTTCTACCTGCCCGAGCCGCACACCGATTTCATTTACGCCGTGATCTCGGAAGAGACCGGGTTGATCGGCGCCACGCTGGTGTTGCTCTGCTTCTGCGTGATCGGGTGGCGCGGCCTGCGCGCGGCGCTCAACGCGCCCGACGGCTTCGGCGCATTCCTCGCCCTCGGCATCACGATGATGCTCGTGCTGCAGGCGCTCGTGAATATCAGCGTCGTGCTTGGCCTGATGCCGACCAAGGGCATCCCGCTGCCGCTTGTCAGCAACGGCGGCTCGTCGATGCTGATCAACCTGCTGGGCGTCGGCGTGCTGCTGAACATTTCGCAGCACTCCGACATGGAGACGGGAGCCGCGTGAGCTGTGCGCGTCCTGATCGCTGGGGGAGGCACCGGTGGGCACTTGTACCCGGGAATCGCGCTCGCGCGCGAGCTGCTGCGGCGCGATCCAGGCGCGCAGATCGTGTTTGTCGGGACGGCGCCGGGCATCGAGGCGCGCGTGGTGCCGCGCGAGGGATTTCGGTTGGAGTTGATTCGGGTGGCGGGCTTGAAGGGCAAGTCGCGCGCAGATCGGCTGCGCGGCTTTCTGCTGCTGCCGATCGCGGCAGTCGATGCGTGGCGCGTGATCTCACGTCATGCCCCCGACGTGGTGGTCGGCGTCGGCGGCTTCGCGTCGGGGCCGGTGCTGGCGCTCGCGGCGGTGCGCGGCTACCCGACCCTGTTGCTGGAGCAGAACGCACTGCCCGGCATCACCAACCGGCTGCTCGCGCCAATGGTGCGGGCCGCGGCGGTGAACTTCGAGGCGGCGTTGCGCTATTTCCCCCGCACCGGCTTCGTGGCTGGAAACCCGGTGCGGCCAGAGTTCTTTCAAGCCAACGACAAGGAGTCGAATGCTCAAGCTGACACGCCGCGTGCTGCGGCACGGGTTCTGATCTTTGGCGGTTCTCAGGGCGCGCACGCGATCAACGTGGCCATGGTGGAGGCAGCGTCGCGGCTGGCAGCCACCGGGGTACGCCTTGCGATCACCCACCAGACCGGCGAGCGCGATCTGGATCTGGTGCGCACCGCGTACCAGCGTGCCGAGGTCGCGGCCCGAGTCGAAGCCTTCATCTTCGAAATCGACGGAGAGATGAAGGCGGCCGACCTGGTCATTTGCCGCGCGGGTGCGACCACCCTCGCGGAACTGACCGCGGCAGGACGGCCGGCGATTCTCGTGCCGCTGCCGACCGCCACCGACGACCACCAGCGGAAGAATGCCGAGGTGCTCGCGCGGGCGGGGGCGGCGCTGGTCGTCGAGGAACGGGACCTGTCGGGCGAGCGGCTGGCTGCGGCGATCGGGGGGTTGGTCGCCGACGGCGAAGGGCGGATGCGGATGGCGGCGGCGGCGCGCACGCTGGCGCGGCCTGACGCGGCCGAGCGAATCGCGGATCGGGTTGAGCAGTTGGCCCCTCGACTGCGCTCGGGACAGGGCGGACAACGTGCTGGGTAAAACGCGGCGCGTCCACTTCGTGGGCATTGGCGGCATCGGCATGAGCGGGATCGCGGAGCTGCTCGCCAACCTGGGATACGCGGTGTCGGGATCGGACGCGAAGCGATCGGCGGTGACCGAACGGCTTGAATCGCTCGGCGTGGTGGTAGGCATCGGCCACGCGGCGGCCAACGTCGGCAGCGCTGATGTCGTGGTGGTGTCGTCGGCGGTGCGCCCCGACAACCCCGAGGTGGTCGAGGCGCGGGGGCGGCGGATCCCGGTGATTCCGCGCGCCGAGATGCTGGCCGAGCTGATGCGGCTGCGGTTTGGCATCGCGGTGGCGGGCGCACACGGCAAGACGAGTACGACCTCGATGATCGCGCTCGTGCTCGAGCGCGCCGGGCTGGATCCGACGGCGGTGATCGGCGGCCGGCTGAGCGCGTTTGGCAGCAACGCGCGGCTCGGCCGCGGCGAGTGCATGGTGGTGGAGGCCGACGAAAGCGACCGCTCGTTCTTGAAGCTGTCGCCGTCGGTGGCGGTGATTACGAATATCGATCGCGAACATATGGATGCGTACGGCGGGTTCGCCGACCTGCAGCAGGCGTTTGTCGACTTCGCCAACAAGGTGCCCTTCTACGGCGCCGTGGTGGCGTGCGCCGACGACGCGGAGCTCTGTCGCGTGATCCCGCGCTTCACGCGGCGGGTGATCACCTACGGCATTGAGGATGGTCCGGCCCAATCAGAGGGCAACCCCAAAAAAGGGGTTGCCCCCACAACCGAGACTGCTGTGGAGGCACCCCCTTCTTTGGGGGTGCCTCAGGCGTTCGTCGAGTTGTGCGCGAAGGATGTCACGCTCGAGGGTTTCGGATCGCGATTCACTGTCGTGCGGCGGACCCGGCGCGGCGGCGTCAGCGAATCGACACTCGGCACGCTCGCCCTCGCGGTGCCCGGACGGCATTCCGTGCAGAACGCGCTTGCGGCGATTGCCGTGGGCCTCGAGCTCGATGCGCCGTTCGATCGCATCGTGTCGGCGCTGGCGGAATTTGGCGGCGCGGAGCGACGCTTCGAGCGTCGCGGCGTCATCGGGGGCATCACCGTCGTCGATGATTACGGCCACCACCCGACCGAAATTGCGGCGGTGCTCGCGGCCGCCCGGGCGGCCAAGCCGTCGCGCGTGGTCGTGGCCTTCCAGCCCCACCGCTACACCCGCACCCGCGACCTGATGGCGGAATTCGCAACGGCGCTGGCCACCGCGGACGAGGTCGTGCTGACCGACATCTACGCGGCCAGCGAAGATCCCATCCCCGGCATCACCATCGAAGCGCTTGCGGCCGCCGTGAATGGCGGCCGGAAAACGCCGGTGCACCTGGTGCCGCGGTTGGATCAGGTGGCTGCCGCGGTGGCGGACCTCGCGCGCCCCGGCGATCTCGTGCTCACGCTCGGCGCCGGATCGATCGGCGGCCTGGCGTCTTCCCTGGTCAGCGAGCTCGAACGGCGTCACGGGCCGAAGGAGGTGCGGTGATGCAAGCCCTCGCCACCGGCACCGACAAGCGGTTCCGCCGCGCCCGCGTCAAGCCCGCGCGCAAGCGCAGCCTCGCGTTGAAGCAGGCCTGGCTGGCCGCGCGTTCAGCCGTGGTGTGCGCGCTGCTGATCTACGGCGGCTACCGCGGCGTCGCGCTGGTCGCCGATGCGCAGACGCTGCAGATTGGTCATCTCGTCGTGCGCGGCCACGAACGGTTGTCGGCCGGCGAAGTGCTGGCCCTCGTCGACGGCTTGCGCGGGCAGAACATCCTCACGGTGCGGCTGGACCAGTGGCGGCAGCGGCTGCTGGCCTCGCCGTGGGTCGACCGCGCGACGATTCGCCGCGTGTTGCCTTCGACCGTCGAGATCACCGTGCACGAGCGCCGGCCGATGGGGATCGGCCGCATCGGCACCGCGCTGTACCTGATCGACGGCCAGGGCGTGATCGTCGACGAATACGGGCCTGCCTACGCCGACGTCGACCTGCCGATCATCGACGGCCTGGGCACGTCGCCGCAGGAGGGCGGCTCGCTGGTCGATCCGCTGCGCGCCGAGTTTGCCGGCCGCGTCATCGCCGCGCTGGCGGTGCGGCCCGAGATCGCCAGGCGCGTGTCGCAGATCGACGTCGCCGATCTGCACGATGCGGTCGTGATCCTCGACGGTGACACGGCGCTGCTGCGGATCGGCGACACCGATTTCGTGGCGCGGTTGCAGCAATACCTCGACCTGGCGCCGGCGCTGCACGAGCGCATGGCGGCGATCGATTACGTGGATCTGCGGTTCGACGAACGGTTGTACGTGCGTCCGGTGAAAGCGCCGGCGAAAAAAATGACGGTGGAGGACTAGTGGCACGACAGGAACGCTACGTGGTGGGGCTCGACATCGGCACGACCAAGGTGTGCACCGTGGTCGGCGAGTTGCTGGACGAGGGCGGTGTCGACGTGATCGGCATCGGCGTGGCCGAATCAAAGGGGCTCAAGCGCGGGGTCGTGGTCAATCTCGAGGCCGCGGTCGAGTCGATCAAGAAATCGATCGAAGAGGCCGAGCTCATGGCCGGCGTCGAGGTCGGCTCGGTGCACCTCGCGATCAGCGGGCCTCATATCAAGGGCTTCAACAGCCGCGGCGTCGTGGCGGTGGCCGGCAAGAACCGCGAGGTGACGCGAGACGATGTGCGGCGCGCGATCGATGCGGCGCGGGCGGTGTCGCTGCCGGCCGGCCGCGAGATCCTCCACGTGCTGCCGCAAGACTTCGTGGTTGACGAGCAGGAGGGCATCGGCGCGCCGGTCGGGCTGATCGGGGCGCGGCTCGAAGTCAACGTGCACATCATCACCGGCAGCCAGACCGCCACGCAGAATCTCGTGGCGTGCGTCAATCGCGCCGGCGTCGAGGTGATCGACACGGTGATCGGCCAGCTTGCCGCCTCCGAAACCGTGCTGACCCCCGACGAGAAAGAGCTCGGCGTCGCCGTCGTCGACATCGGCGGCGGCACCGCGGACCTCGCGATCTTCGAGCGCGGCAGCCTGTGGCACACCGCGGTGATCGCGGTCGGCGGCGATCACTTCACCAACGACATCGCCGTCGGCCTGCGCACGCCGATCCCGGACGCGGAAAAAGTGAAGCGCCGCGCCGGGTGCGCGCTGTCGTCGATGGTTGAAGAAGACGAGACCATCGAGGTCGCGAGCGTCGGCGGCCGGCGGCCGCGCGTGATGGCGCGCCGAATTCTCTCGGACATCCTCCAGCCGCGGGCCGAAGAGATGTTCCACTTGATCTGGGACGAGATCAGCAAGGCCGGCTACGAGAAGTCCTTGAACTCCGGGCTCGTGCTGACCGGCGGCGGTGCCGTGCTCGAGGGCATGTCCGAGATCTCGGAGCAGATTTTCGACCTGCCGATCCGGCGCGGTTCGCCGACCGGAGTCGGCGGCCTTGCCGATCATGTCAGCAACCCGGCGTACGCGACGTCGGTCGGACTGGTGTTGTACGCCGCTCGTCATCGCGGACCGAACGCGGCGGCCGGCGGCGGCGGCGCGCTGACCCGGGTGATGGGCCGGCTGCGCACGGTGTTCAAGGAGTTTTTCTAACCCTTCGACTCGGCCGACTTCACGGGTGAAGTCGACCTCGCTCAGGGTAGACAGGAGGCACGATGGCGGAAAAGGACGGCTACGAGGCACTGCGGCTTGCGCTGGATGAAGAGACGCGCATGGGCGCGCGGATCAAGGTGATCGGCGTCGGCGGCGGCGGCAGCAATGCCGTGTCGCGGATGGTGCAGGCCGGCATCTCGGGCGTGGAGTTCATGGTCGCCAACACAGACGCCCAGGCGCTCAAGAACAACCCCGCGCCGGTGAAGATCCAGATCGGCGGCAAGCTCACCAAGGGCCTGGGCGCCGGCGCGGATCCGAACGTCGGCCGGCAGGCTGCGCTCGAAGACACCGACGCGCTGATCCAGGCGCTGTCGGGCGCCGACATGGTGTTTGTCACCACGGGGCTCGGCGGCGGCACCGGCACGGGCGCGGCGCCGGTGATCGCGAGCCTCGCGACCGAGCTCGGCGCGTTGACGATTGCGGTCGTCACCAAGCCGTTCAAGTTCGAGGGCAAGAAGCGATTCGAGCAGGCCGAAAACGGCCTCGACGCACTCCGCGAAGCGGTCGACACCGTTATCACCATTCCCAACGAGCGGCTGCTCGCGGTGATCGATCGCAACACCTCGATGCTCGACGCGTTCGTGACGGCCGACGATGTGCTGAGGCAGGCGATCCAGGGCATCTCTGATTTGATCCTGGTGCCCGGCCTCATCAACCTCGACTTCGCCGACGTCAAGACGATCATGTCGGGCATGGGCGTGGCGATGATGGGCACGGCGATGGCCGACGGCCCGTCACGCGCGATCGATGCGGCCAACCGCGCGATCTCGAGCCCGCTGCTCGAGGACGCCTCGGTGCGAGGGGCGCGCGGGGTGATCATCAACGTCACCGGCGGCCCCGACATGTCGCTGCTCGAGGTCAACGAGGCGCTGACGATCATCCAGGAGTCGGCGCACGACGACGCCAACATCATCTTCGGCGCGGTGGTCGACCCGGCGCTGAAGGGCAAGATCAAGATCACGGTGATTGCCACCGGGTTCGAGCACGCCCGGACGGATCGGTCGACGCCCGCAAATGCGCCGCTGCAGACGCCGGTCGACATGACCTCGTACTCGTCGCAGCTGCGCGTGGAGCCGGCGGCTTCCTCCGCCGCGCAGTCGCGGCCGACGATCACCCGGAGGGCCGGGCTCGACATGCCGTATGCGGCGCCGAAGGCCGCGGTCGTTCAGACCGCCGCCGACATGCCGCTGGCCGAGCCGTCCGCCACGCTGCCGGCAGAATTCGGAGAATTCGACTTGAATCTCGACCTGGAGGTGCCGGCCTTCCTGCGGCGTAACGAGGGATAGGACTGATACAGTAGACAGATCCAGGGGAGCCGCGAGCGTTGTCTACGGAGAGACAACTCGACAGTCCCTTGGACTTTTGATGAAACCAAGGCAACAGCGCGAATTCGCACAAGACATCCTTTCCCGCGAGGTCGGCTACGTCACCAAGCCGCACGCCAACCGGCTGCGCGTGGCCCTGGTGTTCCCCAACACCTACTTCGTGGGGATGTCGAACCTCGGATTCCAGACCATCTACCGCCTCTTCAACGATCAGCCGGACATCGTGTGCGAGCGCGTGTTCCTGCCGCCGAAGCAGGAGCTCGCCGCGCTGCGTGAAGCCGGCACCCGCATCGTGACGCTCGAGTCGCAGACACCCGTCGCCGAGTTCGACGTGATCGCGTTTTCGGTGTCGTTCGAGTGGGACTACACCAACGTGCTCACGCTTCTGCGCCTGGCGGGCGTGCCGTTACGCGCGGCCGACCGCGACTATCGCCACCCCCTCGTCGTCATCGGCGGCGCCGTGACGTTCGTCAACCCCGAGCCGCTCGCGCCTTTTGCGGATGTGATCGCGGCCGGCGAAGGCGAAACGCTGGTGCCCGCGCTCGTCGATGCGTTTGGCACCTCGTCGCGATCCGAGCAGCTGAAGCGCCTGGCCCAGGCACGCGGCTATTACATCCCGTCGTTCTACGACGTCGAATACGCGGCAGACGGGACCATCGCGCGATACGTGCCGCGCGAAGGCACCGGCGCGCCGCCGATCGTCAAGAAGGCGGCGCTCAAGTCGACCGATGCCGTCGACCCGCCGTGCACCACGATCTTCACGCCCGATACCGAGTTCGGCTCGCGCTTCCTGATCGAGGTGGTGCGCGGGTGCGCCAACCTGTGCCGGTTCTGCTGGGCCGGTTACAACTACCTGCCGGTCCGCGCGTTTCCGACCGACCGGATACTCGAGCTCGCGCAGCAGGCCCGCGCGCACTCGTCGCGCGCCGGCCTGGTGTCGATTGCGCTCTGCGACCACCCCGACATCGAGCACATCCTGCGCAGCCTCAAGGACATGGGCTATTCGATCAGCCCGGCCTCGCTTCGTCTCGACGACCTCACGCCGACGATCGTGTCGTTGCTCAAAGACAGTGGCGAGCGCACGCTGACCATTGCGCCCGAAACCGGCTCCGATCGCCTGCGCCGCGTGATCAACAAGACCGTGACCAACGAAGAGATCCTCGACCGCGCCGAGCTGATCTTTTCGAGCGGCATCGAGAGCTTGAAGCTCTACTACATGATCGCCCTCCCCACCGAGGAGGACGAGGACCTGGTCGCCATCCGCGACCTGACGTTGCAGCTGCACGAGATCATGCTCAAGCATGCGCGCCCGCGCGGCCGCATCGGCCGCATTGTCGCCAGCGTGAACCCGCTCGTGCCCAAGCCCGGCACCGCCTATCAATGGCTGCCGATGGAGCGCACCGACGTGATCGAGCGCAAGATGAAGCGGATGCGATCGCTCGTCGCCGGCATCGACAACGTCTACTTCAACATCAAGAGCGAGCGGCACTCGTACTACCAGGCGCTGCTGTCGCTCGGCGATCGCCGCATTGCGCCGGCGATCGAGCTGGCCGAAGAAAACGGCGGCCAGTGGCGCAAGGCGCTCGCTGATTCCGGCATCGACGGCGACTTCTACATCTATCGCGATCGCTCGGCCGACGCGGTGCTGCCGTGGAACATCATCGACGGCGGCATGAAAGAGCCATTCTTCCGAGCGGAATTCGAGAAGAGCACTCGCGCCGAGTGGACGCTGCCGCCGAAGCGGGCCAAAGAGAACGCGCGGCTGCTGCCGGTGTTGAGCTAAGGGGCTAACGGGCGGGTCTAAAGACCCGCCCCTACACCCCGCCCCTACATTCGGCATGACAACCGAGGCCGCCTCCGCGCCTTTCAGCTGGCGACCGCAGCCTGCGCCTCGAAGTCGGAGTAAGCGCGCAGCACCAGGTCGCGCACCTTCTCTTGCGAGTTCGCGTCGCTGACCGGCCGCAGCAACGAGAAGCTGCGGCGCTCGCCGTTCACCGAATAGGTTCGGGCGGGAAACGTGACGTTGCGGCCGGAGCCGTTACGGCGTTCCCAGACGGCGAAGCCGAGCAGCCGCAGCCCCTCCATTTCTCCATCGGTGAAGTGCACTTCGGCATCCGCCAGCTTTCCGCTCGGGGTACCCTTGTCGTTCGGCATGATCTTGACCACCATGTTCGTCTCCAGTCCGACGAGACTCGATCTCGTCATCGGTTCGTTCGCTGACCGACGGAGTATCAAGGGCGGTGCCACAGCGAAATCGCGAAAACGCGCCGACTTTCGCGGTCGTGGCGAAACCGATCGCAACCCTGGTTGCCGCCGATTGGCGGGCCGCGCATGACACTGCCCGCGCCGGATCCCGCATTTCATTGGAGCCATGAGCCTTGGGGGCCCGCTTTGCGTTGCGACGGCCTCGCCACCGCCGCGCAACATTTGTTTACATCGAGGCAACTGCAGTTACGCGTCAACGAGACTGGGTGGGCGGCTGCAACCGCTTCGTTAGGGGCGGCGCCCGAACGCGTGATGCGCGTGAAGCAAGTTCACGGCAATGTCGTGCGGGTTCTGAAGCGCGGTGAGGTCACTCCGGCGTCGAGCGGCGAGCGGCCTGACGGCGACGCGATCGTCTCTAACGAGCCGGGCCTCGTCCTGGCGGTGATGGTCGCCGACTGCGTGCCGATACTCCTGGCGGATCGCAAGGGTGGAGCGGCGGCGGCGGTGCATGCGGGATGGCGAGGGACGTCCGCGCGGGTCGCGCCCGCTGCGGTCGAGCGGCTGACCACCGAATTCGGCACCAGGCCTGATGACGTGATCGCGGCGATCGGACCAAGCATCGGACCGGACGACTACGAAGTGGGCGAGTCGCTGGTCGATGCGTTCAAGAACGCCGGCCATTCCCCCCAGGACCTCGCGCAGTGGTTCGTCCGTCGCGCATCGCGACTGCTTCTCGATTTGTGGCTGGCCAATCGCGATCAGCTCGTTGCGGCTGGCGTTTCGCCCGATCGCATCTTCACGAGCCGCTTGAGCACACGCGCGCACACCGAAGTCTTCGATTCGTTTCGAGCTGAAGGCGAGGGCGCCGGCCGGATGGCCGCGTTGATACAAGTGCCGCACCAAGTTGAAAGTTGAAAGTTGACAGTTGAAAGTTTCAGTTCAAAGTTCAGTTTTCAGTTTCAGTGTTAGTTCCAAGCTTCAAGTTGGAACTTGAAACTAAAACTCTGAACTGAAACTTCCAACTTTCAACTTACAACTTTCAACTAACTAGACGTCACTCGTATCCCAGCTGCACATACCCCAGACGCCGCCAAATTCGACAAAGCGCGCGTGCAGTAGCACCGGTCGTCCCAAGACTTCGTAAGACCAGCTCGCGGTCATCGATCCGTCCGGCTCCTGGCGCAGCTTCGCTGTGGTGACATCCGGCTTGGGTGTCGGCGCCGATGTCGCGGCGCAGCCGGGTGTGACGACATCCCATCGCAGCAGTCCTGCCGAGGCGCCCGTGGTGGTGGGTGAGGTTGGCGTCTGGGCGCAGCCCGCCGCCAGGAATGCCGCATGGCCGTGAGATTTTCTTTGTCGTTGGCCAGCGGTTATGGGCGGTCCCGGTCAGGACCAACCCGCGGTTCGAGGTTGGCGAACCAACGCCGCTATTTGAACTTCCGAGCCAAGTCGACATCTTTTCTTCCAACGTCTATCCCTATAACGCTTCGCCCGATGGTCAGCGATTTGTCGTCCTGCGGGAACGCGCCGCCGCGAATTCTTCAGCTGTCACCGTTGTCGTGAACTGGATGGCCGCACTCAACCTGAAACCCAACCGTTAGCGTTGCGATGTCATGGGCGTCTGCCAGGCCGTGGCCAACGCCATGGACGCCCACGCCGTGCCGGCGGTTGAGATGAACTGGTCGCGCCCGTAGGGGAAGCCGCTTTCGAAATACGGCTGCAGCCAGATCGATCGCGACTTCACGTGCCACGTGCCGTCGGCGGCTTGTGTCCGAAGCAGGTAGTCGATCCCTTTCTGGAACACGGGATCCGACGCCGGCATTCTTCCAGCGACGCTGAGCGCAAACAGCACCTGTCCGGTGGCGTAGGCGTCAGAGTGCATGCCTGTGATCTGACTCCATCCGCCGTCTATCCGCGGCCTGGCGACGAGTGATCGCGCGGAGCGCCGCGCGCTTTCCGACCCGTCATTCGCCCACGCCAGCGCCAGCGCTTGGAACGCGCGATCCTGGGTCGTCTTCGGGTGGGCGCGCTCGAGCCACGCGACGGCTTTCGCAATGGCCTGCTCGCTGCTCTCTTCCCCTCCCGCGGGGGTGTAGTGCTTGATCGCGTAGATCGCGACGGCCGCCGCCTGGAAATCGCCGGCGTTCATCGGCGGCCGCCGGCTTTCGGCAGGCCAAGACGTGCGTACTCTCGATGGATTCTACGGGCACCGATCGACTCAAGTTCTTAGGGATTCCTTAGGTTTTGGCAGGATCACGAGCCGCCGGAACCATCCGCTATCGATTGACGGGCCGGCGGCAACCGTCCTGACAAAGGCACGGGGATTCGTTTACGCACGAGGGCACATGTCGCTGCTCACGGCGCCGGACGGCCGGCTCCAGGCACAGCGGTTCAACCCGCGGGATGGGACCCTCGTTGGCGAGACGGTGGACCTGTCAGATTCGGTCGCTACCGGGTTGGATCCCGCCGCGGTGGCGGCTGCAATCTCAGAAGACGGCCTGATCGCCTTTATCGCGTCATTTTCGGCTCCTACGTCAGAACTCTATTGGTTCTCCCGCGACGGCAAGCGGCTCTCCCAACCGTTGCAGCCGGGACCAGGGGTCGGCCTCGACTTGTCACGGGACGCCCGCCTGGGCGTCAACAGCGTTGCAGGCACACTTAATCCCGGTGTGTTCGTGCTGGACCTTTCTCGCGGCTTGCGGTCGCGGTTGACGACATCGCCAGCCGGCGATTCGGTGATCTCTCCGGAGGGCCGGCGGGTGGCCTACGTGGTGCAGCGACGGCGCCTGGACGTGCAGGCTGCGCTCGGCGGCGATCCGCACACGGTCTTCACCGCTCCCACGGGTCAAACGCTCTCCCTGGAACATTGGTCGGATGACGGCAAGTATCTGATCGCGATGACTAACGTAGGCGACGACCGTCAGGTGCTCCGTTTGCCCATCGAAGGCCAAGAGAAGCCCATGATCCTGGCATCGAACCTGAAGCTCATCGACGAGACGCGTCTCTCCCCTGACGGGCGATGGCTCGCGTTCAACGCCGCGTTGTCGGATCGCAACGAGGTGTACGTGTCGCCAGTCCCTCCCACGGGCGAGCGCATTCAGATCTCCACCGCCGGTGGCACCTCCGCCCGGTGGCGTGAGGATGGCGGGGAACTGTATTACCTGGCACCTGACGGCACGCTGATGGCAGTGAAGATGGCGGTTCGCGATGGACGGCCAGACCCGTCGGTACCGGTGCCGCTGTTCAAAACGGGAATCACTCCCAGTTACAACCTCGATCACTATGCGGTTGGCCCCGGAGCGAAGACATTCCTTCTACGCCTACCGGCTGCGACAACCGAAGGGCTTGTTGCGACACTACTCGTGAACTGGCTTCCGTAAATCACTGCCGCATCGTTAAACGTTCGCGTCCATGCCGACGTTCGACAGCCGGTCGGCGTCCGTGTTCTTCTCGCGCGGCACGTGCTCGAACTTCACGTTGCCGATCTGCATGACCAGCATTCGCGCCTGGTGATACAGCGGCCGGAGGCCTTCGTTCTTGACTTTGTAGTTGCCGCGCATCTGCTCGATGATCAGCAGCGAGTCGCCCTTGACGTTGAGTTCCGTCACGTCGTGATCGACCGCCCATTGCAGCGCCGCGATCAGCCCGCGATACTCCGCAATATTGTTGGTGGCGATCCCGAGCGCGCCGTTCAGCTCCGCGAGCACCGTCCCTTGGTCGTCAACGATGTAGACGCCATATCCGGCCGGGCCTGGATTGCTCCGGGCGCCGCCGTCGAAATACGCGGTGATCACTCGTGCGGCCCGCCTTCGCGGCCGGAGGCCGCTTCCGCCTCCGCTGAAGCTTCGGCGGACAAGTCGGCGAGGTCTCGCCGTAGCTCGCTACGAGCCATTGCGAGCGGAGGCGGAGGCGGGTGAGGCGGGTGCGGACGGCGGCACGAAATACAGGATTCGGTTACAGCTGTCGCACTGCACGATCTGATCGTTCTTGAGCACCTGGACGAACACCGCGGGCCGTAACCGCACCTGGCACACCGTGCAGCGCTCGCCCTCGGCGCGGGCGACGGCGGTGCCGCGGACCTTGGCGATGCGCTCGAAGCTCTCGACCACGCCTTTGTTGTCCATCGCGGCCACCAGTCTCGCGCGTGCGGCGGTGGTTTCGGCGAGCACGCCCTGCTGGGTCTTGACGTCCTGTTCGATGGCGCCGCGCTCGGCCGACACTTTCGATTGCGCCGCCTTGAGCGCCGCTTCGGCCTTCTTGATGGTGGCGTTGATCTCGTCCACCTCCATCATGTTGATCAGGATCTTCTCTTCGTACTGCCCGACATCGGCGGCCGCCGCTTCGATCTGGTGTTGCATCGCGCGGAACTCGTCGTTGGTCTTCACCTGCATCAACTGGTCTTTGTATTTGCTCTGGCGCTGCTGGACGGCGGCCAGATCCTTGTCGACAAAACCGCGGCGAGTCTTGCTTTCCGCAAGGGCGTGCTTGGCGTTGTCGAGGGCGGCGGTGGCGTCGTGAAGGAGGGCGTCGAGCGCGGCGATTCGGCCCGGAGCATCCGCGATGGCTTTGTTAGCCACCGCGGCCTTGCTTTCGATCTCTTGCAGTTCGATCAGCCTTGCGAGATCCGGAAGCATCCTGGTTTCTTTATTTCGTTCTTCGTTCTTCGTTATTCAAAAGTGGGCCCACCTGGATTCGAACCAGGGACCAACCAGTTATGAGCCGGCCGCTCTAACCAACTGAGCTATGGGCCCTCAGAAGAATCTCAGATCTCAGATTCTAGATTTCAGATCTGCAATCTGAGATCTGCGATCTGAGATTCTTACGACCTTCCTTCTAAGAAGGCCCTCAGTTTACGTGATCTCGAAGGATGCCGTAGCTTTCTGAGGGCCTTAGCCTCGATCTGGCGTATCCGCTCGCGCGTCACCGCGAAGTTCTGGCCCACTTCCTCCAGCGTATGCTCGCTGCCGTCGCCCACGCCGAAGCGCATCTTGATGACCTTCTCTTCGCGCGGCGTCAGCGTCTTCAGCACCGACTCGGTCTGTTCCTTCAGGTCGAGGTTGATCACCGCTTCCGACGGCGACACCGCCGAGCGGTCCTCGATGAAGTCGCCCAGATGCGAATCTTCCTCTTCACCGATCGGCGTCTCGAGCGAGATCGGCTCCTGCGCGATCTTGAGGACCTTGCGGACCTTCGAGACCGGGATGTCCATGCGGCGCGCGATTTCCTCGGAGGTCGGCTCGCGGCCCAGCTCCTGCACCAGCGCCCGCGAGGTGCGGATCAGCTTGTTGATCGTCTCGATCATGTGGACCGGGATGCGGATGGTCCGCGCCTGGTCGGCAATCGCGCGCGTGATCGCCTGGCGGATCCACCACGTCGCGTAGGTCGAGAACTTGTAGCCGCGGCGGTACTCGAACTTGTCCACGGCCTTCATCAGGCCGATGTTGCCTTCCTGGATCAGGTCGAGGAACTGCAGACCGCGGTTGGTGTACTTCTTGGCGATCGAGACCACGAGCCGGAGGTTGGCCTCGACCAGCTCCTTCTTCGCCTGCTCGGCCTGCGCCTCGCCGCGCATAATCACTTCGAGCGTGTGGCGCAGGTGCTCGACGCTCTCTTCGAGATCCTCGGTGCGCTGCTTGATCTCCAGCCGCAGGTCGTTGAAGCGCTTGGTGAGGGTCTTCTTCTCCTCTTCCTTGAGCTTCGGCTTGCGGGTTTTTGCCGTCAGGTCCTTCTTGATGCGATCGAACTCGCGCTGCTGCTTCGAGACGCGCTCGACGATGTCTTTCACTTCTTCGACGAGGCGGCGCTTGACCGGCTCGGTGAACTCGATCTTGCGGATGAAGCGCGAGGTCTCGACCTGGCCGCGCATCAGCTTCCAGCGCTGGCGGCGGTACTTTTTCTTGTCCGACTTGAGGATGGTCTCGAGCTTTTCGTCGTGCTTCTCGACGCCGAGCCGCGCCTTGCGCACCGCTTCGACCTGCCTGAGGAACTGCTGGGCGCGCTCTTCGATGCGGTCGTCGGTGATCTCTTCGTCGTTGAAGATCACCAGCTCGCGGATGGTGCGCTCGCCGGCACGCAGT
The DNA here is from genome assembly GCA_030650395.1 of Acidobacteriota bacterium. Taxonomy (GTDB): domain Bacteria; phylum Acidobacteriota; class Vicinamibacteria; order Vicinamibacterales; family UBA2999; genus 12-FULL-67-14b. The sequence continues at coordinate 26,427 of JAUSDY010000073.1, read as the reverse complement.
GCATCGCCCATGCGGATCACCGCCTTGGTGATCGCCGGCATGCGCGAGATCGACTTGATCACGGAGAGCTTGCCGCGCTCGATGCGGCGGGCGATTTCCACTTCGCCTTCGCGCGTCAGCAGCGGCACGGTGCCCATCTCGCGCAGGTACATGCGGACGGGGTCGTTGGTCTTGTCGAGCGCGCCGGGCGTGAGGTCCAGCTCGGGGCCTTCGCCTTCGGGCCCTTCCTGCCGATCGATGCCTTCGCGTTCGAGCTTGTAACCCTTTTCCGAGTCGACCAGATCGATGCCGGCGCTCGCAAATACGGCGAGCAGCTCTTCGAGGTCTTCGGGATTGGCCGTGAGATCGGCGGGCAGCAGATCGTTCACTTCGTCGTAGAGGAGGTAGCCCTTCTCCTTGCCGATGACGATCAGTTGCCGGACTTCATCGAACTTGTCTTCGAGCGCCACAGCCATAGCTAAAGAGTCTCCCTGCCGACGAAAGAATGCCGAGCCGGCTATTGTAGCTCTTTTGGCAGCTTCATGGCCTCCAGAGCGCGGATCATGGCCTGCTTGCGGTGCAGCAGCGCCGTAGATGCCGGGCCGCTATCCCCCACACTTTGCAGGCGGTTAAGCTCGCGCTGCACTTCTGCCAGCTCGCGTTCGAGGCGCACGTACTTGAGCGCCAGGACGCACAGACCGGGCAGAACAGCAGGGGGAAAGGGTTCGGCCGCTACCGAGGCCAGCAGCCTGGCCTCCTCAGTACTTAGACGCTCCATGAGCGCACTTGGCACATCGGCCGGCGAAACTTTTAGTTCACGCGCGGTCCGCAGGATATTTTCCGTGCTAAGTCCCTTTAAATCAACATCTTCAAGCTGCAACAGCCAGGGCATCGACCCCACCGGGTCGTGCACCAGCGTCCAGATCAGCCCTTTTTCGGCTTTCCGGACATGGCCCTGGAGCGTCGGCACCCGCTCGGCCGGCAGCTCGGTCTTGCGGGCCGCCGCGGCTTTCCTTATTTCGGCTCGAACCACCCCTTCCGTGACCCTGGCCTTGTGGGCCAGCCGATCCGCAAATTGATCGCGCGCGCTCGCATCCGGAATGCGCGCCGCCACCCCGAGCATGCGGGTCAGGAAGTCACGCCGGCTGTCGTCGCGGGTCAGGTCGTGTTCGGCCGCGGCGCGATCGAGCAGGTACTCGAGATACGGACGCGAGTGCTTCAGCTGCTCCTGGAACGCGTCGCGCCCGCGCTTCTGCATGAAGGTGTCGGGGTCGTCGCCGCCTTCGAGCTGCATCACGTTCACGATGAAGCCCTCAGCCACCATCAGCTCCGAGCTGCGCTCGGCGGCGGCCTGTCCCGCGCGGTCGGGGTCGTAGCAGAGCACCGCCTTCGACGCGAAGCGCCGCAGCATCTGCGCCTGCTGCGGGGTCATCGCCGTTCCGCACGTGGCGACGACCGGGAAGCCGCCGGCTTGATAGACCTGCGCGAAATCGAAATAGCCTTCGACGATCAGCGCGTAGCGCACCTTGCGCAGCTCGCCCTTGGTGAGATTGAGCCCGTACAACGACCGGCTCTTGGTGTAGATCGGCGTTTCAGGCGAGTTCAGGTATTTCGGCTGCTGATCCTTCTCGAGGGCGCGGCCGCCAAACGCGATCACCGTCCCGGTATCGCGCGCGATCGGAATCATCAATCGGTTCCGAAACCGATCCACCTCGCTGCCATCGTCTCGCCTGCTGATCAAGCCGCTCGTCACGAGCTGCAGCGGCGAGAAGCCCTGCTTGAGTAGCCGCTGGCGAAGCACGTCGCGTCCTTGCGGCGCGTAGCCGATCTGCAACGTGTCGATCGTCTCCTGCTTGAGGCCGCGTTCAGCCAGCAGGTATTCGCGAATCGGCGCGCCCGCCGGTGTCGCGAGATGCTCGCGGAAGTAGGCGACCGCCACCTCGTGGATCTTGACGAGCGCTTCGCGCTCCGCCGCGGTCTCACGGCCTTCGCCGCCGGCCTCCAGCTCGGGAATCGGAATGCCGAAGCGCTGCGCGAGAATTCGCACCGATTCCTGGAAGCCGACTTTTTCCTGGAGCTCGACGAACTTAAAGACATCGCCGCCGACGCCGCAGCCGAAGCAATGGAAGAAGCCCTTGTCGCGATTGACGGTGAACGACGGCGTCTTCTCGCCGTGAAAAGGGCAGAGGCCTTTGTAGGTGGATCCCGCCTTGCGCAGCGACACCGAGTCGGACACCACCGCGACCATGTCGGCCGCCGCACGGACTTCGTCGATGAAGTTCTGGGGGAAAAGGGCCACTCAGCTATCGGCTTTCAGCTTACTGCTTCTATCGAAACGATGTGATCGGCCGAGCCCTTGTCTCGAAACCAGAAGCACTGCTCCTTCACCACCCCGACATGCATCTGCACGCTTCCGGCCGGAACAGCCGGGGCGTCAATGGTCACCTGCAGTGTCACTGACTCGTCAGGCCTGACATCGTCCGGCAGCCCGATTCGCACTGGTTCGCCGGTGATGTTGCGCCCGTCGCTCGTCGAGAACCAGACGCCGAGCCGGACCACGTGGCTGATTGAAGGGCTCGCGTACCAGACAGCGTCGCCCGTGTTGCGCACCGTGATCGTGATTCCGATCGCCTCACCCGGCTTGACCCGAAAAGGCGGATCAACGGTCACGATCTCCGCCCCGTAACGATAGGGCTCCGAGGGTTCGTCGACCTCGTCGGCGACCCGGGCATTCCGTACCTGATCCGGCCCTGTCGGCTTCATCAGAAACAGGGCAATCGACGTGTAGATCGTGTGGAAGTTGCGGAGCACGACGTGAGGCACCGCGAAGGCGTCCATCGGCAGGGCCAGCGGCCGGGCGGAGTACTCCTGTTCGACGCCGAAGTCTACGGGTCCGTCGAGCGCGAATCCGGCCGCGCCGATCAGGCGGGTCAGGGTCTCCCATCAGACGGTAAAACTCATTGCCCCAGAACGCGCGAATCGCGGCGTCCTTGATCCTCATTCCTTGAGTTCGACGATCGTTGCGCCGCCGCCGCCCTGGTTGTCGGGGGCCGGATAGAACTTCTGCACCTGCGGGTGCGTCTTCAAGAACGTCTGCAGTCCTTTGCGCAGCGCGCCGGTGCCGTGGCCGTGCACGATCCGGATTTCCTGCACGTCGGTTACGAGCGTGTCGTCGAGAAAGCGCGAGACGCGATCGACGGCTTCGTCCACGGTGAGGCCGATCACGTTCAGCTCGCTGAGCGATCCTTCGCGCGGCTTCAGATCCACGTTGACGCGGACCCTGGACAGACCTTTCTTGTCCGCCGAAGCGCCTGGCGCGAAGGCGGAAGGTTTGTCGGGGGGAGCAGACCCGATCACGCGCAGGTCCTTGACCTTCGCGCGCATGCGCTTGCCGCGCACGTCGATCTCGGCTTGATTACCGTCGATCGACACGAGAATGCCTTCCAGCCCCATCCCGACACTGACTCGCGCACCTACGGTGGGGTCTGACCCCGAGGCAGGTTCTCCCGAGGGGTCTGACCCCCTCGCAGTGGTGTCGGGATGCCGCAGATCCTCGACGATCCGATCGATTTGCGAGCGCGCCTCGGCGCGCGCCGCGCCTGACTCACCGGTGTTGATGGCCGCACGCAGCGACGCCTTCTCGGCCAGCGCCTCCGATTTTTCCTTCAGCTGATCGATCACCGCGTCAACGTCGCGCTTCGCCTGCCGCAAGCGTTCGTCGAGCCGCTCGTTCAGCCGCTTCTTGAAGACCTCTTCGCGTTCGGCGAGGCTGCGCTCCCGCTTGGTCAGCTCTGCGTTCGTTTCGTTGAAGGTGCGGCGTTCGCGCTCCAGCTTGATGCGCTCGGCTTCGAGCGTGCGCGCCTGCGCATCAAGCCGCGACAGGTGGGCCTGAAGGCGCTTCTGATCGTCGCTGAGGTAGCCGCGCGCCGCGGCGATCACCGCCTGCGGCATGCCGAGCCGCTGCGCCATCTCGATGGCCAGGCTGCGGCCCGGCGCGCCGTAGACCAGCCGATAGGTTGGCGCGAAGTTCTGCGGATCGAACGCGAAGGCAGCCACCGCCACGCCGTCGGTGCCGATGCCCCATGTCTTCACCGGATCGAAGTGCGTGGTGGCCATTACCAGCGCGCCGCGCTGGCGGAAGTGCTGCACGATCGCCGTCGCGAGCGCGCCGCCTTCATTGGGATCGGTGCCCGTGCCCACTTCGTCGAGCAACACCAATGCGGGGAGCTCGAGCTCGCGTTCCATCGCCACCAGGTTCGTGATGTGCGACGAGAACGTGCTCAAGCTCGCTTCGATCGACTGTTCGTCGCCGATGTCGGCAAAGACGGAGCGGAACACCGGCAGCCGCGCCAGCGTCGCCGGCAGGTGCAGGCCGGCTTGCGCCATCAAGGCAAACAGGCCCGCCGTCTTCAGCGCCACCGTCTTGCCGCCCGTGTTCGGGCCCGTGATCAGCAAGACGCGGTTCGGCGGATCGAGCAGCACGTCGACCGGCACCGGCCGCTCGAGCATCGGATGCCGTGCCGCTTTCAGCTCGAGGGTGGTGTCACCGGTGAACTCCGGCGGGATGCCGTTGACCTTCGCGCTATAGCGTGCCTTGGCCTGCAGCACGTCGACTTCCCGCGCGACCCGTTCGGTGATCTCCAGGTCGGCCGGACGGGCGCGGAACCGATCCGTCAACGCCAGCAGGATGCGCAGGATCTCTTCGCGCTCGCGATCCTCGAGCTCGACGATGTCGTTGTTGATTTCGACGGTGGCGGCCGGCTCGAGAAAGAGGGTGGCGCCGCTGGCGGAGCTGCCGTGCACGATCCCCGGCACGTTGCCGCGATGTTCCGCGCGCACCATCAGCACGTAGCGGCCGTTTCGCTCGGTCACGACCTCGTCTTGCAGGTACTTTGCCGAGTCCTTGCCGCGGGTGTATTGCTCGAGCGTGCCGCGCAGCTTCTGTCGCTTCTGGCGCAGCTCGTTGCGGACCCGCTTCAGCTCAGGACTCGCAGCGTCGAGCACGTCGCCGCCCGGATCGATCGCGCGGCGAACGGCCGCCACTTCGTCTTTGAACGCCGTGACCTTTGCGACCAGTGCGCCGAGAATCGGGAACGCGTCGCCGGCGCGCATGACGCTCGCGCGGGTTTGATCCACTGAATCCACGAAGTCCGCCACCATCCGCAGCTGCAGCGGCTCGAGCGGTCGCCCGGTGATCGCCAGCCCCTCGAGCGCATCCGGCAAGCTCCCGCCGGCACGAAGCGGGAACAGCGGATGCCGTTCGAGAAAGTTGACTGTCTCGCTGGTCGCGGCTTGCGCGGCGACCACCACCTTGGGATCGGTCGACGGCTCGAGATCAGAGAGCGCAGCCGTGCCGAGCGGCGTCAGCGCCAGCGCGGTGACCGCGTCGACAATGCGATCAAATTCCAGCGTACGAAGGGCCAACATAGGGATCAGGGATCAGCGACTCAGGGATCGGGATGCGCTGACCCCTGAGCCCTGAGACCTGATCGCTACAAGTGATTAATCATCGACGCAATACACCCGGCACCGTAACCGTTGTCGATGTTCACGACCGACACGCCGTTGGCGCACGAGTTGAGCATGCCGAGCAGCGCCGCGACGCCGCCGAAGCTCGCGCCATAGCCGACGCTGGTCGGCACGGCGATCACCGGCACGCTCACCATTCCGGCGACGACGCTCGGCAGCGCTCCTTCCATGCCCGCCACCACGATGATGACGCGCGCGGACTCGAGGCGAGGCCGCTGTTTCAACAAGCGGTGAATGCCGGCAATGCCGACGTCGTACATGCGATCGACGGTATTGCCCATCAGCTCGGCCGTGACCGCCGCTTCCTCAGCCACCGGCACGTCCGAGGTTCCTGCCGAGCACAGCACGATCGTCCCCACTCCGGCCGGCACATCGCGCTTCAGCGTGATGGCGCGGGCGAGCTGGTGGTACTCGGCCTCGGGCAGCAGCGCCTTTACCGCCTGCCATGCCGCCTCATCCGCACGGGTCACGAGTAAGGGGTGGCCGCGGCCGACGATTTCGACGGCAATCGAGGCGATTTGCGCCGGCGTTTTCCCGAGTCCGAGGATGACCTCCGCAAAGCCCTGCCGCATCGTGCGCTGGTGGTCGACCTTCGCAAAGCCAAGGTCCTCAAAGGGTTGCTCCCGAAAGGCCGCCAACAGCCGTTCGTAGGCATGGCCCGCGTCGGTACGGCCGTCTCGAACCTGGTCGAGCAGGGTGCGCAGTTCTGCCGGTGTCATGTGCCTCTATCGTCCGTGTTTTGTTGACCTTAACTAGAAGAACTATAATGATTGACAGGATACGGGGCAGAAGTCCCCATATCAGTGGAGCGTATCAACGGATCCGAAGAAACGAGCAGCGTCGCTCGGCCAACGGACTCCGGGCCGTTCCTACGGAACGGCCCCTGGGCTTATCGAGCATACATACCATTAGATGACCGCAGTCGAAACGCTCATACTCGCGTCGTATTTTTTTGTCCTCTTGATACTGGCCGTTTACGGATGGCACCGGTACTACCTGGTGTACGTCTACATGAAGCACAAGCACGAACAGCCCGTCCCCAAGGGCGTGTTCGACGAGCTTCCGGTCGTCACGATCCAGCTCCCGCTCTACAACGAAATGTATGTGGTCGATCGGCTGGTCGATTCGGTGTGCCTGATCGACTACCCGCGCGAGAAGCTGGAGATCCAGGTCCTCGATGATTCGACCGACGAGACCCGGCAGATCGCCGAGCTCGCCGTGCGGCGCCATGCGCTGCAGGGCATCGACATCAAGTACATCCACCGCGAGGATCGCACCGGTTACAAGGCCGGCGCGCTGGACGAGGGCCTGAAGGTGTCGCGCGGCGAGTTGGTCGCGATCTTCGACGCCGACTTCATTCCCAAGCCCGACTTCCTGATGCGATCGGTGCACTACTTCACCGACCCGAAGGTCGCGCTGGTGCAGGCGCGCTGGGGGCACATCAACGAAGACTACTCGCTGCTCACCAAGATCCAGGCCGTGCTGCTCGACGCGCACTTCGTGCTCGAGCACGGTAGCCGCAACCGCGGCGGCTGCTTCTTCAACTTCAACGGCACCGCCGGCGTGTGGCGCAAAGACGCCATTGCCGATGGCGGCGGGTGGCAGCACGACACGCTGACCGAAGATCTCGACCTGAGCTACCGCACCCAGCTGAGGGGCTGGCAGTTCGTCTTCGTGACCGATCACGTCGCGCCGGCGGAGCTGCCGGTCGAGATGAACGCCTTCAAGTCGCAGCAGCACCGCTGGGCGAAGGGCTCCATCCAGACCTTCATGAAGCTGATGCCGCGCATCCTGCAGTCGGATCAGCCGTTCAAGGTGAAGGCCGAAGCGTTCTTCCACCTCTCGGCGAACTTCAACTACCCGCTGATGTGCGTGCTGTCGGTGCTGATGGCCCCGTCGATGGTGATCCGCTACAACATGGGCTGGTACGAGATGTTGCTCATCGACATCCCGCTGTTCTTCGCAGCGACGGCGTCGGTGGCCAACTTCTACATGGTGTGCCAGCGCGAGCTTTATCCCAACACCTGGACCGAGCGCCTGAAATACCTGCCGTTCCTGATGTCCATCGGCATCGGCCTGGCGGTCAACAACACCAAGGCGGTGTTCGAAGCGTTGTTCCACAAGCCGAGCGAGTTCGTGCGCACGCCGAAGTACGCCGTCGAAGGCAGCAACGACGAGTGGAGCCAGAAGAAGTACCGCCAGTCGGTGGCGGTGCAGCCGATGATCGAGCTGGCGCTCGGCCTCTACTTCACGGCGACGCTGTTCTACGCGCTGATCAACGGCATCTACGGCACCGTGCCGTTCCTGATGCTGTTCCAGGTCGGCTTCCTTTATACCGGCATGCTGTCGCTGTTCCAGCAGTACGGCGGCGACGCCGTCGTCGAAGTGGCGCAGGGCAAAGAAGCCTAGCCCAGTGATCCACACTCGCCCTGTCGGCGAGGAGAACGACCGCCTCACAGCGCTCGAACGCATCCTGTTCGATTGCCTCCGCGCTCGAGATCACGCCGCCACGCTCGAACAACTGAAGACCCTGTCAGACCAGGAGTGGACGTCGCTCGTCGACTTGGCGGACGAACTGATGGTGGGACCGACACTTCGGCATCGGCTTCTGTCACCGGCCTTCACGCCGGCGCTTCCGGATCAGCTCAGACAAATCGCGGGCGAGTCGCAACGGCGCACGGCCATGGCCAACATGCGCATCCACAGCGACTTCCGCCGTGTGGTGTTGGCGTTGCACGAACGCGCCATCCCCGTCATCGCGCTCAAAGGCCTTCATCTCATCAGCCTCGTCTACGGCGACTTGGCACTGCGCACCACGGGTGACATCGACCTGCTCGTGCCGGCCAGGGATTTGATCAGCGCTGGAGCGGTGGTCGAGGAACTGGGCTACGCACCGCTGACTGCTTACCACGTCAGCAGTCGCGCCCTGCCGTATTGTGATCCCCACCTGCCGCGGTTCATGAAGCCTGGGGCGACCCCCGTCGAGATTCACTGGCACATCGTCGGCCCGGACTCGACCCTTTCGATTGACGTCCGGGACGTGTGGGACCGAGCCGTCCCGGCGCGCATCGCCGGCCTCGATGTACTGGTCTTCTCACACGAAGACCTCTTGCTTCATCTCTGTTTCCACGCCACCTACCAGCACCTCTGCGAGTTCTCGGCCCGGCCCTGGTGCGACCTGGCCGAGACGATCCGTCGGCACGGCGAATCGATGGATTGGGTACAGATTGTCGCCCGTGCCGGCCGCTGGCGGTGCCGGCGAGGCGCCTACCTCGCGCTCAGGCTGGCAAGAGATCTCCTCGGCGCAGCCGTTCCAGACGACGTGCTGGAGTCGCTCAGGCCGGCCGGGTTCGATGAGCGCATCCTGAGGCTGGCGATGTTACAGCGGCACAGAAACAGTGGATTGAATGTCCCGTTCGTGCAGGCGTGGAACCAGCACACCCTTGCCGGCAGGCTGCGGACGTACTGGAGCCGAATCTTCCTCCCGAAGGATCAGCTCACTCACATGTATAACCTGCCTCGATTCTCTCGCCTCGTCTACGCGACTCGCCTGAAGGACCTCGTGAAACACCACTGGCGAACCGCGGTCCGTCTTCAGCGCGGAGACGCAGCCCTGACGGAACTTGACCGCCGCAGCATCGCGCTTCGAGAGTTTCTCGCAGAACCGTAGCGGCCGGCGTTGTCATCCGAAACGCGCGACAGGCGTCACGGCGTCAACGCCCTTTTCACCGACGACGATGACGTTTCCAGCTTCGAGCCACGCATGCGCGGTCAGAGCCGCCCCCGTTCGCGCGACGCCGAGATGGAGCGTCGAGGGACAGCCGCGAAGCGCAAGCATGAATTTCGCGGCCATGGCTTGCGGCAGGCAGACCGCGTTCCAGGGAACATGGTTCGCGGCAATCGTCACGGCGCGCCGGACGCTTCCAGTCAAGACTGGATCCGGTACGGCGGGTCGTCCCGAGCCTCGCGGCTTGCGCTCGAGCCAGGGAGCGATCCAGCGAAACGGCATCAGGAGGATCATGGCGCGCGCGGCGCCGAGCGAGACGACCGCTTCGGCAATGAGCCAGCGCTCCGCGCCCGACATCTGGCGAACGCGCGACAGCTTATTCCTGAGCGACATAAATGATGTGCTGTTCGGCCAGATGGGCGAGAAAGGCGAGCACCTCGGCTTCGCAGACGTCCGAGCCGACGTCATACTCGTCGATCAGACGCGCGCAAATCTGTTCGACGGTGATCGGGTCGGCGACCAGCTCCCAAATGCGCGCGCCCACTTGTTCAAGGCCGAAATAGGTTCCCGCCTCGACGCTCATCATCAGGATGTCGTCGCCTGCCACGGCGTGCAGCAGGTCGGGATTGCGTCGCACCGTTGACGATCGGCTGAGTGTCATGGCGCTCCCGCCGTGCCCGTGGCAGGCAAGAGTCCCAACGCCCGCCAATGCGCGTCGAGATCACGAACCACCTGCGGCATCACGGCAAAATCGAGCGGGCGGGTGAGGAGGAAGAGGCGGGCATGCCGCCACACCTTGGCCGCATCGAAGAAGTAGGACTTCACGAGCCCCATCTTTTCCGTCAACTCCGGACGATAGGCGTTCGACGCCAGGAGCGCCGCCGCCTCGGCGACGTTCACCCGTTCGATCCCGATGGTCAGCGACGGGCGGGCGTCGCGCAAAAAGTAGACGGCCGCCAGGGGCAAACCGGACGGCTCAGTTAATCGGGTTGGCGGCACATAGTACTTCTCCATGCGCCCACGCACCGCGTCGCCCTTGGCGTGGCCGAGCGATAGATGGTTCAGCGCATCGGCCCACAGTTTCAACATGCGCCCGTCGGGCGCGATGGTGGGTCTGCCCTCCGCGTCGAACGCCACGTGGCAGACATCGTCTGTGACGAAGGAGCACGCCTCGCGCGACAACGCCGCCGCGAGCGTCGATTTCCCGGCGCCGGACGGCCCGCAAAAAAGAACGGCGCGGCCGTTCACCGCCACCGCGCTGGCATGGAGCACCAGGTGGCCGCGCTGCTGCAGCAGGATGCCGAAGGCGGTGCCGAGCAGAAAGATTGCCGCGTCGCGTTCCTCCGCATTGGCGTCGATGTCGAATGCGATGTCCCTGCCGCCGCTGATCAGGATGCGCGCGACGCCGGCAATGACGAGGAGAAACCGGCCCTCTGCCATGGCCCAATCGGGTCCAGACGACGTCGCGGTTGGAAGCGCAGGGGGTATCGCTGCGCGACGTATCACCACGTCCGGGGCGCTTCCGATCGGGTCGGACGGCAGCATGCCCGGCAGCGGAATCTCGCACGCCACCCCAAGCCCGGCGATCCGATAATGCCACATATTCCTCAACCTTCGGTGCAGAGCGGCTTCTGGAGCCATAACTGGAATAGCGCATTGCTTCCTGCGTAATGACGTTCAAATCGGCACCAGTGCTCCAGGCTGTTCATCGCTGGATGGTCTGGAAACATTTCGCGGTACTTGGCTTTCAGCGATGGCACCCTGAACCCGAGAAATCTGAACCCGAAGTGGTCGATGATACGCCGTATTTCCGCGAGCTGGTACCGGTACTCGCTGGCGTGAAACAGATAATCTCGAAAGCCGCTCTAAGGCTGAAGAAATCTTTTATCTGCAGGTACTGGAGGAAGAGCCTATATCTTTCATCATTCAAGAGCCGATGACGAAATGCCTTCATGCCGGCGATCGTTGGTTGGATCTGGAGTCTTGCGATCTCATTCCGCAAGAATTCGATGTGCATCCTGGCCACGGTACTGTACACACTGACGTGCAGGGTCCCGCCTGGAAGCAGCACCTGGTCCAACACCTGCCACCCGGCCATCGGATCTTTCAGATGATGGAGCACCCCGATGCAATCGATGTGATGAAACCGCTTACCGAGCGTCGACAGTTCCAGCAAATCACCATGCACGAATGTGACATTGCGGATTTGCAGCTTTTCCGCCATGCGCTGCCCGTAGGCCAGACTGGCCTTACTTAGATCCAAAGCCAGGACGCGGGCATCAGGAGTGCCCGCCGCAATCGAGAGCGGGTGCCGGCCGGTGCCACACCCGGGTACCAGAATCTCCAGCCGTTCCGCTGAAGAGAAGGGCCACGAGAATTCGGAACCCAGTCCCTTGAGTCTACTTTCCAGCGCTTTCGTTCTACCCAACGTGAACCATCGCGGGTAGGGATGCTCTTCGTACTGGGCGCGCACCGCTTCGGACGTCGGACGCGTGATGGTACCGAATGAAGGGATCCGTCGCGACAGTCTTTTCTCCTCCAGAGGCTCACGAATCATTCGGGTCATCGCCGCGCGGGCTTCTTTTGAGATGGTCTCGATGGCTACGTCCTCGATTCGGTGTACGAAGGGGAGGCTCGCGAGCGGACGATACATGCCGACGACAAGCAAGGGGAGCTCGCTGTCCCTCATGTCGTCCCCATTGAAGGTCTGCTCGAGCTGCGCCTCGATCTCGTGCACCGCACGGCGCTCATCCTCTTCCTCGTGGAGAATGTATTCGTTGTTGAAACCCTGCTGCGCCAGCGCCTCGATGAGAGGCAGAAGACGCCGGGAGAGAGCCCGCTCGCCCTGATAGTGGAACAACAGAAAGCGTCGTGCCTGCCTCAGGAAGATCTCGAATTCAGGGTCGATGTTGATGATGCGCCGAAGCGTCGAGAGGAAGAGATTGTCTTGAGCCAGCGACTGCGCCAGAGGTTCGGCCGGCGCGGTGTTGGAGTCGATTCCGTATCTGCGCTTCAGCTGGCCGATCGCACACGACGCAATCTCCTGATGATCGATGAGATCGTGTTCGAACAGCGTCGCCAGGAGATCGGAGATGAGCTGCGACTGAATTGCAGGTCTCCCGGACGCGCCATCGCTGAGATCCGTCAGTAATTGGACGCCCTCTTCGTGCAGCAACCTGTCGTGCGGGCGTTCCTGGATCTCGACAAGAAGGACCTCCATCGCTGGTGGGATCATCAGTAGTGCTGTTCGAGGTACGCGATGGCCGGTAAGAAGTGCAGCACGACGATTAATCCCGTCACATCGGCGGTTCCGGCGCGGACCGCGTCGGGCGACGGCAAGGATGCGGCCACGGCGCGCACGCCGTCGAGGTCGAACAACGTGCGGACGCGCGAATGGTCGGCCACCGCATCCAGATACTGCAGGATCTCGTCGCGATGTCCAGCCGCCATCGTGAGCAAATCTGGTAACGGCATAAGCTTCTGGTGCCGCCAGCGAATCGCTTCCGGCAGCACGCCCTCCATCGCATCACGAAACACGCGGCGCCTGTATCCTCCGCGCAAGAAGAGTGCACTGGGCAGCGAGACCGCGAATTCGAGGACCCGCCGGTCGAGCATCGGAAACGCGAACGCCATCCCGTAGCGCGCGCCGATCGATGCCCAGTTCTCGGTGCGCTCGGCGAGGTGCGGGCTCGACAACAAGCGCATCTGATTCTCGCGCGCATCGGGTCCCATGCCAAGCGTTTCCAGGTCGCTGCCGCCCAGGCTGGCGGCCCGCGCGGATGCCACCAGAGGACAGAGTTGATCGACGAAAGAAACGGGACGACGGCGCAGGCGGCGCTGGGCGTTCATCAGCGGTTGCGGGATGAGATAGGACAGAATCTCGCCGCGGCAAATGGCGGTGAACGACCAGCTGCGTGTGCGGTGCAGCGCCGAAAGTTCGGCGGCCACATAGCGCCAGCGCCCACGCAGGAAGCCTTCGGCCAGCGCGCCGCGTCCGTTGAACGTCGGGCCCTCGTCACCGCCCCAGCCGGAGAGAACGACGTGCGCGCCCTGCGCCGCAGCGTGAGCGCAAATGGCATTCTCGGGATCGTCCGCTTCGATCGAGAGCAGACGATCGACGTCCATTCGGGCGGCAAGGCCACGGTCAAAGGGCGGCGCATGGATCGGCATCCAGGCGAGGTCTGGTTCCTGCGTGCGCACGGCGCCTACGAACGGCGTCTCGTCTTCAGTCGGTGTGCCGTCTGATTGCCTCGCGAGAAAGGAATAGGTCAGGAACGCGCGGTGGTCAGCACGTAGGCGACGCGCGGCAAGAATCGCGATTGCGGATGAATCCAGGCCGCCGCTCAAGTGTGCGGCGACCGGCCCATCGGCGGGGAGCCGGCATCGCACCGCCTCGTCAATGAGACGCCGCAACTCCTGCGCCGCCTCCTCCGGCGCGATTCGGCGCGTGCCCGCCCGTTCGCGGCTGAGTTGCCAATAGGGCCGAACCGACACCCCCCCGGCCGAGACCTCGAGCACGTGCGCGGCCGGCAGGCGGCGCACGTCCTGGCACAGCGTATCGTCCGCTCGCCGTGTGAGCATGATCCGACGCGCCAGGGCGGTCTCGTCGAGCCGTCGCGCGATCAGATCGGCGCCATGGATCGCGCGCGGCAAGGAGGCGAAGGCGAAGAGTCTCTCCGGCTGATGGAGATAAACCAAGGGCCTGACACCGAGCGCATCGCGCGCGCACAGCAGCGTTCGCGTTTTCACATCCCACGCGGCGAACGCGTAATCGCCCAAGACATGCCGTGGTGCCTCCGCGCCCCAACGGCTGACAGCTGCCAGGAGCAGCGCGTCGTCGTCGGAGGGCGCGCGATTGAGGCTGCGTGCAAGCGCGTCCGGTTCGTCAAGGCGAACGTCCGCGGCAAGCACGCGGCCTTCCGCATCGCGCGGCAGCGACGTGCTGGCGCCGGCTTCTTGAGAAAAATCAACCACCGCGAGGCCGAGCGGGCCCTCGCGCCAGGTGCGAAGCTGCGAGCTCAGGCCCGGCGCGATCATTTCGCGCGTCATGGCGTCGAGCGTTCGCGCCGAAGCCGGTCGCCCGTCAAGGTGCCAGACGCCACAGATCAGCCGCACCCGTTCAACTCCTCCTCCACCAGCCGCGAAAAAACGGTGCGGCCGATTGGACCGTCCAGTATCTGATGATGAAGTGCCCCCCAGCCGGCATTCGTTTCGAGCAGCAACGGCCCGGTTTCCGTCAACGCCACATCCCATCCAAGGGAGAAAAATCGTCCGAACGCGAGGGCATGCGCTTGTCTGACCAGCGCGACGCTTTCGCGCCAGAATGGCACGGCGAATCCGATGAGCGCGGCGCCGGTATCCGGATGGTCCGTAATGTCGCGCTCGGTCCAGATGTTGAGCGCACGCGTGATCGTACCCGTCTGCGGATCGACGCGGCAGATGATGCCCGACGTTGAGCTCTTGAGCGTGCCGAAGGGCAGGATCAACATCGCCCAGATGAATTCCGCCTGGTTCCCGCGATTGATGCCCGTGACGATGCGCAGGCACGCCAGCGCGCCGTTGGTGAGCGTCGCCAGCGATGAATGGTTATCGAGGCACGGCTGAACAATGCAATCGGTTCTACGCAAGCGTTCGGGGAGGTCGGCGGCCGGCACGGCGACAGCTTGCGTGTTGCGATAGCAGTTGCCCTCGCGTGTCCAGCGTTCCGCGCCCATGCTCCCTTTTCCCCGGAGGTGCTTGACGAACAGGCGCGATTGCTCCGGAGCGAAGGGCCGATCGGGCGCCGTCTGTCGTCCGTGCTCGAACACGGCGAATGTCGGCACATACGGAAGTCCGTGGCGAGCGCAAATATCCGCAAAGCAATGCTTATCCTGCACATCGCGATTCTCGGCGCCATGCCTCGCGTTCAGCGCAGCGAGCGCGGAGAGGTCGGTCCAATAGAGATACTGGTGCATGTCCGCCCGACCGGCGGGCTCATGGAAGCGATACAGCTTGTATTCCAGTGGAGGAATATTGCGCGTCAGCGCCAGGACGTAGATGTCGACGAGCGTGGTGACCAGATGCACACGGGAGTCCGCGGTCGCGATCGCGCGGGCGTCGCGGAGCGCATCGAGGAACGCACCGATCGGCCACGATATCATCATGGCCGCACCGCGCAGCCACCCTTTGAGCGGATTCCGGCCCGTCGAGCGGGCACGAAACCCCATTGCGCGCAACCGCGCTACAGGGGTCGTCGGGGTCGTCAGTGAGAACGGAAAGCCGTAGTGGGCAAAGGCGAAGCGGTCGGAGAGCCACAGCCGCCATGTTGCGGGCATGACGGCTACACCGCTGACCGGAGCGATCCTCCACGAAGCGATGCGCGAGACAGCAAGGGTAAGCGTTGATCTACTGGAGGTGTGCCCGCAATTTTGGCCGCTCGGCTCACGAAGCCGGGCCGGGGTTTGGTTGTGTCTCGGTGGTCTCGGTAGCTTTCCCCGCGCCGCTAATGCTCACATCCGCCATGATCAACAGCGGCGTGCGCCAGATCTGCTTCTGCACCCGCCCGTTGTCGCCATCGGTGTTTTCACGTTCGTCATTCATCATCCGGGTCCGGTTCCTCGAATCGATCGGTAGAGGCCACCGCATTCGAAGCTCTGAGCCTACCACGTTAGGCTCCAGACCCTACATACTGTCCGCTCAAGACTCCAGATGTGCGCTTTTGGTGCAGTCCAGAATTGTTCCGCCGCCGCGCCTTCCGTTGGCGGGACCGCGCAGCCACCGCTTGAGCGGATTCCGGATCGTCGCGCGGGCGCAAAAACCCATCGCGCGCAACTGCGCCACGGGGGTCGTCGGGGTCGTCAGTGAGAACGGAAAGCCGTAGTGGGCAAAAGCGAAGCGGCCGGAGAGCCACAGCCGCCATGGAGGGGGCATGACGTGTACGTCGGTCTACTGGAATCTGTCGACAGGACTCAGTCCTGAGGGTGTGCCCGTGGCAATTGTGGCTCTTTGCTCACGAACTCGGGCCACGGGTATGATCCGCCTCGTTTTGCTGCTGTATTTTCGAGGCGCCGCTGGTACTCACATCCGCGATGATCAAAACTGGCGTGCACCAGATCTTCTTCTGCACCCGGTCTTCGTCGCCCCTGGCGTTTTCACGATCGTCGTTGATCGGTAGATCCATCGATTAGCTCCTTCGAATCACTCGGAGAGAAGCGCGCGGCATGGGGCCACGCAGTCACGTTAAGCCCGGACTCCATCGTGACTCTCCGGTCAGCCTCCCGATGTGCACTGTCATACCTTATTTCCCTCACAATTTTCCGCTGCCGCGCCAGTACGGCTAGGTCTTGGGACCGGTGAAGCGATCGACCAGCTTCAGTTTCTCCATCCGATCGAAGTCGCTGTCGAGCGACCACACCAGCCCCCCGATATCCGCCGCGAGCACACCAATCAGCAGGTCGCCGATCGCGAATGAGACGCCGGCGCGCGATGCGCGGTCGGTCCAGCGATCGATGGTCCGCCACGATTCGTCGGTGGGGTAGAGCAGCGGCAGGCCTTTCAGTTCTTTCTCCAGCTTCACCCGATCGCTCGCGCGGGCACCCATCAGCAGCTCCGTTCGAACCGGAACCGCCAGCGCGACTTCGTCGGCGTCGAGGAGCGACCGAAGCGTGGTGGCCTCGGGCCCTGACGCCGACCGAAGAGCGAAGATCCACACGGACGTGTCGACGACGATCACGGCCGGGCCCGGCGTCGTCCCCTGACCTTGGCGAGATCCAAGTCGATGTGGACTTTCCCGAAGAGGGCCTTCAAGCCTTCAACGTGGCCGCGGCGCACCACTTCCCTTAACGCATAGACCACGGTGTCGGTCTTGGACTTGAAGCCCAAAACAGCGCGCGCGTCATCCACCAACGCTTCCGGTAAATCCAAGGTCGTTCGCATACAAAATATACTATTCATATGCCTACCAGATGTCAACATCACAGATTTGATATGTATTTCTCCAGGGCGACATGGTCGCTTCTCACGCGATGTGCGCGCCCGTGGTTTCGACGTAGAGCGCGTACAGCGACTGGCTCGCGGTCATGAACAAGCGGTTGCGTCGCTGACCGCCGAAACACACATTCGCGCACGTCTCTGGCAGACGGATCATCCCGATGCGCTCGCCGCCCGGCGCGACGACCTGCACGCCTGGAGGGGCTCCGCACCAGATGTTTCCGTCCGCGTCGCAGCGGATGCCATCCGCGTACGAGGGCGCGCCGCTCCCAGGCACATCCAGGACGACGAACCGCTTCCCGTTCCTGAGCGCCTTCCCGTCCACGTCGTAGACGCGGATATCGCGTCCCGAGCCGGTGTCCGCGACGTAGAGTTTTTTGTAGTCCGGCGAAAAACACAGGCCGTTGGGCTGACCGGCCTCGTCGTTCACCTTGTCGATCTGCAGCGTCTTCGGGTCCACGCGATAGACCGCTTCTTTCGTTTCCGACTCGCCCTTGATGCCCTCGTAGTTGCCGCGGATCCCGTAGCTCGGATCCGTGAACCAGATCCCGCCGTCAGGATGCACCACGGCATCGTTCGGCGAATTCAGACGCTTGCCTGAAACTTGTCGGCGATCACGGTAACGGTCCCGTTCGACTCGTAGCGCACCATGCGCCCGTCCGCTGTGTTCACACGAGAGCTGCCGGCCCTCGTAGTCGAACGTGTTCCCGTTGCTGTTGCCGGCGGGGCGACGAAATGCCGTGACGCGGCCATCGTCTTCGATCCAACGGTGTTGCACGTTGTTCGGGATGTCGCTCCAGACCAGGTATCGCCCCACGCCGTTCCATGCCGGACCTTCGGCCCACATCGTTCCCACGTGCAGTCGCATGATCGGAGTGTTGCGGACGATGTACGGGCGGAAGCGCGGATCGAGCGCGACCACGTCGGGGTCCGGATAGCGCAGGGGCTCGGCTCGCGACCAATCGCGTGGCGTCGCAACAGGTGAGACGGGTGCCGGCGCCTGGTCCCTTGATCACGACGCGCACCTCCGCCTCCCTCGGCGACAACATCAACGGTCCCACCGTCATTCGCGTCCCGGGCTGGGTGAAGCAGCCGCTCGGGCGCTATTACATGTACTTCGCCCACCACATGGGCGGGTTCATTCGACTTGCTTACGCGGATGCGATTGAAGGGCCGTGGACGATCCACGAGCCGGGCGTCATGCCGGTGCGCGAGACCGCGTTGTTCCGGCCGCAACCCGATCCGCCCGAGAACCTGGAGAACTTCTACACGCACGTCGCCTCGCCCGACATCGAGATCGATCACGAGCGTCAGCGCCTGGTATTGTGGTTTCACGGCTGGTGGACCGAAGGAAAGATGTGGCCCGTTGGCGAACCGGCGGCGCGCGAGTGGGCGCGCGCCAATGGCTATTCGCAGTTCACGCAGTCCGCCACATCAAACGATGGGCTGCACTTCGCCGCGCAGCCGCCGATCACCAGGACATCCTATCTGCGCGTGTGGAGGCAACGGCGCCCGGTTCGGAATGGGACGGCTCGGACAGCTATGGCGATCGACGGATCCGCTTTCGGCGTTTGAACCCGGGCCCAACCCGTTTCGCGGCGGCGCTTACGCCAACCGCGTCCGCCATGTCGCGCTCGTTCAGCGCGGCAGCTTGATGTACGTCTTCTTCACGGCGATCGGCGACGCGCCCGAACGGATCCTGATGTCGACGATCAGCCTGTCGGGCGATTGGAGTAGGTGGACCTTGTCGGCGCCGGTCGAGGTGTTACAGCCGGAGGCCCCCTACGAGTGCCTGACGCTGCCTAATGCGCCGTCGGCGGCGGGCGATGTGAAAGTTCCCGTGCGGCAATTACGCGATCCCGCGATCTTCGAGGAGAACGGCCGCACGCTTCTGTTTTATTCGTTCTGCGGCGAGCAGGGCATTGCGGCCGCGGAGCTGACGGTTCAGCGGTAGAATCCGGCCAACGGGAGGGGCCCATGAAGATCCGACACGTCGCCGTTCTGTTCCTGATGATTGCGCTCGCGGGGGCGGGCGGTTCGAACCCGGTGGTTGCGCGGCAGGACACCGCGCGCCCGCAAGCGCCGCTCGTCGGCCGCTCGGTGGTCGCGACGACCTTCGGCATCGTCGCGGCAAGCCAGCCGCTGGCGGCACGCGCCGGCGTGCAGATTCTGGAGCGCGGCGGCAATGCCATCGACGCGGCGATTGCGGCCAACGCCACCATCGGCCTGATGGAGCCGACCGGCAACGGGCTGGGCGGCGACCTCTTCATCATTTACTACGAGGCCAAGACAGGCACCGTCCATGGCCTCAACTCGAGTGGATGGGCGCCGACCGGCTTTACGGTCGATTACCTCGCCTCGAAAGGCATCACTAGGATGCCGCAGCGCGGCATCTATTCCGTGACGGTGCCTGGCGTCGCCGCGGGCTGGTACGCGATGCGCGAGAAGTTCGGCACCAAGCCGTTGTCGGAGCTGCTCGCACCGGCGATCTACTACGCCGAGAATGGCTTCCCGCTCTCGGAAACGATCGCCGCGGGTTGGGGGCGCTCCGAGAAGATGCTCAGCGAGCATCCCAATTCGCGCCACACGTATCTCGTCGACGGGAAGCGCGCGCCAAAGGCCGGCGAAGTGTTTCGCAATCCCGATTTGGCCGGATCGCTGCGGCTGATCGCCGAGAAGGGCCGCGACGGTTATTACAAGGGCAAGACCGCTGAAGCGATTCTGCAGATCTCGCGCGAGCAGGGCGGCACCATGACCGCCGCCGATCTCTCGGAGTTTTCGCCCGAGTGGGTGACGCCCATCAAGACCAGCTACCGCGGCTGGAACGTCTACGAAATCGGGCCGCAAACGCAGGGCATCTCCGCGCTGATGATGCTGAACCTGATGGAGCCGTACCCGATGGCGGAGTACGGCTTTCACAGCCCCAATGCGCTGCACGTAATGATCGAGGCGAAGAAGCTGGCATACGCCGACATGCTGCGCTACATCGGCGACCCGCGGTTTTCGCGCAACCCGGTCGACGCACTCTTGAGCAAGCCGCGCGCGGCGGATCGCGCGAAGCTGATTGATGCAGCGAAGGCGGCGTGCCGGGTCGAGCCCGCCAAGCTGCCCGGCATCACCGATGCGCAGGGCAACGACACCATCTACATGTCAGCGATCGACAAAGACGGCAACATCGTCTCGCTGATCCAGAGCAACTACAGCGGCTTCGGCTCCGGCCTGGTGCCGCCGGGCACGGGCTTCATGTTGCAGAATCGCGGCGGGCTGTTCTCGCTCGAGAAGAACCAGCCGAACACGCTCGAGCCGCACAAGCGTCCGCTGCACACCATCATCCCGGCATTCATGGAGAAGGGCGAACAGCGCATCGGGTTCGGCATCATGGGTGGATGGAACCAGGGGCAGGCCCACGCCCAGTTCGTCTCCAACATCGTCGACTACGGCATGACGATCCAGCAGGCGCTCGAGGCCGGGCGATTCACGAAAGGCACGTTTGAAGGATGCGACCTGAACATCGAATCGCTGGTTCCGGATAAGACGCGCGCGGAGCTGACGGCGCGTGGACACGAGCTGCGTGTCGTGCAACCGCGCAGCGGCACGTTCGGCTACGGCCAGGCGGTGATGAGCGGCCCGGGCGGCGTTCATTTCGGCGCCTCCGAGCCGCGTCATGACGGCGCGGCGATCCCGCAGGCGCCGCCGGTGTTCGAGCTGGTGACGCGCAGAGTGCAGCGGTGATACGGCTCACGCTCGCGTTCGTGCTGCTGGCGATCGCCGCGCCTTCCGCGCACTTGTCCGCCGTAGCGCAGAGCGCGAAGGTGGAGAGACTGAACGAAGCCGCGCTCCGGCAGCTCGAATGGCGCGCGATCGGCCCGGCCGTGATGGGCGGCCGCATCGACGATGTGGCGGTGGACGAGCGCAACCCGTCCACGATCTATGTCGGCGCGGCCTCGGGCGGCGTCTGGAAGACGATCAATGCCGGCACGACGTGGACGCCGCTGTTCGATCGCGAAGGCGTCGCCTCGATCGGCGACGTCGCCCTGAGCGCGTCGAACCCCGACCTGGTGTGGGTGGGCACGGGCGAACCCAACAACCGCCAGAGCTCCAGCTTCGGCGACGGCGTCTACAAGTCGATCGACGGCGGCCGGGCGTGGAGCCACATGGGCCTGCGCGAGACGCAGCACATCGGGCGCGTGATCATCGATCCCGTGGATTCCGAGACGGTCTATGTCGCGGCCCTCGGCAAGCTGTGGGGGCCGAGCCCCGAGCGCGGCGTCTACAAGACCACCGACGGCGGGCGCTCGTGGACCAACGTCAAGTTCATCGATCAAGACACCGGCTTCGTCGACATGGTGATGGATCCGAACAACCGGAACATCCTGTATGCGTCGGCCTATCAGCGCCGGCGGGCGCCGTGGGGATTCAGCGGCGGCGGTCCAGGCGGCGGCATCTACAAGACCGGCGACGGCGGCCGCACGTGGACCAAGCTCACGCGCGGATTGCCCGAAGGCATCATCGGCCGCATCGGCCTCGCCATCTGGCGGAAGGACCCGCGCATCCTCTACGCCACCGTCGAGCACCGCGATGGCGGCGGCACGTTTCGATCGGACGATGGCGGCGACACGTGGCGGAAGATGAGCACTGTCAACCCGCGGCCTATGTACTACAGCAAGATTCACATCGATCCCACCACCGATCGGCGCATCTACATTCTCGGCGCGTCGTTGTTCGTTTCCGAAGACGGCGGCCGCACGTTCGCCGACCCGGCCACCGGCCGCGCCGGCGCCAACGAGGTGATGAGCCCCACCTACGACGTGGGCGTGCACGGCGATCATCACGCCCTGTGGATCAACCCGGCCAACCCGAAGCATCTGATCCTGGGCAACGACGGCGGGCTGTACTTCTCGTTCGACGCGAGCATCACGTGGGACAAGGTCAACAACATCCCGATCGGCCAGTTCTACGGCATCAGCGTCGACATGGCGACGCCGTACAACATCTACGGCGGCCTGCAGGACAACCATTCGTTCGGCGGTCCCAGCGCGACGCGGCACTATCTCGGCATCCTCAACGGCGACTGGGTGCAGATCAATACCGGCGACGGCATGTACGCGCAGGCGGATCCCAACGACCCCGACACCATCTACACGGAGTCGCAGGATGGCAACCTCTCGCGCTTCCATCGGCCGACCGGCGATCGCAAGCCGATTCGTCCGGCGCCGCCGGCGGGAGAGCGTCCGTACCGTTTCAACTGGACGTCGCCGCTGGTGATCTCGCCGCACAATTCCAAGACGTTGTACTTCGGCGGCAATCAGGTGTTCCGTTCGACCGATCGCGGCGACACCTGGACGGCCGGCCCCGACATCACGCGCGGCGAAGATCGCAACACCTTTTCGATCATGGGACAGAAGCCGGGTCCCGAAATGTTGTCGAGAAACGACGGCGTGAGCGCCTGGGGCGCGATCACCACGCTGGCCGAATCTCCGGTGCAAGCCGCGCTGCTGTGGGCGGGCACCGACGATGGCCTCGTGAAGGTGTCGCGCGACGGCGGGCAGACGTGGAGAGACGTCACCGATCGCATACCTGGCCCCGCGAGGAAGGGACGCATCAGCCGCGTCGAGCCGTCCCACACCGACGCGCGCGCGGTTTTCGTTTCACTCGATCGACACCAGGACGATGACTTTGCGCCGTACGTGTTCATGTCGCGCGACTTCGGCGAGACGTGGACGGCGCTGGCCGGCGGCCTGCCGTCGGTTGGCTGGATCAACGTCGTGAAAGAACACCCGAAGAACCCCGCCGTGCTGTTTGCCGGCACCGAGACCGGGCTGTTCGTGTCGTTCAACACCGGCACGGACTGGACGCGCTTCACGCACGGTTTCCCGACGGTGCCGGTTGACGACCTCGTGATTCATCCGCGCGATAACGACCTGGTCGTCGCCACTCATGGCCGCGCCATCTACGTGCTGATCCCGCATTTCCGCTGACCGATGCCGAGCGGGCCTCACGCTTCACGCACCTGACCGAGGCGCTCAAGCTGCAGGCCGATCTCGCGCAAGCCGGGAACGAGCTTCGCGCCGTCCGCGACCAGCTGACGCCCTTGCAAGATCAGTTGAAGAGGCAGCCGTCGCCACCCGCGTCCGTGGTTGACGGCGTCGCCCGCCTCGCAAAGAACCTCGCCGAGCTGCAATCACGCTTTGGCGGCGGCGGTGGAGGCGGCGGCGAAGAGGGTGGTGGTGGCGGCGGAGGCGGCGGGCTTCGAGGTCGTGTAGGCAACCTGTTCTCGGAGCTCGACGGATCCGGGATCCATCAAGGCTCGCTGACGGGACCGACCATCAGCCAGCGGCAGCGGCTCGACGCCGCGCGCAAGGATCAGCAGGCGCTCTCGACCGAACTGGACCGCGCGCTGGGCGGCGATCTCGCCGCGCTCAACGACGAGATCGCGAGGCTGAAGGTCCCGCGCATCGTGCGGCCGCGCTGACCCGTTGTGGCGACAAACCTTTAGGTTGTGGCGACAAACCTTTAGGTTTGTCGTCCGTCCTACCGCGCCTTTGGCTCGATGATGAGCACGTGAATCTCGGTGGTTCCAGCGTTCACGATCGAGTGGGTCGTGTTGTCACGCCACCCCACGTCGCGCGCGCGACCTTCGTCTCCGACTGCGTTCCGTCAGCCGCCGTCGAGCGCACCACTGCGTCGTCCAGGAAATAGACGACGTAGGGCGGATGGTCGTGCCTCGGCTCCGTCTGGCCGGGCTTCATCCGGAATTCGAGCACGCGCACGCGATCGTTCTCGAGCCGCACCTTGTAGAGCTGCGGCGAGACCGCGACGGCATCCTGCACGACGGTTAGCGCGCGTGTCGACGCCGCGGTGGCGAGCCCGCCGAGGAGCGCGCCGACGGCCAGCAATGTGAATCGGGACATGGGCGACATTCTAATCCGTGGCGACTTTCCCCGCGCTTCGCGCTATCATCCCCGGCGCCATGCTTGGACAAATGATGGACACCCCGCTGCTGATCTCGAGCCAGATCGAGTTCGCAGCCAGATTCTTCAATTCGGTCGAGGTCGTGACCCGGACGGTCGAGGGGCCGATCCACCGATCCAGCTGGGGCGAGACGGCGCGCCGTGCGAAGCAGCTCGCCAACGCGCTGCAGGCGATGGGCATCAAGCGCGGCGACCGCGTGGCCACGCTGGCGTGGAATACGCACCGCCACCTCGAGGTCTATTTCGCGGTCTCGAGTTTTGGCGCTGTGCTGCACACCATCAACCCGCGCCTTCCGCTCGATCAACTGCGCTACGTCGTCGACCATGCCGAAGACGTCGCGCTGTTCTTCGACACGACGTTCCTGAAGCTGGCACAGTTCCTGGCCGCGCAACCCAACCCTTTACGCCACTACGTCGCTTTGACCGACGCCGCGCACCTGCCTGCCGATTCAGGCATCCAGGGCCTGCGTGATTACGAAGGCCTGATCGCGGACGAGTCAGATCAGTTCACGTGGCCCACGTTCGACGAGAACACGGCTTCGTCTCTCTGCTACACCTCGGGCACGGCCGGATTCCCGAAAGGCGTGTTGTACTCGCACCGCTCGACGGTGATTCACTCGTACGCCATCTGCATGGCGGACGCGCTCGGTATTTGCACGGCCGACGTCACGCTGCCGGTCGTGCCGATGTTTCACGTCAATGCGTGGGGCATTCCGTACGCCACCGCGATGACCGGATCGAAGCTGGTGTTGCCAGGGCCTGGACTCGACCCCGTCAACCTGTTGGAGTTGATCGAGACCGAAAAGGCGACCAACCTGCTTGGCGTGCCGACGGTATGGATGGCGCTGCTGAACCACGCGAGGGCACAGGGCAAGAAGATGACCTCGGTCAAAAAGGTCGTCATCGGCGGATCGGCGTGTCCGCCGTACATGATCGAGGCCTGGGAGAAGGAGCACGATGCCCGCGTGATCCACGCGTGGGGCATGACCGAGATGAGCCCGGTCGGCACGACCGGCGTGCTGTTGCCGCAGCACGAGGCGCTGCCCGATGCCGAGCGTTTTGCGTTCAAGCGCAAGCAGGGCCGCCCGGTGTTCGGCGTGGATCTCCGCTTGGTGGATGACGACGGGGCGGTGGTCGCGCACGATGGCAAAACGTCGGGGCATCTGCAGGTACGCGGACCGTGGGTCGCCGGCTCGTACTACAAGCGCGAGCGCGACGAGGCGCACCAGGACGGCTGGTTCTACACCGGCGACATCGCCACGATCGATCCCGACAGCTACATGCAGATCACCGATCGCAGCAAGGACGTGATCAAGTCCGGCGGCGAGTGGGTGAGCAGCATCGACCTCGAGAACGCCGCGATGAGCCATCCGTCAGTGCAGCACGCCGCCGCGATCGGCCTGCCGCATCCGAAGTGGCAGGAGCGGCCGCTGCTGATTGTCGTGAAGGCGCCCGGCAAGGACGTCAGCCAGGAGGAGCTGCACAAGTTCCTCCAAACCAAGCTCGTGAAGTGGTGGCTGCCCGATGCGATCGAGTTCATCGACGCGCTGCCACTCGGCGCAACGGGCAAGGTGCTCAAGCGCGAGCTGCGAACGAAGTTCGCCGATTACAAGCTTCCGGAAGCCGCCGACCGTCCGAGTTGATTACAGCGTGGGCAAGACTACTTGCATCGCAGCCTTGTGTGTCGGCGCCCTCGCTGGGGCGCTAGCCTATGCGCAGACGGGCGACGTCAACTGGACCGTGAATGGCGGTGAAGGGAACATCCGCTATTCGCCGCTCGATCAAATCAATCGCAGTAACGTCCGCAACTTGCAAGTGGCTTGGACCTACGACAGCCAGGACGCTTTCAAAGACTCCGAGATGCAAAGCAACCCCATCGTGGTGGATGGAGTGCTGTTTGCGACGACGCCGACGATGAAGGTGGTGGCGGTGAACGCGGAGACGGGGCGGGAGATCTGGAAGTTCGATCCGAGCGGCGGCAGCGGCGCGCGCACCCGCTTCCGGCATCGCGGCGTGACGGTGCACGCCGATCGCGTGTTCGTCAGCTATCGAAACTTTCTCTGGGCGCTTAATAAGACCACCGGGCAACCCATCGTGTCGTTCGGCGCGCAGGGCCGCATCGACTTGCGCGAAGGACTTGGCAGGCCGGCCGAAGGCCTCAGCGTGAGCGCCAGCACACCTGGCGTGGTGTTCGAGGACCTGTTGATCCTGCCGAGCAGCGTGCCCGAAACGCTGCCGGGCACGCCGGGCCAC
>JAUSDY010000070.1 GCA_030650395.1 Acidobacteriota bacterium | reverse complement strand
CCGGGTCACGCAGCCGGAGGTCGCGTAGCGGGGCCGACTGCAACCCGCATCAGTTGGAAATGTCGAAGGTCACTACTTCGGGGGTTATTCGGCTTCGCCGACCGGCTCGAGCTCGTCGCCGTTTTCGGTGGGACCGGGTTCGGGCTCAGTGCCTTGCGTCGCCGTCGCCTTCTTGCGGCGCGGGCGAATGTCGTAGCGCTTGATCATCTCGTTCAGGGTCGTCGGCTTGATCCGCAGCAGTTCCGCGGCGCGCTTCTGCACGCCACCCGCCGCCTCGAGCGCCGACTCGATCCACTGGCGCTCGTAGGCCACCGTCACTTCCTTGAGCGAGACGCCGTCGGCCGGCATCACGACGTGCGGAATGCTGAACGACGGGTTCTTGCGGACCTGATCAGGGATCAGCTCGGTTCCGATCCGCTGCCCCGTACTTAGCACGACGGCGCGCTCGATCACGTTCTCGAGCTCGCGGACGTTGCCCGGCCAGTCGTAGCCCATCAACAGGTCGAGCGCCTCGGGCGCGACCTCGATGTTCTTGCGGTTGTTCTCTTCGCCGTACTTCTCGAGGAAGTGCTGCACCAGCAGCGGAATATCGTCGCGCCGCTCGCGCAGCGCCGGCAGGTGGATGCTGATGACGTGCAGCCGGTAATAGAGGTCTTCGCGGAACCGGCCCTCTTCCATCTCGTGCTTCAAGTCGACGTTGGTGGCGGCGATGATGCGGACGTCGACGCGGATCGTCTCCATGCCGCCCAGGCGCATGAACTCGCGCTCCTGCATCACGCGCAGCAGCTTGGCCTGCGTCTCGATCGGGACGTTGCCGATCTCGTCGAAGAAGATGCTGCCCTTGTCGGCGAGGTCGAACAGGCCTTTCTTCGGATACACGGCGCCGGTGAAGGCGCCCTTGACGTGGCCGAAGAGCGTCGATTCCAGCAGATCGGGCGGCAGATTGCCGGAGTTGACCGTCACGAACGATCGCTCGCTGCGCGCCGAGTTGCTGTGGATGGCGCGCGCGACGAGTTCCTTACCCGTGCCGCTCTCGCCCGTGATCAGGATGGTCGACCGGCTCGGCGCCGCCTGGATGATCAGGTCGAAGACCTGCTTCATGCGGCTGCTCTTGCCGATGATGCCCGCGAACTTGTGATAGCGCGCCTGCAGGTTCTGCTTGAGCGCGACGTTTTCGGCAACCAGCTCGCGCCGCTCGACGGCGTTCCTCAACACCACCAGCACTTCGTCGTTCTTG
>JAUSDY010000028.1 GCA_030650395.1 Acidobacteriota bacterium | reverse complement strand
GCGCCCACGGCGCCCCTGGACCCCGTGCCTGGCTCGTGAGGACGCGCAGCTATTGTGGCCAGGCCTTCGCCTGGCCGCAGGGCGCCAAACAATTAGGAGGAACGACTGCCACTTGACAAAGGGTCATTCCATATCAGCTAGGCGACTCTGACGCAGGCCGAGGGATGGACGCGTGGGAGTACTTGGAGCGGTATCGAGCGCGTCGTGAAGATCGTCCTTCTCGATGAGGCCCAAGAGCGGTTCGAAGCCGAAGATCGCTGGTGGCGAACACCGCGCGCGACGTCATCGAGATTCACTCGATCTGGGGTGCTCGTCGAAAGCGTGGACCTGATCTGTAGCAACCAGCGATGGCTGAACTGAAGATCTTCACGACCGAAGGGGAGACGTTGACCGTCTGGTTCGGCGTTCCTGCCGACGAAGTCATCTGTGAAGACCTCGCGGAGTTCAAGCGCCTACTCGCGCCTTAGTAGCGCGAGGGGCGCCGCGCTGGCGGCGCGCCTGGCCGGCCAGTACGACGCTATCGAGACGACCAGCAGGACGAGCGCGACGACCGCAGCGTAGGTCCGCCAGTCCGTCAGCTCGACGCCAACCAGCAGGCTCTGCAGGCTGCGAGTGGAGATGAATGCCGCCGCCACGCCGAGGACAATGCCGATGCCCGCGCGCGTGCCGGCCGACTTGAACACCCCGCCGATGATGTGACGGTTGGTGGCGCCGATGGCCATGCGAATCGCGAACTCCTGCCGGCGATTCGCGACATCGAGACTGACCAGACTGAAGAGGCCGAGCATCGAGAGCGCGAAGGCCAGCCCGGCGAAGAGCGCGAACACCCACGCGCTGAAACGCCACGGCGCAAGCTCCGTGTTCACGATGTCTTCCAGTGTGGTGATGCCGCTGACCAGCACACGCGGATCGAGCTGCTTGGCCTGCACCTGAATGGCCGCGGCCACCGCCAGCCGGTTGCGTTCTTCGCCGCGTTTCATCCGCACCACCAGGCTCGTCGTCGCCGAGTGTGTCTGCATCGGCGGGTCGTACATGTCGAGTTGAATCTCGTTGAGACCCCGGTACCTCACGTTGCCGACCACGCCGACGATCGTCCGCCAGGCGCCATCGGGGTTCGGCTCCGTCGTAGCCGAACAGCGCCCACATCGCCTGCCGCGCCGGTCCGATCTGGTGGTCGAGAAACCGCGTGACGGTGATGTCGTACCTGGGGCCAGGGCTGTTCTCCAGGATCTTGGCGTTGGCGCGCGTCCATTCGTCCGCCGCCAGCGGCGGCGTTACGCCGGCATTGAGGCGCGCCACCAGGAAGAGCAAGCCGATGTTGCGCAACGGATTGGGGTTGGACGTGGACGGAATCGTGGCGAGGGTCGGCACGATCGGCGTCCACAACTGCGCAAGGCGCGGATAGTCGAAGCCCGCCGGCATCACGCCGACGACCTCATTGATCTGATCGTCCAGCCGGATCTTGCGGCCGACGATCGCGGGGTCGCCGCCGAACTGCTGGAGCCACGCGCCGTGACTGAGGACGACGACCGGCGGCGCGCGTGCGATGTCATCCTCGGGCCCGAGCATCCGTCCGAGGTGGGGTGCCGCGCCCATCACCTCGAAGAACGCGCCTGACACGCCAAACGCCGCGAGGCGCACGGGCTCGCCCTCGCCGTCGAGCACCGTGTTCCAGGCCGACGACCCGACCGACGCGACCTTGCCGACGCGAGGGGCGGCCTCGCCCATGTCGCGGATGTCCAGGTACGACAGCTCGATCACCCGCATCGCCAACGCGGGGCTGCCGCCCCACGCCACGACCAGCTGTTCGGGCTGGCGGATCGGCATCGGCTTGAGCAGCACCGCGTAGACGGCGCTGAAGATCGCTGTGCTGGCGCCGATAGCAAGCGCCAGTGTCGTCACGGCCGCGAGGGTGTAGCCGGGAGCGGCCCGCAGCTGGCGAGCCGCGAACCGGAGATCACGCAGAAAGGCCATGCCTAAAACAATAACCAATAACCAATTTCGAATAACGAAGGTTTTGGCCCTTTTCGTTATTGGTTATTGGTAATTGGTTATTCTTCTAAGCCATCCGTGACGGCCGCCATTGCAGCCCCAGACCGACGATCCGCTCGATGAGCTTGGCGTACGACACGCCGGCTCGCCGGGCGGACTCGGCGAAGTCTTCGCCCTGGGCGAGCTGCGGATTCGGGTTCGCCTCGATCACGAACAGTTGCCCGTCGTTGGTCATGCGCAGGTCGACACGCGCGTAACCGGTCAGGTCCAACGCGCGGTAGACGCGCTTGGCGAGGTGCTGCACGTTCGACGTCATCTCCGGGGGCAACCCGGCTTCGGCGGTATCGATGCCGTGCTTCTTCTGGTACTTCACGCTCCACTTCACGCGCTCGGTCGCGATGCGCCAGCTGTTCTCCGGCATCTTCGCGAACGACATTTCCCACACCGGGAACACCTGTAACCGGTCGTTGCCCATCACGCCCACATACAACTCGCGGCCGTCGATGAATTGCTCGACGATGGCGGGGGTCATGATCGTGTCGTGGATGAACTGCACGCGCTTGCTCAGCTGATCCTCGTTTTCCACCACCGACGCCTGTGAGATGCCGGTAGACGATTCGTAGGTCAGCGACTTGACGATCAGCGGGAACTGCAGCCGCTTCGGCAGTTTCGGCTTGCGCCCGAGCGGCACCACCAGGAAGTCGGGCACCGGGATGCGGTGATAGGCCATCAGCTTCTTGGCGAGCGCCTTGTCGCGTGACAGCGTCAGCCCGCGCGGGTTGCACCCCGTGTACGGCACCTTCAGCAGCTCCAGGTAGCTCACCACGTTCTGATCGAACACCACCACATCGTCGAACGCCTCCATCAGGTTGAAGGTGATCGACGGCTTGAAGTCGTCCATCGAGCTGCGGATCGGCGTGAGGTCGTCGTGCACGCCGATGACGCACAACTCGTGTCCGAGAGTCCGCAGGGTCTGGACGACGTCGTATTCCATGCGCCACTCGGCGGCCACGGTGGTGGTCTTGTCGGTTTTTTCTTCCGGCGGCTCGAGGCCTTTGTGGACGAGAGTCAGAACGCGCTGTGGTTTCAAAGGGCTACTCGATGGCGCCCACTGTGGAGGTAATTCATGACCTGCACGGTGAGCAGCACGGTGAACTCCTGCAGCGCCTGGTCTTCAGGCACGGCAAGACGCAGTTTGAGCTCGCGGCATCGGGCGATGATGTCTTCGAGCACCTTGTCGATGGTGTATTGGTAGATGCCGGTCCAGTCGGCGACCATCTTGCGCACCGGCCGGCGGATGCGCGCGAGGAACTGCGACGCGGTGATGTGGCCGGCGTGCTCCGGCGCGTCGGAGAACAGCCGCCGCAAGTCGCGATCGTAAAACGCCGGGTGGTCGACGCCGTGATGGCGGCGCTTGCGCCGGTAGTGAAAGCGGAGCGTGCGGTTCAAGCGCGGCAGCGGGTCGACCTCGTCGATGTCGTCGAGCAGCGGCTTCCTGCCGACGAGCGACTTCATCAGCGCGTCCATGTATTCGAGCTTCTTGATGGCGGGCCAGCCCGCGTAGCGCGGCTTCCACTGCGCTTCCGGCGTGAGCCACACCGCGAAGGTTTCCGCGAAGTCTTCGTCCGGATGACTCTGCGCGTACCAGGGGTCGAGATGCATCACGAAGCTCTTGCTGTACGGGCGCGGTGCGTAGAACTCCGGATAGGGCTGCGACGAGCTCCCGAAGATCGTGCGCCGCTGGCGGCGCAGGCGGAGCTTGTAGGCGTTGTCGATGACGTGTGCGGCCTCATGCCGCAGAATGCGCATGCACCAGTCGTGCTCACCGCCCTCGACCGCCAGCATCTGGCTCTTTTCCAGCCGCTCGAGGCGCGGATGGGCGAGATAGAACGGCACGGCCATGGAGGCCTTGCCGTCGGGCGTGAACCATTCGTCCGACAAATAGAAATGGAGTGGAAACTTCAGGCCGCGGGCTTCCAGCTCGGAGCGCAGCTGCCCGATGCGCGTTTCCACGACCGTGCCCTCGAGGTGGAGCGGCAGATCGGCGAGGCGCAGATTGAGCAGCTCTTCGTCGGGGAGGTCGGCCCAGTTGGGAGGAACCGTCTGGCGAGGCATGGACTCTCTTCAGAGTGTATCGCGGGGCCGCGTGCCAAGACGTCAACAGAAGGTGAGGGAGTCAGAAGAAAAACCATTCAGACAGCGCATTACTGTGAAGGTGAGAACATCGGCATGAATGGCTGTCCATATAGTCGAGGTGAGAGAGCCGTGACACACGACAGAGCGACTGGCGCCGATCAGTGCTACGTGGCCGTCAAAGTCGTCTACGACAACCGCGGCGACCACGACGAAACGGGCACACTCTACGTGACCAACAGAAAACTCGTCTTCGTCGGCGAGTCGATCACCGACGCGCCCTGGAGCGAGATCGCGAAGCTGTCGCGCAACGGCGTCACGTTCTCGGCGCTGCGTCGCGATCGGCAGGCGCCGCTCGTCTTCTTGTGTGGGTCGTTGTTCGACTCGGTGCTCGTCGCCGACGTCGCCGAGCGTTGCCTGCATTCAGCGACAGTTGAAAGTTGAAAGTTGAAAGTTGAAAGTTTCAGTTTCAAGTTTCAAACTGAGAACTGAAACTTTGACCTTTCAACTTTCAACTTTCAACTTTCAAATGGTGCGCTCGGCAGGACTCGAACCTGCGACCCCCAGCTTCGAAGGCTGATGCTCTATCCAGTTGAGCTACGAGCGCACAGGAGCCATTGTGCCTCAGTAAGTAACGCCATTCAAAATGGATGTCTTGGCTGTGTTGAAAGGGAATCTAGCCGAGGCCCAAATCTATGAGGTCCTACCTATACCAGTCGCTCTCAGCGTCGTCGTATGGGCGCGCTTGATGTTTGCGAATGGCGTCTCTAGGGTCGGTTGACTCGTGATGCCTGTTTGAATAATATCTGCCTATGACAGGTATTAATACGCGTGTACTTGATCGGGAGCTGAAGAAAGGCTCCGCCGAGTTGCTCATCCTGTCGCTGCTCAATGCACGGATGCGGCACGGTTACGAGCTAAGCAAGTTGATCCATACACGCTCCGGCGGCCAGCTGATGTTCCACATCGATTCGCTCTATCCGTTGCTCTATCGCCTTGAGGAGCGCGGATGGATCAAGGGTACTTGGGTCGAGAAGCCCGGCGAGCGCCGCCGCCGCTTTTACAAGGTGACTGCCGAAGGGCGACGCGTGCTGGCGGAGCAACGGAAGACATGGGCCGCCTTCGTTGAGGCTATGCGCCGCGTCACCGGAGGCGAAAATGCCTGACTGGGCACGCCAGGTGCGGGCGCGTCTGTCGGGACTGCATCTCTCGCCTACCCGCGAGGCCGAGATCGTCAACGAGCTGTCACAGCATCTCGATGACCGCTACCAGGAGTTGATGGCTGGCGGTGCGTCAGCTGACGAGGCCGCACGGCTGGCTCTTTCCGACTTCCGGAGCGGAAATGTATTGGGGCAGTACATGGCGCCACTGCGACAGTCGAATTCGTCGCCGTCACGAACACCAGGAGCACCAACCGGGCGCGTGCT
This sequence comes from Acidobacteriota bacterium, assembly GCA_030650395.1. Taxonomy (GTDB): domain Bacteria; phylum Acidobacteriota; class Vicinamibacteria; order Vicinamibacterales; family UBA2999; genus 12-FULL-67-14b. The sequence goes on along the minus strand of JAUSDY010000028.1, from coordinate 176,378 downwards.
CAGCGATCTCTGGCAGGACCTTCGCTTCGCCATGCGCTCTTTCCTTCGGGCACCTCGCTTCAGCATTCCAGCCCTGATCGCGCTTACGTTGGGCATCGGCGCCACCTCCGCCATCTTCAGCGTCGTTCGCGGCGTCATGCTCAAGCGGTTGCCATATCGCGATCCGGAGCGGCTCGTGGCCATCTGGGAGGGTCGACTCGATCGCGGCCTCGCGCGCAACGTGATAGCGGATGCGAACTTCGTCGCGTGGCGCGAGCGTCAGAAGTCGTTCGATTTCCTTGGCATGGTCGGTCAGTCCAGACAGAACATCGTTATCAACGATCAACCCGAAGAGACCAGGGGCTTCCGCGCCTCTGCGGACTCGCTGTCCGCGATTGGGACGCAGCCCCAGCTTGGCCGGCTGCATACGCCCGAGGAAGATTTCGAGGGCAACGACCGAGTGATCCTGATCAGCCATGAGTTCTGGCAGACGCGGCTCGGCGGCCGCACCGACGTGCTCGGGTTGTCGCTCATCTCCAACAACCGGCCGCGATCAGTGATTGGCGTGATGCCACCAGGCTTTACGATCGAAGGACTGCCGACGAACTACCTGATTCCGTACGGCTGGACCGTCGAGCGCCTGCGCCAAGCCGTGGGGCGCGGCTCGTCGCACGCGATGGCGCGACTCCGCGACGGCGTGTCGTTCGAGCAGGCGCTCGACGACATGCAAACGATCATGGCCCAGCTCCGGGCGGAAGCGCCGCAGCGTAACACCAACTGGTCGGTCTCGCTCGTGCCGATCTACGAACAGACGGTCGAGCAGATTCGTCCCGCCCTGTACGTGCTCAGCGGGGCCGTGCTACTGGTGCTCTTGATCGCCTGCGTAAACGTAGCCAACCTGCTGCTCGCGCGAAGCACCGTGCGCCAACGCGAGCTCAGTCTCCGCACGGCGTTGGGCGCCACACGCGGGCGCCTCCTTCGCCAGATGATCACGGAGAGCGTGCTGCTTTCGATGACCGGCGGGGCCGCGGGCCTGCTGCTCGCCGTGTTGTTTCATCGTGGCCTGATTAGGCTTGTTACTGGGAATGTGCCCGTACCGCGGCTGGATCAAGTCGCGCTAGACACGCCGGTCGTCCTGTTCACGCTTCTACTGTCTTTGGTCACCGGGCTGATCTTTGGCGTGGTGCCTGCGGTGTTTGCTACCGGCGCCGCGAACGATGCGTTACGCGAGGGAGGGCGCCATGGCAGTGGACCACGCGCGAAGCGCGTCCTCTCCACGCTGGTCGTCGCCGAGATCGCGCTCTCACTCGTGCTGCTGGCCGGCGCGGGTCTGCTCATTCGGAGTTTCATCGCGCTGCAGAACGTGGACACGGGCATGCGCACCGATGGAGTACTGACGGCGCGAGTGACGCTTTCGGGCCAGCGTTACACTTCTGAACGGTCTCCGGGGGATTTCTTCACTGATGTCGTGTCTCGCCTCACGGCGATTCCCGGCGTGGAGAGCGCGTCAGCGGTCTCCGTTCTGCCGATGGCCGGACCGGGTATCGGTACTAGCTTCTATCGTCTCGATCGGCCCGTGCCGGAGCCAGGGCAAGCTCCTGGAGCCGCCGTCAAGCCCGTCGCGCCAGACTTCTTCAAGACGATGGGCATCGCGCAGCTTGCGGGCCGGGACTTCACCGCATCCGACACGCTCGACTCGCCGCGGGTCGCAATCGTCAGCGACACATTGGTACGACAGGAGTACCCCGGCGAGGATCCGATCGGGAAGCGGCTGAACGTCGCGATTGGCCGGGCCGAGAGCGGCATGAACGTGGAGATCGCCGGCGTCGTCAGCGACATCAGGATGGTCTCGCCCGCCGACGCCATCAATCCGGCCGTCTATGTCCCGCACACCCAGCTGCAGAGCGGCGTGATGACCTTGGTGATTCGCACCAGCCTCGATCCGATCTCACTCACGTCGAGCGTTGGCGCCGCGGTCCGCGCGGTCGATTCCAGCTTGCCGATCGCGGACGTGGCGACGATGGATGGGGTCGTGGACGCGACGCTGGCGCGCCCGCGTATCGTCTCGACGTTGCTGACGGTGTTTGCGCTGATAGCGCTCGTGCTCGCGGGAGTCGGCGTCTATGGCGTGATGGCGTATTCAGTGGCGCAACGAACGCACGAGATCGGCGTCCGCATGGCGCTCGGCGCGTCGACGCAGTCGGTCTTTCGGCTGATGCTCGGCGGGGCGCTTCGCCTAGTTATCATCGGTGTCTTCACTGGCGTGATCGCCGCCGCGTGGTTGTCGCGATTCTTGACAACGATGCTGTTCCAAACGGAGCGATTCGATTTGATGACGTTTGCAGCGACCGCAGTCGTGCTCGCGATCGTGGCGACGTGCGCCTCTTGTGTGCCGGCCCGACGCGGCATGAAGGTGGCGCCGATGACGGCGCTACGAGCGGAATAGTTGATAACTTTTCGGGAGTCATCGTTTGGCGGCTGATTATACGCTCACGCACCCGAGACCATCGCGAAGGTCGTGACGAACTTGGCTTCGCCAAAGAGAGTGCTATCCCGTCAAGAGTTCCTCTCCCGACTAGTTTTTCTTTAACTTCCCGGCAAAGTTCTTCTCGAGCTTCTTCACCTTCGGCATTGCCACCGCGGCCACGTAGGGCTGCGACGGGTTTCGCGCGACGAAGCTCTGGTGGTAGTCCTCGGCCTCGAAGAACTGTTCGAGGGGCTCGAGCGTGGTGACGATCGGCGCCTCGCATACCTTCGCCTCGCTCAACTGCTTGAGGTACGCCGCGGCGACCCGGCGCTGATCCTCGCCGGCGTAGAACACCGCCGATCGATATTGCCGGCCCATGTCGTTGCCCTGCCGGTTCACGTGCGTCGGATCGTGCGCCACCGCGAAGAATACCTTCAGGATCTGACCGAGCGTGATGCGCGAGGAATCAAAGCGCACGCGGATCACTTCAGCATGATCGGTGGCGCCACTGCAGACGCTCTTGTAGTCCGCCGTCTCCGCGCTGCCACCCGCATAACCGGACATCACGCTGATCACGCCGTCGAGTTTGACGAACACGGCTTCGGTGCACCAGAAACAGCCGCCGCCAAGGACGATCGATTGAGGCGTGCCGGTTGGATCCGCTGGAATGTCGATCGCAGGGTCCGGAAACTGATCGGCGGGGACGCCTTCTGAGCCTCCGAACAAGTCACTAAGCTTCATGCACCGATTGTACTCGGTGGCTTCCGGCGAAATATTCCCCACAACAATGCGACCGCGGCGATCGCCAGCAGCGTCGCCGATAGCGGACGCGTCAAGAACACCGTCCAGTCGCCTTGACTGATCGAAAGCGCTCGCCGCAGGTGCTGTTCAGCGGCGGGACCGAGGATCAGGCCGATCATCACCGGTGCGATTGGCGCGTCGACGGCCCGCAGGCCGACGCCCAGGAGGCCAATCACCGCGACGAGGATCAAGTCACCGGCCGAACGGTGCACGGAGTAGGCGCCGAGAGAGGCGACCACCAGGATGCCGCCGTAGAGCCACGGCCGCGGGATCGAGAGCAGCTTCACCCACAGGCCGACGAGCGGAAGATTAAGGACGAGCAACATCAGGTTGCCGAGGTAGAGGCTGGCGATCACGCCCCACACCAGCGCGGGCTCGTGTTCGAACAGCAGCGGACCGGGCTGCAAGCCGAACTGCTGAAACGCGGCGAGCATCACCGCGGCGGTCGCCGATGTCGGCAGCCCGAGCGTCAGCAGCGGGACGAGCGTGCCGGCGGCCGAGGCGTTGTTCGCCGCTTCAGGACCGGCGACTGCTTCGATTGCGCCGTGGCCGAATTCTTCCGGCCGTCGAGACAATCGTTTCTCGACGGCGTAAGACAGCAGCGTTGGCAGCTCGGCACCGCCTGCAGGCAAGGCACCGAGCGGAAAGCCGATCGCCGCGCCGCGAAGCCACGGCCGCCACGATCGCGACCACTCTTCGGCGTTCATCCACAGCGACCCGTTCACCGGCAACGGCTGGTCCTGTTCGGGACCGATGCTGGCAATCCACAGCGTTTCGCCGATCGCGAACAAGCCAATCGCGACGATCACTGGATCGATGCCGTCGAGCAGATAGGGCACGCCGAACGTGAAACGCGCCTGGCCGCTCAACGCGTCGATGCCGACGAAGCCGAGCATCAGGCCGAGCAGGAGGCTGAGCCAACCCGATAGATTCTTGTCCGCCTTTGCTCGCAACCAGTCTGGCGAGCTACGGCGAGACCTCGCCGACTTGTCCGCCGGAGCTTCAGCGAAGGTGGAAGCGGCCTTTGGCCGCGCCGGCGGGCCGGTCCCCAGCACCGTCGTCACCGTGACGAACGCGAGGACCATCAACGCGAAGTACTCGGCGGATCCAAACGCGAGCGCGATGCGAACCATGACAGGCGCAGTCAGGGTCAGCGCCAGCGTCGCCAGCGTGCCGGCGACAAACGATCCGATCGCCGCGGTCGCGAGCGCCGCGCCGGCGCGCCCGTTGCGCGCCATCTGGTGGCCATCGATTGCGGTCACGATGGTCGCGCTCTCTCCCGGCGTGTTCAGCAGGATCGACGTCGTCGAACCGCCGTACATCGCGCCGTAGTAGATACCCGCAAACATGATCAACGCCGCGGTGGGGTCGAGACCGTAGGTGACCGGCAACAGCAACGCGACCGTGAGCGCCGGACCGATGCCCGGCAGCACGCCAACCGCCGTGCCGAGCGACACGCCCGCGAGCGCCCATAACAGGTTGAGAGGCTCGAGCGCGACCGCGAACCCGCGCCACAGATCGGTCATGGCAGCGACACGCCAAGGCCGCGGCTGAAGACCAGGAAGAGCAGCGACGAGAAGACCAGTCCGATCGCGATGTCCTTGAGCGAGTCGCCCGCTCGCCATCCGCGTCCGCGCAGCGCATGCGATCCGACGGTGAATAACAGCGTCGACGACGCCACGAATCCGACAGCGGTAAACAGGAGCGGCTGGATCAATAACGCAGCGCCAAGGATGACAACGCCGGGCTCCGGGCGCCGGGCTCCGGGCTCCGGCCGGGGCGCGGAACGCCGTTGGATCAGGAAGACGATCAAAACAACTGCGAAGAGCGACGTTACCGTGATGGGTAACGTCATCGGCACGACCGACATCGTCATGCGCCGCGACGGCGCGGTGTCGCTGGCGGCGAGGCGGTGAAGCACCGCCTCGATCCGCGCCTGTTCAGCAAGAAGGAATTGCCGGAAGTCCGCGCCGGCGAGAAAGGTGTCTTCCCATCCGGTCTGTTCGAGCGTCTTCTGCCACGGATCGCTGCGGGCCATCCGCGCAACGCGATCGGTCAGCGCGTCCCGTTCCGCATCAGACAGTCCCGGCGGCGCGACCACCGCACGCCAGTTCGCCAGATCCAGCGCGATGCCCGACTCGCGCAGCGTCGGCGCATCGATGCCGGGGATGCGAGCGGCCGCCGAGATCGCCAGCGTCCGCAACTCGCCGGCGGCGATTTGTCCCGCGAATTCACCGTAGCCGCTGACAGCGGCGGTGACCTGGCCGCCAAGCACCGCGGCTAATGCGGCGCCACCGCCCGCGAAGGCGATGTAATTGACGCGCGAGGCCGGCAGGCCGAGTTGTTCCGCCATCAACCGCACCAGCAAATCGTCGGTGCCGCCGGCGGAACCGCCGCCCCATGCGATGGCGCCGGGGTCGGCTTTGAACGCGTCGGCAAGCGCCTGCATCGATCGGTACGAGCTCGAGGCCGGCACGACGATGACTTCGGTTTCGCCGGTGAGCCGGGCGATCGGCGTGGCGTCGGCAAGCGACACCGGTGAATGGCTGGTGATCACGCCGCTCACCATCACCAGCCCGGTGACGAGCAGCGCGTTCGGATTGCCGCGCTCCGACTGCACGAAGCGGGCAAGGCCGATGGTGCCCGCCGCGCCAGGGACGTTGTCGACCTGCACGCTGGCGCCGGGCTCGATCGCGGCCAGCACGCGCTGCATGGCGCGTGCGGTTTGATCCCAGCCACCACCAGGCGCCGCCGGCGCGACGATGGTGAGCGGCGTCGACGCGCTCAGGATGAGCGGGATCGACAGCAAGATCGCGAGCGCGCCGCGAAAGATCACGGGGCGATTCTACCCGCCTTCGCGTTGCGCGCTTCCGCCTTCGCGCTCCGCGCTACGGCGGACAAGTCGGCGGGGCAAGTACAATCGTCTGATGCGGTACTTGCACTACGACGTCTTTACCGATCGCCTGTTCGAGGGCAACCAGCTGGCGGTGTTTTCTGATGCGCGCGGGCTCTCAACAGAACAGATGCAAACGCTGACGCGCGAGATCAACTACTCCGAGAGCACGTTCGTGCTGCCCGCCGAAGCGCCGGGCACCGACCTGCGCATGCGCATCTTCACGCCGGGCGCGGAGCTGCCGATGGCCGGCCATCCGACCATCGGCACGACGTTCGCGCTTGCGCACCTCGGCGTGATTCCGGCCGGCACGGATCGGTGGGTGTTCGGGCTCGGGATCGGACCGACGCCGGTCGAGCTCACCTGGAAGGGAAGCGCGCTCGATTTCGCGTGGATGGATCAGCGCCCCCCGGAGTACCGCCAGCCGGCCTCTCGAGCGGACGTGATCCGCGCGACCGGCATCGACCCTTCGGCGATTGATGCCACCGGCCTGCCGGTCGAAGAAGTGTCGTGCGGCGTGCCGTTCACGTTTGTGCCTGTGCAGACGCGCGCGGCGGTCGACGCCGCCGAACCCGACCTCGGCGTGATGCGACGGCTGAAGAGCGCGTTCCCGGGCGATCATGTTGGCGTGTTTGTGTTCACCACGGAAGGGGCGGATGCCAACGTGACCGCCTACAGCCGCATGTTCGCGCCCGGCTCCGGTATCGCCGAAGACCCTGCTACAGGCGGCGCAAGCGGCCCACTGGGTTGTTACCTGGTCAGGCACGGGCTGGTGCTGAGAGATCAGATGCGCGACATGGTCAGCCTGCAGGGTGTGAAGATGGGCCGGCCGAGCCGCATTCACATCAGGATTACGGAAGACGCGAACGGCGCGATTACGCGCGTGCAAGTCGGCGGCAAAGCCGTGCGCGTCGGCGAAGGGACTGTCGATCTCTAGGGCGCGAGTCGCGAGCGGGACCACGACCCGTCGCCGTCGCGTGTGTATAACAGCCGGTCGTGCAGCCGGCTCTTGCGGCCCTGCCAGAATTCGATCGTCTCGGGCAGCACGCGGTAGCCGCCCCAGAACGGCGGCAACGGCACCGTCAGCCCGGTGTACTCGGCGGCCAGCTTCGCGTAGCGATCTTCCAGCGCCGCGCGGCCGGTGACGACCTGGCTCTGTGCCGACGCCCACGCGCCGATCTGGCTCTCGAACGGGCGCGACTTGAAATACTGCTCCGACTCTTCACGCGGCACACGTGTCACGCCGCCGGTGATGCGAACCTGGCGCTCGAGCTCGGCCCAGAACAGCAGCAGGCTCGCGCGCGGATTGTCGTCGAGCTGCTGCGCCTTCGCGCTTGCGTAATTGGTGAAGAAGACAAAGCCGTCAGGGCCGAAGCCTTTGAGCAGGACGATGCGTGCCGACGGCTCGCCGGCGCGTGATGCCGTCGCGAGCGTCATGGCGTTGACGTCGAGCAGCTGCGAGTCGACCGCCTCGGTCCACCACGCCGAGAACTGGGCGATCGCATCCGCGAACGCGTCCTCTTCCGTCAGCGCGCGGCTGGCGTAGTCGCGACGCAGTGCCGACAGGTCGCCCCTCATTTCAACACCTCGACCCAAATCCCGAGGAACCGCGGATCGCTCGACGCCGGATCGATCGCCTTGGGCGAGAACCCGCTCTCGCTCGAGATCGTGAGCGGAATCACGCCGCCAGCGGCCATGGGCAACTCCACATCCACAGCTTTACCCGGTTCGAGGGTGTAGTGCTGCTGCCATCCGTAGGTGCTGATGGTGACGTTATTGGCCTTCGCTCCGCAGTGGATGCGCAGCAGGACCGGAGCCGTGCGCCCTGGCGGCGCCGCCACCGTCACGCCGGCCGATCGCCCGCCGATCGTCCAGAAGCCGTCCGGCTCCGGGTACATCTGCTCGCTGTGAAAGAAGACGTCGACGCCGTGGTAGACCCCGGCCGACATGACCGGCGGCACCTTGGGCCGCGCGCCGGCGTCGACAATCGCCGCAGGCGTAATCGCGATCGCCGCGATGGCCCGTTCCATTTCGAGCGGGCCGCGGAAGCCGACGAACCCCGCGTCGACCGGTAGCCAGATCGACGTGCGCCATTTCTCTCCCGCCCGCGGTTGCAGGGTCCAGGTCTGGATGGGGCCGCCGACGCGTCCAATCTGCAGCGCCAACGGCGTTGGCCGCGCCGGTACTTGCTCGCCAAACGTGACTTCGACGTCGTAGGTGCCGGCCGGCAAGGAGAACCGTCCGTTATGAATCACGCGCACCGGTTGCGGATCGGCGCGCTGCAGCGGCTTCACACCGAGTGACAGCTGCGGCATCACCTCGATCGCCGACACTTTGCGGAGCGGGTCGTACAGCACAGCCGCGGGGCGGGCGCGCGAATCGAACCCGTCGAGCGCGGCGAGCCGGGCCCGCGCGGCCAGATTCACGCGCGGCAGCTGCGGATTGGCGGGCAGCAGCGGCAGCGTCAGCGCGACCACTCCGAGCGACACGCTCAGGATCGCGGCGGCCGCCAGCGCCGACGCGCCGGGCCGGAGGCCGCGCCAGCGCGACAGCGCGGCGGCGGCTCCGGCCGCGATCGCCAGCCACCACAGGCTATGCAGCCACGCGATGCGCGGATCGTGATGCACAAACGTCGGTGCCAGGGTCCAGAGCTCCCATCGCGGCGACCAGTATTCGAGCAGCGCGGAGGTACCGTCGCGGCTGTTGTTGATCAGCAGGCCATCCTGCGCGAGGGTCAACGTGATGGCGATCGCCACGCTGACCCACAACAGCAGATGTTGAGCGGCGCGGCGCGCCGATCCGGGTGGCGCGGCGCGAAACGCCGCGGCGATCGGTAACGCGAGCAGCAGCAGGCCCGACGCGAGCGGCCGGGCCGGAGCGGCGGTGCCGCCCCACCAGAGGCGGAAGGCCCCGACCGTGCCGATCAGCGCGCCGAAGATCAGCGTGATCTCGAGCGCCTGCCGGCGCAGGTCCCCTCGCGTCCGCCACATCGCCGCCAATCCGGTGGCGGCAAGAATGTAGACCGGCGCGAACGCGAGCAGGCCGTATTCCTGATCGAAGAGCAGGCCGGGTGCGCCGAAGATCAGGTTTGCCGGCGTGGTCTGCGTCAGCGATCCGTACGGCGCCTGTGGCAGAGGCACGCCCCAGATGGTGTAAAAAAATGCGAACCACCCGACGAGTGAGAGCGCGTACGGCCCAACCACCGCCCAGACTTTCGAATCCCGTAAAAATGAAGCAGGTTCCTTTTTCCACAATCGCGCCAGGACCACCAACACCAGCACCGCGGACATCGGCGCATACTTCGTGCTCAGCCAGGGTAGCGACGCGCATGCGAGGCCGATCGCGAGCCATCGTGTCAGCGCGGGCCTCGCCGGATCCGACTTCACCGCGAGCACCAGGGCGATCATCACCGCCAGCGCCGCGACGATTTCGGGATACACCGTGAAGGTGTTGAAGAGAAACGGCGCCGAGCACACGATCGCCGCCCACGCGAATGTCGCCGCGCCGGGCGCGTTGAGGGCGCCCATGGTCCACCACCACGCGAGCGTCGCGGCTGCCGCGGCCATCAGGATCAACACGGCGACCACCGCCTCGTAGCCGCCCGCGCCGTAGACGGGGGCCATCAGCAGCGGCATCCCGATCGGATGAATCGAGTAGATCTCGCCGTCGGCGCCGCGCGTCAGGTAATGCGGTTCGAGATCGGGTTGGAAATACTCTTTGTAGTCTTCGCGGATGTGGTTGTTCTCGATCTTGAGGTCGCCGTCGCGCCACAGGCTCTGCGCGAGCACGAGGTAGTGCGGCTCGTCGCCGGACGGGAAGAGCGGCGTGCGCGTCAGCTGCGACGCGGCCAGCGCCGACAGAAGGACGGTGGCGGCAAAGATGCCGGCGACGACCCGCGTGACCGTCCAGCGCTCGATCGCCCGCGGCGTGATCAGCCGGCCTTGCCATAACACCCACAATTGCAAGCCCGCGACGCCGAGCCACACGACGGCCGCCATCGGACCCGACAGCGCCTGCATCACCGGCCAGCGATCCGGCACCACCGGTGCGAAGGGCACGAGCAAGACGATGAGCGAGAATAGGGGGAGCACGAGCTCAGAGAGCCGTGGCCGCCGTCCCGCAGTGGTCCCGCGTGGGGCGTTCAGGTGATCGATGCCGACGAGCACCAGCGCCGCCAGGCACGTGAAGCCCAGCATTGCCTGCCACGGCGGCAGCAACGCGAAGCGGACCACGCCATTGCCCGTCGCCGTCTGGTCGAGCACGCCTCGCGTGGCGTAAAGGGCGGCTCCGGTGATCGCGCACGCCGCCAGCGGCCACAAGAAGGCAAAGCTCGACATCAATGAGTGATTCTACCTAGTATTTCACCCGGAGGATGGGCATGAAGAGGTCTTTGGCTGTTGCGTGCGTCGCGGTGAGCTTGCTCGGCATCGCTTGCCAGTCTTCACCACGGACCGTGCTCGCACCGGGGGCGCCGAAGAACACCTTCGACGTCCTCATCACCGGCGGCCGCATCGTCGACGGCAGCGGCGCGCCGTGGTACCGCGCGGACATCGGCATTGTCGGCGATCGCATCACGGCGATCGGCAAGCTTGGCGATCAGACCGCGACGACCAAGATTGATGCGTCCAACCTGATCGTGGCGCCCGGTTTCATCGACATGCTGGGCCAGTCGGAGTTCAACGTCCTCGCCGACGGCAGGGCCGCGAGCAAGATCACGCAGGGCATCACCACCGAGATCACGGGCGAAGGCACGTCGATCGCCCCGCTCAACGATCGGCTGATCCTGCGGGCCAAGACGCTGTACGACCGCTACAAGGTGGCGCAGGACTTCCGCACGCTCGGCGAGTACTTCGCCAGGCTCGAGCGCACACCGCCGGCGATCAACGTCGGCACGTTTGTCGGCGCCGGCGGCGTTCGCGCCAACGTGGTCGGCGACAGCCAGCGAGCGGCGACACCCGAAGAGCTCGAACAGATGAAGACGCTGGTCGGGCAGGCGATGGAGCAGGGCGCGTTGGGGCTCAGCACATCGCTACAGTACGTGCCCGACCGCTTCGCATCAACCGACGAGATCGTGGCGCTCGCCAGGATTGCCGCGAGGCATGGCGGCATCTACATTTCGCACCAGCGATCCGAATCGGCGCAGATCATGCCGTCGCTCGACGAAGTATTCGCGATCGCCGAGCGCGCCGCGATTCCCGCGGAGGTGTGGCACCTCAAGACCGCGTACCAAGCCAACTGGGGGCGCATGGCTGACGTGCTCAAGCATTTCGAGGCCGCACGCGCCCGCGGGCTCGACGTCACGGCCAACATGTATCCCTACGATCGCGCGTCGAACGGCCTCGACGCGTGCCTGCCGCTCTGGGTGCGCGAGGGCGGCCTCGAGCCGATGCTCAAGCGGCTGCAGGATCCGGCACTGCGCGAGCGCATCAAGCGCGACATGAACGATGCCAATGCCAAGGACTGGGAGAACCAATGGTACGGATCCGGCGGTGCCGACGGCGTGATGTTATCGACCGTCTCCGATCCGTCGCTCCGCAAGCTGGAGGGCAAGACCCTGGCGGAGATCGGCAAGGAAATGAGCAAGGATCCGCGCGATGCGGTGATGGACCTGGTGATCGCCGATCGCGGTGAAAGCTCGGTGATCATCTCGATCATGCGTGAAGACGACGTCAGGCTCGCGTTGTCGAATCCGCTGATCGCGATTGGCACCGATTCGGGCGCGCGCGCCGAAGACGGCCCGTTGTCGGAATCGAAGTCGCATCCGCGGGCGTGGGGCTCGTTCGCCCGGATCCTCGGCAAGTACGTCCGCGACGACAAGCTGATTTCGCTCGAGGAGGCGATCCGGCGATTCACGTCGCGGCCGGCCGCCCGCGTCGGCATCGCCGATCGCGGCATCCTGCGGCCAGGGTTCAAGGCCGACGTGACGGTCTTCGACGCCGCTCGCATCCGCGACGTCTCGACGTTTGTCGATCCGACGCATTATTCGGAAGGGGTGATGCACGTGCTCGTCAACGGCACGGCCGTGGTGTCGAGCGGGAAGATCACGTCCGAGCGGCCGGGCCAGCCAATCCGCGGCCCAGGCTACAAGGCCATCTCGCGCGTTCAATAACCGTCACGCTGCGGATGCGGATCGGGATCGATCTCGGCGGCACGAAGATCGAGGGCGTGGCGCTCGGTGACGATGGCCGCGCGCGGGCGGGCCGCCGCGTCGCGGCGCCTCGCGGCGACTACGATCGCACGATCCGCGCGATCGTCGACCTGGTCGCCGCGCTCGAGCAGTCGGCGGGTGAGCGCGGCCGCGTTGGCGTCGGCATCCCGGGCGCGATTTCTCCGGCCACCGGTCTCGTCAAGAACGCCAACTCCACGTGGCTGATCGGCCACCCGATGGCTGACGATCTGTCGCGCGCGCTCGATCGCCCCGTGCGGCTCGCCAATGATGCCAACTGCTTTGCGCTGTCCGAGGCGACCGACGGCGCCGCGGCCGGCGCCGCCGTGGTCTTCGGCGTCATCATCGGCACCGGCACGGGCGGCGGCCTCGTCGTGCACGGCCGCGTGGTGGTGGGCGCCAACGCGATCGCGGGTGAGTGGGGCCATAACCCACTTCCACCCCGGCGCGGCTGCCGCGCCGGGGACCCCGGGCTGCCCGCGCCGCGAGACGACGAGCGCCCGGGTCCTCAGTGTTATTGCGGACGATCCGGCTGCATCGAGACCTTCTTGTCGGGCCCGGCACTGAGCCGCGATTATTCAGGCGGGCTCAGAGGCGGGTCTCAAGACCCGCCTCGACAAGACCGCGAACGTAGAGGCGGGTCTTTAGACCCGCCTGTCGATGCGGCGGAAATCGTCGCGCGTGCCGCCGCAGGAGAGCCGGCCGCAGCCGCGTGCCTGGCGCGTTACGAGGAACGATTGGCGCGCGCGCTCGGCAGCGTGATCAACGTGATCGATCCCGACGTGATCGTGCTCGGCGGCGGGCTGTCGAATGTCGACCGCCTCTATACCACCGTGCCCGCACTCTGGCCGCCGTTCGTGTTCAGCGATCGCGTCGGCACCAGGCTGGTCAAGGCGGCGCATGGCGATGCCAGCGGCGTGCGCGGCGCAGCCTGGTTATGGGAACTTTGAGGGTCTGCCTCGGCTTTTTGGTACAATCGGTCACATGAAGCTTCGTATCGCATTCATCTCATTGGCCGCCATCTGGACCGTGTCCTTCGCGCTGCCGTCGGTCCGCGCCGAGCAGGCGGCGGCCCCGGCCGGCGCCGCGACGACGGTGTGGGACGGCGTGTTCACCGACGAACAGGCCAAGCGCGGCGAGCTGGCGTACAAAGACAACTGCTCGAGCTGCCACGGCGGCGATCTGGGCGGCGACGGCTTCGCCCCGGCCCTGGCGGGCGGCGACTTCGCCGGCAACTGGAACGACCTCAGCGTCGGCGATTTCTACGAGCGCATCCGCATCTCGATGCCACCGACCGGCCCGAACACGGTCACCAACGCGCAGAAGGCCGACATCGTGGCGCACATCTTCAACGTCAACAAGTACCCGGCAGGCACAGTGGAGCTCGAGCCGAAAACAGAAGTACTGAAGACGATCAAGATCGAGATGAAGAAGTAAGGACGGACAGTTTCCAGTTTCCAGTTTCCAGTTAACAAGAAATGCGCTGCAGCTTGGCAACTGTTAACTGGCAACTGTTAACTGTCACGGGTTTTTTCTCCACCACGGGTTCCCGAGGTTGGTGAACGGCCCCCCGTCAACCGAGATGCTGCTCGCGACCCGATAGCTGAGCGGCGACATCAACCGGAGCGTGTTCTTCACGCGGATCGTCTTGCCGCCGACCGTGAACGGCGCGCTCTCGTATAGCAAGTTGTAGATCCCGCCCAGGTCGCCGCCGACCGGACCAAACTCCAACCGCGACAGCCCGCGCGAGTCGGTGATCTGCCGCGCCAGCGTCTTGTTTTCCTTGTGATAGCCGATGAGCTCGCGCACCTTGAACGGGCCCGCCGGCCCCTTGCCTTCGGTCACCGCTTCGTAAAAACGTCCGTCGAGTTTGGTGAACGTCGTCGTGCCCGAGTAATCGCCCGCCGGGCCGAGCGGCGTCTCGGGCATCGACCACTCGAACGTCCACTTGCCCAGAAAATACGTGTCGAAGTCGAAGAGCGGAACCTGGTCGCCGCTCTCGGTGGGGCGGCCGAGCGCGGGCATCTGGCCCTTTGGGACTTGTTGCGCGCCGAGCGACCCCGAGGCCAGCGCGAACACCAGGACGGCAAGACTCCAGCGGCGTGTCATGTGGTGTATTCTCTCCATCCCAAAGGCAGAAGGCAAAAGGCAAAAGGCAGAAAGCAAAAACATCATGCGACGAACACTAGTCATCTCGACATTCGCAGCGCTGCTAATGCTGTCGGCAACCGCTGCGCGCGCGCAGGGCGACGGCGGGTATCGGCTCGTGCCGGATTGGCCCAAGCTGCCCCCTGGTGAATTTTTCGGCTTGAAGAACGCGCCGCCGCCACCGGCGGAGCGCGAAGCGCAAGCGGCCGCGCGCCGCGCGACGGGACGGCCCACCGGCGGAGCCGCTGCGAACCCGGGCGGCCCGACCAACCAGCCCGGCATTTCCGGCGTCGCCATCGACGCGCAGGATCGCATCTACGTGTTCAACCGCGGCGCCAAGCCGATCATGGTGTTCGATACCGCGGGCAATCTCGTGATGGCCGGCGGCGATCAGGAAATCAACGGCAAGAAGCTCAACCCGAATTGGCAGCACTCGGGTGCGGTCGACTGGGACGGCAACGTCTACATGATCGAGCGCGACGCGCATCGCATCGTGAAGCTCAGCCCGAAGCTCGACAAGTTCCTGATGCAGCTCGGCACCACCGGCGAGAAAGGCAACGACGCCACGCACTTCGATCTGCCGTCCGGCATCGCCGTGCTGAAGAACGGCAACATCATCGTTACGGACGGCTACGGCAACAACCGTGTTGCGATGTTAGACAAGACCGGCAAGTTCATCAAGCAGGCGGGGAAGGGCAAGGGCGGACCCGAAGACAAGGGCAACGGTCCGGGTGAATGGGTGCTGCCGCACAAGCTCGCCGTCGACGCGCAGGAAAATCTGTACATCATCGACCGCGAGGGTCATCGCCTGCAGGTCTTCGACAAGAACTTGAATTACCTACGCGAGATCAAGGTCGAAGGCTGGAACCCGTGGGACATCGCCATCTCGCGCAAGGGCGATGACGGGTTCGCGTTCATCGCGGATCATGCGCTGGAGCGCGTGCACAAGCTGTCGTTGAAAGACGGGAAGATCGTCGCCACGTGGGGCAAGCAGGGACTCGGCCCCGGCGAGTTTGACTGGGTGCACGGCATCGTCGTGGACTCGAGGGGCGCAGTCTACGCCGCCGATACCTACGGCCAGCGCATTCAGAAGTTCGTGCCGAGCGGGACGCCCACGATGCGGTAGCCACGCAGGGGTCAGGACTCTCCGAACGACGATGTCGGGCGATGAGGGGCCTGACCCTACGCAGCGAGTCGCGTGATCGTCCAATAGATTCCTATTGCGGCAATCGCGAGTGACGCCGGCACGACGACGACCTGGCGGTACCTCGGACGATCGCGGAACCAGAATACGGAGAGCATCGCGGCACCAATCACCGTCAGTTGTCCGCCTTCGACGCCGAGATTGAACGCCAGTAGTCCCGTCAGGAAGTCACCGCGCGGCAGACCCAGTTCTCGCAACACGCCGGCAAAACCGAGGCCGTGCAACAAGCCGAACATGAACACCAGCGCCAGCCGCCACGGCTTGAGCTCGCGTGTCACCAGGTTTTCGATCGCCACGTACGCGATCGACAACGCAATCAGTGGTTCGACGACGCGCGACGGCAGAGAGACGACGCCGTAGATCGAGAGGCCGAGGGTGATCGAGTGGGCGATGGTGAAGGCGGTGACCTGCAGCAGCATCGTCTTCACGCGCGGGCTCAGCAGGAAGATGCCGAGCACGAACAGGATGTGGTCGAGGCCTTTCGGAAGGATGTGTGTGTAACCGAGCACGAGATATTGCCGTGCGATCTCCCAACGTGTGGGACGCGTGAAGCTCTTCGTCAGATCGATCGTGCCGCTCCAGTTGGTGCCTTGGATCCATTCGATCGTCGTCGAGCCGTCCGGTTGTCGAATCTCCAGCGGATAGGGATCGGCGACCAGTCCGTAGAGCCACCGCAGAGTGGACGCCGCGCGCGGCATGCGCCCGGTCAATCGAAACGTCGCAAGCGAATCGGGTGAGGGCGGCGGCAGGTATTCGACCGACTCTGCCCGCACTTCGTGCCGGTCGACGAACAACACGATGCGATCGGCGAAGACCGATCCGAGTTGCGCAAGGCGCGCATCGCGGGCCTCGGTCGTCAGGCCCGCCGGCACGAGCCCGCCTGCAAACGTCTCGAGCCGCAGCAGCATCCACATCGGATCGTTGGCGACATCGAGAACGAAGCGGCCGTCCGCGGAAAACGCGATCCAGACGCGGGTCCGTTCCGCTTCATGCGCGACGACGGTGGCGCTGACGCAGAAGACAAAAGCGACGATGACCCATCGAGGAGCCTGACCTGAGCGAGGCTGGCTTCGCTTGCGAAGCCAGTCGAGTCGAATGGTCACGTCGGCTATCATAGCGACCGTTATGAGCCTCTCTTTGTTCATGGTTCTCTCGCTCGCCGCCGCACAGGCGCCCGCCAGCAAGGTGGAGATCGTGAGCGTGACCGGCTGCCTGCGCGAGCAGGGCGCCAACAATTGGATGGTGGTGGCGGCGACCGATCCGGTGCCAAGCATCGCGAACCAGCCGCCGGGCGCCGACCTCCCGAAGACGCCGCCCGACGGCAAGAACGCGTTCAAGCTGATCGGTGTCAGCGAGTTCAGCCTGCCCACGCTCCGCGACCGCACGGTCGTGGCGAGGGGCCTGTTTATCAAGGCCGCGCCGGCCAGCCGGATCAACCTCACGTCGATTGTCGAGGCCGTCGCGACTTGCGCGCCAACCGCGCCAAAATAGGCTAGTATTTGTGCGATCTAAGAGCAGGCGGGTCTGCGATCAACG
This sequence comes from Acidobacteriota bacterium, assembly GCA_030650395.1. Taxonomy (GTDB): domain Bacteria; phylum Acidobacteriota; class Vicinamibacteria; order Vicinamibacterales; family UBA2999; genus 12-FULL-67-14b. The sequence goes on along the minus strand of JAUSDY010000028.1, from coordinate 159,184 downwards.
CAGGCGGGTCTAACTTGTCCACCGAAGCGCATGGCGCGAAGGTGGAAGACCCGCCTCTACTTTGACGGGGGAGACATGAAGCGTTTTGCGCTCATCGTTGTCGGCGTCGCGGCCCTGACCTCGTTGACGGCCACCGCTCAAACTCCAGCCGCGCCCAAGGCTGCGGCCAAGGCGCCGACGTTTGCCAAGGACGTCGCGCCGATCATGTTCAACAAGTGCGCGAACTGCCATCGGCCCGGTGAGGTCGCGCCGATGTCCTTGCTGTCGTACGACGACGCGCGGCCCTGGGCGAAGGCGATCAAGTCGAAGGTCGTCGCGCGCGAGATGCCGCCGTGGGGCGCGGACATGACGCAGACCCTGCCGATGCGCAACGACATCAGCCTGACGCAGAAAGAGATCGACACCATCGCCGCGTGGGTGGATGGCGGCGCCGTCAAGGGCAACGCCGCCGACATGCCCGTCGTGCCGTCGCTGGCGTCGGGATGGACCTACGGCACCGAGCCCGATGCGGTGCTCGAGATGCCGGTGGAGTTCGACATCCCGGCCGAAGGCGAAGTCGGCGTGCAGATGTTCTATTCGAAGGTGCCGTGGACCGAAGACCGCTTCGCCGAGGTGGTCGAGCTGCACCCAAGCAACCGTTCGGTGCTGCATCACGCCGGCATCTACTTCGTCGACATCCCCGAAGGCACGCGCATCCTCAACGGCCGCATCGTCGATGAGAACGGCAAGGTGATCGGCGATCGTGGCTCGCGCGGATTGCCGTCGACCGACAGCGGCCTGCCCGGATCGAGCAAGCTGCTGTCGTGGGTGCCGGGCCGCGGCCTCGATCGCCACCGCCCGAACATCGGCAAGCGTATTCCCGCCGGCAAGTACGTGAGCTGGCAGATGCACTACAACCCGACCGGCACGCCGCAGAAAGATCGCACGAAGCTGGGCATCTGGTTCAACAAGGTCCCGGTGACGCACGAAGTGCTGATCCGCCAGGCCGGCGATCCGCTCGCCACGACCAAGGGCGGCTTGTCGCTCTATCGCGCCGAGGGCCGGGAGACGGAATACAAGGCGGATCCGGGCAGCACGCGCCGCAGCCGGACGACGCCGAACATCCCGCCCTACGCGGAGAACTGGCACCTCACCGGCATCACGCCGGTGACCGAAGACATCACGCTCTACGCGATGTCGCCGCACATGCACCTGCGCGGCAAGAGCTTGAAGTGGGTGGTCACCTATCCCGACGGCCGCGAGCAGGTGATCCTGAACGTGCCGAAGTTCGACTTCAACTGGCAGTTCAACTACGAGCTCGCCGAGCCGCTGAAGATTCCGGCCGGCAGCAAGATCGCCGGCATCGGCGTCTACGACAACTCGGTCAGAAACAAGTGGAACCCCGGCCCGCAGCTCGAAGTGTACTGGTCGGAGCAGAGCTGGGACGAAATGTACCAGCCGTTCACGGAGTACTCAGTGGATTCGCAGGATCTTACTATTCTCAAGCCGGTGGGTTCGCAGCAAAAGCAGTAGCTCGCTGATTCCGACGGGAGTTTGTAAGGACCCCGTCGGGATCACACTTCTTGACGGGACCGCACTACCTTACGGGACCGCACCTCTTGACGGGAAAATGCCCGCGAGGTGTTCCTACTGCTTTCCGTCCGCGTCCAATCTCTTAACGACCTCGTCCGAGATGTCGAGCGACGGACTCCACCACACGATCATCGTCGACTGAGTCCGAAGACGAAGTGCAGTCCTTTCTCTTTTGAAATCTGATCGACAACGGGCAACAGCTTCAGCCTGAGCTCGGCTTCGAATTGCTGCTGCAGCCCCTGCAATTCCGACTGCGCATCTTGTTGGAACCGTCGAAAGTCGACGCGGCCTTTCTCGAACGCCTTCTGCAGATCCGCGCGGGCGCGCTCGCTCATGGTGCTGCCTTGCTGTTGCAACTCAACCTGCTGCTTCTGCAGATCGGCGGCCTTTGCGGCGGCTTCGGCTTCTTTCTTCTTTCCCGCTTCCTCGATCCGCGCGAGCGCAGCCTTCCCGGTCTTGCTGGATTGAGCGACGTAGGAGAGGTTCACGGCCGCGATGCGAAATTGATCGATGACTTGCGCGGAAACCGATGGTGTGAATACGACCGCGGCGAGTGTTGCCGCGGAAATCAGGCGAGCAGCGCGAAGGGCGTACAGCATTCTGGCCTCCCGCGGATTCTGACGTCAGTTTTGGTCGGATAGTCGGGAGGCAACTGCCTGTCAGGTTAAACGCCGGCAGGCATTTTTCCCGTCAAGTAGTGCCGTCCCGTCAAGCAGTGCTATCCCGTCAAGAGTTGCGTTCCCGTCAAGGAGTGCCGTCCCGGCAAGCATCACTTAACGACCTTCCCGCCTTTACGGTTATCCATCACAAACTTATCGCGTGACGGCATCACGACCTTCGGCAGCGTGGTCTGATCCATGACGGCATCCTCGGGCACGATCTTATTGAGCGCGAGGAGGTAGGCGGTGAGCGCGTACGTCTCGTTCGGCGTGAGAGTGCCGGGCTGCATGAACGGCATGGCGCGATAGGTGTAGTCGTAGAGCGTCGTTGCGTACGGCCAGTAGTTGCCGACCGTCTTCACGAGTTTCGGATCGGTGGCGAAGTTCCAGCTCGGTCCCGAGTCGCGGCCGACGAGGCGCTCGGCGGTGGCGCCGGCGCCGCTCGGGCCGTGGCACGACTGGCACTTCGCGGTGTAGAGTGCCTGGCCCTCGGCGACCGTGCCGCGGCCGGGCGGCAGGCCGCGTCCGTCGGGCATCACGTCGATGTCGATCTTCTTGATCTCGTCCGGCGTCGCGGCGCGACCGATGCCCAACGGTTTCTGAGCAAGCACGACGGCAGGCAAGAGAACCATCGCGAGAACGACCGTCTGAACGACCGTCTGAACCCTCGTGGGAACCGTCGTCATTACACGCCTCCCGCGAACTTCACGGTGCCGTCGGCCAACACCTTCCACGCGCGGATGTGGTTGAAGTGATACGCCGTCGACGGCCCGCGCGCCGCCAGCAGCACGTCGAACGTCGGCTGCGTGTAGCCGGTTTCGTCGGTGGCGCGGCTCATCAGCACCGCTTCGCCGCCCTGCCATTCCCACGGCAGCCTGAAGCGGGTGTGGCACTTCGGCAGCACCGGGTCATCGAGCTTGGCCGCGTGCCATGTCTTGCCGCCATCGGCGCTGATGTCGACGCGCGTGATCTTGCCGCGTCCGGTCCACGCGATGCCGCGCACTTCCCACCAGCCGGGTCCCGTGAGCTTGTCGGGGAACGACGGCTCGGTGATGATCGACTTGGCGTCCATATCGAGGCTGAAGATGCGCGCGGTGCCGTCGGGCAACGGGTCGGTGTACTTCGAGGTTTCCTCGCGCGTCATGAACGGCTGATCGGCCAACTCGATGCGGCGCAGCCACTTCACGCTGGCGTTGCCCTCGACGCCCGGGAGAAACAGGCGAGCGGGGTAGCCCTGCTCGGGCCGCAGCGGCTCGCCGTTCTGTCCATACGCGATCAGCGCATCGTCGAATGCCTTCGCGATGGGAATGCTGCGCGTCATCACCGCGGCGTCGCTGCCTTCGGCGAGGAACCACTTTGCTTTCGGCGACGCGCCGACTTCGCGGAACAACGTGGCGAGCGGCACGCCGGTCCATTCGCTCGTGCTCGTCAGGCCGTCGATCTGCTGCGGCGTGAGGTCGGTCTGGTTGCCTTCACGGCGATAGACCCGGCCGCCGTTGCCGGAACACTCCATGTAGCGGATCACCGATCGACCGGGAAAGCGGCGCAGGTCCTCGAGCGTGAAGACCATCGGCCGATCGACCATGCCGTGAATGAGCAGCGAGTACTGCTTCGGATCGATCGCCGGCACGCCGCCATGGTGGCGCTCGAAGTGCAAGTCCGACGGCGTGATGATGCCGTCGAGATCCTGCAGCGGGGTCAGGCTCGAGGTGCGCCGCTCGCCGAGCGACACGCGCCTGGGTCGTTCAAACGGCGAGCGCGCGCCGACGTCGGTGCTGAGCGGACCCTGCACTTTAGTGGGGTCGGCCGGCACTTTCGGCCGGGCCGCCTGGTCTGGACTCTGACCTGCCCTGAGCGAAGTCGAAGGGCCGGCGATGGGCATCGCCGCACCGACAATTCCCGCGGTGCCTGCCGCCAATACCCGTCGTCTGGAGATGGTCTTCGGCCGTTCCATGCGCCCTCCTTGAAGGGATGATTGGGGTCAGGCCCCCGAAATCACACTTGTTCGACAGAATTACCGCCCGAAAGTGTGATTTTGGGGGCCTGACCCCAATCATCCCAATTGCCAGCGGGAGCCTATCATGGTCGTGACAAGCGGTGACACAAAATCCCCCTAACTCGTTGAAAATACTAATTGTTAGTGGTAAAAACAGCCGTGCTTATGACGTCCTCGCGTCGGGGACAAGGCGAGCAATGAAGAGACTCTCGTTTGTGGTCCTTTTTGCGTTCGTGTTGGGACTCAGTCTGCGCGTGTTTGCAGATCAGTCGCAGCCCGCGCGTACGCTCGCACCTTCTGCTGCATCGACCGCTGCCAAGGCGCCGGCGATGGCGGTTGCTCGCGCGGCGCCGGCCGTCACCGATGCGCAGACGGCGCTCGTGAAGCAGTACTGCGCAACCTGTCACAACGACCGCAACAAGAACAACGCGGGCGGCCTGACGCTCGCGAGCTTTGATGCCTCGCAGGTCGGGCATGACGCGCTGGTGGCGGAAACCGCCGAAAAGATAATCCGCAAGCTGCGCCTGGGAATGATGCCGCCTCCGGGCGCGCGCCGCCCCGACGCGGCGGTGGTCAACGCGTTTGCCGAATCGATGGAAACGCGGCTCGATCGCGCCGCGGCACTCAGTCCCAATCCCGGCCGCCGTCCGTTCCAGCGTCTCAATCGCGCCGAGTACGAGCGCGCCGTGCACGACCTGCTCGCGCTCGACGTCGACGTGACGGCGTTCCTGACGCCCGACACGATCAGCGCCGGCTTCGACAACGTCGCCGACGTGCAGAGCTTCTCCGCCACACTGATGGAAGGCTACCTGCGCGCGGCCAGCCGCATCAGCAGCCTCGCCGTCGGCGATCCTCGAGCCAGCGCCGCGGAAACCACCATCAAAGTACCGCGCACCGGATCGCAGATGCGGCACGTCGAGGGCGCGCCGTTCGGCACGCGCGGCGGCATCTCGGTGATGCACACCTTCCCGGCCGACGGCGAATACGTCTTCCGGATGCAGCTGCATTCGATCCCGACCGGCCAGTTGTTCGGCAGCACGGTCAAGGGCGAGCTGATCGAAGTCTCGCTCGACGGCGAGCGCGTCGCGGTGCTCGAGATCAACCCGCGCATGAGCGAGGCCGACCCGACCGGCATGAACATCACGACGCCGCGCATTCACATCAAGGCCGGCACGCAGCGGGTCTCGGCCGCGTTCATCCAGCGCTTCGACGCGCCGGTGGACGACCTGATGGCGCCGATCGATCACACGCTGGCCGACACGCAGATCGGCGCCGGCTTCGGCATCACCACGCTGCCGCACCTGCGCGAGTTTGCGATTGGCGGGCCGTTCAAGGTCACCGGCATCTCCGATACGCCGAGCCGCCGCCGGATCTTCTCGTGCCGCCCGACTTCGTCCGCCGAGGAAGCGTCGTGCGCGTCGGAGATCATCCGCCGTCTCGCGACACAGGCCTATCGCGGTCCGCTCGTGCCGCAGGATGTCGACGGCCTCATGAAGTTCTATGAGCCGCGCCGGAGCTCGCCAGAGGAATCGCGAGCGGAGGCTGGGGACTTCGAATCGGGCATCCGCATGGCGCTGCAGGCGATGCTCGCGAGCCCGCGCTTTTTGTTCCGCCTCGAGCAGACGCCGGCCACGGCGCGGCCGGGCCGCAACTACCGCATCGCCGATCGCGACCTCGCTTCACGCCTGTCGTTCTTCCTGTGGGGCGCGGGTCCCGACGCCGAGCTGCTGAAGAGCGCGGCTCAGGGCACGTTGAAGATGCCCGCCGTGCTCGCCGCGCAGGTCCAGCGGATGCTGAAGGATCCGAAGTCCGACGCGCTGGCCACGCGGTTTGCCTCGCAGTGGCTTCGCCTGCAGGATCTCGAGAAGATCCATCCCGACGCGCTGTTGTTCCCCTACTACGACCACAACCTGGCCGAAGCGCTCCGCACCGAAACCGAGCTCTTCTTCAACAGCATCGTCAGGGAAGACCACGACATTCGCGACCTGCTGACGGCCGACTACACGTTCGTCAACGAGCGCGTGGCGAAGCATTACGGCATTCCCAACATCAACGGCTACGAATTCCAGCGCGTCCAGCTGGCGGATGAAAACCGCCGCGGCCTGCTGGGCCAGGGCAGCATCCTCGCGCTGACCTCGGTGGCCGATCGCACCTCGCCGGTGCTGCGCGGCAAGTGGATCATGGAAGTGCTGCTCGGCTCGCCGCCGCCGGCGCCGCCGCCCAACGTGCCGTTGCTCGATGAGACCAAGGTCGAATCGGGCGACCGCCAGCTGACCACGCGCGAGCGCATGGAGCAGCACCGCTCGAACCCGCAGTGCACCTCGTGCCATCGCGTGATCGATCCGCTGGGCCTGACGCTCGAGAACTTCGACGTCACGGGCCGCTGGCGCATTCGCGACAACGGTGCGCCGGTGGATTCGAACGGCGACCTCTACGACGGTACGAAGATGATGGGCCCCGCGGGCTTGCGCGCGGCGCTGCTCAAGCACCAGGACGCCTTCATCCAGAGTTTTACCGAGCGGCTGATGACCTACGCGCTCGGGCGCCGATTGGATTACTACGACATGCCCGCGATTCGCGCGATTTCGCGCGACGCGGCCAGGAGCAACAACCGCTTCTCGGCATTCGTGATGGGCATCGTCACGAGCCCGGCGTTCCAGATGAGCCGGGCGGAAGCGGTTGAGACGACGACGGTGGAGAAGTAGAGGAGACTATGGAATTCATCACGAAGAAGCACATGTCCCGCCGCACGGTCCTGCGCGGCCTCGGTGTAACCGTTGCCCTGCCGCTGCTCGATGTCATGACGCCCGCGGCGACGGCGTTTGCCAGGACGGCCGCCGCGCGCAAGGTTCGGCTGTCGGCCATCGAAATGGTGCACGGCTCGGCGGGCGCCACGGCGTTCGGCCTGTCGAAGAACCTGTGGTCGCCGGCCGCCGTCGGCACGGCGTTCGACCTGAGCCCGGGCGCGCTGTCGTCGCTCGAGCCGTTCCGTGACTACCTGACGATTGTGAGCAACACCGACGTCAGGAACGCCGAAGCGTTCTCGCTGCCGGAAATCGGCGCGGACCACTTCCGCTCGAGCGCGGTGTTCCTGACGCAGTCGCATCCCAAGAAGACGCAGGGCTCCGACGTGCACGCCGGCACCTCGCTGGATCAGATCTACGCGCAGAAGTTCGGGCAGGACACCGCCATTCCGTCGATGCAGTTGAGCATCGAGACGGTCGATCAGGCCGGCGGGTGCGCCTACGGTTACAGCTGCGCCTACACCGACAGCATCAGCTGGGCGACGCCCAACCAGCCGCTGCCGATGATTCGCGACCCGCGCGCCGCCTTCGACTCACTGTTTGGTGTGGGCTCGACGCCGGCTGAGCGCGCCGCACATCGCAAGACCGACAAGAGCATTCTCGACTGGGTCACCACTGAGGTCGCGCGGCTGCAGAAGGATCTTGGCGCGAGCGATCGCCAGCGCCTCGGTGCGTATCTCGAGGAAGTGCGTGAAGTCGAGCGCCGCATCCAGCGCGTCGAAGCCCGCAACGCCAGCGGCGACACGCGCGAGTTGCCGGAAGCGCCGATCGGCGTGCCCGATTCATTCGAAGAGCACGTCAAGCTGATGCTCGACCTGCAGGTGCTGGCGTTTGCGTCGGACGTGACGCGCGTCTTCTCGTTCAAGATGGGCCGCGACGGTTCGGCGCGCGTCTATCCCGAAAGCGGCGTCCGCGGCGCCTTCCACCCCGCCTCGCACCACGGCGAGCGCGAGGATCGCGTGACCGATTTCATGAAGATCAATCGGTATCACGTCAGCATGATTCCGTATTTCCTCGCCAAGCTGAAGGCGACGCCCGACGGCGATCACAACCTGCTCGACAACACGCTGGTGATCTACGGCTCGCCGATGGGGAACTCCAACGTGCACAACCACAAGCGTTGCCCGCTGTTCCTCGCCGGCAAGGCCGGCGGCGCGCTGCGCGGCAACCTGCACCTCAAGGCCGCCGACGGCACGCCGATGGCCAACGTGATGCTCTCGGTGCTGAACGACATCGGCCTCGAAGACATCAAGAGCTTCGGCGACAGCACGGGCCGCTTCGAGTTGAAGAGCGTTCCCGAGCCGACCGTCGCCGGTTGATCTTTCGCGGACGGTTGTCGCGGACGGTGTAGCGCGGACCTTTAGGTCCGCGATTAGCGATTAGGTGGAGAGGCAAATGCGAAGAGTAGCAATCGCGAGTGGCATAGTCGCCGTCGTATTGTCGGTCCTGGTGAATGCTGCCGGATCAGCCGCTGTCGCCGATGCCCGCCTTCGCGGCTCCGAGAGCCAGGCCGCTACGGCGGGGCCCGCCATAGCGACCGAGAAAACCCCGGTCGCGGCGGCGGCCGGCAGGCGCGACAAAGACGCGGTGCGCGCGTTGCTCAAGGACGGCGCCGACGTCAACGCCGCGCAGGGCGACGGCATGACCGCGCTCCACTGGGCGGCGCGCTCCGGCGAGGTCGATCTCGCGCAGATGCTGCTCTACGCCGGCGCCAACGTCAAGGCGACCACGCGCCTCGGCGCGTACACGCCGTTGATGATGGCGGCCGAACAGGGACACGCCGCGGTGATCGCGGCGCTGCTCGCAGCGGGTGCCGACGTCAAGGCGGCCAACGCCACCGGCACCACGCCGCTGATGCTCGCGGCACTCTCGGGCGACGCCAGGGCCGTGACGATGCTCGTCGAGAACGGTGCTGAAGTCGACGCCAAAGAAAAGTCGATGCAGCAGACGGCGTTGATGTTCGCCGCCGGCACCAACCGCATCGACGCGATCGCGGCGCTGCTCAAGGCCGGCGCGAATGTGAAGCTGTCGTCGAAGGTCACCAACGTCGGCAGCTTGAGCGGCGCCGAGCAGGAGTTCCTCGCAGCGGCGTCCGGCAGCGGCGGTCAGCCGGGCGGCAACCCAAACCAGGCCAACGGCCCCGCGAGCGCAGCGGTCGCGCCCGCACCGGCCGCCGGTCAGGGCGGCGGTCGCCGCGGTGGCGGCGGCGGCCAGGCCGGGGTCGATCGTTCCTATTTCTACAACGAGCTGGTCGGCACCCAGGGTGGCGTGACGCCGCTCCTGTTTGCCGCGCGTGGCGGTTATCTTGATGCCGCGAAACTCCTGGTGGGCGGCGGCGCGGATGTCAATCAACTGAGCGCGGGCGACAAGACCAGCCCGCTGCTGATCGCCACCATCAACGGGCATTTCGATCTCGCCAGGTGGCTGCTCGATCGCGGCGCCAATCCGAATGCGGCCTCCGCCAATGGCGTGACGCCGCTGTACGCTGCGCTCAACGTCACTTGGGCGCCGCGCGCGCTCTATCCGCAGCCGCGCGCGTTCCAGCAGCAGCAGCTGACCTATCTCGACTTCATGAAGACGCTGCTCGACAAGGGCGCGCAGCCCAACCTGCGTCTGACGAAGAAGGTTTGGTACACCGAGTACAACTTCGACCTTGCCGGCGTCGATGAAATCGGCGCGACGCCGTTCTGGCGCGCCGCGTTCGCGGGCGACGTGGCCGCCATGAAATTGTTGATGGACTACGGCGCCGATCCGAACATCCCGACGATGAAGCCGGCGGCCCGGCCGCGCGTGGGTGACTCGGGCGCGCGCGAAGTGACGGAAATCGCGAACCTCCCGCCGCTGCCGGTTGGCGGCCCCGGCGTGCCGGCGCTGCAAGCGGCTGCGGGTGTCGGTTTCGGGGAGGGCTTCGCCGCCAACTCGCACATTCATTCGCCGGCCGGCTTCCTGCCGGGCATCAAGTTCCTGATCGAAGTCGCGGGCGCCGATCCGAATGACCTCGATCACGACGGCAACACCGCGCTGCATCATGCCGCGGCCCGTGGCGACAACGAGTCGATTTTGTATCTCGTTTCGAAGGGCGCGGATGTGACCCGCGTCAATCGTGAAGGCCATACCGTGGCGGACATGGCGAACGGCCCCGTGCAGCGTGTGCAGCCGTTTCCGGAAACGCTCGCCCTGCTCGAGAAGCTGGGCTCGAAGAACAATCACAAGTGCGTTTCCTGCTGAGCATGAAAACGTTCGCGGTCGCCGTGTTTCTTTCGCTTCCTCTGGCGCTTGCTGCACAGCAGGTCAAACCCGCTGCGTCGCACGTGCCCGCAGCGGCCACTATGCTCCCGGCGGAACAGACCGCCGTCGTCAAGCAGTACTGCACCGGCTGTCATAGCGAGCGCGGCAAGGCCGGCGGCCTGTCGCTCGCCGCATTCGATGCGACGCAAGTCGTCGATCACGCCGACACCACCGAGAAGATGATCCGCAAGCTGCGGGCCGGCATGATGCCGCCCGTCGGCGCCCGCCGCCCAGACGCAGCGACGATCGCCGCGATGGTTGACGCGTTCGAAACGCGCATCGATCGCGCGGCCGCCGTCAATCCCAATCCGGGCTCGCGGCCCTCGCAGCGACTGAACCGCGCCGAGTACACGCGCGCGGTGCGCGATCTGCTGGCGATTGACGTCGATGTCTCGGCCTATTTGCCGCCAGACACGATCAGCGACGGCTTCGACAACATCGCCGACTCGCAGACGATCTCCTCGACGCTGATGGAAGGCTACCTGCGCGCGGCCAGCCAGATCAGCCGCCTCGCGGTGGGCGATCGCCACGCCTCGGCCAGCTCGACGACCTGGAAGGTGCCGCGTACCGCATCGCAGATGCGGCACGTCGAAGGCGCGCCGCTCGGCACGCGCGGCGGCCTGTCGGTGCTGCACGTGTTCCCGGCCGATGGCGACTACTTCTTCAAGATCATGTTGCACATGGGCCCGACCGGTGACTTGTTCGGCGGCCCGTACCGCGGCGAGCAGATCGAGGTCTCGATCAACGGCGATCGCGTCGCGCTGATGGACATCAATCCCCGCATGAACGAGCAGGATCCCAACGGCCTGACCATGCAGACGCCGCGGATTCACATCAAGGCGGGCCAGCAGCGCATCTCGGTCGCGTTCGTGCAGCGCTTCGAGGGGCCGGCCGACGATCTGATCATGCCGATCGAGCACACGCTCGCCGACACCAACATCGGCGAGGTCTTCGGCACCACCGCGATCCCGCACTTGCGTGACTTCACCATCACCGGACCGATCGCCGTCACCGGCGTGTCCGACACCGAAAGCCGCCGCCGCGTGTTCGTGTGCCGGCCGACGACGCTCGCGGAAGAGTCGACCTGCGCGGCGACCATCGTGCGCCGCCTCGCCGGACAGGCCTACCGCGGCCCCGTGCAGCAGGACGACTTCAAGGATCTGATCGCCTTCTACGAAAAGGGCCGCAAGGAAGGGGATTTCGAGACCGGCATTCGCATGGCGGTGCAGGCGATTCTGGCCAGTCCGCGCTTCCTCTTCCGTCTCGAGCGGATGCCCGCGGCTCTCAAGGCCGGACAGAACTATCGCGTCAGCGATTACGACCTGGCATCGCGGCTGTCGTTCTTCATCTGGGGATCGGTGCCGGACGCCGAGTTGCTCAAGGCCGCCGCGCAGGGGACGCTGCAGACGCCCGTGGCCTTCGACCGGCAGCTGAAGCGGATGCTCGCCGACCCGCGATCCGAAGCGCTGGCCTCACGCTTCGCCGCGCAGTGGCTGCGCCTGCAGGACGTCGACAAGGTGCGTCCCGATCACCACTACTACTCGTACTGGGACACGACGCTCTCGAAGGCGATGGTGCGCGAGACCGAGCTCTTCGTCGACAGTCTCATTCGAGACGATCGTCCGGTCACCGATTTGCTGACCGCGGATCACACCTTCGTCAACGAGCGGCTCGCCAAGCACTACGGCATCCCGAATATCCTCGGCGACGAATTCCGGCGCGTGACGATCGCCGATCCGAATCGCCGCGGCGTGCTGGGCCAGGGCAGCGTGCTGCTGCTGACGTCGATCGCCGACCGCACCTCGGCGGTGCTGCGCGGCAAGTGGGTGATGGAAGTGCTGCTCGGTTCGCCGCCGCCCCCGCCGCCTCCCAACGTGCCGATGCTCGAAGAAACCCAGGCCGTGCAATCCGGCAAGCTGCTCTCGACGCGCGAGCGCATGGAAGAGCATCGCAAGAACCCGGCGTGCACCTCGTGCCACAAGGTGATCGATCCGCTCGGCCTCGCGCTCGAGAACTTCGACGTCACCGGCGTCTGGCGCATCAAGGACAACGGCGTGCCGGTCGATCCGGCCGGCGACCTCTACGACGGCACCAAGCTCGATGGCCCGATCGCGCTTCGCAATGCGTTGTTGAAGCACCAGGACGTGATCATGCTCAGCTTTACCGAGAGCCTGATGACGTACGCGCTCGGCCGGCGCGTCGAGTTCTACGACATGCCCGCCGTGCGCGCGATCGTTCGCGACGCCAGGCGCAACAACTACCGGTTCTCGTCGTTTATTTCGGGCGTCGCAAATAGTGGCGCATTTCGGATGGGTCGCGTAGCCGCGGACGAAACGACCGCGGCTGCTGGTCGGTGAAAATGGCTAGGTAAAGAGGAGAGGGTCGATGTTCATCACCAGAAAGCACATTTCCCGACGCGCCATGCTGCGCGGCATGGGTGTGACGATGGCGTTGCCGATGCTCGAGGCGATGGTGCCCGCGCGCACCGTGTTCGCCAAGACCACGGCCGGCAAGGTCCGGCTGGCGGCCATCGAGATGGTGCACGGGTCGGCCGGCGCAACCAAGTCGGGTCTCGAGAAGCACCTGTGGGCGCCCGCGGCGGTTGGCCGCGACTTCGACCTCTCGCCGGGCGCGCTCGCGCCGCTCGAGCCGTTCCGCGACTACCTCACGATTGTCAGCAACACTGACGTGCGGAATGCCGAAGCGTTCGAGCTGCCCGAAATCGGCGGCGATCACTTCCGCTCGAGCGCCGTATTCCTGACCCAGGCGCATCCGCTGCAGACGCAGGGCTCCGGCGTGCGCGCCGGTGTCTCGCTCGACCAGTTGTATGCGCAGAAGTACGGCCAGGAAACGCCGATTCCGTCGATGCAGCTGTGCATCGAGGCGGTCGATCAGGCCGGCGGCTGCTCGTACGGATACTCGTGCGTCTACACCGACACCATCAGCTGGGCCGGTCCGAACTCGCCGCTGCCGATGGTCCGCGACCCGCGCGTCGCGTTCGACCAGTTGTTTGGCGTCGGCGCCACGCCGCAGGAACGCGCGGCACGCCGGGCCGAAGACAAGAGCATTCTCGATTTGATCAGCGGGCAGTTGAGCCGCTTGAACAAGGAGCTCGGCTCCGCCGACCGCGCCCGCCTGTCGAATTACCTGGACGAGGTCCGCGAGATCGAGCGCCGCATCCAGAAGGTCGAGGAATACAACAAGAGCGGCGAGCCGCGCGAGATGCCGGCGGCGCCGATCGGCGTGCCCGACTCGTTCGACGAACACGTCAAGCTGATGTTCGACCTGCAGGTGCTGGCGTTCGCGTCGGATTCCACCCGCGTCTTCTCGTTCAAGATGGGCCGCGACGCCTCGAGCCGCGTCTACCCGTCGAGCGGCGTCAGCACGGGCTTCCACCCGGCCTCGCACCACGGCGATCGCGAAGACCGCATCGCCGAGTTCCAGAAGATCAACAAGTACCACGTCGGCATGCTGCCGTACTTCCTGAAGAAGCTGAAGGACACGCCCGACGGCGACAGCAACCTGCTCGACAACACGCTGGTCGTCTACGGCTCGCCGATGGGCGATTCGAACATCCACAACCACAAGCGCTGCCCGTTGTTCTTCGCCGGCAAGGCCGGCGGCGAGCTCAAGGGCGGCCTGCACCTCAAGGCGCCGGACGGCACGCCGATGGCCAACGCGATGCTGACGGCGATTCACGCGCTCGGGTTGGACGAGATCAAGAGCTTCGGCGACAGCACCGGCGAGTTCGGGCTGTCTGCCGTGTCCGGATCGACGGTTGCGCAATAGCCGGAGGCACCCCATAAAGGGGTGCCCTACGCCGGAGTCTAGTAGGGCACCCCTTTAGGGGTGCCTTATGAACACGGAGCGAACATGTTGCTGAGAAGTTTCGGATTGAGCGTGTGCGGTGCGCTGCTGTTGTCGGTGGCGCTTGTGGCCGCTGATGGCGCCCCGGTCGCCAACGCAGCCATGGTGGGTGATCGCGAGGGCGTGCGGGCGCTGTTGAAGAAGGGGCTCGACGTCAACGAGGCACAGGGCGACGGCACCACGGCGCTGCATTGGGCCGCCATCAAGGGCGATGCCGAGATCGCGCAGATGCTGATCTATGCCGGCGCGAACGTTCGCGCGACGACGCGGCTTGGCGCGTATACGCCGCTTTATCTCGCCGCCAAGGGCGGGCATTCGGCGGTGGTGGCGGCGCTGCTCGCGGCCGGCGCCGACGCCAAGGCCACGACCAGCAACGGCACGACGCCGCTGATGATCGCCGCCGCGGCCGGCGACACGCGATCGATCACGAGCCTCGTCGAGAACGGCGCCGAGATCAACGCGAAAGACACCGCGAAGGGCGAGACGCCGTTGATGTTCGCCGCCGGCTTCAACCGCACCGACGCGGTCAAGCTGCTGCTCGCGCGCGGCGCCGATCACAAGGTCACGACCACGGTCGTCGACCTGTTCGCGCTCACCGCGCCGGAAGAAGAAGCGATGGCCCGGGGAGTCGGCGGCAATGGCGTCGCGCCGGCACGGCCGCAGAGTAACCGGCCCGCCGATATTGCCGGCGCCACCCGCGCCTTCCGCTACAACGAGCTGATCAGCACGCAGGGCGGACTTTCCGCGCTCCTCTTTGCCGCCCGTCAGGGTTACACCGACACGGCCAAGGCGTTGATCGAGGGCGGCGCCGACATCAATCAGCCGAATGCCGGTGACAAGACCAGCCCGCTGCTGATGGCGATCATCAACGGCCATTACGATCTCGCGAACTACCTGCTCGAGAAGGGCGCGCAGCCGAACGCCGCCGCCTTCAACGGCGTCGCGCCGCTGTTTGCGGTGTTGAACCTGCAGTGGTCGCCCAAGTCGCTCTACCCGAGCCCGAAGGCGCACCAACAGCAGCAGACCTCTTACCTGGAGATGATGCAGGCGCTCGTCGACAAGGGCGCCGACCCGAACGCGCGCGTCGGCCGCAAGGTTTGGTACCAGGCCTACAACTCCGATTACGCCGGCTTCGATGAAGTCGGCGCGACGCCGTTCTTCCGGGCCGCCTACGCGAGCGACGTCGCGGCGATGCGGCTGCTCGTCGCCCACGGCGCCGATCCGAATATTCCGACCGCGAAGCCCGCGGGCCGGCCGTTTACCGGTGAAGGCACCAGGCAGGTGCAGGATCTGTCGGGTGTGCCGCCGATTCCCTACGGCGGGCCGGCGATTACGCCGCTGCACGCCGCCTCCGGCGTGGGTTACGGCGAAGGGTTCGCCGCCAACTCGCATCGCTACGCGCCAACCGGCTTCCTGCCCGCGATCAAGTACCTGGTCGAGGAACTGGGCGCCGACGTCAACGCCGCCGACCATGAAGGCAACACGCCGTTGCACCTGGCCGCGTCGCGCGGTGATAACGACTCGATCCTCTTCCTGGTGTCGAAGGGCGCCGACGTGATGCGCGTCAACCGCGAGGGCAACACCACCGTTGACATGGCCAACGGCCCCGTGCAGCGCACGCAGCCGTATCCCGAAACGATCAAGCTGCTCGAGAAACTCGGCGCCAAGAACAATCACCGATGCATCACATGCTGAAGAAGAAGCTCGTCGTCGTCGCGCTCGGCGCCTTTGTTATTTCGATGACGGTGGCCGCGAGCGGCCAGGGCCCCGACAAACCCAAAGGTTTGTCGCCACGAGCCGTCGCATCGCATGCGCCGGCGGTGGCGTCGATGCTGGCTGCCGAGCAGACGGCGCTCGTCAAGCAGTACTGCACCGGTTGCCATAGCGAGCGGGGCAAGGCCGGCGGCCTCTCGCTTGCCAGCTTTGACGCGGCCACGATCGATCAGCACGGTGAAGTCGCCGAGAAGATGATCCGCAAGCTGCGCGCCGGCATGATGCCGCCGTCGGGCGCGCGCCGGCCGGAGGCCGAGGTGTTGACGGCGATGGCCGTGGCCCTCGAGGGGCGGATGGACCACCTCGCGGCCCTCAAGCCCAACCCCGGATCGCGTCCGTTCCAGCGCCTCAACCGCGCCGAGTACGCGGCCGCGGTCAAGGACCTGCTGAACGTCGACGTCGACGTCACGGCGTACCTGCCGCCCGACACGATCAGTCACGGCTTCGACAACGTCGCCGATGCGCAGATCTTCTCGCCGACGCTGATGGACGGCTACCTGCGCGCCGCGAGCCAGATCAGCCGCCTGTCGGTGGGCGATCGCAACGCCACCGCCACGTCGGCCACCTACAAGATCGCCCGCTCGTTGTCGCAGATGCGCCGCGTCGACGGCGCGCCGATGGGCACGCGCGGCGGCATTTCGGTGATACACACCTTCCCGGCCGACGGACACTACATCCTCAAGACCTCGCTGCATTACGAGCCGCTCGGCGGTCTCGTCGGCCGCAACTCGATGACCGCGTACGGACTGACCGAACAGGTCGAGTTCTCGGTCAACGGCGAGCGCGTCGCGATTTTCGATCTCAACACGCGCATGAGCGAGACCGATCCGAAGAACAGCCTCGACCTGAAGACGCCGCCGGTGCACATCAAGGCCGGGCCGCAGCGGGTGACGGCCGCGTTCGTCCAGCGTCTCGATGGTCCGGTTGACGACCTGCTGATGCCGCTCGAGAACACGCTCGCCGACGTCAGCATTTCCTTCGGCGTCACGATGCTGCCGCACCTGCGCGACTTCACGGTGCAGGGGCCCTCCGACGTCACCGGTGTCTCGGACACGCCGAGCCGGCTGAAGATTTTCTCGTGCCGCCCGACCACCGCCGCCGAAGAAGAATCGTGCGCCGCCGAGATCATCAAGAAGCTGTCGACCCAGGCATTCCGCGGCGCGCCGACCGCAGCCGACCTGCAGGACGCCCTGAAGTTTTACGAGCAGGGCCGCAAGAAGGGCGGCTTCGAGCCCGGCATCCGCATGGCGGTGCAGTCGATCCTGATGAGCCCGCGCTTCCTGTTCCGCCTCGAGCAGCAACCATCGCTGGTCCGGGCATCATCGACCACCTATCGCGTGTCTGACGAGGACCTCGCCTCACGGCTGTCGTTCTTCCTGTGGGGCACGGTACCCGACGCCGAATTACTGAAGGCCGCGACGATCGGATCGCTCAAGACCGCGGCCGGCGTCGACAAGCAGGTCCGCCGCATGCTGGCCGACAAGCGATCGATGGCGCTCTCGACCCGCTTCGGATCGCAGTGGCTGCGCCTGCAGGATCTCGACAAGATTTTTCCCGACTACCTGCTGTATCCGCAGTACGACGACACGCTGGCGCAGGCGATGAAGCGCGAAACCGAGCTGTTCTTCGACAGCATCGTCCGCGAAGACCGCGGCGTCACGGAACTGCTGACGGCGGATTATTCGTTCGTCAACGAACGCCTCGCCAAGCACTACGGCATCCCGAACATCACCGGTCACGCGTTCCAGCGCGTGACGTTGCCGCCGTATCGGCGCGGTCTGCTCGGCCAGGGCAGCATCCTGACGCTGACCTCGGTGGCGGATCGCACCTCGCCGGTGCAGCGCGGCAAGTGGGTGATGGAAGTGCTGCTGGCGTCGCCGCCGCCGGCGCCGCCGCCCAACGTGCCTGCGCTTGATGATTCGGTGAAGGCCAACGAGGGCGGCAAGATGCTCTCGACGCGCGAGCGCATGGAAGAGCACCGCAAGAACCCGGCCTGCACGTCGTGCCACAAGGTGATCGATCCGCTCGGTCTTGCGCTCGAGAATTTCGACGTCACCGGCGCGTGGCGGATCAAGGACAACGAAGTGCCCGTCGATGTCGTCGGCGATCTGTATGACGGCACCCGGATGGACGGCCCGGCCGGATTGCGGCAGGCGCTGCTCAAGCACTCGGACGTGTTCCTGACGAGCTTCACGGAGAGCCTCATGACCTACGCGCTCGGCCGCCGCCTCGAATACACCGACATGCCGGCCATTCGCGCCGTTGTGCGCGACGCCGGGAAGAGCGGCCACAAGTTCTCCGCCTTCGTGCTGGGAGTGGTCAACAGCCCCGGATTCAAGATGGGCATGGCCGACGTGAACAAGGAACGGCGGGCGGCCGACGCCCCTCAGGGCAGGTAGTACGTAGGGCCGGGACTTCAGTCCCGGCCGCAACGCATCAGGAGCAGAGACGATGTTCATCACGCAGAAGCACATTTCCCGCCGCACGGCTCTGAAGGGTGTCGGCGTCACCATGGCGCTGCCGTTCCTCGAGGCCATGGTGCCGGCCCGCGCGAGCGCCCAGGCCGCGCGCGGCAAGGTCCGCTTTGCGGCCATCGAGATGGTGCACGGCTCCGCCGGCAGCACGGCGTTCGGCATCAAGAAGAACATGTGGGCGCCGGCGGCGGTGGGTCGTGACTTCGACCTCACTCCCAGCGTGCTCGCGCCGCTCGAGCCGTTCCGCAACGACATCACCATCGTCAGCAACACCGACGTGCGGAATGCCGAAGCGTTCACGGCGCCGGAAATCGGCGGCGATCACTTCCGCTCGAGCGCGGTGTTCCTGACGCAGATGCATCCGAAGCAGACGCAGGGCTCCGACGTGCTGGTCGGGACGTCGCTCGATCAGTACTACGCGCAGCGGCACGGACAGACGACGGCGATCCCGTCGATGCAGCTGTGCATCGAGAACGTCGACCAGGCGGGCGGCTGCTCGTATGGCTACTCGTGCACCTATACCGATTCGATCAGCTGGGCGGCGCCGAACCAGCCGCTGCCGATGATCCGCGACCCCCGCACCGTGTTCGATCAGCTGTTTGGCGTGGGCGCGACGCCGGCCGAACGCAAGGAACGGCGCGCCGAAGACAAGAGCATCCTCGACTGGCTCGGCAGCGCCGTCGCGCGTATGAACAAGAACCTCGGCGCCGCCGATCGCGCGCGGCTGGCGGATTACCTGGAAGACGTGCGCGAGATCGAGCGCCGCATCCAGCAGGTCGAGGCGGCCAACAGCAGCGGCGATCAGCGCGAGCTGCCTGGCGCCCCGGTGGGCGTGCCCGATTCGTTCGAGCAGCACGTCAAGCTGATGTTCGATTTGCAAGCACTGGCGTTTGCCTCTGACACGACCCGCGTGTTCGCGTTCAAGTTGGGCCGCGACGCCTCAAACCGCGTCTATCCCGACAGCGGCTACAAGGCGGCGTTCCACTCGGCATCGCATCACCAGGATCGCGACGAGCGCGTCACCGACTTCGCGAAGATCAACAACTACCACGTCAGCATGATTCCGTACTTCCTGGCGAAGCTAAAGAACACGCCGGATCGGGAGAGCAACCTGCTGGAGAACACGCTCGTGCTCTACGGGTCGCCGATGGGCAACTCAAACCTGCACAACCACAAACGGTGCCCGCTGTTCCTCGCCGGCCACGCCGGCGGCGCGCTCAAGGGCGGCCTGCACCTCAAGGCGGCCGAAGGCACGCCGATGGCCAACGTGATGCTGTCGGTCACGCACCTGCTGGGCATGGACGACTTCAAGTCGTTCGGCGACAGCACGGCGCCCTTCGATCTCAACAACGCGCCGGCATCCACGGTCGCGGTCTAGAGGGAATATGCGAAGAGTGATTCGAGCATCTATTGCGGCCGTCGTGATGGCCATCGGTGTGTCGGCGATGGTCGCGGCCGCGTCTTCACCGGTTGCCGACGCTGCCCGCCTTCGCGGCGAAGCCGCTTCGGCGGGGCCCGCCGAAGCAAGCGAGAAAGCGTTGGTTGCGGAGGCGGCCGAACGAGGCGACAAGGCCGCGGTGCGCGCGCTGATCAAGCAGGCGGCCGACATCAACGCCGCGCAGGGCGACGGCATGACGGCGCTGCACTGGGCCGCGATGAACGGCGACGCCGAGCTGGCGCAGATGCTGGTCTACGCGGGCGCCAACGTGAAGGCGACGACGCGCATCGGGTCGTACACGCCGCTCTACATCGCGAGCCAGCAAGGCAATGCGGCGGTGCTCGAGGTGCTCGTTAAAGCCGGCGCCGATGCGAAAGCCGGTACGGCCAACGGCACGACGCCGCTGATGGCGGCCGCGCAGGCGGGCAACGTCGACGCGGTGCAGGTGCTGATCGCGCACGGCGCCGACGTCAACGCGAAAGACGGCGTGCGGGATCAGACGCCCCTGATGTACGCCGCCGCCGCGAACCGCGCCGCGGTGATCGAGCTGCTCGCAGCAAAGGGCGCCAACCTCAAGGCCACCAGCAAGGTGACCGATCTGTCGAGCCTGACGCGCGAGGGTGCGGGCTTCGGCGGCAATCCGCTGGTTCCCGGCGCCGCCGCCGCCGGACAGGCCGGCGGCGGGCCGCCCGGGCGGCCGCAGGCGCTGCCAGAGCCGGGTGCCCCGGCGCGCCGCGCACCGCAGCCGGGCATCGATCGCAACTATCAGTTCAACGAGATGATCGGTGCCCACGGCGGCCTCACGCCCCTGCTGTTTGCCGCGCGCCAGGGTTACACCGAGTCGGTCGACGCGCTGCTCAAAGCGGGAGCGGACGTGAACCAGATTTCTGCGGGCGACAAGTCCAGCCCGCTGATCATGGCGGTGATCAACGGCCACTTCGACATCGCCCAGACGTTGATCAACAAGGGTGCGAACGTGAACGGGGCGGCCATGAATGGCGTGACGCCGCTGTACGGCGTGCTGAACGTCGAGTGGGCGCCGAAGGCGCTGTATCCACAGCCGCGCGCGCACATGCAGCAGAAGCTCGGCTACCTCGATCTGATGAAGCAGCTGCTCGACAAGGGCGTCGACCCGAACGCCCGCCTCAAGATGAAGGTGTGGTACTCAGGCTACAGCTTCGATCTCTCGGGCGTGGACGAAATTGGCGCGACCGCATTCTGGCGCGCCGCCTATGCGAGCGACGTCGCGGCGATGCGGCTGCTGGTGGCGGTGGGCGCCGACCCGAACCTGCCGACGATGAAGCCGGCCGGCCGCGCGCGCTTCGGCGACATGCTCGAGCAGCGCGAGGTCAGGGACCTGTCGGGCCTGCCCGAAGTGCCGATCGGCGGACCGTCGGTGATGCCGCTGCATGCGGCCGCCGGCGTCGGCTACGGCGAAGGCTTCGGCGCCAACTCGCACCGCTTCGCGCCCACCGGCATGATGGCGGCGGTGAAGTACCTCGTCGAAGAGCTCGGCGCCGATGTCAATGCCGCCGACCATGAAGGCAACACCGCGCTGCACCATGCCGCCGCGCGCGGCGACAACGAAATGATTCTCTACCTGGTGTCGAAGGGCGCCAACGCCAAGGCCGTCGATCGCGAGGGAAGAACGACCGCCGACATGGCCAACGGGCCGGTGCAGCGCATTCAACCGTTTCCCGAGACCATCGCCCTCCTCGAAAAGCTCGGAGCAAAGAATAATCATAAGTGCGTCTCCTGCTAGCCAGGGTTCCGCACGAGGGTTCCGTACGAAGGTTCTTCACGAAGGTTCCGTACGAAGGTTCGCAGAACCTGCGTCCCGAACCCTCGTCGAGAACGATCGTGAGGAACCTTCGTGAGGAACCGTCGTGAGGAACCGTCGTTAGTCGCGGCGGGCGAGTTTGCGTGTGGAATCGACTGCGCGGCCGGCGATCGATTCGTAGTCGTATTGCATCCGGAAAGACGACGCGCCGAACAAGCGGACTTTACCGGTCGACGACACCTCAACCGGGACGACGGCGCCGCCCAGTCGCGCGTATTTCCACTCCACGTCGACGTTGCGCAGCCAGAACGAGGGGTTCTTCGTGAGCCGTCCCTCGATTTGCGCTAAGCGGCCGTCGGATGGATCGATCAGCACCGAGCCCGCAATAATGCCGTGCCCCTTCCGAAGCGGCGTGAGCAGCACTCGTAACAGGCCGGACTCCGTCGTGCCGCCGTCGCCGAAGGTGTAGTTCGCAGCCGTCAACGAGGCACGCAGCGGTTGCCCGTTCGCGACCAGCTTCTGCTCGGAATTCAGGATGTCTCGCAGCACCTTGCTGCGAATGTATTCGTGCCCACCCTCGCCGACGATCTCGTAGGTCAGGCCGCGGCCGGGTGACACCTCGGTCCACGCCTCGAGCCAGCCCTTTTTGGAGTCCCCGGCGCCGGCTTCGAGCCGGCGGTAAGCTCGATAGGCAGACTGCTCGCTCGCATTGGCTCGCGCCACCACACGGTCCAGGTCGCCGGAACCCGCACCGGCCAATGTGGACGCTGTGCTCCCCAAGAGGGCCATACTGAGGGCCATCAGTGCGAGAAGCGGTTGGCGGAAGTTCGCGTTCATGGTGCCTGCCACCATCGACTGCAGATGCTGTGCCAGTCTGCACGGTTCGTGTGACTCAGCCGTGTCGGCCCGGCGAAAGCGGTGTATACAAAGGTCGAACTCAGGAGTCGAGGCTCCCCGGCATGCCCACCCTTCAAGACGTCACGCTCGAGCATTCGCGCCGATTGTCGGCAATTCACAAGGCCCGCGAGCTCGAGGGCGCCGACGCGGTGTTGCGGCGCGATGTCCACCTTCGATCGCTCGCCTCCGCGGCGAAAGCGTACGCGCAGTTCGACGATGAGGTGGCGTCTGCGCGCGAGAAGCGCACCGCGACCGAGCAGAAGGCGGCGGCCGCGCGCGTCGCCGTGCTCGATGGCGCGATCGAGCATCGCGGCGACGGCCTGGACGAGGCGGATGCCGCCCGGCGCGCCGCCGACCTGGCGGCGATGGAAACCCGGCTGAGAGCCGAGGGCGCCGCCGAACGCAAGTATCGCGACGTCTTGTCAGCGGCCGGCCCGACGTCGCCGCTCGCCGAGCGCCAGAGGATGGCGCGAGAGGCCGAGCGAGCCAAACGCGCGGAGCTCGAAGCGGCCCAGAAGGCTTACTCCGATGCGCTGGCCGGCGCGCAGTCCGGCTATCGAGGCGGTGTCGACAAGGCCGTGCTCGACGAACGGCGCGTCGCCCGCGAAGCCGACCGCGCCTATGCCGACGCGGTGCGTCTTGCGGATGTGGCGCTCAGGACGGCGGCGGCCGCGGCCGAGCGCGTGCTGAATAACAGCCTGTCAGCGCTGGCGGATGCGAGGGATGTCGTGGCCGCCTGCCGCGACGAGCTCGCCGCCATCACCGAATCGAGCCGCCGCGCCGAGAGCGAGGAGTTCGAGCGGTTCCGCCGCGAGCTCGATCGTGTCAAGGGCGCTTGAAGTCGCGTAGCATGTCGGACATGCCGAACCGCGCCGCCCTCGATACCGATCAAGCCCATTTGATGCACCCGTTGCACCACCCGTCCGCCTACGCCGCGACCCGCGTGTGGGTCTCGGGCCAGGGCGCCCTCATCACGGATGCCACCGGATGCGAATACATCGACGGTCTCTCCGGATTGTGGAACGTCAACGTCGGGCACGGCCGCCAGGAGCTGGCCGACGCCGCCCGGCAGCAAATGGCGACGCTGGCCTTTCACTCCGCCTACGCGGGTGCCACCAACGAGCGGGCCATCGCCCTGGCCGAGCGCCTGAGCGCGCTGGCCTATCCATCGATCAATACGTTCTTCTTCACCAGCGGCGGCGCCGAGGCCTCGGAGACCTCGTTCAAGACCGCGCGGTTCTACTGGAAGGCGCTCGGCAAGCCCGACAAGATCAAGGTCATCTCGCGCCACCGCGCGTATCACGGCCTCACCCTCGCGGCCATGAGCGCCACGGGCCTCCCGGCGTTCTGGCCGATGTTCGAGCCGCGGACGCCTGGCTTTCTCCACATCGACGCGCCGGATCCCTATCGCTTCATCAACACCGATCCTGGCGTGAGCCTGGGTGTGGCGGCGGCGAACAAGCTGGAAGAGGCCATCCTGCGCGAGGGGCCCGACACGGTGGCGGCGTTCATCGCCGAGCCGGTACAAGGCGCCGGCGGGGTCATCGTGCCGCCAGCCGATTATTTTGCTCGGATTCGCGAGATCTGCGATCAGTACGAAGTCTTGTTGATTGCAGACGATGTGATCACGGGGTTTGGGCGGACCGGCCGGTGGTTCGGCCTCGAGCATTCCGGCATCGAGCCCGACATCATGCAGTTTGCCAAGGGCATCACGAGCGGCTACGTGCCGCTTGGCGGCATCGGCGTGTCCGACACCATTCGGGAAGTGATCAACGGCGTGCCCCCCGGCAAGCGCTGGATGCACGCCTTTACCTATTCGGGACACCCGACCTGCTGCGCGGTCGCGCTTGCCAATCTCGACATCCTCGAGCGCGAGCACCTGGTCGAGCGCGCCGCCGTCTCGGGCGCGCGGCTGCTCGAGAAGCTGCGTGGGCTCGAATCTCTCGACGGCGTCGGCCACGTGCGCGGCCTGGGGCTGATGGCGGCGGTGGAGGTGGTGGCCGACAAGGCCACCAAGCAACTGTTTCCCGCGACGGCCGGCCTGACGCAGAAGCTGACCGACGCGCTGCTCGATCGCGGCCTCTACACGCGAGTCGCGATGGACTGCATTTGCCTGGCGCCACCGCTAGTGACGAGCGATGCGATCATCGACCGCATCGTCGACACCGTGCGCGAAACGATTCCGGCAGTCCTCAGTGGGGTACGGGACCAGGTCAGCGCCTAGCCTGATGAACCGCGAGGATCTTCGATTGGAGGAAGCATGGGACGCACGCTGATTCGCACGATGCTCGTGATGGGATGGATTCCGACGCTGGCCCTGATGATGGGCGCCAGGTGGATGACTGGAACCCTCGCCTTTGCACAGGGGCCGACACCTGTGAAAGTCACGCGGATCTACACGGGACCGGACGGGAAGACCAAGGTCGAGGAGTACGAAATCCCGCTCAAGCCTCAGGGCAGGGGGACCGAGTTGTCACAGACCGTGCCGGTCAAGAGCGTGCAGTTCCGTCGCACCAACAAGGACTACGACCTCGACTGGCACCCGGCGCCGAACCGCCAGTACGTGGTGACGCTCAGCGGCGAGAGCGAAATTGAACTGGAGGGTGGCCGCAAGCTTCGCCTGGGGCCCGGTCACATCCTGCTGGCCGAGGACACAACGGGCCAGGGGCACATTTCGCGGGCGATTGGCTCAGGCGACCGCATCTCGTTGTTCATTCCGTTGGCCGACGGGGCCGTGCCGCCGCGCTGACCGCGATTGACGCGCGCGGAGCGTCAGGTACACACGCGCTGGGTCGCCACGAAACTCCGTCATCGTCCGATCAAGCTCGGCGATGACTAACGCTTCCATGTCGGCGTCGGGCCATCGCTGTCTCGCGG
Source organism: Acidobacteriota bacterium (assembly GCA_030650395.1). Taxonomy (GTDB): domain Bacteria; phylum Acidobacteriota; class Vicinamibacteria; order Vicinamibacterales; family UBA2999; genus 12-FULL-67-14b. Next base: position 133,759 of record JAUSDY010000028.1, on the reverse strand, counting down.
ACCGGGTCATAACACGAAAACGCCTCGCCGGACATGTCCGGATAACGTCAGGCATCAGCCGCAGCGCGTTCGCGATCACGCGCGCTGTCGGCTGCCATGTTGCGCCGACTCCACCACGCTCTCGTCGTCTCTTGATGTCCGGCCACAACGATGTCCCGACTCGGCGCCGCCGCCAGATAACTGATGACTGTCGTCTCCACGTACACCTTCGACTTCGTCATCATTGTTTCCGATTCTCGTGTGCGCTCCGGTGCGTCTACGTGTCGGCCCAACGGATAGGTTTCAGCCGCGGCGGCTCATAGTCTCATCGGCCGCCGTCGGCTGCAAACCGTGTTAGCCCGCACGCCGGCGACTCGGAGTACGCCAAAGCAACACCCACCTTGTGATAGGTCTTGGCGGCACCTACAAGTCCGGCGTCCCTTCGCCCGCTTTGCACCGAATGGACCTGATGACCCTTTCACCGTCCCGCTCTTCACCGATCCACAGGGTGCCGTTGCCGGAGTACCGATCGATTTCGAACTGGAACTTCAATCGACTCCATGCTCGCTCGCCTTGCCCGCCGGAGTCGCCTGGAATCGTGATTTCGTACGCGCGGTCACTGACTAGAGCAGTGCCTAGCCGATTGCCAGCGGGTGTCCCTCGATCGATGGACTCCTGTGGGACATGGACAACGAGTTCCGCTGTCCGACTGGCCGCCGTCACTTTCAGGACGTGCGTCACACTGTTTACCGTGCTGTCCGAACAGATCAACGTGGTCGTCTCCCGACTCGAACAACCGACCGACACCAGCACGAGACCAAGTGCCGCGGCGATGGTGCCGAACCCGTAGTGAGATCGCTGGGCCTGCTCGGCCATCGTAACTGAGCCGACGTTCGGCCGGGTGAAGCGCTTGCCGCTACTTCTCTCGGCCATCGACTCGTGCCCGAATCTCACGGACCAAGGCATCGAACGCTCCGCGATGCCCCTTCGGAAGTTGGCCCAAAGTACCCTCATGCAGTCCTGCGGGTGGATTCGAGAAAAAGTAGTCACCAATTCCACTCCGCGATGTAGTGTCCCAGAAGCCATCTGGTGGCGACTCGGTGCGGCCATCCCAATCGCCGTGATGCAAAAAGACTCCAGAGGAACTCGGTCCCGTCGAATGGACGATCAGGCCAAAGAGCTCTATGTCGATCTTCCGACTCTTGTGGTCCACTCGGTTGGCGCTGTACGCGAGATAGACTCCACCGGTCGATGTGGGCACGGAGAGCAATACTGCTGAATCGATCTTCTGACGGAATGACTCCGGAAATACCCTCCGTAGCTGATTGCTTGGGACGATTCGCCAACCAGGTGACTGGACATTGTCGCCCAGCTCCTCTTGCTCGTCTTCAGACAATGTGAACCAATTGGGCTTCGTGGGCACCGATTCTCCCGTTCCGTGTTCTTATCGGGCTAACGACCTGCCGCTCAGCCGCGAGCGGCGGTTTCAGTACTCTAGTGTGTCAGAACTCGCGGCCGCTCGTCGGCTGCAGCGGGTTAGCCAGCCCCCAGCTTCTTCATGGACTCGACAAAAATCTCCATCGCTCCTTTGATGAGCTCTTCGCGCCTAGGTAAGTAGTCTTTCAAGCCCGGCTTGATCTTTCGCTCGTAGGCTTTCAGAACCTGCGAAGTAACGTCATCGCCGTGCTCCCTCACGATCGCTTCGAGCCGGGCGTCGTACTGTTGCCCAACTACCTTCTGTCGCTCAACCGGACCATGAGACAGAAACTGATAAAGAAGCGCCTTCTCGTGTGCAAAGCTTGGTCCCTGGTGCACGACTTTCAGCCTTCGCACTTGCTGGCGCTTGACCGGCACTCCGTCAACAAAGAAGGCTTCGTCCCCGTGATACGGCACGACGATCTCGTCGATCAACCGCTCAAACGTTAGATCTGTAACAACCAACGCTTTGGCCTGGCCATCAACTTCCGCATAGACAGCGAAGCGCGAGTCTTTGTTTAGGTCCATGGCAATTGGTAGTGTCTGGCTAACGCATTGCCGCTCAGCCGCGAGCGGCAGGTACGATCATTCGAAGGAGTCTAAACCATCTGCCGCTCGGCGGCTGCAGCGGCTGGTTAGACGGCCGCATCACGCTTCAGGCAAGTCCTCAAGACGGACCACAGAAATCGCTAAGCCATGTTCCGCCAGGATTCCGACACTGTCATCGTAGGCCGCCGAAGGAACGACAAGCTGATTCATCGTCGACAAGACATGCGCGTCTCCAACCTGCCGCATGAAATGACTCTTCGACGCCAAACTGGCCTCGCCCTCTGGGTAAGGTAAGGTCTTCGCGAAGAAAACCGGGTCGATTTGAAGCAGTTCCTGACGCTGCTCGTCAGTCGCCAGTGAAGTCGTCGGCTTACCAGCGATTTGCGGTCCGGAAAAGAGCCGCCACTCTCGTTGCCGGTAGTAACCGAGTAGGTCCGTATATTGCAGGTTCTCAGTCGGATAGAACATGCTAGCCAAAGCTCGCAGGGCGCCGACAATCTCTGACAGACGCTGGCCCGGCGCTCCCTGAATCAGAGTCACGTAATCGCGAATAGCAGCTGTCTCTCGCTCGTCAAAGGCGCGAGAATGTGCCCCGCCTTCGCGCAACGTCAGATTCGCAACAAGTGTCGCTCCTTGCAGGTTTTGGGTGTCCACGAGATTACCAATTACCTGCGCCGCATCAGCAATGCGAGCTAGTAGCGACACTCCCGCCCAATCCAGCGCAGGCGTCTCGCTCGTTCTGTCGGGAACGTAGATTACAGGAAGCGCGCCTAACTTGCGGAGTTGTTCGATTCGAAACTGCAACGCGAACGGACCAAAGGTGTCGGCATGAGGCCGCAGTTCGGCGCGAGCAAGTTCCGTGAAACACATGCGACGCTGCATCGCAAAAACGCGGTCGCCCGGCCTCGTGCCCGTAGGATCTGTCCATGAGACCTGCTCGGGTACTAAGAGCAGGCCATTTCGGCAAATGCACCGCAGAATCTGTAGACCCCTACTGACGAGTTGATCTCGCGACGGCACGGACCGCGGAAAATTATGAAAGAAAAAGCGCTCCGGGATGGCGGTCATCGGAATTTGGCTGTCCGTCTAACGCTCGGCATCAGCCGCGCCGCCTTGCGGCGTCGGCTGCATGCCGTTGTTATGCCTCAATCCCGGATTTCCCACTGTGGATTCCATACGACCTCCCAGAGATGCTGATCGGGATCCTGAAAGTAGCCCGCGTAACCGCCCCAGAAGGTTTCCTGAGCCGGCTTTACGATGACGGCGCCAGCATTTTTGGCTTGCTCCATAACCGCATCGACTTCTGCTTTGGACGAGACGTTATGCCCGAGAGTGAACTCTGTGGGACTTGGGTCGCTTAGAGGAAGACCTGAATCGTGGGAAATGCTGCCGCGTGGCCAGATCGCTAACTTCGATCCGCCATGCAAATCAAAAAAAGCCACCGACCCATGTTCGAATTCTTTGCCAATAATGCCTTCCGTCCTTAGGCCAAGGCCATCGCGATAGAAGCGAAGCGCCCGCTCCAAGTCGTTGACGCCGATGGTAACCACTGTAATTCGAGGTTTCATCCGAGATCTCGCATTGAGGCATAACGCCAGCGCTCACCCGCGGCCGCACACGATGGCGCGCGGCCGTCGGGTGCAGCGCGTGTTAGGCTTCGTGCCCTCACGTGCTCAGAACTCACCCGTCCGGACCGATTTTACGACTCGCCGAGCTTTCATGAGGAGGTCGGCTGCCTGATCAGGCGCTGGCTCGGCCCCTTCATGCGCAACCGAATTCCGCAACCGAAAGATTTCTTGAGATAAGGTGGCCAAAGCGGGCTCCTGACCCATTCACTCGCGCGGGCCAAGAACATCTTGCCCGATGGCCTCCTGGACCAAGAGGCCGTAGAAGCCACCCTTCTTTGCTTTGACGTTCGCAGCGACGCGCTCGAGGCCGGCCTCGCCGATCGCGTCGCGGAGGCACCTCTCAACGGCCGTGGAGCTAAGAACAACAGTGGCCTTGAGAAACCCGTATAAGTAGCAGCGCGATGCTTCGTTGAGGTGCTTGTCTTCGAAAGTAAGCCCCTCAAGTGGCACCGCTCGCTTCACCACGCCCGCGAAAAGACCTGAGAGCTCGTTCAAATAGGTCTTCGCGGCGGCGTTCTCGAGTTCGCGGGTCCGCTCGGGACCAGTGGCGAGTTCATCAATCGCGACGCCACGCCGCATGGCCAGTGCGTGCAGGAAGTTGATGAATGCGTCGAAGCGATCCGTTCCAGGAACATTAATCGACGGCCAACCGGCCATTGCCTCTTGGATGTCCTGCGCATCAAAGAACTCCAGGAACCGATCCACAAGCCCTGACTCGATGCCGGTTGCTTCGAGCCGGCTCCTTGCCTGCCGCAGATAATAGCTTGCCGGCTTGGACGACGCGACTTGGGCATGCACTTGTCGTTCGCCAACGACAGAGATCGGGCGGCCTCCGGGGATCGAAAGGGAAAGGTGATCGACTTCTGCGTCCTGTTCGGAGGTGTATGCACCCATGCCGAGAATGTAGTAGAAGCTGGTGTCGTCGTCGGTCGCCCAACGCGCCCAATCGTCCGCAGTGAGTTTCTCGGCGAGCTCACGAAGTACCGCCGGAAGTGCTGGCCCAATGCCAGAGGTGATCGTCTTTGTTTTCATCTTGTTCCCAGCGTTCCGCTCAGAAGCCTAACGCGATGCGGCTCACCTGCGGCGGCCGCTCACGGTCGTTGCGAATCAGTTGGTTCGCCGTGTGGCCGCCGACAGGTGCAGCCGCTGTTAGGCTGCTCAAAATCACCCTGGAAGAAGGAGACCAGCCTCCTGCCCCCTACTTCTCGAACAACCCGCTGGCTTCCATGTCGGTCAGCAGTTGCTTCATCAGCCACACGGCGTCCCCGGGTAAGAGGAATCGCTGCTTCACGAGCGCCTCGGCCTGAGCCGACGCGGATGAATAGTACGACCACAGGCCTGGATACCGCTCCTCGATGGAGGGACGCGGGTCGCCGGCGGCGAGGCGCTCGGCCCTGGTCTTCGCGAACGGCACGTAGCCGCCGGCGAGCGATCGCTCACGGCCCTTCAAGGCACCGCTCGGTATGGGATTCCAACCGGTATAGGTGCCGAGCGGCATGCGCATCAGAAGCGACCGCACGCCCGCGATCTCGTTGCCGTCGGCATCGACCTTGGGAACGAGCGTGGGAATGACGCGACGGATCGGCGGCGGCACGTTGGCGATGACGCCGGAGCTGTCGTTGTAGCGAAACGCTGAACCGTAGTCGTAGTCCAGCGCCGGATTGACGACGCCGTCGGGCCGGGGGGCGCTGGGAATGGCGGGCCATCCCATCGCGGCCGATGTATTGGGCACGAGCGAGCCATCGCCGACGCGCGGATACACGCTTGGTGGCGGCGACGTGCTCTTGACGACCCAGTCGACGAGGGCGACGTAAAGTGCGCGATCCGTCTCGCGCTCGGGATTCGGATTGTTCGCCATCACCCCGGCCGTCGTCGACGCCGCGCCCAGAGTGAAGCCACCGGATCCGCCGCCATGCGGCGTGCCGGGATGGTAGTAGCGGCGGACGTTGTCGGGAAGCGGAAGATCCTCCGTTCCGGCTGTGCCGGCGATGCCGACGCTAGCGCGGCTGTACCAGATCTCGGGTCCGCCGTAGGTTTCAGTGATCTTCGGACAGGTCTTCGTCGCGGTGCACCGATGGAGCAAGCCCCAGGCGGGCCGGCCGCGCACGCGATCGACGTAGTCGCTCCACCAGAGCGGGCCCTCGGAACCAGGGTCGTACAGCTCCGCGATGTCGCCCGGCTGCGCGAAGCGCGTGTTGAAGCTGCCGAGCATGCCTGCGATACGCGCGTTGAGCCCATCCCACACGATGCGGCCGCGCTCGTCCTGGTTGAAGCCAAGATTGACGAACGCCTTCGCGAAACGGCCGGACTGCGAGCTCCCCATCGCAACAACGTGCCGCACCGCACCGGCGATCGGATTCGGGGTGCCGATCGAGTCAGCCGCAGCGTAGCGGAAGAACGAGACGACGTCGCGCATGGCCGCCATGCCGACGCCGAGCACGTAGGGATCCTTCGCGGTGTAGACGAGCTCATAAAGGAGCGCGGAATCGAAGCCGTTCTTGAGACAGATACGGGTGGGATCGGGTGTGCCGGGAAACGGCACCGTCTGGCAGTCAGCAAACGCCCAGTCGGAACTGGCGATAGTGACGACGCCGCTCTTTACGCCCGACGGCGTCTCGGACGCAACGGAGATCAGCGTCGCCTTTGCGGTGTCGAGCGTGGCCGACATCCGGCCCGTAGCGCCAGGCAACGACTGAGTGTTGACCCTGCCGGCGACGCTGACGTACCGCGCCCACACACGACCGGTCACCGCCGACCCGTCGGGATTCTTCGCGACGGGCATGTCGATCCCTTCCTGCGCGGCACTGACCGACGCAATGGGCATGTCGCCCTGCCAGCCACTCCACAGCACCGCATGCCCCATCCGGTAGAGAAACCCGTCGCCGGGATCGCCGCCGACGTGCCAGGTGTTGGGCCCGCCGTGGTTGCCGCGATTGACGATGTTGTAGAAAAGCACGCCGGCCGACTTGGTCATGTCGACGGGCTTGCGGAGCGTGAACGTGGTCCGGTATTCGACGAGGCCGCGGGCGTTTCTCGGCGCCAGCTCGATGTCCGTGATGACCGCGTTCTTTGGATCGCGCGGGTCGATCTCGCCGAAGGCTATGCCCTTGATGTCTTCGTACGGCCCGACAGCGCCGAACGACTGACCGTTGAAGACGGGCGCGCGCGAGGAGATGGTGATGCGAATGACGTCCGCGTAGAGCGGCGACGCCACCGCGAGGCCAATACCGAACGCGAGCACACCCGGCGCTCTCACTTTCCTAGCTACCATAGACATCTCGCAAACGCATTCATCCCGATGAATCGTGATGTGCGGATTCTCGCACGTCACGAACACGGCCCGCCTCCTCGCTATGTCGTAGCAGCCTAACAAGTATTGAAGTAGACCGCACGGTGTCGCTCGCGGCCAACCGGCACCGGCCACTCCGGCCGACTTCATTCCGATGTGTCCGGAACGGCGCATCTTAGCACGCGCACGGTTCGATGGACGGTCGTTGTGGTTGGCTGCAGGTACGCAGTTGGCTGCGCCTATCGCAGCCAACCGCCGAAGATCCGCGCGGGACGCGCCAATCGACGTACGCTTGCTCTAGAGGCCGCAAGGGTGGGCTCCTGGAGACACCCCGTGACGTGGCGGGGAATCTGCCCATATTCTGTTGAGCCATGCGTAACGTCGTACTCCTCGCCCTCATGGCCGTCACAGGGCCGGCTTCCGACCTCCAGGCTCAACCGGCCGACGTCATGAACTCCGGCCGCCGGGTTCTCACGGCCGAGCGCCTTCGCGACGAGGAACGTAACGCTCGACGGCATCCTCGACGAGCCCGCGTGGAAGCGGACGACGACGGCGGGCGAGTTCATCATGCAGGACCCGGTGCTCGGCGGGACCCCGACCGAATCCACCGACATCCGCGTGGTGTTCAACAAGGACCACCTTTACATCGGCGTCGTCTGCCACGACTCGGAGCCCGACAAGCTGCTGGGCAACACGCGAAAACGCGACGAGTTCCTGAGCGCGGACGACCGGTTCATGTGGACCATGGACACGTTTCTCAACCAGCAGACGGGCTATTTTTTCGAAATGAACCCGTCGGGCCTGATGGCCGACTCGTTGATGGGCCCCGGCGGCGGCAACAGCCGCGAATGGGATGGGATCTGGAATGCGCGGGTGCGCCGCAGTGAGATCGGCTGGACCATAGAGATCGACATCCCGTTCCGCACGCTGGCCTTCGACCCCAACGCGCCGGCGTGGGGCGTGAACTTCCAGCGCACCGTCCGGCGCAAGAACGAAGAAACCGTGTGGACCGGCCACCAGCGCAACCAGGGCCTGCGCCGCATGTCGAACGCGGGGCTGCTCGTGGGCCTGACCGACGTTACGCAGGGCCGCGGCCTCGAGGTCAAGCCCTACGTCGCCGGCACCGTCGCCGACGCTCCGGGCCGCACACCCGAGGTCGATCGCAAGGGCACCAGGGACATCGGCGGCGAGATCACCTACAACCTCACGCCGAGCCTGCGCGCCGTCGGCACCATCAATACGGACTTCGCGGAGACTGAGGTCGACACGCGGCGGGTGAATCTCACGCGGTTTCCATTGTTCTTCCCGGAGAAGCGCGGGTTCTTCCTCGACGGAGCGACGTTCTTTGACTTTCCGAACACGGCGTTCTTCTCGAGGCGTGTGGGTCTCACCAACGGCCAGCCCCAGCGCATCAGCGGGGGTGCCAAGCTGACCGGGCAGGCGGGCCAGCAGGATGTGGGCGTGTTGTACGTCCGCACGGGCGAGGATGACGGCGCGCTTGGCGAGGACTTCCTCGTGACACGCCTTCGGCGACGGGTCCTGCGGCAGTCGTACGTGGGCGGCATCTACTCGGCTCGCGCCACTCGCGGCCAGACGACCGCGCCGACGAGCCACACGGCGGGCGTGGATTTCCGGCTGTCGACCTCGACGTTCCGCACGAACAAGAACCTCGACGTCACGGGCTCGTGGCTCTGGAACTCGACGCCCGGCAACGTCGGCGACAGCGGCGCATGGGGTGTGCGGGTGGACTATCCCAACGACATCTGGGACATGAGCGCGGGCTTCCAGGAGGTCCAGAAGAACCACGATCCCGCGGTGGGCTTCACGGCGCGGCGGGACTTCCGGCGTTATGCGCCCGAACTCCGGTGGAACCCGCGCCCGCAGGGCAGCAAGTACATCCGGCGGTTCAGCTTCGGCGGTCAGCCCAGCATCTTCACCGACACGAAGAACAACCTCGAGACCGTGGAGGCCGATCTCCAGGTGTTCCGGATGGAGCTGCACAGCGGCGACAACCTGACCGTGACCGTCTCGCCCAGCTACGAGTACCTGGATGAGAATTTCGAGATCTCTCCCGGCGTCACGCTGCCGGCCGGGACGGACTACACCTTCATGCGTTACGGCGTCTCGGCGTCCACGGCGAACAAGCGCATCGTCTCGTTCCAGCCTCGCCTGGAATGGGGCACCTTCCTGTCTGGTGAGCGCACCGAGGTGGCGATGGGCATGGGCATCCGGCCTCGCCCGGGCGTGACGCTGAACCTGACCTATGAATGGAACGACGTCGACCTGGCGGAGGGCCGCTTTTCGACGCGGCTCTACCGGCTGGTCGCCGACACGCAGTTCAGCCCGTTCATGTACCTCGTGAACAACGTGCAGTTCGACTCGGTGAGCCGCATTCTCGGCTGGCAGTCGCGTTTTCGCTGGATTGTCACGCCCGGCAACGACATCTTCGTCGTCTACACGCACAACTGGATCGACCCGGCCGACCCGTCTGCACGGTTTCTGACGCTCGACCGCCGCGGCGCGGCCAAGGCGGTGTATACCAAACGCTTCTAGCGATGCCAACCCTGCAGGACGTGACGCTCGCACATTCGCGGCGGCTGTCGAACATTTACAAGGCCCGCGCGGTGCAGGCCGCCGACGCGGTACTGAGCCGCGACCTCCAGTTGCGCGCCCTCAAGTCGACCACGAAGGCGTACGCGCAATTCGACGAGGACACAGCGTCGGCCCGAGAAAAGCGCGCGGCCACCGAACAGAAGGCCGCGGCCGGTCGCGCGGCCGCTCTCGATAGGGCGATCGAGTCGCGTGGTGAAGGCCTTGCCGGCAGGCACTCGCCGCCGTCACCGAGTCGACCCGTCGCATGGAAAGCGACGAGTTCGACCGGTTCCGGCGCGAGTTGGATTCGGTCAAATCCTCGTGATCGGGTGATTCGGGATCTGGTGATCTGGTGATCTGGTGATCTAGTGATCTGGACCACGAGATCACCTACTCGAACTCACCAAATCACCAAATCACCAAATCACGAGATCACGAGATCACGAGAATCCCCCACCCTATTTATCGCTGACCGGCTCCCGTTTGATCCGCTCCAACATGCGATTGAACGACGGCAGTTGATCGGCGAGCGTCTTGTCGAGCTGATCGGTGTGCGCCTTCAGCTCCTGGACGAGGTCGTTGAAGATCGGTTCGACGTTGCCGGTCGGCCGCCCTTCGCCCGACACCGCCACGCGCAGGAGCGAAGCCAGGCGGTTGTTGGTCTTGATGGGGAAGTTGAGCGGGTCCTGCCCGCTCTGGTTCTTCACCTGGTAGACCTCTTCTTCAACCGCGACCAGCGCTTTCGTCAGCAGCTCGCCGGCGGACCGCACCTCCGCAGGTGCGTCCTTGATGCGTTCGGCGATGTCGGTCTTGATCCGCCGGATCTTGATCACCGCCAGGTTGGCCTCGTTCACCTTGTCGCGGATGCGGCCCGCCAGGTTCCACTGGAACTGCAGGTCCGCGTCGCTGATCGGGCGGAGCGGGTGCTTCAGGATCTGGAACGACTGCGTCTGCGTGACGCCGTCGGCGGTGAGGCGCACCTGGTAGCCGCCCGGCAGCACGGTCGGCCCGTTCTGCGTCGCGCCCCACAGGATCATGCCGGGGAACGTGACCACGCCGGTGGAGTTGAGATCCCAGGTGTAGCGATTGAGCCCGGCCGCCATCGGCGCGCCCTGCGGCCCGCCGCCGAAGCCGCCGCCACCGCCGCCGCCCGCAGACGCCGCACCGGGTGCTGGAGGCGGCAGTCCGTTGATCGATCGCACGACCTGGCCTTTGGCATCGAGGAAATCAATCGTCAGCGTCTTGGGCGGCGACTTGAGGAAGTAGCTGACGATCGGACGGTCGAGGCCGCGCGTCGCGTTGGCCGGCTTGAACACGGCCACGTCGGTGAGCGGCGCGAGGCCGAACTGCCGCAGGGCCGCGATGTCGTCCATCACGTAGAAGGATCGGCCGTGCGTACCGATCGCGAGGGCGTTGTCTTCGACCACGAGATCGGCGATCGGTACGTCGGGCAGCCCGATGCTGAACTTCAGCCACTGATCGCCGTCGTTGTAGGAGATATAGACGCCGTGCTGCGTGCCGGCGTAGAGCAGCCCGCGGCGCGCCGGATCCTCACGGACCGTGTGGACGTAGTCGCCGGCGGGAATACCGTTGACGATCTTCGTCCACGTCTTGCCGTAATCCTTCGTACGGAAGATGTACGGCGATCGGTCGCCGAGCAGCATCTTCTTGGCCGCCATGTACGCCGTGCCGTTGTCGAACGACGAGCCGTCGAGCTGGCTGACACGTCCGAGGTCGGGCATGTCGCTCGGCGTGACGTTGAGCCACGACTTGCCGTGATCGCGCGTCACGTGCACGACGCCGTCGTCGGACCCCGCCCAAATCACGTTGACGTCTTTCTTGCCGGGCGCCAGCGCGAACACCGTGGCGTACATCTCAGGACTGTTCATGTCGTGGGTGATCGGCCCGCCGGAATCCTGCATGGTCTTCGGATCGTGACGCGTCAGGTCGCCGCTGATCGCCTCCCAGGTGTCGCCGCCGTTGGTCGTCTTCCACACCCGCTGCGAGCTGGTGTAGAGGATGTTGGGATCCGCATACGAAAGGATGATCGGGTAGGTCCACTGCCATCGTTCCTTCACGTCTTTCGCCGGCTCTCCGGAGAAGAATCGCGGGTATGCCCCGATCTCCTTGTACTCGCCGGTGCGGCGGTTCAGCCGCGTCATGAAGGTGCCGTTGTTCGATCCCGCGAAGAAGATATCGGGGTCGGTGGCGTGCGGGGCAATGTAGCCCGGCTCGCCGCCGCCGGCTTGATACGGCGCCACCGGAGGATTGCCGCCGCCCCCGCCCCCGCCACCGCCACCGGCGTTGGTGTTGCTCGGCACGCACAGCGTGCTGTTGTCCTGCTGCGATCCGCACACGTGGAAGGGCAGATGCGCGGTGGTGATGACGTGGTACCACTGCGCGGTCGGGAAGTCCTGGTCGCTCCAGTTCGGCACGCGCTCGGCCACGTTATAGGTGATCGCACCGCCGCCGTCGTTGCCGTCCACGACGTGGTTGGAATCGTCCGGGTCCACCCACAGGTCATGATGATCGCCGTGCGTGCCCTGCCCGGCTTGCGTCAGCGTCTTGCCGGCATCCGTTGATCGGAACAGCGACGTGTTCTGCATGTACACCACGTCCTTATTGCCCGGGTCCGCGAACACGTGGGTGTAATAGAAGGCGCGCTGCCGCACGTTGCGGTTGGTGTTCATCAGCTTCCACGACGCGCCCGCATCGTCAGACACGAACAGCCCGCCGTTTTCGTTCTCGACGAGCGCATAGACGCGATTGGAATCTGCCGCCGTCAGCGCCACGCCGATGCGGCCCACCATGCCCGCCGGCATCCCGGGGTTGCGCGTCACCTCGGTCCAGGTCTCGCCACCATCGGTGGACTTATGAAGGCCGCTCGTGGGGCCGCCGCTCGACATCTGGTATTCGATGCGATACGCCTCCCACATGGCCGCGAACAGCACGTTGGGGTTCTTGGTGTCGATGGCGATGTCCACGGCGCCTGTCTTGGTGTCTTTGAAGAGCATGCGTTTCCAGGTCTTGCCGCCGTCGCTGCTCTTGAAGACGCCGCGCTCTTCGCTCGGACCGTAGTAGAGGCCGAAGCTGGCGACGTAGACGATGTCGGGGTTGGTGGGGTGAATGCGGATCTTCGAGATGGCGTCGGAATTGCGGAAGCCGACGTTGACCCAGGTCTTTCCCGCGTCGGTCGATTTGTAGACGCCGTCGCCCGGCATGATGTTGCCGCGGATGCAGGATTCGCCCATGCCGATGTAGACGATGTCGGGGTTCGAATCCGACACTGCCACCGCGCCCACTGACGAGCTCGTGATCAGGCCGTCGGTGACCGGCGCCCAGTTATTGCCCGCGTCGGTGGTCTTCCACAACCCGCCGCCGACGGCGCCAAAGTACGCTTCGCGCGGACGCCCCTTGACCCCTGCGACCGCGATCGAGCGGCCGCCGCGGTTGGGACCGATGCTTCGCCACCGATAGGCGCCGAGCAGCGCGGGATCGACCGCCGGCGCCTGGGCCGCCACCGTCTCGATCAGGGCATCAGCGGACCCCATCAGCACAAGGGCCGCAACGGCCGCGGCCGTCCTGATCAGCCGAAAACGCGAGGGTGGAACCTTCATTGGGAAACCTCCGGACAGGCGAAAGTCTATCAAAGAGGGAATGTTGTTCACAGATGTGGTGGTTGTCATGCCCAGTTGAGATGTGTGGAGGCAATGCCGGGGGGCTGGAAGGCTCAGAACCCGGCATGGGCCTTGCTCTAAGGATGAGCGAGGCAATGATGACTGCAACGCGACAAATCGCTCTTTTGACAGGTTGCGTGTTCTCGACCTTTTTAGGTCTCGCCTGCTCTCGCGCCGAGGCCATCGAAGACATGCCCGAAGGCACTGAAGTGACGGTGGTCACCCAGGACGGCACGCTGGTGCGCGGCAAGATCGCCAAGGTCGAGCCCGAGCGCGTGATTCTGACGACCGATCGCGGCGCCGCCAAACCGGCAAACACACAAATCAAGCGGACCAGCATCACCGAAGTGAAGCGAGTCGCGCCGGGCGATGTTGACACGCCCAGCCGCGAGGCGCGAAACAGCGAAGCACCCGCCGCGGCGACACGAACCACCGCGGCGCGCGCCAGGACCGTGACGATTCCTGACGGCACCACGCTGAACGTCGAACTGGGCTCGGCGCTGGCGTCCGACACCAGCCGCGTCGAGCAGGATGTGACCGGCACGATCGACGCACCGGTTGTGATCGATGAGGTCACGGTGATTCCGGCCGGCAGCCAGCTGCGCGGCTACGTGACGAGCGCCAAGGAATCGGGCAATGTGAAAGGCCGAGCGGAGCTGGGCTTCAGGTTTACCAGCCTCACCGTTGGCCCGGTCACCTACGACATTTCCACCCAGCCGATTTTCTATCGCGCCGAGAGCAACAAGAAAGATGACGCGGTGAAGATTGGCGTGGGCGCGGCCGCCGGCGCAATCGTCGGCGCCATCACCGGCGGCAAGAAGGGCGCTGCGATCGGCACCGCCGTCGGCGCCGGCGGCGGCACCGCCGTGGTGCTGGCCACCGATGGCGACGAGATTCGCCTCGCGGCCGGACGCAAGCTCAAAGTTTCTCTGACCGACCCGCTCATTATCCGCTCGAGATAGTCCCTCCTTAAACGCGCGGAGGTCATTCATTGACCTCCGCAGCCCGCCTTCTCAAGTGGCATCATGGGGTATGGCGCTGCCTGTTACTGACGTCGTCATCCGCCGCGCCGAAGAGCGCGACCTTGCTGCGCTCGGGCGCCTAGGCGCCTCGCTGATGCGCACGCATTACGCCTTTGACGAGCGGCGGTTCATGTCTCCGGGCGATGATCCCGAGAGCGGCTACGCGCACTTCCTGTCGCAACAGCTCAACAAGCCCTCGTCACTCGTCCTCGTCGCCGAACGCGGGCAGCCGACGGAACGCAGGGAGCCCGTTAAGCGCGCATCAACAGACGCAGAACGCAGGGCAGTGCCACCTGGCGAGGTGATGGGCTACGTCTACGCGAGTGTTGAGCCGCAATCCTGGAAAGAGCTTCGCGACGAGGCCGGCTTCGTGCACGACCTGATGATCGCGGGCGAGGCGCGCGAAGCGGGTGTCGGCAAGCAGTTACTGGAAGCGGCGATCGAATGGCTGCGCGAGCAGGGCATGCCGCGGGTGGTGCTGTGGACCGCGGCGCCCAATGACGTGGCGCGCCGGCTGTTCGAGCGCCGTGGCTTTCGGCCGACGATGATCGAAATGACGATCGAGCTCGAGTAGCGTGGCGCCGATTGCGCCCGTCGACGAGTACTCGCGGCGGCTGGCGGTGCGGCAAGCCGCAGCGGCCGCGCGCGAGCGCACGCACATTCACCTCGGCAACGCGAAGGTCGCCACCTTCATCGGCGCGCTGATCTACGGGGCCGTCACGCTCGGCGGTGATCCGAGCGTGATGGTGTTTGCCGCAGCCGCCGCGGCATATCTCGCGCTGGCGGTGTGGCACGAGCTCACGATCAGGGCGCTGACGCGCGCGCAGGCGGCGGTGCGTTTCTACATGGACGGCACTGCGCGCATTGAAGACCGCTGGATCGGCACCGGCGCGACCGGTGAGCGTTTTCGCGACGGCCGCCATCCGTACGCTGACGATCTGGACGTCTTCGGCTCCGGCAGCCTGTTCCAGCTCGTTTCTGGCGCGCGCACGCCGATGGGCGAAGAACGGCTGGCCGCATGGCTGTCGTCGGCCGCTGCCATTTCCGAAATCCGCGAGCGCCAATCTCGCATCGCCGGACTGCGCACGCGGATCGATCTGCGGGAGCGCATCGCCGTGGTCAATGCCGGCGCCCGGCGGCGGATCGCGCCCGCACCGTTGATTGCGTGGGCGGAAGCCGCGCCCTCGATGCCGGCGCTGCTGAGGCCGGTGATCGTCCTGCTGGCACTGGCCTTCGCCGGCGCCGTCATCGTGATGCTCCGCGGCGGCAGCGGCTGGCCGATCGCCTTTCTCCTGCCGATCGACCTCGCGTTGCTGTGGTGGCTGGCCAGGCGCGCCAACGCGATCGTCGAAGGCTTGTCATCGGCGACGGAATCGGCCGGCCTCGACCTGCTGTCGCGCGTGATTTGCGAGATCGAGCGCGAGCCGTTCGACGATGCGGCGGTGGTGGCGCTTGCGGCGCGGCTGAAGGCAACTGGCGACGGCGTGGCCGCGTCCCGAGGCATCGCCACGCTGGCGCGCGTGTCGGATTGGGCCGACTCGCGGCACAACGTGTTCGCGCGGCTGCTGGAGATCCCGGCGCTCTTTACAGTGCAGGTCGCGTATGCGGCGCAGTCGTGGCGTTCGCGTCACGGCCGCGCGGTCCGTGATTGGGTGGATGCAGTCGGCGAGATGGAAGCGCTGCTGTCGCTGTCTGGATATTCGTACGAGCATCCCGCCGATCCGTTTCCCGAGTTGCTGGAGCCCGGCGACGAGGGCGCGTCGTTCGACGGTGCCGATCTCGCGCATCCGCTCCTGCCGCGTGCGACCGCGGTCAGTAACTCCGTTGGCTTGGGACCCTCAAGCCCTCGAGCCCCCTTCGACTCAGCCGACTCCGCAAGCGGAGTCAGCTTCGCTCAGGGCAGGCTCAAGCCCTCGCGCCCGACAAGAATACTCATAGTGAGCGGTTCGAACATGTCCGGCAAGAGCACGCTGATGCGGACGGTAGGACTGAACGCGGTGCTGGCGCTGGCCGGCGCGCCGGTGCGGGCGTCGCGCCTGCGGCTCACGCCGCTGGCGGTCGGCACGTGCCTGCGGCACACCGATTCGCTGCACGAAGGACGATCGGGTTTCTACACCGAGGTGTTGCGCATCCGGTTGATATGCGACCTGCTCGACGGGCCTCGGCCCGTGCTGTTCCTGTTCGACGAGCTACTGAGCGGGACCAACTCGAAGGACCGCCGCATCGCGGCCGAGGGGCTGGTGCGGATGATGCTGGCCCGGCGCGCGATTGGCATGGTGACGACCCATGACCTGGCGCTGACCGAAATTGCCGCTATTTTTCCCGGCCAGGTCCGCAACGTGCACCTGCAGGATCATGTCGAAGACGGCCAGATGCGTTTCGACTACAAGCTGCGCGACGGCATCATCACGCATAGCAACGCGCTCGAGTTGATGCGGATGATCGGGCTGGACGTTTAGTGACGCGACGGGACGGCACTCCTTGACGGGAGGGCACCTCCTGACGGGATCGCACTCCTTGACGGGATCTCGCTTAGATTGAGATCCCGACAAGAATCACCCTCCCGACAAGCGGTGCCCTCCCGACCGGAAGTGCCCTCCCGTCACCGATATAATCAACGCGTGTCGTCCCGACTCTTTGCGGCGGCTTTCGTTTTTTGTCTGGCCGCCCAGGCGTTCGGTCAAAACAGCCCGCGCGCGGGGATGTTAGAGCAGGACGGCTGGAACGCGATCAAGGCCGGCCGCGCCCAGGTTGCGGCCGACGCATTCAAGGCGGCTATCGCGCTCGATCCGAAGAATGCGCGGCTGTACTTTGGCGCCGGCGTGGCCGCGTACCTGCAGCGGCGCGACGCCGATGCGAAGGCGTCGCTCGAGCAGGCGCTGCAGCTCGATCCGAAATTGACGGACGCGCGCGCGCAGCTCGCGCATGTGCTGCGGCGCCAGCAGGACTTCCAGGGCGCCATCAATCTGTACGAGGTCGTCGTGACGGAGGTGCCAGGTGATGCCGGCGCCCGCGACACGCTCGATCGATGGCAGCGCGAGCTCGACCTGCATGAGCGTATGCGGTTAGCCGTCGGCGATCACTTCACCGTGTCGTTCGAGGGGCGCGAAGATGCCGACATGGCGGCGAAAGCGCTCGAGTCGCTCGACCTTGCGTTCTGGCGCATCACCGATGTGTTTGGCGCCTTCCCGCAACGGTCGATCCCGGTGGTGCTGTACAGCGGCGAGCAGTTTCGCGACATCACGCGCTCACCGTCGTGGGCGGCCGCCGCGTACGACGGCACGATTCGCGTGCCGATGCGCGGCGCGCTCGAGAAGGGCGAGGAGCTCGATCGAGTACTCGCGCACGAGTTCGCTCATGCGCTGATCCGATCGCTGGCGACGCGCAACATCCCGACCTGGTTGAACGAGGGCCTGGCCTCGGTCCTCGAAAGCGAAGACCTCGGCTGGGCGGAGAGACGACTGGCCAAGGTGTCGTCGGTGCCATCGCTGAGGGTGCTGGCCGGCCCATTCGGGCGGCTGAGCGGCGCTGACGCGCAAGTCGCCTATGCCGCCAGCGCCCTCGCCGCGCGCCGGCTGCTCGACGAGGCGGGTGGAGCGGCGGTGGCAAACCTGCTGCGCGATCTCGGCGAAGGCGTTGATTTCGAGGCGGCCTTCCTGCACCGGATCCAGCGGTCGTTTTCAGACTTCCTTGCAGCGCCTTGACCTGTTACGACGTTTGGACCCTCATCCTGACGGTGTTCCTGCTGGCCGTCGGCTGGATCGCCGCGCAGATCTGAGGAGGCGTTTCCAAGCGGGCGCGGAATATTTCGGCCTCTGGTGCGAGAAATTCCGCAGCGTACGCGCGTCCCGATCCGTAATCGGCCGGTTTTCCTTTGCATTCCCCTCGGCACGTGGCTTGCAGTTCGACGGTGAAAATTCAGATCCGCCGTCTGAAGGGAGCTCATGATGCCAGGAACGAAGCTTCACGTTGGGTTGGCCGTGCTCGCCGCGTGCGCCCTGCTCGGCGTCCACGGAGTCGCGATCAGCGCGGAGCCGGCGGCCACCGTCACGTTCTCGAAGGACGTGGCCCACATCTTCCAGGCGAAGTGCCAGTCGTGTCACGAGCCCGGCTCGATCGCGCCAATGTCGCTGATGACCTTCGAAGAGGCGCGTCCCTGGGCGAAGTCGATCCGCGGACGGGTCTCGACCCGCCAGATGCCGCCGTGGCACATCGACCGGAGCGTGGGGGTCCGCCAATTCAAGAACGACATGTCGCTCAGCGACGCGGAGATCGAGACCATCGTCAACTGGGTGGACCAGGGCGCCGCCCGGGGCAATCCCGCCGACATGCCGAAGCCGAGGCCCGTCGCGACCGGCCTCTACTGGCAGGCGGAGCGAGACGGCTTCGGACCGCCCGACCTCGTCGTCAAGACTGGCGAACAGACCATGCCGGCCCTGCATCAGGACGCATGGTGGCGCCCGCTGGTGGATATTCCGATCACGGAACCCAGGTGGGTACGGATGGTGGAAATCCGTCCATCGAACCTGGCGGGCCGCAAGATCCTGCACCACTCGATCGCGTACCAGGTGCTCAATCCGGACAATGTGGATGCCGTCAACACGGGAACCGGGCGCGGCTTCGGCGGCGCGGCGGCCAACCCCACGGTTGACGACCGCGTCAACCGCCGGCCCCAGCTGATGGAATGGGCGATCGGGAAGGGCTACGACCGGTTCATGGACGGGACGGGCAAGTTGATCATGCCGGGCGAAAAGATCTCGTGGGACAACCACATTCACGCGGCCGGCGAAGACATCACGTCCGGTGCCGAACTCGGCATCTGGCTTTATCCGAAAGGCCAGGAGCCGAAGAAGCGCTCCTACCTGATTGGGTTCTCGGGCCTCAAGAACGGCCCTGGCGCGCTCGACATCCCGCCGAACCAGGTGTCGCACACCGAAGGCTTCACGGCGCTGCGGGAGAACACGATCATCACCAACTTCCAGCCGCACTTCCACCTGCGCGGCAAGGCGATGCTGGTCGAAGCGATTCTGCCGAACGGCTCGACCCAGGTCATCAGCTACGTCTCGGACTTCAACTTCAACTGGATGACCAACTACATCTACGCAGACGAGGCGGCGCCGGCGTTCCCGAAGGGCACCATCATCCACGTGACGGCGTGGTACGACAACACGAAGAACAACAAGAGCAACCCCGATCCGGATCAATGGGTCGGCTACGGAGATCGGACCGTCGACGAAATGGCACACGCCTGGATGAACGTGGTGTACCTGACCGATGCGGAGTATCAGCAGTGGCTGACGGACCACAAGAAACCCGTCACGTCGACGTCGAACCAGCGGTAGCAGGAGGGAGACGATGATCCGGACAACTGTCGTACGGCTCTGTGCCTTGCTCACCCTCGTCGCGGGAGGCGCGCTCGTCTCCGCGCAGGGGCTGCTGCCCAGTACTCCGCCGAAGGGGTTCGGCGCCAGCGTCACGCCCGCCTTCGAGGGGTGGTTCGACAATCCCGATGGCTCGCACACGTTCCTGATCGGGTATTTCAACCGCAACACGGCCGCTGAGGTGGACGTGCCGGTGGGACCGAATAATCAGTTCACGGCGGGGACGCCTGACATGGGCCAGCCTACACATTTCCTGACCGGCCGCCGTTACGGCATGTTCGTCTACACCGTGCCGAAGGAGTTTGTGGCGACGCAGAAGCTGACCTGGTCGCTCACGGTCAACGGCGTGACGTCGAAGGTGCCGTTCTACATGAGCCCGGATTACAATATCTCGCCGATGCGGGCGTCCGAGCAGGGGCCGCGCGGATACAACCTGCCGCCGGTGCTGCGCCTTGAGCCGGGCGGCGCGTCGTTCACAGGGCCGCTGGCGAGCGTCGCCCGTGCCATCTCGCGCACGGCCACGGCCGGGATCCCGATGCCGCTGCATATCTCCGCAGATGACGATGCCCAGTACTCCAGCGGCGCCAACACGCCGCTCACCGGCGCCGGCGCGCCGGTTGAGTTGGTCATCTCGAAATACCGGGGCGGCGGCGGGGTCACGATTGCCGATCCGCGCGCCAAGACGACCGCGACCAGGGGCGGAAAGCCGGACGAGCCCTTCTCCGGCACCGCGGCGACGACGGTGACGTTCGAGGAGCCGGGCGATTTCATGCTCCACGTCACTGCGAACGACTACTCGGGCAATGGCGGCGGCGGTGCGGCGTGCTGCTGGACGACCGCGATCGTCAAAGTGTCGGTGAAGGGCGAGGTGCCCCGCACCACGGGCGGACAATAGAGGAGTGCGCCCCGGACGGGCCCGGGTGTAGAGTATGGCCATCGGAGGGAGTCGGCATGAGACTCGGCTCGGCCACGGCCATACTCGTCAGCAGCTTCGTCGTCGGGGTGACGGTACCGTCTGACGCCGCGGGGCAGACCCCCACCTTCACCCGGGACGTCGCCCCAATCCTCTACAAGAACTGCTCGCAGTGCCACCGGCCGAATGAAGTGGCGCCGATGCCGCTGATGACCTACGAGCAGGTGCGGCCGTGGGCTCGATCGATCAAGTCGAAAGTCCTCAAGCGCGAGATGCCGCCGTGGGGCGTCGGCCAGTCGTCGCTGCATTTCAGTAACGATCGGCGGATGAGCGATCAGGAGGTCGCGACCATCGTGGCGTGGGTGGATGGCGGCGCGCCCATGGGCAAGCTGGCAGACATGCCGCCCGCGCCCGAATATCCGGGCGGATGGAAGTTCAATCGCGCGCCCGACGTCGTGCTGAGGATGCCGGTCGAATTCCAGATCGAACCCAGGTCGGAGTATCCGATGCTGGATTTCTACGTGCCCATTCCGTGGACCGACGGCATGAAGCTGATCCAGATGTCCGAGGCCAGGCCCTCGAACAAGGCCGTCGTCCATCACATCACGGTCAGCCTGGTGACGTTCCCGCCCGGCACGGAGGTGATTGACGGCCAGCCATTCACCACCGACGCGTCGGGCAAGAAGGTGCCGCTCGATCGGCGCACGGCGCGCATCACCGAACAGAAGCTGCCGAGCGACATGCAGATCCCGCGCGAGCCGGGCGAGAAGCCGGACCGCTTGAGCTCGGTCGGCGGCTTCACCACGCTGCTGGCGTATGTCGCCGGACGCGGCTTCGACGGTCATCCCGACGGCGTCGGCACGCCCGCGCTCCCGGGCCAGTACATCAACTTCAACATGCACTACACGCCGACCGGGCGTCCCGAGGTGGATCGCTCGGAACTCGGGCTGTGGTTCGCAAAGGAGCCGCTCAGGAAGTTTCACTTCCGCACGCCGATCAATGAGCGGCAGCACGTCAATGGGAAGCTGGTGCGCGGTTCGATCCCGGATGCCGCGGATGTCGAGGCCGGGCGCGTGTCGCAGGGCGCGACGCCGACCACCATCTCCTCGTTCAGTGGACTGCCGCCGATTCCGCCGTACATGGCCGACTACACGGTCACGTCGGAGCTCGCGATTACGCAGGACATCACCATCAACGGCTTCTATCCGCACATGCACGTGCGCGGCAAGGTGGCCGAGTATAGGGTGGCGTATCCGGATGGGCGCGAGCAGTTGTTGTTCGAAGTGCCGCGCTATCGATTCGACTGGCAGGAACGTTATGTGCTGTCGGAGCCGCTGAAGATTCCGAAGGGGAGCACGTTGAAGTATCGGGCGGTGTTCGACAATTCAGCGAACAACCCATTGAACCCGAATCCAGACAAGGAAGTCTATTGGTCGGAGCAGAGCTGGGATGAAATGAGTCTTGGCTGGATCGAATACACGCTCGATAAACAACGCTTGCAAAAAAGATAGCGTGCCTAAAGTGCCTAAGGTGCCTAGGGTGCCAAAAGGGTGGGTGCTCGGTGCGTTCATCGCGCTTGCTTTAGCGCTCAGTGCGGTAGAAGCGCAAATACCCTCCACGGACAAGCCCAAGGGACTTGCTCCCGATCTCGGGCGGCCGACGCGGCCTGACGATGCGGTACCCCTGCTCGACTTCGACAAGTACTTCATCGGCCGATGGACGTTCGAGGCCGATGCGCCCGACAGCGTGCTCGGGCCCGGTGGTGTGTCGACTGGCACGGTGACCTATAAGAAGCTCGATGACGGCTTCTACGAAGCGATTACCGAGGCCAGGGGCGAGAGCGGCGCCTTCACCATCCGCGAAGTGATCGCTTACCACCGCGAACAGAAGACGGCGTTCCGATCCGTCACAGACAGCCGTGGCTACGCGTACCTGCAGATGGCGGAGGTTGGAGGCAACATCGGCGGCGACTACCGCCTGTTCTTCCGGAGCGCGCCGTTCACCTACAAGGGCAAGCAGGTGCGGCTGAACCACACTATCTATCTGGCCGCGCCGCTGACGTTCAGGATCGACATCGAAGTCGCTGAAGGCACGGGCCCATTCCTTCACATGAGCCCTTGGCGGTTTCGTAGGGCACCTTAAAAGGGTGCGTACGGTGCGTACAGTTCCAAGGGTGCGTACGGTGCTTTGGTGCCTAGGGTGCCAGGTGCCTAGGGTGCTTCGGGTGGCTTGCGCTTCTTACGTGGCTTACTGGGCGGGTCCGGGGTCGTTTCCAGGTAGCGTATCAACCCGTTGACGGCCTTCAGCGCTTTCTTAACGGCGTGCTCGAATTTGGGAAACTCCTCTTTCGAGAGGTAGCCGCTGTCGACGGCGTCGATGAAGTGGTTGAGCACTTCACCTTCCGAGCCCTTCGCAACGCGAGCGAACTGCGCGAACTCTTTGTGCTTGAACCGGGCGCCCGTATGGCAATTGTTGAATCCTCGGTCGTTGAGCGGTATAGCAGGAACTGCTAGTCGCGCCGGCAGCCTGCTGGCGCACCCTTGGCACCCTTGGCACCCTTGGCACTAGAGCACTGTACGCACCCTAGGAACCGTACGCACCGTACGCACTATTTCTTAGGTGTGGCCTTATACACGGCATCCGTGACCGGTTCGAGCCACTTCACTTCGCCCTCGTAGATCGTCAGCTGTTGCACATCCTGGTCCGGCGCGGCGCCGTGCCAGTGCTCGACCCCGGCCTTGGTGTTCCACGGCTGCCCCGGGCCCATCTCGAGCAGCGGCCCGTTGCGTTCCTGTGTTCGTCCGCGGCCTTCTTCGACCATCAGCAGCTGGCCATGCGAGTGGCTGTGCCAGTTGGATCGGCTGCCGGCGGGAAACTTCAAGCGCAGCGTCCGGATCGCCTTGGCGTCGAGCTGCGTTGGATTGCCACCGACAAAGTTGCTCTGCGGTTGTTGCGCCGCAGCGCCGGCGATCAGGATGACGATGCCGGCCGCGACGACTGATGTCAGAACACTGAAGCGCGATAGTTTGCTCATAAGGGGGGCAGTATACTCCCGCGCATGGTGCGTGTGACGCTGGCCTTCGCGGCCACCGTGCTCGTGATGGGCGGGCAGGTCTCGGCGCAAACAACGGGCGCGGCGCTGTACGGCGAAGCATGCGCTGCCTGTCACGGCGCTGATGGCAAGGGCCTGAATGGCCCGAACCTGACCACTCTGTGGACCTCGGGTGCCACCGACGATCGTGTGCTGCAGACGATCCGTCAGGGTGTGCCGGGCAGCATCATGCCGCCCAGTACCGCGTCCGATGGCGAGCTGCGGGCGATCATCTCGCATTTGAAGAGCCTTGCGGCTGCGCCCGCCGCCTCTCCCGCGCGGACCGCGGCCGAGCGCGCGCCGCAGGTTACGCTCGTCACCCACGACGGCCGGCAGATCCGCGGCGAGCGCAGGAACGAAGACGCGTTCTCGATCCAGATCGCCGATCCGCGGGGACGGCTGCAGGGATTTCTCAAGACCGAGCTTCGAGACATTCTTCGGGCGCCGCCTGTCCTGAGCGAGCTCGGGTCGGCCACTGGCCGACCCTTGGGAGTCGAAGGGGGCGTCACCTATCGCGACCTGCTCGGCGGACTTCAAGACCCGTCTCGCTGGCTGACGTACTCGGGCGATTACACCGGGCGCCGCCATAGCCCGTTGACGCAGATCACGCGCGAGAACGTGGCGCGGCTCGCCGCGCAGTGGACATTTCAGACCGGCACGATGACGCGCGGGCGTGGCTTCGAAGCGACGCCGCTGCTGTGGGACGGCGTGCTCTACGTGACCGGGTCGAATAATTTCGCGTGGGCGCTCGACGCGCGCACCGGGCGGCCCTATTGGCAATATCGCCGTGAGCTGCCGGCGGATTTGACCTACGGCGCGCAGGCGCCGGTCAATCGCGGTTTTGGCATGCTCGACAACCGCCTGTTCATGGTCACCCTCGACGCGCACCTGCTCGCGTTCGATCGCGCCACCGGCAGCATTCTGTGGGACGTCGTGCTCGCTGACTACAAGATCGGGTATTCGGCGACGCTCGCGCCGCTCGTGATCGACGGCAAGGTGATCGTCGGCATCTCAGGCGGCGAGTACCCGACGCGCGGCTTCCTCGACGCCTACGATCCGAAGACCGGCGCGCGGCTCTGGCGGTTCTCCACGATCCCGGCGGCGGGCGAGCCGGGCAGCGAAACCTGGCCTGACTCCGCCGAGGTGCTCGCGCGCGGTGGCGGAGGAACGTGGATGACGGGGACGTACGACCCCGAGCTCAACCTGCTTTACTGGGGCACCGGCAATCCCAATCCCGACTACTACGGCGCAGGGCGGAAAGGCGACAACCTCTACACCAACTCGCTGATCGCGATCGATCCCACCACGGGGACGCGCAAGTGGCACTACCAGTTCACGCCGCACGACACGCATGATTGGGATGCGAATCACGTGCCGGTGCTCGCCGATTTCCAGATCAACGGCGTGGATCGGAAGGTCGTGATGGTGGCTAACCGCAACGGTTTCTATTACGCGCTCGACCGGCGCGACGGAACGTTGCTCGTCGCAAAACCGTTCACCGACACGACGTGGGCGCGCGAGATCGGCCGGGATGGCCGTCCGATTGTTCTCAATGAGGGTGACAAAGGCTGCCTGCCGGACCAGTGGGGCGGCACCAACTTCAACCCGCCGTCGTTCGATCCCGCGCTGAAGATGTTGTTCGTGACCGCGCGCGAGTCTTGCGCGACCTATGAGCCGCAGGAGCCGAAGATCGTTCCCGGCCGCTCCTCGTTCGGGGGCGTCGTTCGCCTCGATCGAGAGAAAGGCTACGGCGCTTTGCGCGCCATCGACGCGGCCACCGGCGAGCGGCGGTGGGAGGTGCGATATCCGTCGCCGACCATGGCTGGCGTCATGACCACCGCGTCGGGCCTGGTGTTTGCCGGCGACAATGAGGGCAACTTCATGGCCTTCGACGCGCGCAACGGCGCCAATCTGTGGCGCTACGCGACCGGCACGCCGATCTGGGGTGCGGCGGCGATGACCTACCTGCTCGAGGGCCGCCAGCACGTCGTAATCGCTTCGGGGACCACGCTTCTGGCGTTTGCGTTGCCGAAGTAAGCGGGCTTTCCTGCTACGCTCAGCGCCTTGAACGACCTACGCTACAGTTTGCGCTCGCTGCTCGCCAACCCCGGCATGACGGCAGCGGCCGTGCTGACGCTGGCGCTCGGCATCGGCGCCAACACCGCGATTTTCAGCGGCGTGAACGGCCTTTTCCTGAACCCCGCTCCGGGCGTCGTGCGCTCCGGCGACCTGGTTGAGGTTTACGTGACCGACCGCTCCCGCGGCGCCATGGATGCGTCCTCTCCGGAATACCGCGACTATCGCGATCGCAACGACGTGTTCTCGGGCCTGCTGGCCTACCAGTTCTTTCCATCCGTGCTCACCGAAGGCGACTCGCACGAACGCATCTGGTCCCTGCTCGTGTCTGCCAACTACTTCGACGTGCTGGGCGTGCGCGCACAGCTCGGTCGTGCGCTGGCGCCTGCCGACGATGACGGCGGCGGACAGCCGGTGTTGGTGATCAGCCACGGCCTGTGGCAGCGACGCTTCGCCGGGAGACCCGACATCGTGGGTGCGACGGTGTCGCTCAACGGCCAAGCCTTCACGATTGTCGGCGTCGCGCCTCCAGAGTTTCGGGGGACATTTCCCGGCCTGGTGTTCGATGCCTGGGTGCCCCTGGCGAACGAGGATCGCCTCATCGAAATCGGCCACGCCGAGGATCGCAGCCTGCGTTCGCTCGCCATGATCGGACGGTTGAAGGACGGCATCGCACCCGCCGCGGCCGTGGGGCGCCTGCAGGTCATCGCCCAGGCCCTCGCGCGGACCTATCCCGCGATCAACGCCGGCCTGTCGGTGGCCGTCTTTCCTCTCTCGCAATCCCCGCGCGGCCCGACGGCGCTGTTGGGTTCGCTGATCGCCGTGCTGATGGGCATCATGGGCTTGCTGCTCCTGATGACGTGCGCCAACGTCGCAAACCTCCTGCTTGCGCGCGCGTCTGCCCGGCAGCGCGAGATCGCCGTTCGCCTCGCGCTTGGCGCCAGCCGGTGGCGTCTGGCGCGGCAGCTCCTGCTTGAGAGCCTGCTGCTGGCGGCGCTGGGCGGACTGGCGGGCATTGGCGTCGGCTACTGGACGGCGAACTGGTTGATGGGGTTCCTGCCGGAGGTTGATGTCCCGCTGGATTTTTCGATCCGGATCGATCGGACGGTGCAGCTGTTTGCGATGGCGATCACGGCGGCGGCTGCGGTGCTGTTTGGACTAATCCCCGCGCGGCAGGCGACCCGTGCGGATCTGGTGACGGGACTGAAGGACGGCGGCATGGGGGCGGTCGGAGCGCCCGGCCGGTCGAGGCTTCGCAGCCCGCTGGTGGTCGCGCAAATGGCGGTGTCGCTGATCCTGCTCGTCGCGGCCGGCTTGTTCGTGCGAAGCCTGCGCAACGCGCAGAGCGTTGAGCCCGGCTTCAATCCGCGCCAGGTGCTGGTCGGGACGGTCTTCCTGCCCTCACCGGGTTACGACGGTGCGCGCTCATCACAGTTCTACCGGCAGCTCGTCGAGCGGGTCGCACAGCTGCCTGACGTCCAGTCCGCGACCGTCGCGCGTCGTGCGCCGCTCGGATGGAAGGGTCTGCGTCCGACGACGTCGCCGTGGAGGGATATTCGCCTGAACCGGATGAGCGCCCGTGGTCGTACCTGCTGACCATCTCGCCGGCGTACTTTCAGACGCTCGAGATCCCGATTGCTCGCGGCCGCGACTTTGGGATCCAAGACGACGACCAGCGGCCGTTGGTGGTGATGATCAACGAGCCGTTCGCGGAGCGCTACTGGCCGGGGCGCGATCCGGTGGGCCGGCGCGTCCGGGTGCTGGGGCAGTGGCGGACCATCGTCGGCGTGGCGCCCTGGTTCATGATGCGGCGACTCAACGAGCCTCCGGCGCCCCTGGTGTTTCTCCCGGTAGCGCAACTGCCGCGCTCCTACATGACGCTCATGGTCCGGACCATCCACGACCCAACGGATCTCGCACCGGCCGTGCGCCGGATCATCCAGGAGATCGATCCGCAACTGCCGCTCCACGCCGTGCGAACGCTCGAGCGTCAAGTCGAGGGGGCCGCGTTTCCACAGCGGGCGGCGGCGTCGATGCTGAGCGTGTTCGGCGCGCTCGCGTTGGCGTTGGCGGCCGTCGGCACCTACGGGGTCGTGGCCTACAACGTGGCGCAACGCACGCGTGAACTGGGCATTCGAATGGCCCTTGGAGCGGAACCGAAGCACATCTTGCGGCTGGTGATGGGTGGCGGAGTCTGGATGGTCGGGCTTGGCGGCGTCCTGGGCCTGACCGGCGCGCTGGTGGTGGCGCGTCTCCTCGAACCGTACCTGATTGGTGTCGGCACGACCGACGTCGCCGCGCTGGTTGGGCCGGTGCTGCTGTTGTCGGTGGCGGCGCTCGTCACGTGCTATCTCCCGGCGCACCGTGCCATGAGAGTGGACCCCAACATCGCCCTGCGCCACGAGTAGGATCGACCAACCATCGGCAATCGGTCGGTCGTCAGTCGCCGAGCAACTCAAGATCGAGCAGGTCTTTGGGACGGCCGCTCGCCTGCTTGTTGGTCTTGAAGTCGTCTCGGCCGATCACCGGTACCTGAACCCCCTCGACGTCGACCGCAATGCGTCGATCCCACGCCTCGGCGAATCGCACACCAGAAATGCCGGTCAGGATGTCGATCCGGCATGGGACGACGCCGATCTGAAAGACCGTGTCCGGCTTTGTGAGGTCGTCGAGCGAAAGATCTGCGAGGGGAGCGCCGTAGGCTTTCAGCGCCGTCAGTACGCGTGTGGCGTTTTCGGTGGTCGGATGGACCCAGATGTCCAGGTCGCCAGTCGCGCGCGGTACACCGTGAGCCGCCAGCGCATGCGCCCCGACAATCAGAAACTCAGCGCCCGCCTCGCTGAGTGCGGACAACATCTCGGCGAAGTCGCGATTCATGGAAGGCGGGCTCCTTGAACTGCCACGCTTGTACGCTGATCGGCCACACCATCGCGACGCGTTCGGAAGGGCTCAGCCGGGCCACGGTCTCGTCCTTCGGCTCGTCGAGCAACCTGCCTTTGCGAACGGGATCGTGCGAGCGGTCGCGCATAGCCAAGTATACCAGTCCAGGTTCCCGGCTTGAACTGCTCCCACCTATAATCACCCGCACACAGTGGCTCTCGCTTCCGGCACCCGCCTCGGCGTCTATGAAGTCACCGCCCAGATCGGCGAAGGCGGAATGGGGCAGGTCTATCGCGCGACCGACAGCCATCTGAAACGGGCGGTGGCCATCAAGGTGCTGCCTGCCTCGGTGGCTGGCGATGCGGATCGGCTCGCGCGCTTTCAGCGCGAAGCCGAAGTGCGCCGGTCTCGATTCCGGCTGAGATCAGAACCGTGCCCGACGGATTGAAACCGGTCTAGAATTCACCGTGTACTGGAGGAGATCATGAGCGGTCGTTCGAAGCAGTCCATCGGTGCCGTCATCGCGCTCGTGCTCGGGTCTTTCATCGTGCCCGTGGCGCCGGCCAGCGGACAGGCGGCCCCGGCAAAAGCGAAGGGCTGGGTCGTGCCGCGCACACCCGACGGCAAGCCTGATTTGCAGGGCAACTGGACCAACGAGACGCAAACGCCGCTCGAGCGTATGGGTGCGCAGGGCGGGACCCTGACCGAGCAGCAGGCCGCCGCCATTGAGCAGCGCGCGCAAGTGGTGGAAGATTTCCGCGACAAGCCCAGCGACCCGAATCGTCCGGCGCCGCCCAAGGGCGGGGAAGCCGGCAGACTCGCCGCGCCGGGCCAGCAATCGTTTATCGAGATCATCTCCGAGGCCGCGGGGGGCGCGGTTGGCGGCTACAACGGCTTCTGGCTCGACCCCGGCCTGAACGTCATCAGGATCGACGGCGTCGCCCGCAGCTCGATCATCATCGATCCGCCGAACGGGCGCCTGCCGCCACTGACCGCCGCGGGCAAGCAGCGCCTGACCGAGCTTGCCGCCCGGGCCAAGCGATTCGGCGAGTTCGATCACCCCGAGATGAGGCCGCTGGCGGACCGCTGCATGATCTCGTTCGGATCGAACGCCGGGCCGCCGATGCTGCCGAACTACTTCTACAACAACAACTACACGATCGTGCAGACGAAGGATCACGTGATGATCCTGACCGAGATGAACCACGACGCGCGCATCATCCGCCTGGGCGTGAAGGACCACCTGCCGGCGAAACTAAGTCCGTGGTTTGGCGATTCCATCGGCCGCTGGGAAGGCGACACCCTGGTCGTCGAGACCACCAACATTCATCCGATCCAACTGGAGCAGACCAGCATCCTCTGGGCGTACCGTGGCGCGTCGGAAAACCTGAAGGTCACCGAGCGGTTCACGCGTTCGGGTCCGGATACCCTGCGCTACCGCTTCACGATGGAGGATCCGTCGACCTTCACCGCGCCCTTCACCGGAGAGCTGCCGTTCGATCGCCTCAACGAGATGGTCTACGAGTACGCCTGCCACGAGGGCAACCACGCCATGACAAACATCCTGTCCGGTGAGCGGGTCCGCGAGCGGGAGGCCGCACAGAAGAAGCCCCAGCAATAGCGGAGTGCCGGCCGTAGTCCAGGCCCACGTGAGCGTTGACGATGGGGAGGATTGGGCGTAGCCTCCTTCCTATGAATCGACATCTCTATCGGCTCGCGGCGCTCGTCCCCATGGTCTGGGTCGTTGCCGGGCTCGCGACGGCGCCCCTGGAAGGGGTGCCCTACGATGTGGCTGCGCAATCGGGCGCCCCGGCCCCGGAGGTGACGTTCACCAAGCACATCGCGCCTGTCCTGCAGCGCAGTTGCCAGCAATGCCATCGCCCCAACGGCGGTGCGCCGATGGCGTTGACGACCTACGAAGAGGTGCGGCCCTGGGCGCGGTCGATCAAGACGCGGACCGGCCTCGGTCCCAAGGCCGGCGTCATGCCGCCCTGGTTCGTCGAGCGGAACATCGGCATTCAGCACTTCAAGCAGGACCCGTCGCTCAGCGAGCCAGAGATCGCGATGATCGCGAAGTGGGTCGATATCGGCGCGCCGCGCGGCAACCCGGCCGATATGCCCCGCGCGCTCGACTTCGATAACAGCGACAACTGGACGATCGGCGTGCCCGACCTCGTGCTGCGATCGCCGAACGTCATCGTTCCCGCCGTCGGTCCCGACAAGTGGGGGTCGCTCGGCCTCGTGCCGACCGGGCTCACCGAAGACCGCTACGTCTCGGCCGTCGAAGTGCGAGAGGTCAACGACATTCCGAGGGACGGCCCAACCAAGACTGTGGGCGGGCGCTACGCGTTTCACCACATGACGTATTCGAGCTTTGCGCAGGGCGAAGGCGCATCAGAGAATGCCGAGGCCGAAGGCACCAGCTGGCCGATCCACGAGGTCGGCCGCAACGCGGATATTTTCCCGCTCGAAGCGGGCCGGCTGCTGCAGAAGAACTCCGCGCTGGCTCTCACCGCCTACCATCTGCACTCGAACGGCCGCGAGACGAAGGCGCATCTCGAATTCGCGTTCAAGTTTTTCCCGGTCGGCTACAAGCCGCAGTACCGGCGCTCGAGCTTGCGCCTGGGTAACGGCATCGACATCGACGTGAAGCCGGATCGCTCCAGCCAGGAGCTGCACTCGTACGCCACGCTGCAGGAGCACACCAAGATCGTCGCGTTCGAGCCTCACCTGCACGCGCCGGGCGTGCGGATGTGCCTCGAGGCGATCTGGGGACATAACATTCTCACGCTCAACTGTGTCGGCTACGATCACAACTGGGTCAAGCAGTACGTCTATGAAGACGACGCCGCCCCGGTGCTGCCGAAGGGCACGATCGTGCACCTGATCGGCTTCCTCGATACGACCGCGGCGAACAAGAATGCCGCCGATCCGCGCAACTGGGCTGGCGGCGGGCGCCGATCGATCGCCAACATGTTCATCGACCTCGGGTATTCCGTGTCGCTGACGGAGGAGCAGTTCCAGGCCGAGATGGCGAAGCGCCGCGCCAAGATGAAGACGCGCAACGACTACGATGTCGGGTGTCCGCTGTGCTGGGCGCCGCTCGTTCAACCGGTGCCGCCAGCCGCGACGAGAGCGCCGGGCCAGCGCTGATGCGCCGATTGCTGTGTGCGCTCGCGACGATTGGCCTGGCGTTACCGCTTGCTAACGGGTCGCCCGTTGTGGACGCGCAGACGCGTTTCATGTATTCGAGCGGCCAGAGCGTATCGCCGTCGTATGAGGGATGGTGGCCGAACCCGGATGGTTCCTTCACGATGTTCTTCGGCTACATGAACTCCAACTGGCAGCAGGAGTTCGACGTGCCGCTCGGAACGCAGAACATGATCGAGCCCGGCGGACCCGATCAAGGCCAGCCGACGCACTTCTATCCGCGGCGCAACCCGTTCCTCTTCACCGTTCGCGTGCCCGCGGATTTCGGCACTCGAGAGTTGATGTGGACGCTCGTGACGAATGGCAGGCCGGAACGCGCCTATGCGTCGCTCAAGACCGACTACCAGATCGATCCGCAGGTGATCTCCACGGAGGTCGGCGGCGATTTCGGCAGCCTCCGCGACGAGCTGCGCACGAACATCGCCCCGGAGCTGAAGGTCGAGGGCGGCGCCACACGCAGCGTGAAGGTGGGCGAGCCACTCACCCTCGCGGTGGTTGCGAAGGATCCCGACAACATCCCGAAACGCCGTGCACCGGCCAAGCCGGCCGGTGAGGGCCCGCCGACGATCTCAGCCGCCGCACTGTACCGGCCGCCCTCGTCGATCGTGGCGTCAAGCGGGCCCGGCCTGCGGCTCTCGTGGATTGTGTATCGAGGCAAGGCCGATGCGGTGGCCTTCAGCCCCGATCAGATGAAGACGTGGACCGACACGCGCGCCTACGCAAACTCGCCGTGGTCGCCGCCGTGGACGATCCCGATCCCGCCTCCTGACAACAAGTGGGTGGTGCAGACGACGTTCAAGGAGCCGGGTACTTACGTGCTGCGCGCGGTGGCCAGCGACGGCTCGTTGTTCACCTACGACAACGTGACGATCACTGTCACGCGTTAGCGAGCGATCACGCCCTTGAACTCGATCCTGATTTGAGGGCCCACCTTCAACATACCGAGCATGACCTCCGGCGGCGTGACGCCGAACTTCGTCATGTCCAGGCGGGTGCTGCCCTCGACGACCAGACCCTGCGGCGACTCCTTCAACCCCACCGCGAACGCGATCGGCTGCGTCACGCCGGTGATCGTCATCGCGCCCGTCGCCTGTGCCTGTCCGCCTGCCACGTCGTAGCGCTCCAGGCGATAGACAATCTCGGAGAATTTCTCCGCCTTCAGGGCTTCGAGGAGATGCTGCGTCATCTCAGCGTTCGGACAGGTGAAGGCCTTCACTGGCACGGTCACGGTCGCGGTCTGCACGCCGCTGGCAAAACCTGGCACCGGTTGGGCCGAACCGGTGCCGGGAGTGACCGCGACGACACCCTTCGCTGAACACGCCCAGCCGCGAATGGTTGACGTGCCAGAGACGGTGAAGTCGAGATTCGGCTGCTGCGCGGCCGCTGAACCCGCCTGCAGGACCATGAGTCCCGCGCACAGACCCATCGCCCTTCCATACATGCTCATTTCCTTCTCCCCTGTCAGAGGCCGAAGCCCAGTGCATTGTGGCGGGTCATGATCGGGCCACGCCCCTCCATCACAAACTGCGGGCCGATTTGATCGATCGTCGTGGTTCGCGTCTGCCGCATGACGATGCGGAGTTCCGCGAGGAGCATGTCGACCACCTTGTCCACACCCTCCTGGCCGAACGCACCCAGACCCCAGACGTAGGGCCGGCCAATGCCGACGGCGTCGGCGCCGAGGGCCAGCGCCTTGAAGACGTCGGTTCCCCGGCGGACGCCACTATCGATCAGCACCGGCACGCGGCCCTTCACGCCGGCCACGACCTCGGGCAGGCATTCGATGGTCGAACGGAGGCTGTTCTCGGCTCGGCCACCGTGGTTGGAGACGAACACCCCGTCGGCGCCATGCTCGACGGCGAGCTCCGCTTCTTCACGGGTGACGATCCCCTTCAGGACCACCTTCATCGAGGTCGCGTCCTTGAGACGTTTGACGTAGTCCCACGTGAACGGCGGCCGCGGACCGGCCGGACCGTCGACGCCGCGGTGCATCGGCCGCTGGTAACCAGGCTTGTGATTGTGACAGTTCTGGCAGAGGGGCCGGTTGTAGGCCTGGCTCCCCTGCGATCGTCTCGCGAGCTCGCGATTGCTTCCGCCCAACAGGTCGATGGTCCACACCAGCACGGGACACCCTGCCGCCGCAACCTTGTCGAGGGTCCGCTTGTTGATGTTCCAGTCGCCGTTGGCGTAGAGCTGGAACCAATGCGGTTCGCCTCTCGCCTCGGCGATGGCCTCGTACGACTGCGAGCTCTGGTGCGATTGCACCTGCAGAATGCCACGGGCCCGAGCCGCCCGTGCGGCTCCGCTCTCGCCCAACGTGTGATACGCCTCCAGTGCCGCTACGGGACAAAGGAACAGCGGTGTGTTCCATCGTTTGCCAAACAACTGCACCGACGTGTCCAGCTTGGTGGCATCGGGTCCGAGCCGCCGCGGCCGAAGCATGAGACGCTGGAATCCCTCGCGATTTGCCATCCGCGTCTCGAGGTCGTCCACGCCCATGTGGATGTAGGCCCAATGTTCGGCCAGGTTACCCGCGTGAGCGACCCGCTCGAAGTCCCAGACGTTGATGGCCTGATCGGGGGATTCCACCAGCTGGCCCTCAAATTGCGCATCAAGGGCGCTGACGCCCTGGGACGGGACACCAGCCGCTTGCTCAGCGTACCGTCGAACGTGGGATGGAACCGGCAATGCCATGTCCTGACCGCAATCCGGACAGGGCGTGCTGGCGGGTTGCAGGCCAGGCACCATGCCGTGAGGCGACCTATCGCGGAGCGTCCGCTCCCAACCGGGTGGCAGCGTTGGGTAGGCAAGGGCGAGTAACGGACTGCCCGCAAGCAGCTTGAAGAAGCGTCGGCGACTTGTTCGCGTGTCTGGATGGGGCGTCATGGACGGAGTCTAAACGAATGGCCGCCAAGTGCAAGCCTGCCGATCGTGACGATCAACCCGCCCGCCACGGCTGGGTGTTCACCGACGGCACCGTCACCGTGACGCGCTAGTCCGTGCTAGTTCGGTCTCGAATAACGGCTGGAGATCGCTCTGACCCAGGGCCGCCTCGATTGCCGTCAACGTGCGACGAATATAGGCAAGGTCGAGCGAGGCCGCACGCAGGCGAAGAACACCACGGATATCCTCGACGTCTTTCGATCGACCAGCCAGCACTTTGGTGATCAGCAAGTCTTCCGGAGAGATCACCGGAACAGCGAAGTCATCAATCGCGATGACGATCGCCCTGGCGAGGAATTCATCCTCGAGGCCGGGGCCGGCGAGGACAATGTCGAGTGGCATGCCAGAAGAGATGTGCAGCAGCGGCAGTACTCGCGTCGCCCGGACGAATTCGTCGGTGAACCCATCCGGCAACCGAAAACCCGCGGCAATCAGCGTGGCGACGAGGTCCTCGGTCGTGCCCGACTCGAGGCGGACGGTCACGTCAACATCCGTGGTGAGGCGCGGCCGCCCCCAGATGGTCACGGCTTGCGCGCCGAACAGGTACCAGCGGCAGCCATGATGACGGAGGGCTGCCGAGAGGTCGCGTAACAGGCTAGCGGGATCGGACGCCGGCGGCACCAAGTGCCTCACTGACACGGATGTGGGCCTGAAGGTCCGCGGCGCGGTCGTCCGCGCTTGGCCAATCGGGACGGACGCTGAGGGTGTAGCGTCTCAGCTGGTCCGCGGCGCGCAGGTCTTCCGCGGGTGTCTGCTTAGCGGTAGCCCAGGTGCGATCTTTGGCGGCAGCAATGCGTGCCCAATTACGCTCCATGAACTGCCTGATGTCGTCCCGCGTCACGACTGGATCGTAGCATGCGTCCTAAGCCGGGCGTGAAGATGAAGGGCCGCAACGCCTCCTTTGCTGAGGCAGTCGGCGACCGACTACGGCAGAAGTTCGAGCGCCCGTGAAAGGCGAGGGCCGATGCGGATCGCGCTGAAGTCGCGTCGATCGGTGGTCAGCACCCGGTAAACCTGGCGCCGCTCGGCCAAGGCGGCGACCGTGCCGTCGACCAACCCGAGATTGAGGTCTTTGAACTTGGCGTCGAGTTCGAGCGCCCGAACCAGATCTGAAGGGAGAGGCAACTCGTACTCGTAGCGGGTCCCTGGATCGAAGATCTCG
Source organism: Acidobacteriota bacterium (assembly GCA_030650395.1). Lineage (GTDB taxonomy): Bacteria > Acidobacteriota > Vicinamibacteria > Vicinamibacterales > UBA2999 > 12-FULL-67-14b. Next base: position 97,891 of record JAUSDY010000028.1, on the reverse strand, counting down.
GCGATCAGCTTGCGCATCGCGGCCCGCTGCTCTCGGAGGAAGTAGTCCACTTCGGCGAGCACCAGCGCCGGCACGATGACGAGGCTCGCCCCGGTGAGAGCCGTCTGGTATTCGGGAAAGCTGGGTTGTCGATCAGGTGTGCGGGCGAGCGCTCGGAGAAGTCCGCCCGTGTCAACGATGATGGGCTGACTCAATCGTCGAGATCCCGGAACAGCTCGGACTCGTCTCCCAGCTTCGTGTCCGTGGATTCAAACAGCCCGGTCGAGGGTGGACGCCGGCCCGTGTAGTAGCGCGACGCGACGACGCGCAGGCCCTTGCGAACGAGGTCCGAGGCTGAATGCCCCGCCGCGCGCGCCCGCTTCAGCGCGCGGACATCCTCTGCGTCCAGACGAATCGTTGTCGAAATCAGTCGTGCCATACACTCACCATACATCGAACGGCGCACTTCCGCAATGCATCGCCCCGGTCGGTCAAGCGCGTGCTCTGGGACATGGCGATCATGATGTGGCTCAAGATGAATCCTCTCTTCGATCACTGACGAAGCTCCTGGCAGCCACATTTCGTTCTCAGCGAGGCGGCGCGTGTCTCTCGAAAAACTCCAGGAGCAGGCGTCCGGTCGTGGCCGGCTGTTCCTGCTGCACCCAATGTCCGGCTCCGTCCACGAGGTGCACGCCTGTCATTCGCGTGCAGGCGACCTTCTGCATCCGCTCGAGCGCGCCCGGAGTCTGATAGACACCCCAGTCGCTCTTTCCGCCGATGAACATCGACGGCTGATCGATCGTGCGGCCTGAGAACGTCGCGAGATCCGAGTTCAAGCGGCCGGCCTGGCCGACACGGTACGACTGCAAGCCGCCCTGGAAGCCCGTGCGGCCATACTCAGCGGCGTAGACACGCAAAGCGTCATCGGGAAGCCAGCCGTTCGCCTGGATCTCCGCGGCCGACGGCATCTCCGACGCGACACTCTCGGCCATGCCCTTATTCAGATCCATGACGTAATAGCGGGGCAGCTTCGCCCATTCGTCCGCCGTTCGCGCTTTGAGTGGAGCGGGGGCGTTCGCTTTCCAGTCCGCGCTCTTCATGTGGTAGTAGGCGCGCAGGAACGCGTGCACGCCTTGCGGTGCCCGCCACATGTTGTCGTTCGCCTCGCGCGTCGAGTAATAGCGCTGGTAGTGCTTTCGCGGCGGGGTGAGTCGGGCCAGATCGTCGTAGATCGTGTCGGCCGCCGCCGCGGGTCTCAGTGCCGTCGCGTCCGCGGTGCCAAAGGGCAACGCGGGTGGACCGCCAAACGGCGCGCTCATCATCACCACCGATCGGAAGATGTCGGGCCGGACGACGCCGCACCAACCGGCAATGCCGGATCCGACATCGTGGCCGACCACGGCCGCCAGCGACCGGTAGCCGAGCACCGACACCAACGCCACCATGTCGGTGACTCGGTTGAAGGTCCGGAACGGCGACAGGTCGTCGTCGAAGGCGACTTCGGTTCCTCCCGTGCGTCCGTAGCCGCGCAGGTCGGGTGCGATCACGTGATAACCGGCCGCCGCCAGCAGCGGCATGACCTTGCGCCAGCTGTAGGCGAGCTCGGGGAAGCCGTGCACCAGCAGCACCGCCGGGCGGGTTCGCGTTTCGAAGCCCGCTTCGAGCACGTGCACGCGGATGCCGTTGATGTTGTCGAGCACGCGTGAGCGGATGCCAGCCGGAAGAATGTCGGCACCGTAGGGCCCAATCGCGGGCTGGCTCGCGGCAGGCGACTGCGCGCGGACCCTGCCGGTCGCCGCAACTGACGCCGCAGATGCCGCCACACCCTGCAGAAACCGGCGCCGAGGGAACGTGGTACCCAAAGTCATGCCGGCCAGTGTAATGCGAGGCGCTTCATTGGCAATCCGTTAGAATCGGCAGCCATCATGTCCATCCTCGCCGGCTTGCGCCGCGCTCGGCAGACCAACCGTCACGGCGTCGCCACCATCCACCAGGGCCGGCGCCGCACCTGGGCGGAGTTCGTCGATCGGGTGGCACAATTTGCCGGCGCCCTGCGCGCACTCGGCGTCCAGCACGAGACCCGCGTCGCCATCCTCGCCCTCAATTCGGACCGCTACCTGGATTACTACTACGCGGTGCCGTGGGCGGGCGGCCTCGTCGTCCCGCTGAACGTCCGGCTGGCAGCGCCGGAACTGACCGAAATTCTGAACGACTCGGGCGCGGAAGTCCTGATCGTGGACGAGGCTATGTCGGCGTTGCTGCCGGCGCTTCGACCCGGACTCACGAGTGTGCGCCGCATCGTGCTGATCGACTGCGAGCACGCGGGGGAAGACGCGGTCGCGCTCGAATCGATCGTTGACGCCGCCCAGCCGGTCGAACCGGCGACCATCCCGCACAATGCACCGTACGGTCTGTTTTACACGGGTGGCACGACCGGCCGCGGCAAAGGTGTGGTCCTGACGCACGCGGGGATCACCGCCAACGCGATGAACATGATCGCGGAAATCGGCTTCGACGACTCCACCGTCTACATGCACGGCGGCCCGATGTTTCACCTCGCCGACTCCGCCGCGACGTTCGGCGTCACGCTGTGCGGCGGCACGCATGTCTTCGTCGGGCGCTTCGATCCGATCGCCGCGCTCGAGACCATCCAGCACTCGCGCGTCACGCACTCCGTACTGGTGCCGACGATGATCAACATGATCGTGAACTCGCCGGCGATTGCCGCGACGGACGTGTCGTCGCTGCGGTGTCTCATGTACGGCGGCGCGCCGATGCCCGAGGCGCTGCTGCGGTAGGCGATGGCGACGCTGCCAGGCTGCGGATTTCTCCAGGCCTACGGCATGACCGAGCTGTCGCCGGTGGCGACGTTTCTATCGCCGAAATACCATGCCCTCGATGGTCCGTCCGCCGGGCGGCTGCGATCGGCCGGGCGTGCCGCGCATTCCGCCGAAGTCCGCATCGTCGACGAGCAGGATCACGAAGTGCCGCGCGGCACGGTGGGCGAGATTGCGGTCCGCGGTCCGATGGTGATGAACGGGTATTGGAAACAGCCGGAGCTGACGGCGCAGGCGCTGCGTGGCGGCTGGATGCACACCGGCGACCTGGCCTCGATGGACGACGAGGGCTTCATCTTCATCGTCGATCGCGCGAAAGACATCATCATCACCGGCGGCGAGAACGTGTATTCGGCCGAGGTCGAGAATGCCGTGTGCCAGCATCCCGCGGTGGCGATGTGCGCGGTGATCGGGATCGCCGACCCGAACTGGGGCGAGCGCGTGCACGCGGTCGTGCTGCCGAAGCCAGGTCAGACCGTGACGGCGGACGAGATCATCGGGCACTGCCGCTCGCTGGTTGGCGGCTACAAAGTGCCGCGCAGCGTCGAAATTCGCACCGAGCCGATGCCCATCAGCGGCGCGGGTAAAGTGCTGAAGACCGTACTCCGTGCCCAGCATCGGCCGTAATGGGAACCGCGAGCAGTCAGCCTCGCTGCGCGCGTCCGCCCAGGAACAGCTGATAGGCGTCGTTGTCCTGCTCGCGTTGGTGGTGATAGCCGAGCCCTTCGAGAAACTGCGCGAAGTCAGTCGCATCGCTGCTCGGCACTTCGAATCCGGCGAGGACGCGGCCGAAATCCGATCCGTGGTTGCGATAGTGAAACAGGCTGATGTTCCAGCGCCCGCCTAGCCGATCCAGGAACTCCATCAGCGCGCCGGGCCGCTCGGGAAACTCGAAGCGGTAGAGCTGTTCGTTCGACACGTCAGGTGCGTGCCCGCCGACCATGTAGCGAATGTGAAGCTTCGCCACTTCGTCGCCGGTCAGGTCGATCGTCTGATAACCCTTGTGCTGCAGCAACGCGGTGAGGTCGACGGCGTTCTGCTTCGATTGCGTCGCGATGCCGACGAAGATGTGCGCCTCGTGGCGGCTGCTCAGGCGGTAGTTGAACTCGGTGACGACGCGCCGGCCGATGGTGGCGCAGAAGTCACGAAAGGCGCCCGGCCGCTCGGGAATCGTGACGCCGAACAGCGCCTCGCGCGCCTCGCCGACCTCGGCCCGTTCGGCGACGAAGCGCAGGCGATCGAAGTTCATGTTGGCGCCGCTCAACACCGCCACCAGGTTCAGGCCGGTGGCGCCGGTGCGCGCCGCCCACGCGCGCAGGCCCGCTACGGCCAGTGCGCCCGCCGGCTCCATCAGCGAGCGCGTATCGTCGAAGACGTCCTTGATCGCCGCGCAGATCTCATCGTTCGACACGCGGATCACCTCGTCGACGTTCGCCTGGACGATCGGAAAGGTCAGGGCGCCGACTTCCCGCACCGCGACGCCGTCGGCGAAGATGCCCACGCGATCGAGGAGGATGCGGCGGCCGGCTTCGAGCGACCGGTACATCGCGTCGGCTTCGAACGGCTCGACGCCGATGACCTTGACCTCCGGCCTGATCGCCTTCACGTAGCTGGCGATGCCCGCGATCAGGCCGCCGCCGCCGACCGGCACGAAGATCGCCGTGAGGTCGTCACGCCCCTGGCCGAGGATCTCCATGGCGATCGTTCCTTGCCCCGCGATCACCAGCGGATCGTCGAACGGGTGGATCAGCACGCGCCCGCTCGAGATCGTGAGCTCGTCGCACCGCGCCTTTGCATCGGCGAAGGTGTCGCCGGCCAACTCGACCTCAGCGCCCAGTTCGCGCACGGCCTCAACCTTGATCTCGGGCGTCGTTTGCGGCATCACGATGAGCGCGCTGAGACCGAGATGGCGCGCCGAAAACGCGACGCCCTGGGCGTGGTTACCGGCGCTGGCGGTGATCACGCCGCGCCGGCGCTCGTCCTCTGACAGATGCGCCATGCGGTTGTGCGCGCCGCGCAGCTTGAAGGTGAAGATCGGCTGCAGATCCTCGCGTTTCAGGAAGACCTGGTTACCGGTCCGCTGCGAGAGCCGGCGCGCCACGTCGAGGGGCGTCGCGCGCGCGACGTCGTAGACGCGACTGGTCAGAATCAGGCGCAGCATCGCATCGGGACTCGTGTCGGACAAACCTGAAGGTGTGTCCCCACCCGTCATGATGCCCCCAGAGAACAGATGTCGTTGAGCAGGCCGGCCGCTGTGACTTCCGCACCCGCTCCGGGTCCGCTGATCACCAGCGGCTCGTTGCGATAGCGCCGCGAGTGGAAGGTCACGATGTTCCGCGTCCCGCTTGCCGCACCCATCGGGCTTGTCGATGGCACCGCTACCATGCCCGCGCTGACCTTGCGCGGAGTGGCCGACACCACATAGCGCAACACTCGTCCGCGCGCGGTCTCGGCGGCCGTGCGCTTCCGCCACGCATCGTCCAGTTCAGGCAAGCGATCGAGAAATTGCTTCAGCGACAACCCTCGATAGGCGGGTGGCACCAGGTCGTCGGCGGACGGCGCCGCGCCGCGGTAGCCCATCATGCGCGCGAGGATCAGCCCCTTGCGGGCCGCATCGCGACCCGACAGATCGTCGCGCGGATCCGGCTCGGCGTAGCCGCGCTCGACCGCTTCACGCACCGCCTGCGAGAACGGGCGCCCGGCAGACACTTCCGACAGCACGTACATCAGCGTGCCGCTCACGCAGCCATCGATGCGAAGGACGCGGTCGCCTGTCTCGGCGAGCTTGCGATAGGTATCGATAATCGGCAGCCCGGCGCCCACCGTCGCTTCGTAGCGGATCCGGCGGCCGGTCGTGATCGAGGACTCGAGCAGCCGGGCATAGCTTTCCCACGATCCGGACAGCGGCTTCTTGTTGGCCATGACCACGTCGAAACCCTGGCCGACGGCGGTATGCAGCAGCGGACCGGTGTCATCACTCGTCACGTCCACCACCACCGGGCGCGACACCGCATGGCCGGACATCAGCGCGAGCGCTTCCGGCGCCGTCGCCTTGTGGCCGCCAAGCGTCGTGAGCAACGCGCCCGCATCCTTAGCCCGAGCCAGCCGAAGCAGCCGCGACCGCGACAGTCCGCGGGCGTCGAACACGTAGCCCGATCGATCGAGCAACCCGACGATGCGGACGTGGCGCTCGCCTTGGCCGGCCAACCTGTCCGCCGTAGCCTTGGCGGAGGTGGAAGCCCTTGGGCGAAGGGGGCCATTGGCGGCGGCAATCTGATCCGAGAGCGCGCGCCCGACGCGGCCGAATCCGAGCAGCACGACGTCGGTGTAAGGCTTCGACACCGGGCGCCCGCCGCCGATCTTTGACAGTTGAAATGCCGCGTGGACCCGCCGCGCGGCCTCGGCCGCGTCGGCGGAGCCGACGACAAACGAAATATTGCGCTCCGACGATCCCTGCGCGATCGCCACCACGTTGATGCCGCCGGATTCGAGGGCGGTGAAGACGCGCGCCGAAATGCCGGGCGTGCCGACCATGCCCTCGCCAACCACGGCGATCACGGCCATCCGCGTCCGCGCCGTAACGCCATCGATCAGTCCGTGCGTCAGCTCGTGCCGAAGGCCATGTCGAACGCTCGTGACGGCGCGCTCCGATTGATCTTCTGGAACGGTAAAACCGATCGAGCTCTCGGACGAGGCCTGGAAGATCGTCGAGACCGACAACCCTGCCGCATCGACGGCGGTAAACGTGCGCGCGGCGATGCCGTGCACACCCACCATGCCCTTGCCGGCCACGGTGATCACGGCCTGCGCCGGTAGGATCGCCAGCGCCTTCACTGGATAGGCTTTCAGCGACTGTCGCGCCGAGACTTCAGTGCCCGGTAACGATGGATCGATGAACGACCGCACCCGCAGCGTGATGCGCGTGCCGGCGATCGGGATGAGGGCGCGCGGGTGCAAGACCTTCGCGCCGTAGTGCGCGACTTCGGCGGCTTCGCGATGATGCAGCTGCGGGATCACGCGCGCATCTGGAACGAGCCGCGGATCCGCGGTGAGAATGCCCGGCACGTCCTTCCACAGCACGACATGACGGGCGCGAAGCGATCGCGCGAGCAGGGTGGCGGTCAGGTCCGTGCCGCCGCGGCCCAGCGTCGTGAGGCTGCCGTCGGGCGCGCGCCCGATGAAGCCGGGCACGACCGCCACCGCGCCGCCGGCGATGATCGGCCGAAGAATCTTGCGCGCCTGCGCCGCCGTGTCGTCGAGCAGCGGCGCCGCGCCGCCATGGGCATCGTCCGTGCGGACCACGTCGAGCGCATTCACATACGTCGCCCGCCGCCGCGCCCGGGTGACGGCCGCCGCGAGCAGTGTTGCCGACAGTTGTTCGCCACGCGCCACGAGCGTGTCTTGCACACGAGGCGAGAGGTGGCCAAGAATCTCGATCGCGGCGCAGACGTCCCGGTACTCACCCGCCGAGGCGTCGATCTGCGCCAGCATTCGCCGCAGCACTGCTCCTGATCCGAGCACCGCTCTCGCGGCCTGGCGATGCTTTCGCCGGAATGTATCGGCGGCCTGCGGTGTGGCCTCGAGCAAAAGGTCGGTGACGCCCGCGAGCGCCGACACCACCACCACCAGCGGCCCGCGATGTGCGGCGATCTGTTCCGCCGCCCGCTGAATGGCGCGGCCATCGGCCACCGAGGCGCCGCCGAATTTCCAGACTTCAAGTCCCGCCTGCTTCACGACGTTTTCTCCGTGTTCTCCAAAGGTTCTCCGTGTTCTCGAAAATGAAAAAGGCCGCCATCCCTTCGCGGATGCGGCCTTTTGTAAGCCCGGAGTCTTGCAACTCACCTCATCCGCTTGTGGCCCCCACAAGTCGTAGTAATGGCAGTGCAAATAATGATGACGAAGGCGGCCCGCAGGGTCGTGAACATGAGCTGGCGCTAGACTACCATGACCGCCATGCGTCACCTGCCCGGATTGGCACGCCTTCAGTCGCGATGACGCTCCACGCGCAGGCGTGGTGGCGCGCCCACTTGCCCTCACTGTCAGGTCCGCTGCCGGGCGCGGGGGCGTGGGCGGTCTCGATCGAAGAAACCGCGCACTAATGGTTAATCAGCAGACGGCAGTCGGCCCCGCTACGCGACGAGAGGTTGCTTTGAGCAAAAAGCGTTGGGCCCATTTGGCGCGTCCATCGCTGGGGCGATTAATGCGGCGAGGAAGATTTGACCGCCGAGCGAGAGCGAACGCCGGGAGATACCTCTCCGCGTTCGGCCGCTGCCTAGGGTTAAGTCAGTTGATCGGTGGCTTGCGCAGGTGGCCGTACAACAGCTCCTCGACGAACTCGACGCACTTGAACTCGTGGAGCCGCGCGCCGCGTTCAACGCGCCGGTACAGGGGCATGCTGATCTTCCACGGGCGCGTGAACACCTTCGGGTCTTCGATCGTTGCCTCGTACGACAGGTGATCGGGGCCCGTCCGCGTGTATCGCTCGACCACCCGCAGCGACTCGCTGGCGAAGTTCCCGGCGCGATCGAACCACGCCTGGCCGTTCAAGCCGGTGACGGTGACGACCAGCGTGTCACCTTCCCAGCGGCCCACCGATTGGCCCATCCACGCGTCGATCGGCGGGGGTCCCGGATCGGTCAGGTTGATGGTGCGTAACGCGCTGGCATACTCGTACGCGATCAGGATGAACCGGTCGTTCTGAAAGATCTGGAACGGAAACGGCAGGTAGGTCGCGCGCGGCACGCCGGGCAGGTAGCACTTGATCTCGGGATCGGACGTGAGCCAGTTGTCGGCGTTCTGTTTCTTCTTGGCAAGCGCCCACGGCTGATAGGGAATCTCATCGCCGTCGACAACGGACAGCCCCGCGGGCACGGCGCCGACCGCGCCCAACGGCAACACGCCCGCGGCGGGGATGGGCCCCGCGGGGCCTGCGCGCATCGCCATTGCCGCCCGCGCGGCATGTGCCTGCAGATCGTAGTTGGCGGTGTTGAGGGCCTGCCAGATGCCGTTCAGATCGGCCTTGCCATCAGGGGTACGCGGCGGTATATAGGCAGGTGTCTGGCCCGCAATCGGCGGCGCCGCGAGCCAGAAGACGATGACGGCCGCCACCGGTATTAGCCCGCGTCGCATGGGCGGGATGCTACAGCAAAAGGAGTCCTCGATGTTGCGCCCTGCTTTGATTGTCTCGGTGGCGGTCGTGATGTTCGCGCTGCAGTGGCCAAACCTCGCGAACGCCCAGGCGCCGGCCGCCGGCGCGCGGTGGACGCTCGCACGCACGCCCGATGGCCAGCCGGACCTGCAGGGCATCTGGACCAACGCAACGGTCACGCCACTCGAGCGCCCGCGGGCGTTGGCCGGGAAAGCGTTTCTGACCGACGCGGAAGCCGCTGCGCTCGAAAAGCAGATCGCGCAACAGCGTGTCGCGTCAGACAAGTTTGGACCGCTCGAGTCGGGCAGCTACAACCAGTTCTGGTACGACTCGGGCACGAAAGTGCTGTCAACCCGCCAGACCTCGCTCGTGGTCGACCCGCCGGATGGGCGCGTCCCCGTGCGGCCCTCAGCCGAAGCCAGGCGCGACGACAACGCCGCGCACAACGACGATAGCTACGAGTTCATGAGCCGGTGGGATCGGTGCATCACACGCGGCGTGCCCGGCTCGATGTTTCCGGCCGGCTACAACAACGCCTACCAGATCGTGCAGGTTCCCGGGTACGTCGTGATCGCGCACGAGATGATTCACGACGCGCGCATCATCCCCATTGGCTTGGATGCCAGCCTGCCCCGCCGACCTGTCCGCCGTAGCCTTGGCGGAGGTGGAAGCCTTGGCGAAGGCGGGTTCTGGATGGGCGACTCTCGCGGGCGTTGGGAAGGCGATACCCTCGTCGTCGAGACGACCAACTTCAACAACAAGGGATGGATATCCACCAGCGCCGCGAGCGGGCGCATCAAGGGCATTCCGCACACCGATCAGTTGAAGGTCGTGGAACGGCTGACGCGCGTGGCCAAAGACACGATTCAGTACTCGGTGACGATCGAAGATCCAGAGATCTACACCCGGCCCTGGACAGTCTCGTTTCCGCTGAGCGAGGATCCGGAGTACCGCATTTACGAGTACGCCTGTCACGAAGGGAACTACGCCCTCGAGAACATCCTGCGTGGCGCCCGCGCCGCCGATGCCGCCGCAGCGGCCAGGAAAAAACCCTAGGGACGAACGGCACGGCCGAGAACGCGCTTTCAGTGTCTAAAGGCGCGAGGAATTCGCACATGGCGCGACGTTCGTGGCTGCACGGCCTCTCGATTGTTCTGGTGCTGGCGGTTTTCTCTTCGGCCGTCCCAGCCTATTCCCAGACGTCCGCCTCGCGAGCCGAGCCAGACGTTCCCGAGAAAAAAGGCAAGGAGCTGCGCGCGTTCGCCATCGGCGACAAGGCCCCGCGCATCGACGGCAAGTTAGACGACGAGATCTGGACGGCGGCGGATCGCATCGAAGACATGGTGCAGAACGACCCCGACAACATGGCCGCTCCGAAGGAGCGCACCGTCATCCAGGTGGCCTACGACGATCGCTCCATCTACGTGGCGGTGCGGTGCGACATGACCGACCCGTCGAAGATCACGACCGCATTGGGCCGGCGCGACACCAATCCCCGCAGCGACATGATCCGCATCACCTTCGACCCCCGGCACGATCACCTCACGGCGTACACCTTCGACGTGAACCCCTCCGGCGTGCAGGGCGACATGACGTGGTTCGACGACACCAGGTCCAGCTCCGACTACGACGCGGTGTGGGAGGTGCAAACGCAGATCACGAGCGAAGGCTGGACGGCCGAGTACCGCATTCCGTTCTCGCAGATGCGCTTCAGTCTCGAGCCCGGCAAGGAGGCCGTCTGGGGCTTCAACGTCCGCCGCGACATCGTCGGCACCGCGGAGGTCGACCGCTGGGTGGCCACGCCCCGGGGAGCGAATGGTTTTGTCTCGCGCTTCGGGCACCTGAGGTTCCCGACCCCACCGGCTCCGCCCCGCAAACTGGAGGTGCAGCCGTTCATGCTGGCCCGAGAAGAACATACGACTGGTGTCGGCTTCGACCAGGGTTTGTCGGGCGGCATCGACATGCGCGTCGGCTTGGGCACATCCGCAACGCTCTCCGCGACGGTTAATCCGGATTTCGGCCAGGTGGAGCAGGACCCGGCCGTGCTGAATCTCTCGGTCTTCGAGACGTTCTTTCCCGAGAAGCGGCCGTTCTTCATCGAAGACAGCCGGACGCTCGTGCCGCCGTATCCGATCGTGACGACGTTCCACTCCCGCCGGATTGGGCAGCGGCCTGGCCGGTTTGCGCTGCAGGCCGGCGACAAACTGATCGAGCGCCCGGACCAGACGACGATTCTCGGCGCGACCAAGGTCACCGGTAAGGCATCGGGCTGGACCTACGGCGGCCTCACGGCGCTGACCGATCGTGAATACGCGACAGTGGATGCGACGACGATCGACGGCTCAGGCCGCGAGCAGGTGGTGCGGACCGAGCGGCTGATCGAGCCGTACACCTCGTTCAACGTCGGTCGCGTGCAGCGCGATATCTTCGGCGGGTCGTCCAACGTCGGCGCGATCGCGACGGCCGTCGTTCGAGAGAAGGATCTCGATGCCTATACGGGAGGTGTCGACTACACGCTGCGCTGGAACAAGAACAAGTACAACTGGAACGGCCACTGGGTCGGCACGCGCGCCCCGATCAGCAATGTCGTGAAGACTGGTGTCGGCGGCGTCACCAACCTCAATTACAACAGCAAGCATCTCGGTATCTTCGGGCACTACGACTACTTCGATCGCAACTTCAAGAACTCGGACATCGGGTTCTTCCAGAACCGTAACAACAAGACGTCATCCTATTTCGGCATCAATTACTTCCAGCCGGATCCGCGTAAGACGTATCGCAGCCTCAACCTGTTCTTCGGCGGCTCCGGTGCGTGGAACGGCGACGGGCTGATTCTGGACAACAGCTGGAACGCCGGCGGCAACATCGAGTTCCTGAACTTCTGGAACGTGTTCATTGGCGGCGGCGTGTTTCTCGACGCCTTCGACGACCTCGACACGCGTGGCGGTCCGCCCATCGCCAGGCCATCCGGCTGGTTCTTCAACAGCTTTCTGGGCAGCGACTCGCGGAAGAAATGGCAACTCTCCGGCAACATCAACATGTCGGGCAACGAGGAGGGCGGGTGGAGCTGGAACGCGAATGTCTTCCTGCGCTACCAGCCGAAGCCGCAGTTGCAGACGACGCTCAGCGCTAACTACAACTGGGGCTACGACGTGGCGCAGTGGATCCAGAACAGCGACGTCACCGGCGACGGCGAAGCCGATCACATCTACGGGCGCCTTCAGCGTGACGTGGTCAGCGTGACCGCCCGCACGACGTATGCGTTCACGCGCGACATGACCCTCGAGGTCTACCTGCAGCCGTTCGTCGCGGTGGGCGATTATTCGGACATCCGGCGGCTGGCGCGGCCGAAGTCGTTTGACTTCGAGCCGGCCTCGATCGACACGAATCCCGACTTCAACAGCAAGTCGTTCCGCAGCAACGTCGTGTTCCGGTGGGAGTACTTGCGCGGCAGCGCTTTGTATGTGGTGTGGAACGTGGCGAACGCCGATTCGTCGCGGCCCGGCCAGTTCGAGGTGTTCCGCGATCTCCGGAGCGGCTTTGGCGCCAACGGCACGCACGTGTTCATGGTCAAGCTCAATTACTGGCTGGGCCTCTAACGATCCTTGCGGGAGGGCGCTTCTTGCTTGCCCGCCGAAGCGCCCGGCGCGAAGGCGGGACGCGAGCGAAGTTCAAGCCACACGCGTTGACCAGCCAGCAGCGCCGCGCGCGTTTCGAACAGCTCTTCGCCGCGGTCGACGCGGTGGCCGAGGCCTTCGTAGAGTCGTCTTACCGCCGGTAGATCGTTCGCCGCCGAATCCGCCAATTCGCAGGCATGCTGTAGCTCGTGGCCCAAAATGGCCGCGCGCTCGTTTGCCTCCAGCCCGCGCCGCAGCGAGATCCGCACGTAGCGATAGCCACCAGCGCTGGTCATGAACCGTGTCGTGCCGCCGAGGTCCGCCGGCATCACGGTGAGCGTTTCGATGTAGACGACGAGATCAGACGATTCGAGCCGGCTCGTGAGCGCCCGTGCGAGCATGGATCGATCGACGACACGCTCGAAGGACTCGGTCGCCCACGGATCGAGCGGGCGCACGCGGCGTTCGTCGGCCGCGACCGTTGGACTGAGAGAAAGAACCACAAGACAGATACACAAGTACTTCATCGGCTCACCTGGAAGCGTCGGATCGATACACGGATATCTCCGCCGGCGCGTCGCGCCGATGGGATCACTAGTTGAAAAGAGAAAGAACTACTGCTGTCGAATCTGACAGCTGCGCTGGATGCGCTGGGCGGGGACGGTAATGCGGCGGGACAAACCTGTACGTGGCGACAAACCTTTAGGTTTGTCGAATGCGGACGCGAACATCAAAACTTCCATGCCGGGCCATCGTATGCGCTCGGCATGACGGATTCAATGAATGAGCGTCGCGCATATGCGTCGGAGTCGTGAACGGTGTATAAACCGCTCATGCATCGACTCGCCCTCGTCGCCGCTCTCGTCATACCGATCGCGCCGGTAGCGCTGTCGCAGACGCGCGAGCCGATCATCGACATGCACCTGCACGCGTTACACGCCGACGCGCAAGGGCCGCCGCCCCTGGCGATGTGCGCGCCCCTCAACCCGATGCTGTCGTGGGACCCGAGTCGTCCGTACCCGGATGTCTTTCTCGACCGGCTCAAGAAGCCGCCCTGCAGCGATCCGATCTGGTCACCGATGACCGACCCCGAGGTGATGACCCGCACCCTCGCTGTCATGAAGCGCCACCACGTCATCGGCGTGCTGAGCGGCCCGGCCGAACTCGTGGACGCCTGGCGCGCGGCCGACGCCGGCCGCTTCATCGCCGGCCTCGAGTTCGAGCTTGGCGGCGCTGATGTGCCGGGATGGCGATCACTATGGAAGGAAGTATGGTCGGGGCGACTGGATTCGAACCAGCGACATTCCGCTCCCAAAGCGGACGCTCTACCAGGCTGAGCCACGCCCCGAACAGACACCATTGTAGCTTGCCGCCTGCTATCATGACGCCGGATGCCAGAGCCCTCGATTATCGGCAAATACAAGATCGAAGGCAGGCTCGGCCAGGGCGGCATGGGCGCCGTCTACCTTGCGCGCGATACGCGCATTGGCCGCCTCGTCGCCCTCAAGGTCCTGCGCGTCGACAACGAGGAGATGCGCAATCGTTTCGAGCTCGAAGCGCAGTCCGCCGGCCGTCTCAAGCACCCCAACATCGTCACCATCCACGACTACGAAGAGTACGACGGCAATCCCTGCCTCGTGATGGAGTACGTCGAAGGCCACACGCTGGCCGAGATGATCCAGCGTGGCCAGCCCATACCCATCGCCCAGCAGCTTGATTACGTCGAGCAGGTCTGCCGCGGCCTCTCCTTCGCGCACGCCGCCGGCATCGTGCATCGCGACATCAAGCCGTCGAATCTGATGCTCGATCAACATGGCGTGATGAAGATCCTCGACTTCGGCATCGCCCGCAATTCCGAGCGCGGCCTGACGCGCTCGCGCCGCATGGTCGGCACCGCGGGCTACATGTCGCCCGAACAGGTCCGTGGCGACAAGGTCGATCAACGCTGCGACGTGTTCGCCGTTGGTCTCGTGTTGTACGAATTTCTTTCCGGCCGCCGCGCGTTCCCCGGCGAGAACGAGTACTCGGTGTTCGATCGGATCCTGAATGGCTCTCCGGATCCCTTTGATCATCCGGACACGCGCGTCTTTGAAGGCGTCAGTCCCATCCTCGACACCGCGCTGCAGCGGGTGGCCGAGGATCGCTATCAAACCGCCACCGCCCTGAGGCTCGACCTCGCGAGCTTGCGGCAACGCTTCGAAAACGACATGGGTCCGGCGGCGACGGTCGTGACGCTGGAGCCGGTGACGAAGACCACGCCGCCTCGCGTGTCACGCGACGAACGGCCGGCCACACCCGCGCCGATCGTGCTGTCACCCGATCACACGCCGACGCGCGAAGCCACGCAGCATGGGTCTCGGGGAATGACGCCTGCGCCCGTTGTGCCGACGCCCGCGCCCACCCCGAAACGGATGTCGCTGGCCGTGATCCTCGCGGCGGTGGCCTGGACCGTGTTGGCCGGCATTGTCGTCACGCGCTACGCGTTGCCGTTGCTGACGTCGACAACCGATCGCAATCCGCCAGCCGTGTCTGCGCCTCCCAATCCGGCGCCGTCGACGCCGCCCGCCGGCGCCCCCGCGGCTTCGCCTGCGCCTGCCACGGGCGATTCCGGCGGATCGAAGCCGGCCGTGCCGCCCCCGGCTCCGCCGTCGGTGACCGCCGAGCTCGCTCGCGCGCGCCAGGCGTTCGACCGCGCCGACTACCGCCTCGCCATCGCCGAATACGACGCGGCTCTCAAGATCGATCCCACGAATCGGGTGGCCGCCGATGGCAAAGCCGACGTCCAGAAAGCCATCAAGGCCGAACAGACCGTCTTAAACCCCAAGCCTGCGGTTCCGGCCTTAACACCAGCGGCGCGAAAGGCACTGGAGCAGCACGTTACGGAAGGACAGCGCCTTCATGGCGAGGGCGAATACGACGCCGCCATAAAGGAGTTTCAAGCTGCACTGGCGCTGGATTCGTCCGATAAACGGGCTAGCAGCGGCATTGCCAGGGCCACGACGGCCAAGGCTGCCGAGGAGAAGTTTCTCAAGGGAACGCGCCCAAAACCGCCATCATGACCGACTTGACGACATCCCGGATCGCGCCGTTCACCGCCGCCGTGCTCGTCGTCACCCTTTGGATCGCCACGCCGAGGGGCGCGGCCCAGGGCATTGATTGCGACAAGCCGCTGAACGACAGCGATATCAAGGAGCTGGTGGCGGCCGGCGTTCCCGCCGCGCGCCTACGCCAGTTCATCGCGTCGTGCGGGGTCACGCTCTCGCTGCCCGACGGCGTGAGCGTTGAAAGCCGCCTCACCGCGCTTGGCGTGCCGGCCAGCGTGCTGTCCGCCCTCAACCCGCCTGCCACATCAGCACCCGGCGGTAAGTGGCGGTCGCCGATCGATCAACGCGACATGGTGTTCATTCCGTCCGGCCGCTTTGCGATGGGCAGTCCCTCCGCTGAGGCCGGTCGTGACGCCGACGAGACGCAATCGGATATTCAGATCGCGCGCGGCTTCTGGATCGATGCGACCGAGGTGTCGAACGAGGCCTTCAGGACATTCGTGATGGCGCGGCCGGAGTGGCAGAAAGGGAAGTTGGCGCCAGAGCTCCATGACGGCAACTACTTGAAAACCTGGGACGGCAACAATTATCCGGCCGGTGCCGGCGATGCGCCGGTGGTGTGGGTGAATTGGTTTGCGGCGCGTGCTTACGCCGAGTGGGCGGGCAAGCGGCTGCCGACCGAAGCGGAGTGGGAGTACGCCGCTCGAGGCGGGTCGACGTCCACCTATTGGTGGGGTGCCATATTCGAGCCCTCGCGTGTGGCCCCCAATGGCAAGAGCGCCGCGGCGGATAAGAATCGCGCCAATCACTGGGGCGTTCAAGATGCTCTCGGCGGCGTATGGGAATGGACCTCGAGTATTCATCGCGCCTACCCGTACTCGGCCAACGACGGCCGCGAAGCCGTGGGGTCCGCCGGCGCGCGCGTGATCCGCGGCGGCTTCTGGAACAACGGTCCCGCATTTCTTCGCGTCGCCAATCGCAGCACGCAGCAAACCTCGGTCGCGAATGACCTCACAGGATTCCGGAGCGCCCGATGAACCGCATAGTGATCGTCGTGATGGTGATGTTCGCTGCTGCGCAGCAGGTTACCGCGCAAGTGTTCACCACGCCGAAGGGCGGCGCGGAGAACGTCACCTTCGAACAAGTCGGCGGCGGTACCGTTCATATCGTCTACGACCTGGTGTCGTCGGACCCGCGTGCCGTGTTCGCGGTGACGCTCGACGCGTCGCAGGATCGTGGCGCGACGTTCACCGTGCGCCCGTCAAGCGTGAGCGGCGATGTCGGAGCGGGCGTCAAGCCGGGCACCGGCAAGCGCATCGTGTGGGAGTCGGGCCGCGACGTCGAACGGCTCGAGATCGATCAGTTCCGGTTCCGCATTTCCGCGCAGGCCGGACCGCTCAAATTGCAGAAGGCGGATCAGCCCGCGCCGGTCGCGCCCGTCGCGGCCGCGCCGACCCCGGCCGCGGCGCCAACGACGCAAACGGCGGCCGCGAAACCCAAGGGTGGCGGCAGTGCCAAGTGGCTCCTGATCGGGGGCGGCGCCGCCGCGGCTGCCGGTGTGGCGGCAGCGTCTGGTGGCGGGTCCGGCGGCGGCTCGACACCCACGGCGAGTACGCCGGGAAACACGCCGGCGGCGGCCAATCGGGCGCCGGTGATTAGCGCCCGCAGCCACGATTTCCAGGCGCCCGGAGCCGTCGCCCTCGTGCTCGTGACCGACATCACCTTTGAAGTCTTCGCCACCGATGACGACGGCAATGCCATGACGGCGCTGTGGACCTTTGGCGACGGCACGACCGCCACCGCGCCGGTCTCCAGCGGCCGCGCGGTCACCCAGAAAACGTACGCATCCGGCGGGCTGCACCGGCCCACCGTGTCGGTGGGCGACGGGCGCGGTGGCAACGCGACATCTGATTACCAGCAGCTCACGGCGAATACCGTGACCGGCTTGTACATCGGCACCGCCGCGCCCGCGGGCTTCACCGTGCGCCTCAACCTGGTGCAAAACGGCACCGCCGTCACGGGCGACTATGTGGACGGCCAGGGAAGAAGCGCAACGGTCAGCAGCCAGCTTCGCGCGCCGAGAACGATGGAAATGACGCTCACGTATCGGGGCGGCGGTTCCGATATCTATACGGTCGTCTTTGCCGCGGACCTGAAGGCGCTCACCGCGCCCAGCCGCGCCGGCACCACCCTTACCCTCGCCCGCCAGCCCTGAGCGAGTTCGAACCCGTAGAACCTGTAGAACCTGTCGAACCTGTCGAGCCAGTAGAACCTGACGAGCCAGTAGAACCTGACGAACCGGTCAAACCTGCGTAGTAAGCTGATGCCCGGGAAATGGCGAAGTATTTCGTCACGGGGGCGACCGGTTTCATCGGCGGAGAAATCGTCAAGCAGCTGATCGGCCGCGGGCACACGGTCGTGGCGCTGGTGCGATCGCCAGACAAGGCCGGGATGCTCAAGGCACTCGGCGTGCAGATTCACGCCGGCGACATCACCGACCGCGAGACCCTGCGCGCGCCGATGACCGGCGTCGATGGTGTCTTTCACGTCGCCGCTTGGTACAAGGTCGGCGTCACCGAGCCGCTCGCCGATCAGATCAATGTCGACGGCACGCGCAACGTGCTGCAGGCGATGCGGACGCTGGCGATTCCCAGGGGCGTCTACACCAGCACCGTGGCGGTGTTTTCAGACACGCACGGCGCGGTGCCCGATGAAACCTACCGGTATGACGGCCCGCACCTGAGCAACTACGACCGCACGAAGTGGATCGCACACTACCGCGTCGCGCAGCCCAAGATCGATGAGGGCCTGCCGCTGACCATCGTGATGCCCGGGCTCATCTACGGGCCGGGCGACACCAGCGGCATGCACGCCGCCCTGGTGGATCTGTTGCGGGGCCGCTTCCCGATCACGCCAGCGCGGACGGCGTTCAACTGGGCGCACGTCGAAGACACCGCGCGCGGGCACATCCTGGCGATGGAGAAGGGGCGGCCGGGTGAAAGCTACCTCATCACCGGACCCAGGCACACGTTCGAGGAGGCGTTCGACCTGGCGGCGCGGCTGGCGAAGGTGCGACCGCCGCTGCTGCATCCTGGCCCGCACACGATGCGGGCACTGGCATTCTTGATGAAGGGCGTGGGCCGCGTCGTGAATCTGCCTGCGACGTTGCAACCCGAGAGCTTGCGCGTGGTCGCGGGCACGACCTACTTCGGATCGAACGAGAAGGCGAGCCGCGAACTGGGCTTCACGGCTCGCCCCCTCGAAGAGGGCATGGCGCAGACCCTCGAACATGAGCTCCGCGTGCTCGGACGGGTCTAACGCAGCGACTGGATGTTGCCGCTGCTCAACGTTCCCGCGCTTGATGCGACCACGGTGCCGTCGGGGGCGCGCACCACGACCGTGAACGTGTCGCGCCCCCGCCCCGGCTCACCCCGGTCGGTCGCGACCGCGAGGTAGACGTACCCAGGATGGCCGTTCCACGAGCCGGAGCCTGCGAAGGTCACGGTGTCGGCCACCAGGCGCGGCCCACCCGCTGAGTAGCCGTCCGCATCCGCGAAGACCACATCTGCAACGGTTGCCGAGAAGGCGTTGGCGCCGAATGTCAGCACGAGGGAGCCGGTCTCATTGTCGCTGCCAACATCGGCGAGTGACCGCAGGTGGTTCACGATCACGGTGATCGGCTGCGGCATTGACGTCGCCGGCCCTTCGATCAAGGCACGCAGCACCAGCGGATTACGCTCGAACGTCGTACTGTCGCCGATCTGTGTGACCGACGTGACGCTGACGCGGCCGCCGGCCGTCTTGACGAGGAAGCCGACATCGAGGCCGTCCGGATCAGATCCTTCGAACAGCGACGCCGCGTATTCGGGTGCGGTATCGCCGGCGGCGAGCGCATCCGTATCGATTTGTCCGGCCAGCTGCTGCAGCACAGCCAGGTTCTCGACGCCCTGCACGCCAAGGATGTCCGGGTTGTTGAGCACGGTCCGAATCGACAGCGACGCCTTCGCCAGGTGATCCTCGCCGGGCGCAGGCGCCATGCGAAACGAGGCGATCGTGAATTGATCGGCCGCGGCCGCAGGCGCAGGCGTCACCACGGATCCGCCAACCGGGCTCAGAGTCTCTTCCGGCAGCAGCGTGTAGGTGCGGAAGCCGAAGTCGAGGAGGCCGACGACGTCGGTCATGACCGCCCAGGTCGAGAGGTCGACGGCCGCCGTGCCTTCGAGCGCGTCCGCGTCGACGCGCAGGCGCTCCGGGTTGCCGTCGAAGATCGGAATGTGGCACGGGCCCATCTGGCAAGGCAGCACGGGGTAGCCGCGTGCCACGCCGGCCTCGCGGAACGGGCGCGCCTGTCCGGTGATCACGGCGTAGAACGTGCCGTCGCTGGTCCAGGTTGCGTCGACGTCGTTCCAGTCGCCGCCGGTGCCGGTGATCGAGGTGAGCGATGTGACCATCACGCGCATGCCTTCAAATCGCTCGAGTTGATCGAGTGCACCCGCGTCGGACACTTCGGCGTCGGTCAGGTTGTAAGGCGCCGGCATCGTCGATGCGCCAAGGTCGAAGACGGACGTCACCAGGTTGAGCTCCGTGCGCGGCGCGCTCCCTGGGTCGTTTGGCGGTACGAACTCAGCAACCGATCCGCGCACCTGCACGAGGTGTCCAAGTTGTGCCTCGTCTGGGGCGCCGCTGCCGACTGATACGAAATGACCCTCGGAGGTATTCGGATCGCCGTCTTCCATGCCGGCTTCCGTCTGCAGGAAGAAGCCGTCGGATTTCCGCGCCGTCACCACGCCGCGCACGATCACTGCCGTGCCGGTGGGGAAAGGCGAGGTGGCGCCCGGCCCCTGAATGTCGTGAGGCAGGTAGATCAGCAGCGGTTCGTTGACGGTGACCGAGAGGGCGGTGTTCGCCGTCCGGCCTTGCGCGTCGGTCAGCGTCAGTGGAAGCGAATATGACCCGCTCGGATTAGCCGGCGGCACTGCGACTGCCGTCGTGAAGATGTTGTCGTTCGGCGTGACGTCGGGAAACACGCCGTTGTCGGCCAACGTGGCGCTTGCCGGCCCGCCGATGGCGAAGAGGTTGCCCGTGACTTGAAGGTTCGTGCTCGGCGGCAGAGTTGCGGCTGTGACCGTTGCGAACAGCGTTATCGTCTCACCCTGCTCGACTGGGGTCGGCGAAGCCGATCCGCTGATGCTGAGTTCGCCGGGAACGAGACACGTGCTGGAGGAGTTCTGCGGATCGCCCGGCTGGATTTCCGCGAAGTCCGCCGCGTTATCGTCGGTATCGACGTAGCCGGCGGTCGCGCTGAGGTGGCGCCGAATGCCGCGATTGGCGGCGGTCAGGAGCACCGGCAGCCGCGTGAGCTCGCCGAACGCGCCGTTCGCGCCATGCCCCACCTGGTCGACGATGCTGCCGTTGGCGCGCGTCACCGCGACGCCGCCGTCGTCCGCGAACCCGATCGTGTAAGTGCGATCTCCGACGACCGCGGTGTTGTTGTAGCCGCCGGCGGTGTTGTTGTTGACCACCAGGTAGTAGCAACCGCGATTGATCACGGTGCCGGCCGGAATAATGACGCGAGTCACCACCGTCGGCATAGCGTTGTTGTTCGAGGCCCGGATCATCCAGCCGCCGACAGCGACCGGCGCCGGGCCGCCGTTGAACAGCTCGATGAACTCGTCGTTTGCGCCATTGGCGCCAGGGGTGGTGGGGGTGCTAGGAGGGCTCAGGGGGCCATTGATGCCACGAAAGCGGAACTCGCTAATCATGATGCCGGAGCTGTCCTGCGCGGCGAGCCGTTCGAACATCGAGAAGAGCAGTATGGCCGTCACCGCAACGACCAGCAGGAACCAGCTTCGTGATCTCATGACGTCCTCATCACCGGGCAAGAGCGTCGGGGGGATCCGACAATTCTGTTCACTGGAAAAGCAATGCCAACGGCAGAGCCGTGAATTGTTGGGGTTTCTTCGGAAGGCGGTAGGACGCCGATTACAGATTGGTGCTGTGCCGGACCACGTTCGTCGCGGCTTCCGTGCGTCGTGTCCGAAGCCACCGGTGCAGATCGCGGAAGGCGCGTGCACGATGCGAGACGGCGGTCTTGTGGTCGTCGCTCAATTGCGCGACCGTGCCACCAAATGGTGGGTAGTAAAAGATCGGGTCGTAACCGAAACCATGCTGACCGGCCGGCGCTCGCGCCACGATGCCTTCAATCGCGCTCTCGGTTTCGAATAGCAGTTCGTCACCACGCGCGACCGCGAGTGCGGTCACGAACCGCGCTGACGACGACAAACCTAAAGGTTGGTCGCCACCTGAAGGTTGCTGTGGGGACAAACCTTTAGGTTTGTCCGCAGCGAGGCGTCGGTAGATCTCGGCGAATCGATCCGGGTACGAAGTCGTCGGATCCAGAAATCGAGCTGATTGAACACCCGGTTCGCCGCCGAGCGCGTCGACTTCGAATCCGGAATCTTCCGCGATCGTCGTCAGCCCCGTCGCCTGCGCATACGCCAGCGCCTTGATGCGGGCATTCTCCCAGTAGGTCGTGCCGATCTCCTCGGGCTCGTCCGGCACCGGCGCCACATCCGCGAGGGTCACGATTTCGTAGGGCGGTGCCGCGCGCAACGCATGCCGAACTTCCCGAACTTTATTGGGATTGGTCGTCGCAAACAGGATCTTCATCGCCCGAGAATCGGACCGACGAGCGCGCGCTGTTTTGCGATCAGATCCGTGATGCCCTTGTCGGCCAGCGCGAGCATACCCATCAGCGTCTCGGTGCCGAAGGGCTCGGCTTCCGCCGTCCCCTGGATTTCGATGAAGCGGCCGTCGCTGGTCTTGACGATGTTCATGTCGACATCGGCCTTCGAGTCTTCTTCGTAGGCGAGATCGAGCAGGGGCATGCCGGCCACGATGCCGACACTGGTGGCGGCGACGTAGTCGGAAACGGGAATGGTGCGGAGCTGGTCGGCCTGTTTCAGTTTGCCGAGCGCGAGGACCAATGCGACGAACGCGCCGGTGATCGACGCGCAGCGCGTGCCGCCGTCGGCCTGGATGACATCGCAATCCAGCCAGATCGTGCGCTCGCCCAGTTGCTCGAGGCGGATGACCGATCGCATCGAGCGGCCGATGAGCCGCTGGATCTCCATCGTGCGGCCCCCGACCTTGCCGGAAGCGGCCTCCCGGTTGGATCTGGTCGAGGTGGCGCGCGGCAGCATCCCGTATTCCGCCGTCACCCAGCCCTTGCCGGAGCCGCGCAGAAACGGCGGCACCTTGTCTTCGATGCTGGCGTTGCAGATCACGCGCGTGAGTCCGACTTCGATCAGCACCGACCCTTCAGCGTGCACGGTGAAGTTCGGCGTAATGGTGGTCGGGCGCAGCTCGTCGGGGCCGCGATCGTATAAGCGGGTCATGGCGGGCTCATCAACCCCTCATTCTTTCGCAGCGGCCGCCGCAAGTCCACATGTCCTGCGAGCGTGTCGACTTCCTGCCCGCCGATCAGGATCTGGACCTCCTGCAGCGTCGGCAGGTTGGTGAGCAGCGCATTGACGATCGTGTAGACGGTCATGAGCTCCTGGAACGACCCGCCCGGATGGGCGGTGCGGATCGACGGCTCGAGGTCGACGAACACTTCGTTGCGTTGCGACACGAAGATGCCGCGCAGCGCCGTGCCTTTCGGGATCGTCGACACCAGCGGCGCCGGTGCCTCGGCGGTGAGCTGCGCTTCGAGGATCGAGCGCGCCTGCGCGACTATGCCTTCGCCGAGCGCGACCTCGCGCTCGGTCGGCACCAGGCGCTGACCGTCTTCGGAGGCGAAGAACAGCGTCGCCTTGATCCGCGGCACCGCCGGAGCGGTTTCAGGCGGTGGCGGGGGAGGCGCGGCCGCATCCGGGGTTTCGTCGGGTGCGGGACTGCGCAGCAACCGGCCGAGTCCGGCCATCAGCATCCACGCGAGGAAGACGATGACGACGGCCGATCCGGCGAGGAGCGCCACGTCGCGCGGCCTGAGCGAGCGGAGGCCTTTGCCTTTAGTGTTCAAGGAACTCGCGGAACCTGATGAGGGCGTCGAGCAGGGCCTGCGCCACGTGATCCTGATAGCTGCCAGAGGCGAGCTGCGTTTCCTGCTCGGCATTCGAGAGGTAGCCGATCTCCACGAGCGCCGCCGGCATGTTGGCGCCCACCAGCACGCGGAACGGCGCCTGTTGAACGGCGCGCGGGCTCATCTCGACGCGCCCGCGCAGTGCCTGTTCGACGAAGCCGGCGAGTGCCGACGACTGTTCCAGGTAGCGGGCCTGTGCGGTCTCCCACAAGATCAGATCGATCGCGCGGGTGCCGCCGCCGAGTGCGGGCAGCGTCGTCTGGTTGTCGTCCGCGCGCTTGCGGGCCTCCTCGTCGGCGCGTTCGACGGTGAGGTAATAGACCTCCGCGCCTTTCAGCGCGGGCCGCACCGCCGAATTGGCGAGGATGCTGAGAAAGACGTCGGCCCGGTGATTGTTGGCGAAGGCGGATCGGTCGTCGAGCGACATCGTGCGATCGTCTTCGCGGGTCAGAAACACTTTCAAGCCCAGGCGCGTTTCAATCATGGTGCGCAACCGCCGCGCGACTGAGAGCGTGATCTCTTTTTCAAGCGTGCCCTTGGCGCCCTGCGTGCCGAGCTCTTCGCCGCCGTGGCCCGGGTCGAGTACCACCGTGCGCAGTCCAGTCGATGGCGCCTGTGCGGGAATGGATGGCCGTGTGTCGACCGGCGGCTGCGCCGGAGCGGGCGGCGCCGCCCCCACGAGATCGCTGGTGACCGGGAGCAGGTCGATCGTGACGCGCCCGGATCCGGCGTCGGCTTGCGACGTCGTGATGCGGTGACTGGCATAGCGTGGTCCGAGCTGCAGCACGACGCTCGACGGCGTGTCTCCTGCCGTGATGCCCGTCAGGAATGTTTGGGGCGGCAGCGACGGGATGCTGAGCTCCAGCGCGTCGGCTTCGAATTGCACGACGACCCGGCCCGGCTGGCTGGTGACGCGTGACTCGGTGTTGGGTGTGACTTCGAAGGTCACGGCCACGTTGGTGGTGCCGGCATCGACCCGCGCCACGACGCGCGGCACCCGCAGATCGCCGACCACCAGCAGGCGGGCAGCGCGCCGCAGATCGAGGCGCAGCTCCAGGGCGAGCGACAGCGCGCGCGGGATGAAATCGATCGGCACGAACCAGCGATTGTCGCGGCGCACGGCCGGGGCCGGCAGCGAGACGAGCCGGCCGCTCACCGACACTACGTTCTGATCGGCCGTCACCACGACCGTCCGCGTCCGCGCCGTGATCGTCAGCCCGCCGGCCTGGCGATCCTCGCGCGACGAGGTGCCGAACGCCGCATTGAGGTCGTCGACCGCGACGTAGTCCTGGTTGTTGATCGTGGTGATCGGCAGCGGCTTGCGCCCTTCACGCGACAGTACCGTCAACGATGGTGCCTGCGCCGACACGAGCAGCGACAAGGTCGCACCAAGCGCCGCGAGTGCAAGCAAAGACGCGCTAATAGGGCGCAAGGTCACTGTCTCATGATAGCTGACGGGACCGCACTTCTTGACGGGATGGCACTGCCTGACGGGACCGCACCTTAACACTAGACCTCGAAGACTTGGAGAGCGAAGTGGTAGTCAAACTCGGAGAAGTAAACAGCAGACTTGCCCCAGCCAGTCCGCTGGACGCATAACACCCGGCGCCGATTCACAACAAGCGCTTCGATCGCAACCCATTGGTCCGTGGGCAGCTGAGCGTCTGCGCCGGCGAGTTTCGCAAGCAGAGCTTGAGCTTCGGTCCGTATTCGGTTTTCGGCCACTTGGTCTTGCCCCTCAGAAATCGCCGTCTTGGAACGTGAGGTCGACGCCGAGCCATGCCAAGTAGTCCTCAAGCTCGCAGGTCGCGACCATGTTAGGGACGCCGATCGGCACCGTGAAGTGGAGAATTTCCGAAGCGCGCCGGCTGATTCGTCTCAAGCTCGATCACCTCGGGCACGGAGCACCGCGATGAGCGACCCGACGCGCGACCCGCTGGATCAGGCGATCGATCGTGTCGCCGCGCGCCTTGTCAGCGTCGATCACGACGACGCGATGGTCCAGCGCCTCGTCGCGCGGTTGCCGGAGCGAAGCGGCGTGGGCGGATGGCTGCGGGTGCTCGTGCCTCAAGCCGCCGTCGCCACCGCGCTCGTCATCGCCGCATTGGTGTGGACGACGAGCAATCGCGAACAGGTGGTTCGCGATCCAGTGGCCGCTCCGTCCGTGGCGGCCGCCGGCGTCGCCGCGCGTGACGTTCCTGCGGTTCCTGCGCCGATCGTGGGCGCTGCCGCGCCGGCCGAGGCGACTCGTGTGGCCGCACGCGGCGTGACGGAGACGGCGATGGCCGAACCTGCCGATCACGAACGAAGCCTCGCGCCCGTCGCAGCACTGGTTGCGCTCGAAGTCGTCTCGCTCGCGTCGCCGTCACTTCCTGAAGAGGCGTTTGTTGTTCTTGCACCGATTGTCTTGACTGAGTTGCCATTGTCCGGCGAATCGATTTCGCCTCGTTGACGTTTCCGTGACGGTATCGTGTCCGTGACGGTGTAGCGCGGAACTTTAGTTAAGCGCTGAGCCTGAGGAGCATGACATGCGAAGTTCACTAATTTCCGTCGTCGCCCTGACCGCCGCGATCGGACTGCCGCTCACCGCGGCCGCCCAACCAGACGAGCAGGCCGCCACCACCGCGACTTCAACGACGACCCGCTCGTCGAAGGGCGGCGGCGAGACGCCTGATCAGCCGGCCACCACGGCGGTCAGGCCGACGCCGGCGCCTTTGAAGGTTAACGTCCAGATCGAGCTGACGATCACGGATCAAACCGGCGGCGCACCGGTGGAGAAGAAAACCGTGTCGATGATCGCGGCGGACCGCACATGGGGCAAGGTTCGCGCATCAGCAGTGGCCGGAAACGAACGCGGACTTCCTCCTCTCTCCGTCGGATTGAATGTCGACGCGCGGCCGTTCGTGCAGCCCGATGGCGTCGTCCAGGTCGAGTTCACGATCGGCTACAACCCGCTCGGACCGGCGGCCGCCACTGCGACGCCGGGACAACGGCCAACCGAGCTCAACCAGAGCCTGACGGTCCTGCTCCAGTCCGGTAAGCCGCTGATCGTCTCGCAAGCCGCCGATCCCATCAGCGATCGCAAGATCGTCGTCGAGGTCAAAGCCACCGTCCTCAAATAACGCCATAAGGAGACATTTGGTTGCACGGCGGGTAGCGCTCGTGTGAATATTCCTTCGCGCCGCGTTGATACGCTCCACTAAATCAGCGTTCGTGAAGGAGACCGTGAGCATGAGTGGTGTATTTCGTGGGGTGGTCGGCAGCGCGGCACTGGCGTGGTCGGTCGCGATGGGCGTCAGCCTGATGGCCCAGACCCCCGCCTTGCCGCAGTCGTTGCCGGCCGAGGCGAAGAAGATGAAGGCCGCGTTCCCGTCTTCTCCCGCGGCGCTCGACGCCGGCAAGCAGCTGTACGGCAAGTACTGCCGCTTCTGCCACGGCGACACCGGCGCCGGCGACAGCAAGATGGCGCCGAAGACCATGCAGCCGCCGAACCTCACCGACCAGACGTGGACGCGCGGGTCGAGCGAAGGCGAGATCTTCTGGATCGTCCAGCACGGCGCGCCGCCGAAGTACGACATGAAGGGCCTCAAGGGCAAGATCACCGACCAGGACACCTGGAACCTCGTCCACTTCGTCCGAAGCCTCGGTGGCGTTCCCAAGTCCTAAAGGCAGAAGGCAAAAGGCAAAAGGCAAAAACTGGCGAGTGCCATTTCTGCCTTCTGCCTTTTGCCTTTCGCGGGGCTTCTCTTCGTGGTGACGGCGGCGTGCACGTTCGCCAGCCCCGGCCAGCCGTCGGGCACGTGGGCCGGCGCGCCTCCGTCGCGCTGGGGCACCTCGCCTGTCGTCACGCCTGCGCACGCGTCGGCCGGCGACGCGGTGCGCGGGTTTTTCGGCATCCGGCCCGATGCGCGCCAGCCGTTTGATTTCTCTCACCAGATTCATTTGTCGAAAGGCGTGCTCTGCACCGACTGTCACACCGGTGTCGAGAAGGGCCCCGTCGCGGGCATTCCCAGCATCAACACCTGCATGATCTGCCACTCGCAGATCGCGACAGATCGGCCGTTGATTAAGACGCTGACTGAGATGCAGGAAAAAGGCCGCGAGCTCGATTGGCAGCGCGTCTACGGATGGGTGCCCGAGGCGCACGTGCGCTTCGATCACGCGCCGCACATCCGCGCCAAGGTGGAATGTTCGACCTGTCACGGCAATCTCGCGGAGCAGACCGTGGCCCAGCGCGCGGTCAACATGAACATGTCGTTCTGCGTCAGCTGCCACAAGTCGAAGCAGGCGTCCAACGACTGCCTGACCTGTCATTACTGATCAAGCCCATGGATCGCCGCCACTTCATCAAGCTGACCGCCATCACCGGGACGACCGCCGCGTTGACGGCGTGCGGCAATCCCGAGAACCAGGTGATCCGCTTCATTCCCGAAGAGGACATCGTGCCGGGCGTGGCGGTGTGGAAGCCGAGCATCTGCCCGTTGTGCCAGGCCGGATGCGGCGTGCTGGCGCGGGTGATGGAAGGCGAGGCCGAAGTGTTCCGCAACGGCCAGCCCGGCGTGATTCGCATGGGCCTGGTGAAGAAACTCGAGGGCAATCCCGCCGATCCCATCAGCCAGGGAAAGTTATGCGCGCGCGGCCAGGCGGCCGTGCAGGTCACTTATCACCCCGATCGATTGGGAAGCCCACAGCGGCGCGTGGGCGAGCGGGGTAGCGGTCAGTTCAAGCCGATCTCGTGGGATGAAGCGATCGCCGAGCTGGTCGGCACGCTCGATGCGCTGGCCGCGGCGGGCGATCAAGGCGCGCTCGCGTTCCTGACGCGCCCGCGTCGCGGACGCCGGCTCGATCTGGTTGCGCAGCTGCTCGCGCGCTTCGGCGCCAAGCCTCCGGTGGCCTACGAATTGTTTTCCGACGATGTGCTGCGTCGTGCGAACGCGATGAGCTTCGGCTCGCATCAGCTGCCGACGCTGGACCTCGAGCACACGCGCTATCTGATCAACTTCGGCGCGGACTTTCTCGGCACGTGGAATTCCGCGGTGGCGCAGAGCGTCGCGTACGGTCGGATGCGGCAGGGGCAGGGCGGTCTGCGGGGGAAGTTCGTGCACGTCGAGCCGCGGTTGTCGCAAACCGGAGCGAACGCCGACGAGTTTGTCGCGATCAAGCCGGGCACCGAAGGCGTGCTGGCGCTCGGGTTGGCGCACGTGATCATGGTGGCCGGCATCCGCCAGGGTTCCGCAGCAGGCAGAGCCGGCGCGGTCATCGAGGGTTGGTCTGCCGGCCTCGCCGATTACACGCCGGACAAGGTCGAGCAGCGCACGGGTGTGAAGGCCGCGAAGGTCGAACGGCTCGCGAAAGAGTTCGCCTCGCACCTGCCGGCCGTGGCGCTCGTCGCGGGCGCGCCGCTTGCACACACCAACGGTCTATTCAACGCGCTGGCGGTGAATGCCTTGAACGCGCTGGTTGGCAGCGTTGGGCAACCCGGCGGCGTCGCATTCGCGCCGCAACCATCAGCGGCCGTGGTCACGCGTCCGCTCCAGGAAATTCTCGCCGCCAATACCGTTCCGAAGGTGTTGCTGGTCGACGACGTCAATCCGGTGTTTGCCTCGCCGGCGTCGTGGCAGGTGAAGGACGCGTTGCTGCGCGTGCCGTTCATCGCGAGCTTTGGATCGTTTATTGATGAAACCAGCGCGCTCGCGGACCTGATTCTGCCGGATCATTCGTTCCTCGAGTCGTGGGTCCATGCCGCGCCGGAATCAGGCTCGATGACAGCCGTGCCCGTGTCTGCCGGGCCAGCGATGCGGCCGCTCTACGACACGCGCTCGACGCCCGACGTACTGCTCGACGTCTCGCGGCGATTGGCCAAACCGATTTCGCCGGCGTTGCCCAACACGTTCGAGGAGTTGCTGGGGGCGGACACACCTAAAGGTGTGTCCCCACGCACGCCTAAAGGTGTGTCCCCACACACCGCGAGTGGCGACGGACGCACCACAGGTGGCGACAAACCTTTCTTGTTCGCCGAAGCGCCTCGCGCGAAGGCGGAAGGTTTGTCGGTGCGTTACACCGACCCGCAATTCGACGGCGATGCCGCGCAGTATCCGTATCACTTCATGCCCTACCCATCGCAGTCGTTCCTCGACGGCTCGCTCGCGCACCTGCCGTGGCTGCAGGAGCTGCCGGATCCCATGACCTCGGGCATGTGGTGCAGCTGGGTGGAGATAAATGCGCAAGCGGCCGAAAAGGCCGGCATTCACCTCGGCGATCTAATCGAGATCACGTCGGCGCACGGCAGCGTCCGCGCGCCGGCCGTGCCGTCGCCAGGCATCGCGCCCGACGCGGTCGCCATGCCGGTGGGCCAGGGGCACACGATGTTCACCCGTTATGCCAGCGGCCGTGGGGTGAATCCCATCGCGATCCTCGCGCCGTCCGTCGAAGCGGCGACGCGGCAACTGGCGTGGTCGGCCACGCGCGTCAAGATCGCGCGCGTCGGCGGGCCCGACGCCAGTCTGATTCTGTTTGCGGGCGCCACGCGCGAGCGTCCCGAAGAAACGCACGGGCGGGGCGACTAATGGCATACCGATGGGGCATGGCCGTCGATCTGGATCGCTGCACGGGTTGTGAAGCCTGCGTCACCGCGTGCCATGCCGAAAACAACATCCCGACCGTGGGCGCCGGCCAGGCCGCCCGCGGGCGCGCCATGCATTGGATCCGCGTCGAGCGCTACTACGAGGGCGACTTTCCGGACGTGCGCGTCAAGTTCCGCCCGGTGCTCTGCCAGCACTGCGACGCGGCGCCGTGCGAAGCGGTGTGCCCGACCTATGCGTCGCACCAGAGCGAGGACGGCCTCAACGCCCAGGTTTACAACCGCTGCATCGGCACGCGCTACTGCGGCAACGCCTGCATGTATAACGTGCGCTTCTTCAACTTCTTCAACCCCGAATGGGAGAAGCCGCTCAACCTGCAGCTCAATCCCGACGTCTCGATCCGCTCAGTCGGCGTGATGGAGAAGTGCACCTTCTGCGTGCAGCGGATCAAGGCGGCCAAGGTCCTGATCAAGTCGGAGAACCGCGACCTCAAAGACGGTGAGCTGCAGCCGGCGTGCGCGCAGGCGTGCCCGACCACGGCGCTGGTCTTCGGTGACTTGAACGACCCCGAAAGCCGCGTCGCCCGGCTGTCGCATTCGCCGCGCGGCACCAAGCTCCTCGAAGACCTCGGCGCGGAGCCGAAGGTGACCTACCTGCAGAAGCAAGCCTGGTATGAACCGGACGCTCACTAAGCCGCTCGCCGACGACCTGGTGCGGCCGTTGTTCCACACCTCGGTGTGGTTCTATGCCATCGTCCTCACCGCGGGCACAGTGGTGGCGTGCGGCGCCGCGGCGTGGGCCTTCCAGGTCTGGAACGGGATCGGCGTCGCCGGCATCCGGTGGCCGGTGTTCTGGGGCTTCTACCTGGTCAACTTCGTGTTCTGGATTGGCATCAGCCATGCCGGCACGCTGATCTCGGCGATCCTGCGGCTGGTCGACGCGCAATGGCGCCGGCCGGTCACTCGCTGCGCCGAGGTCATCACCGTGTTTGCGTTGATGATCGGCGCGATGTTTCCGATCATTCATCTCGGACGGCCGTGGCTGGCCTTCTGGCTCTTTCCGTACCCGAGCTCGCGGGAGATCTGGCCGAACTTCCGCTCGCCGCTGGCGTGGGACTTCTTTGCGATCAACACCTACCTCACCGGCAGCGTGCTGTTCCTGTTCCTGCCGATGATTCCGGACCTGGCGCTGGTGCGCGATCGATCGACGGGCTGGCGGCGCCGCGTCTATGGGTTTCTGGCGTTCGGGTGGCGCGGCACGACCACGCAGTGGAACCGGCTCGAATCGGCGATGCAGATCATGGCGGTCGCCATCATCCCCGTCGCGGTGTCGGTGCACACCATCGTGTCGTTCGATTTCTCGATGGCAACCGTGCCGATGTGGCACTCCACGATTTTCGGGCCGTACTTCGTCGCCGGCGCGATCTTCAGCGGCATCGCGGCGCTGATCATCGCGATGGCGGTGCTGCGCAAGACCCTGCGCCTCGAGGCCTACCTGCAGCCGATTCATTTCGAAAATCTCGGCAAGCTGTTGTTGTTGATGAGCCTGCTGTGGGCGTACTTCGTGTTCGCCGAGCGCCTCACCGTCTGGTATGGCAACGAACCGTCAGAGATGGCAGTGTTTTGGGCTACCCAGCGCGGCGAGTACGCAGTGTTCTACTGGACGATGGTGGTCTGCAATTTTGTCATTCCGTTGCCGATCCTCGGGATCAGGCGGCTGCGCACTATTACAGGATGCGTGATTGCGTCGCTTGGCGTCCTGGTTGGCATGTGGCTGGAGCGCTTCCTGATCATCGTGCCGTCGCTCGCGCATAAGCAGTTGCCGTACTCGTGGGGCACCTACGAGCCACGGCCAGTCGAGCTGACGATCATGGCCGCGACGTTCGCGGCGATGATCCTGCTCTACGCCTTGTTCTCGAAGTTCGTGCCGATCATCTCGATCTGGGAGATGAGGGCTGGTGACCGTCCGGCGACACCCAGTGCGACGGGGGATCATTCGTGAAGGCCGTCTACGGGTTATACGCGGAGCCCGAGCTGGCGCAACAGGCGGTTGACAACCTGCGAGCCGCGGGCGTGGCCGATGCCGACATCACGGTGATCTCGTCGGAGCCGTTCGAGCACTTCGAGTTCGGGCACCGCGACGCGAAGACCGTGATGCCATGGATGGCCGTCGTCGGCGGGCTGGTCGGGATGACGACCGGCTACCTGCTGACGAGCGTCACGCAGATGGCATGGCCGCTCAAGACCAGCGGCATGCCGATCGTGTCGTGGTGGCCCAACCTGATCGTGATCTTCGAGCTGACCATGCTCGGCGCCATCGTCGCCAGCGTGATCACGCTGCTCGTGTCCGCGAAGCTGCCCGGCAGCCGCGCAGGAAAGCTCTACGACCCGGAGGTCTCGGACGGTTACATCCTCGTTGGCGTGGAGAACCCGTCAGACCCCGCTCGCCTCGAACCCGCGCTCGCCATCAATGGCGGACGGGTGAAATCAGTTGAAAGTTGAAAGTTGGAAGTTGGTAGTTTCAGTTTTGAGTTCAGTGGTAAGTTGGCAGTTCCTAGAAAGGATGAGCGCGAGCGTCGCACACTTCAAACTTGAAACTGAGCACTGAACTGTTCACTGAAACTACCAACTTCCAACTTCCAACTTTCAACTCCCGTCCCATGCGATTCGTCGGCGTTGTCTTCATTTGCACTCTTCTGTTCGCGTCAATTTCCTCAGCGCAATCACCGGTCGACGGCGCCGCGGATCGCAAGCGCGCAACCGCTACTCGTGTGGCCAACGGCTCGATCCGTGTCGATGGTGGTCTGGATGACGAGGCGTGGCAGAAGGCCACGCCGATTACCGACTTCGTCCAGAAGGAGCCGACCGAAGGGGCCGCGCCGACCGATGCGATGGAGGTGCGGCTGCTGTATGACGACGACGCGCTCTATGTCGGCGCGCGCATGGCCAGCAAGGATGGCCGCATCCAGGCGCCGCTGGGCCGGCGCGACAGCACCGATCAGGCCGAGCACATCCTGATCTCGTTCGACACGTTTCTCGATCGCCGCACCGCGGTGGTCTTCGGCGTGACCGCCGCCGGCGTCCGCATCGACCGCTATCATTCGAGCGACAACGAAGACAGTTTCGACTCGGGCTTCGATCCGGTGTGGCGCGCGGAGACGCAAGTATCGGCGGATCAATGGACCGCCGAACTGTGGATTCCGTTCTCACAGCTGCGATTCAATCCGCGCACCGATCAGGCGTGGGGCCTGAACCTGTCGCGCTTCCGTCCGACCCTCGACGAAGAAGACTTCTGGATCATGATTCCGCGCACGGTCCGCGCGTGGTCGTCGCGCTTCGGGGATCTGTCGGGCATCGCCAACATCGTGCCGCCCCGGCGCATCGAAGCGCTGCCGTACGTCGCGGGCGGCTCGACGCTCAACGGCGGCGAGCGCGATCGCAACAATCCGTTTGACAGTGGCAGGAACCTGCGCGGGCGGGTGGGCGCCGACATCAAGATGGGCCTTGGGCCGAACCTGACGCTCGAGACGGCGATCAACCCCGACTTCGGCCAGGTCGAGGCCGACCCCGCCGAGGTCAACCTGACGGCGTTCGAGACGCGCTTTCCCGAGAAGCGGCCGTTCTTTCTGGAAGGCGCGAGCCTCTTCAACATCGGGCACCCGAACTTCTACTACTCGCGCCGCATCGGCGCGCGCCCGATCGGCCTTGCCGCCGGCGACTACGTTGGGTACCCCGATTCGACGACCATTCTTGCCGCGGCCAAGCTCACCGGCCGTCTGCAATCGAAGACCTCGATCGCGTTCCTGACGGCGGTGACCGACGAAGAGACCGCGCAGGTCGCCAGTCTCGGACTGGCGGGCACGCGCGACATCAGCGTGGCGCCGCACACCTATCACGCGGTCGGCCGGGTGCTGCAGGAGTTCGGCCCGTTAGCCTCCACTGCCGGCGTCATCGTCAACGTCATGCACCGCGACCTGGAAGAGGGAAGCCCGCTGGCCGACCTCTACACCCGAAATGCGCTTGGCGTTGGGGGCAACACGCTCCTGCGGTTCAAGGGCGGCGAGTACGAGCTTCGCGCCTCAGCCGGCGGTTCATTCCTGAACGGATCCGAAAAGTCGGTCGAGCGCTGGCAACGATCGAGCTCCCACTATGCTCAACGCCCCGACCGCAATTACTCGCGGCTGGACCCCACGTTGCGATCGCTTGCGGGTTGGTCCACGCAGGTCAATTTCGACAAGACCGGTGGCCGGCATTGGCTCTGGGGGCTCTATACCAAGATCGATGCCGAGAATTTCGAAACCAACGACTTCGCCCTGTTGAACGGCGCGGATGGCTGGATGACGACCGGGAACCTCAGGTACCGCGAAACGCAGCCCGGGCAGGTCTTCCGGACCTACTCGGTCCAGTTCGACGTGTCGAGCGACACGACGTTGCGGGGTCTGAGGCAGACCGGCCATGTGCGGACGACGTTCAACACGACGTGGATCAACTTCTGGACCACCCAGGTGCGGCTGTCGAGAAACCTGGCGACCAACAGCGTGTCGCTGACCCGGGGCGGCCCGTTGATGGCCAGGGGTCCGGGGTGGACCGCCGAGATCAGCGCCGGCAACCGGGCGACCTCGCGGACGCGCGTGAGCGGCAACGTGTTCATGCAGACCAACGACGATGGCGCGTCTACGAAGAGGGCGAGCGGCACCTTCTCGATGCGGCCGGGGCCGCGCTGGCAGCTGTCGCTGTCGCCGTTTTTCGATCGCGTCACCGAGCCGCAGCAGTACATCAGCACCCTGAGCGGCGGGCGTCCGATCACGTTCGACAACCGCTACGTCTTCGCCTTCATCGACCGCAGCACGGCGTCGATGGAATTCCGGCTCGGCCTGACGCTGAAGCCCGACGTCAACCTGGATGTCTACGCCGAGCCGTTTGCCGCATCAGGCCACTATTACGATTACGGCGAGCTGCTGGAGCCGGGCAGCCGCGAGCGGATCACCTACGGGACCGCGGGCACGCTCCTCGCGATTCAGCCGGATGGCAGCCAGCTGGTGACGATCGGCGGCGTCACGATCCCGCTGCGTAACCGCGATTTCAACACCCGGTCGTTCCGCAGCAACGTCGTGTTGCGATGGGAATGGCGCGCCGGCAGCACGCTCTACGTCGTCTGGCAACAGGATCGCGCGGATTCCAGGATTCTCGGCACGCGCGTCGGCATCGACGACGCGTTTCGATCGGTCACCGCTCCGGGATCCAACATCTTCCTCGTTAAAACTTCCTTCTGGATTCCGATCGGCTAAATAAGGTGCGTACAGTGCGTACTGTTCCAAGGGTGCGTACAGTGCACTCGTGCAAAGAGTGCCAGGTGCGGTTGGCACCAGAGCACGGTACGCACCCTAGGAACTGTACGCACCGTACGCACCGTTGTTAGTGCTTTCGCGCTTCAAGAACCGCAAGAAACGATCGTCCTTGAAGCTCCTGCTGCGTCAGTCCGGTTTCGCGAGCCTCATCGAGAGTAATGGCGCCGGAGCTTAATCCGCGGACGAAGAAATTCAGCAAGCCCTGTCCCGTCGCTGCGTCGTCAAAGACGTCACCGACGAGCGTCGCTTGCGCGGCCTTCTCGACGAAGTTGCGCAGGCGCGCGGTGGCGGCCGGCCGCGCCGCGAGGAAGAACGCGTAGAGCGCGGCATACCGCGTCGGTAACTGTGCGGGGTGCAGGTCCCAGCCCTGGTAATACCCATTGACGAGCGAGTGCGTCACGTCGTCGAAATGGACTCGCCACGCGCGGTGGATGGTCTCGGTGTTCTCGCGCCGCTGGGCCTCGGTCAACGGCCTGCCGGCGCCGGCCTTGTGCGGGCCGACCGGCATGATGTTCGTCGCGCCGTCGGAGAGGCATACGCCGGTTTGGGCGAGCGCCACCTGCATCATGTGCTTCGCAAAGTCGCAGACCTGGTGGCGCATGTGCTGCCACGACGCGGTGATGCCGCACAGCGCGGTGTAGTCGTAGGTGCCGAAGTGGGCCGCGCGGACGCGTCCGCCGCCGGCGCTGACCAGCGCGCGCAGTGCCGAGGTGCCGTCCGGCGCGAGAATCGACTGCGGCGTTTCGATCATCAGCTCGAGCCTGAGCGACTGCGGCTCCAGTTTGAGCCGCCGCTCCAGCGCCGCGCACGACCGCGCCACGGCTACGACATGTGCAGGCGTCATCACCTTCGGGATGGTGATCACGAAGTTGGAGGGCAGACGCCGCTTGCCGGCCTTCGCCAGCGACGACACGAACAGGTCGAGCGTCCGCAGGCTGCGCGCGTGCAGCTCTTTCGACATCGGCTTGATGCGAATGCCGATGAAGGGCGGCAGTGTGCCGGCCGCCAGGCCTGCCGCGACTTGCTGCGCCGCCGACTCGGCGTGCCCGTCTTCTTCGGCGTCGGGCCGGTTGCCGTAGCCGTCTTCGAAATCGAGCCGGAAGTCTTCCACCGGCTCGCGCCGCAGCTTGTCGACGACCCGGGCGCGCACGGTGTCGGCAAATCCGCCTTCGGTGCGGAGGCCGAGCGCTTTCCCGAAGATGGCGCCGTTGCGAGCGAACTCGTCGAGCGCCGCGAGCGCCAGCACGCCGAACTTCGGCGCCGTATCGGCCGCGAACAAATGCGCACCGCCATAAACCGTATGGACAGGTTGGCGCTCCTCGGATTCACCCGGATATGCTCTGGCGGCCGCGGCGTTGGCCGTACGCAAGCCGGACAGGATCGGTGACAGATCTCGCGGCGTAAGGGAGCGCGGCATATGGATCAGTGCGTACAGTGCGTACGGTTCCTAGAGTGCGTACAGTGCTCTAGTGCCAACAGTGCGAGGCCCCTATGCACCGCGAGTGCCTCAGGTGCCCGGCACGTTATGCACCAAAGCACGGTACGCACCCTAGGAACTGTACGCACCGTACGCACCTTAGGTTCCCCTGTAAGTCGTATATCCGAAAGGTCCGAGCAAGAGAGGAACGTGATAGTGGGTTTCATCCGGCGTGGCCTCAAAGACGACAACCACCTCCGGATAGAACGCGTGCACGTTCTGCGCCTCGAAGTAGCGGCCGGTATCGAACTTCAGGCGGTAGACCCCGGGGATCAGCGGCTCGCCCTCCGCAATCAGTTCGCGCACCCGGCCGTCGAGATCGGTGTCGCCGCGGCCCACGGCGTGCCATTCGCCATGGCCGGCGCGCCGTTCGAGCAGCACCGACACGCCGGCCGCGGGCCGGCCGCGGCTGGTGTCGAGAACGTGTGTCGTAATCGCGCTCATGTCAGGTTGGCGGGTCCCAGCAACCGGCCCGACGCGGGGCCGCGGCATTCTCCATCATCAAACACAATCTCGCCGCCGAGCAGTGTGGTCCGCACCCGCCCGCGCAGCCGCGCGCCATCATATGGCGTCACGGCATGACGATGATAGAGCGTGGCGGCATCGACCGTGCAGAGCGCGTCGGGATCGAAGATCGCAAGATCGGCGTCGTGTCCGGCCGCAATCGCGCCTTTCACGCCGCTGAGGCCCGCCAGCCGCGCGGGTGCGGCGGACATCCACTGCGCCAGCCGTTCGATGGGCAGGCCGCGCCCGGCGGCCCCCGTCCACACCACCGCCAGCGCCACCTGCAGCGACGCGATGCCGCCCCACGCCTCCACGAAATCGCCATCGGCCACGTGCTTGAGGGCCGGGGGAGCCGGGGAGTGATCGGTCGCAATCAGGTCGATCGCGCCGGCCTCGAGCGCCTGCCACAACCGCTCGCGATGGTCGCGCTCGCGGATCGGCGGCGCGCATTTGAACGGCGTGGCGCCATCGGCGATCTCTTCAGCGCAAAACGTCAGGTAGTGCGGGCAGGTCTCGACGGTGATCGGCACGCCCGCCGAACGTGCCGCCGCGATCGCCGGCAGCGAATCGGCCGAGGCCAGGTGCACGATGTGCACCCGCGCCCGTGTGTGGTGCGACAGCCGCGCCAGTAATTCAATGGCGGCCGTCTCGGCCGCGGGCGGGCGGCTGATGAGCCACGTCGAGTAGCGGCGCGGATCCGCCCGGGAATCGGGCTCGCTCAAGAGCCCTGGCCACTCGGCATGCGCCAGTAACGGAAGCCCAAGCGGCGCGAGCATCGGCATGGCGACGCGCAAATCCCATTCGCTGACGTGTGAAAACTCCTCCACACCCGATGGACTGAGAAAACACTTGAAGCCCAGCACGCCGGCGCGAGCCAGCGGCGCGAGGTCGGCGGCGTTGCCGGGCACCACGCCGCCCCAGAAGCCGACGTCAACATGACATCGGCCGTGCGCGGCGCGACGCTTGGCTTCGAGTCCGTCAACGGTGGTGGTGGGTGGAATGCTGTTGAGCGGCATGTCGACGAGCGTCGTGATGCCGCCGGCCGCCGCCGCGCGCGTTGCCGTCTCGAACCCTTCCCAGTCGGCGCGGCCCGGATCGTTGATGTGAACGTGCGTGTCGATGAGCCCGGGCAGCACGACATCCGTGCCGGCATCGATCTCGCGGACGCCGGCGGGCCGATCCGAATGAAGGCCGATCGCCACGATCCGCCCATCGCTAACGTGGATCGAGGCAGGCCGCATGCCGTCCGGCAACACGACTCGCTCGCTTCGGACGACGCACGAGGCCATGATCAGATCAACGCGACAGCGTGGCTTCGATCAGACCGTGAGGTTCTTCGGTGGCGACGAAGATCTCGTTGCGGTTTTCGAGCCCGAATTTCGACAGGTCGACGGGGAGGTGATGCCGGTTCGGCATCACCAGTGTGATGCTCTGCACGGCGTCAACCGTCTCGAGCACCGCTTGCCCCATGGCATGGAGCGTGTGCTGCACCGACAGGCTGTCGTGATTGGCAAAGGCCTCGAGCAAGGCCGCGCGCACGGCGCGCCAGCTCGGGCCGAAGTCCACTTCCTCGCTGCGATAGGTCCAGTACGAGGTCAGCGATGTCGCGAGCAGCCGGTCCTGGGTTTCGGGAAGCGTCGTGAACTCGTCGCGCGGGAAGCCCGCAAACGCCGAGCGCGACGATTTGAGAATCACCAGGTCGGCGACACCGGACGTGATGGCCGTGTCCTGCGCGTCGGTCATCACCCGCGCGGTCCGCGATTCGGGGCCGCGGCGCACGAACGACTGGCCGTGCTCGCGATCGCCGATCGGGATGTGGCCCCAGCCGTGCTCGACGACCTCGACGTGCACTGTGCGGAGCCGCGGGTTGCGATCGAGGAAATGCCGGCCGAGCACGACGCCGAACGACTCGGGCTCGCGCACCCGCTCGCGAGCCGCCAGCGCATACACGGTATTCTTCATCGTGTCGGTGGGCAGCACGTTGCTGTTGTCGCCCTCCGTATACGATGTGTCGTATTCGCCCTCGAAGCGCACGGCCACGGTCAGGTCGCGCAGCTCGTGGCGATCGCCGCGGCGCGACACTTGAACGAGCCGGATCCTGGATTTTCCGTAGGATGTTTGCGACAGCGGCATAAGGCTCCAGTTCCGAACCGAGGCGAAGAGTGGGCGATCATAGCACCCTGACATTCACGAACCTGGCCGATCTCGCCTCCGCGCGCGTCGGCGGAAGGGCCGTGGCCACGAGCGATGACTTCTTCGCGCCGAAGGCAAACCTCGTCAAGCCCGAGCCGGCGATTTTCATCCCAGGGAAATTCACGTCGCGCGGCAAATGGATGGACGGGTGGGAGTCGCGCCGCCGCCGCACCCCCGGCCACGACTGGTGCATCGTCCAGCTGGGGATGCGCGGGGTCGTGCACGGCATCAACGTCGACACCAGCCACTTCACGGGAAACTTTCCATCGCATGGCTCGATCGAAGCGGTCGATGCGAAGGCGGCGCTGCGGCCGTCCTGGTATGCGATCGAGGGATCACCGTGGACGACGCTGTTGGCGAAGTCGCCGCTCGGCGGCAACGGCGACAACTTCTTTGCGATCGACGATCGCCGCCCGTGGACGCACCTGCGCCTGAGCATCTATCCCGACGGCGGCGTGGCGCGCCTGCGCGTCTACGGCGAGGTCGCGGTGGATTGGAAACAGCTCGCGCCGCGCGGGAGTGTCGTAGACCTGGGGTCGATCAAGAATGGCGGGCTGTTCCTCGACGCCAGCGATTTGCATTACGGCACGAAGGGCAGCTTGATCATGCCCGGCCGCGCGAAGAACATGGGCGATGGCTGGGAGACCAGGCGCCGGCGCGGTCCCGGGTTCGATTGGGCGATCGTGCGGCTCGGTGCGCCAGGAGTCGTGTCGAAGATCGAAATCGATACCAACCACTTCAAGGGCAACTATCCCGACAGCGCTTCGATCGAAGGATGCCTCGCCGACAACTCCGCGCCAGACGGATTAGCGTCGGCGTCGTGGCGAACGATCCTGCCGCAGACCAAGCTGTCGGCGAACAAGCGGCATTTCTTTTCCGGCAAGCAGTTGCAGCCTGGCGGCGCCGTGTCTCACGTGCGGCTCAACATCTTCCCGGACGGCGGCGTCAGCCGGTTGAGGATCCATGGATCGCTGGCAGGAGCTTGATCGCGCCGCTCCCGCCGACGCGCTCGCGACGCTGTCGGAGTGCTGCGGGTCGTCGCGGTGGGCCGGGCGGATGGTGGCGCGGCGTCCCTTTGGCAGCCGCGAGGCACTGCTGACGTCGGCGCGGGAAGAGTGGTGGGCGTTATCGGCGGATGACTGGCTCGAAGCGTTCTCGCATCATCCGAGGATTGGCGATCGCGCGTCGTTGGCCGCGCGGTTCCCCGCGACCCATCATTTGTCGGCGCGCGAACAGTCGGCGGTGCCGGAGGCAACCGAAGACGTGCTGACCGCGCTCGCCGACGCGAACCAAGCGTACGTCGACCGCTTCGGGTTCATCTTCATCGTCTGCGCGACGGGGAAGACCGCCAACGAGATGCTCGATTTGCTCCGCGCGCGGCTGCCGAACGATCGCGACCCGGAGCTTCGCATTGCGGCTGAAGAGCAGGCGAAGATCACCGCGTTACGACTCGACGCGCCCTGACAAAACAGGAAGGTCCTGGTTTCTCCGCACGGTAAGCTAACGCCATGCGAAGCATGTTGATGATGGCCATGACGCTGTTCGCGACGACGCCCGTCCTGGCGCAGCCAACGTTGATCATCGAAGACTACGTGGCGACGCCGATCACCGGACGCGTGGATGGCAAGGGCTCGAACGAACTCTTGTTATCGAGGGTCAACACGTTGCGGGAAGAGACCGGCGGCGCGCGGCGCTTCTTCATCAGCGACCTCAACGGCCCGCTCTACGTCTTCGACAAGGCCACGAAGGAGTTCTCTGTCTACCTTGATTTCAACGGTAACGAGGGCAAGACCGGCATCTTCCGCAAGCTGACACACGCGCAACGGGAAGTTCTACACCGTGCACATCGAGGATCCGGCGTTGCCGGGATCCAACCTGCCAAACAACGCCGGTTTGCCGGGCCTGAGCGTCGAGGGCTACACGACGACCGAGGCCGTGAAGACACCGGGATCGCTGCAGAACGAAGGCGTGCTGATCGAGTGGACCGATACGCGTCCATCGAACGACACGTTCGAAGGCACGGCCCGCGAGCTGCTGCGCGTGCAGCTCAATACCCGCAGTCACCCGATGGGAGATCTGATCTTCAACCCGACGGCAGTCCCCGGTGATCCCGATTGGCGCGTCCTCTATCTGGAATGCGGTGACGGATTCCGGCGCTGCGCGGCAAGTACATCTTCACGGATCTCACCACCGGCCGTCTCTGGTACGCGGAGTACAAGGACATGCTAGCGGCAGACGATGGCAAGCCCGGAACGGTGGCGGCGATTCGAGAAGTGAGAGTGCGGTGGAACGGCGGGCTGCACGACTCGATGTTTCCCGTTGTCGAAGCCACTTACCATGCGCGCGGCGGGAAGCATCCTCGCCTGCAGGGCAATCCCAGTCTAATCAAAGGCGGCCGCGCCGACGTGCGGTTCTCGATCGATGCCGCCGGCGAGCTGTATCTCTACAGCAAGGGCGATGGGATGATTCGGAAAGTGGTCGGGGCCACGGGTTTCTAGTGGAGAGTGACGTCGAAGCCGAATGCGGGCCGTTCCTACGGAACGGCCCCTGTAATATCGTTGAGCAACCATGCAGGGACCATCGATTTCGTTGACACGCTCCATTAGGTCGTGCTGACCAGAAGGGAAGTCCTCATCACAGCGGTTGCCGCCGGCGCCGCGATGCGACGCCGAATTGCGTCGGCCCAGCCCTCTCAGCCCGCCACGCCTGTGAACTTTGCCATTCCCGCCGGCGCGTGTGATTGCCACACCCACATCCACGGTGACCCGAAGGCATTTCCGTTGTTCGTGGGCCGGGTCTACACCCCCGAAGTTGCGCTCCCTGAACAGATGGCGGCGCTGCACAAGGCGCTTCGCCTTCAGCGCGTGGTGATCGTGACGCCGAGCATCTACGGCACCGACAATGCGGCGACCGTGTACGGGATGAAGGCGCGTGGGAACGACGCCCGCGGCGTGGCGGTGATCGACGACAAGACGCCGGAGCGCGAGCTCGATGCGTTGGGCCGCGTCGGCATCCGCGGCATTCGCCTCAACCTGGCGACCAGCGGCATCAACGATCCGGCCGTCGGCCGCGCGAGCTTCACCGCGGCGCTCGCCCGCGTGACGAAGCGCCGGTGGCACATTCAGATCAATACAAGCCTGGCGATGATCGCCGCGATCAAGGATCTGGTCGCCGCCTCTCCAGTGCCGGTCGTGTTCGACCACTTCGGCGGCGCACGCGCGGAGTTGGGGGTGCAGCAACCAGGCTTTGCGGATCTGATCGAGCTGGTCCGGTCGGGCAGGGCTTACATCAAGATCTCCGCGGCCTATCGCTCGTCATCGGCCGCGCCGGATTTTCCCGACATCGTCCCGCTCGCCAAGGCGTTGATCG
Source organism: Acidobacteriota bacterium (assembly GCA_030650395.1). Classification (GTDB taxonomy): domain Bacteria; phylum Acidobacteriota; class Vicinamibacteria; order Vicinamibacterales; family UBA2999; genus 12-FULL-67-14b. The sequence continues at coordinate 54,712 of JAUSDY010000028.1, read as the reverse complement.
GCGCGAACCCCCAACGCGTGCTCTGGGGCACAGACTGGCCGCATCCCAATCCGGTCCCGCCGCCGGGCGGGAAGCCGACTGACGTCACCCCACTGCTTCGGATCGACGATGGCCGCCTGTTGAACCTGCTTCCGACCTGGGCGCCCAATCCGGCGATCCGGAAACTGATCCTGGTCGACAACCCGGCGAGGCTGTACGGCTTCTGAGAAGCTTGCGAGCGGGATCGAGTCCAGCCCGGGCTAGCCCCGTTGAATCTCCAGCGGGAACACCGGGTCCATGACGGATGCCCCGCCATCCACGTGCAGTGTTTGCCCGGCTCGAGGATCTGCAGTGGATCGACAAACCGTCGGAGGAGTTCTTCGAGACGCTGATCGCAGACCTTGCAGGGGCGCGGGTGCTGCTCGTGGCCACCTACAGGCCGGGGTACCGCGCGCCCTGGATGGACCGCTCGTATGCAACACAGATCACGCTGCGTCCGCTCAGCGCGGCGGACAGCCTTGCCGTCCTCTCGTCGGCCATGGACATCGCGGACATGCCGCAATCCTTCTCGTCAGCCGTCCTGAGCCGTGCCGAGGGGAACCCGTTTTTTCTCGAAGAGCTCGCCCGCGCGATCCTCGACCACGATTCGATGGATCGATTGATTCCCGACTCCATCCAGGGCGTTATCATGGCGCACCTGCATCGATGCCCCGACACCGTCGAGCGCGATCGGCGCATCCTCGACGTGGCGCTTCGCCATGCCCACTCCCTTTACTTCCTTGGCCGCTTCCGCGAGAGCGTGAATCTGCTGCTGCAGCACGAGTCACGGCTGGCTCGGGTCGACGATGCGACGATCAGCGGGCGTTATTTCTCTTGGCTCGGTCATATGTACGCTCGTCTCGGCGATCCGAATGCGGCGGCGCAAAGCGCCGAGCGGCCGCGGGACGAGTCGAATCCTGAGCGACTGCAAATCCGCGTTGAAGTGTCTTAGCCGATCTCGATGCTGAAGATGTAGCCCGTGTGCGGGCTCTCATTACCTTTCCATCCCGGGTGGATGCCGGCATCGCAGCTGATGAGACGTCCGTCATGCCACACCAGTCCGTGCGGGTCGCACGATCCGGGCTGAAAATCGACCGTCATCAGGAGCTGGCCGGTCTTGCCGTCATACTTGTTCAGGCCGGCTTTTCCCTCGGCGTAGCTGGTGCTGCTGTTGCCGGTCACGACCCAGATATGACCTTCGTGGTCGAACGCCGCGTCGTGGAGTCGAGGCTTCTCCGTCGAGCTCACGCGGATCAAGGCTTCGGGAACCCACGTCGTCGGATCGACGCGCAGGATGCCGCCCAGGCGCAGGGCGGCAATCCAGAGCTTGCCGTCGTGCCACTTCACACCATGGCAACCACCACCCTTGCCGTCGATGCTGAGCGGAATCTGACGGTGGCTGATCTGCCTGGAGCCCATGTCGACCTGAAAGATGCCGTATGGCTCGGCGTTCGCGCCCATCCACACGCAGCCGTTCCCGTACGCCATGCCGGACGTGTTGCGCGACTGGGTGGTGACCGTCTTGATCAGCTTGCCGTTCCAATCGACCAGCCACGCCGCCTCCTCCCTGTTCGGGTCCAGGGGCAGGTTATACGTCTGCGCGTTTTGAGCAGTGACCTTCTGCTGCCCGATCCACAAGCCTCCTGGTCCGTCGGTCATCACCGCGAGCGCGTTGGGATACATGCCCGGCGATTTGAACATCCTGGTCGTCTTCGCCGTTCGAGCCGGAGTCGCGCCCGAAGTCGCACCTCCTTGGTGCGCCAGCGCAATCGCGATCGGACTGAGGTTCACCGCGAGACCGGCCGCCAGAAATTCTCTTCGTTTCATTCTCATGGTGTCACCTCTCGAGCGTGGAGATTCCCCGGGGCACATTCCGCTTTGCTCACTCGGAAAGAGGAAAGAGCAGCGGAATTGAGCATACAACGGGTCGCCGTAAGTTGTTGTGGCAATTGGCTTACCCTCCTCGCGTGCAAGATTCTCCGCCGGCGCCGTTCTAAGGCTGGAGGATCTATGAAGCACCGTTTCGCCTATCTCATGTTCACCGGGCTGGCGTTGGCGAGCCAGGTCGTGATGTCTGCTGACTCTGTCCGGCGTCCGGCAGGGGACATCGATATCCTCGTCAACGCCACTGCGCAACCGCGCTATGCGCACCAGGGGCGCTGGTACGTCGAGGCGCTCAAGGGACGGGAATATGCCATCCGGATTCGGAACCCAGATGGCGTTCGCGCAGCCGTTGCCCTGTCTGTTGATGGGCTCAACACCATCGATGCGCGACAGACGACTGCGGTGGCCGCGCGCAAGTGGGTCCTCGGACCTTACGAGACCGTCACCATCAGCGGATGGCAGACGAGCCGGACCGAAGCTCGCCGCTTCGAATTCACCACCGAGGAACATTCGTATGGTCAGACGCTCGGCAAGACCGCCAACCTGGGTGTGATCACCGCCGTATTCTTCAGGGAGCGCGTCTCGAACCGCATGACCGAGGCCGCGAGGGATGCCAGTCCGTCTCCCTCGGCGCCGGCCACGTCGTTTCGCAGGTGTGGCTGGATTTGGAAGACGTGCCGGCGCAGACCGTGAACATCCGTTACGAGTTCCGCCCGCAGCTGGTCAGGCTCGGCGTCCTGCAACCCGCTCCCACCGCCGGCCATCTGGAGCGCCGCGAGCGGGCGCGTGGTTTCGAACCGGGATTCTGTCCGGAACCGCCAAAACGTTGAGTGAGATGGCGCGCACGAGGAGCGTCGCCGGCCCTCAGTCCCACCACAGTCGAATTGATCGCTGTCCGCAATCAATCAGCGGGTCGGGATCAGGGCCGTCTTCGTCCGGTTGGCCGACGTGCACAATCAGTTCGAACACCGCGCGACGATGCTCTCTGTCTTCGGGCAGATCGACGATCGGCGTCATCGCCGATCGCGCACAGGTCGATGTGCGTGTTGAAGCCGATTTCATCAATCGCTGGGACGTCGCTGGGGAGCGTGTCGTGCCACAGCTTCGAGTACATCTCCGTGTCGGTCAGATGATCGGTGCAGTCCAAGTAGACGCGCAGCTGCGCGAGGCCGCTGATGACCTCCCACAACTTCGTTGTCACATCGGCGCCGACCAAAGCGTCTGGCGGAGGAAGCTCGATCCCTCGATCCAGCAGCTGCTGGAAGTTCGTCGTAGTGGGTTATCGGACATGTTGAGCTCCTTGGTGGTGGAAGCCCTCTACGGTGCACGCGGCATGCCGCGGGGAAATCCGCCTGAATTCGATGGCGGAGGTTATTCAGTACTCAAACGCCGCTATGTAAGCGCGCGACGCATATTGCAGAAAATGAAAGGTGGGTCCCTACACGAGAAATCTCAGCGCGACCCGCCGAGGGCGCGCTCGATGTCACTCAGCTTAATCATCAACGTCATGGGATTGACGGGCGACTCGACGAAGCCATGACGCAGGTAGAAGCGTTTCGCGTCTTCTGAGATAGCGTGAAGAAGGACCGCTCGTATTCCGACGATCGATGACACCTGCAAGGTTCGGAGTAAAGCGTCCCTCAGTAGCGCAGATCCGAGCTTCGACCGCTGAAACTCGCGGTGGACGGCCAGACGGCCTAAGATCATCACGGGAATCGGATCCGGCATGCCACGCCGAACCCTACCTGTGGATTCGGCTTGGTTCGCCGAACCCGTCGCCAGTGCGTAGTATCCGATCACGCGGGCCCCGGCGGTCACAACGTATGTGCGTGAAGCACCGGAGGCCTCGTTCTGCATTGCTTGGCGTTTGAGCCACGCGTCGAGTGAGGGCATGCCGCAGTCGAAAGCGGACAGGTCGTGTTCGGCCTTCAGATGCTCCGGTGAACTGATCGCGACATCTCTGCTCATCGCTCCCAAGGAGCACGCGTGCTAAGGAGCTCACGAAGCCTCGGGTTGTCCTCGGGCGGAGCGTCGAGCGCAGCCGAGAACTTTGCAAACGCCTTCTCGTCGAGTTGAAAGAAGCGCTGGTCAAGAAGAACGGATTCGGCTTCGCGCGTTGCCGCATCAAGCACGAATTGAGTCCGATCTTTTCCGGAAGCTTCAGCAGCTCGGTCGATGAGCGCTCTGCGCTTATCCTCGATGCGGATGTTGATGGTTTTAGTCCGCGTCGCTGTAGCTGGCATAGCTTCCCTCCTAGGCGGTCACTGAACTCACGTCAATATCCTGACTATAACGTTGTGTGTATACGTTGTCAACACGCAGCGAGCCGCTGCTCCAGAGCTTCGCCGGGTGCCAGGTCAGCCGCGTGGGCACGCCGCCGGCCGCGGGCACGGTGAAGACGTCGGTGTTGCCGTCGTACTGGCCGCTGAACGCGATGGTCGTGCCGTTCGGCGAGAACGCGGGGCTCGACTCGGAGCCGTCATCCGTGGTGAACCGGCGTACATCGGATCCGTCGAGGCGCGCCACCCACAGGTCGTCGGCGTAGACGAACGCGACGTGGGTGCCCGACGTAGCGGGCTGATGCAGGAACCGCGTGTCGCGGACCCCGATCAGTTTTCCCATGACGCGATCGATCACGTAGAAGAACCCGTTGCGATTGGCGAACATCACCACCTTGCGCGGCTTGCCGTCGATCGGCACCTCGCCGAGCACCGGCACCTGCGTCGCATCCCAGTCGTGCACATCGTGCGGCGTGAACTGGTAGTGCCATTTCAACTTGCCGGTGTCGGCGTCGAGCGCGACGATCGACGCCGTGAAAAGATTGTCGCCTTCGCGATTGGCGCTGTAGTAGTCAGGGCCGGGATGGCCCGTGCCGAAGAACACCAGGTTCTGCTCGGGATCGTATGTGCCCGTGACCCAGATCGATCCGCCGCCGCGGGTATCACCCTGGGCGCTTTCCGCCGCGCTAGTGCCGCATCCCCACCCACGGCACGCCGACATCCTGCGAGACCCGCAAGCGATCCGCCAGCTGCGCGGCGTGATGCTGGATGTGGCGGATGTTGATGAACTGATGTTCGAGCTTGCCCATCTTGTACCACCAGAATCCGCACTCGGGCGAGTCGAGATCGAAACTGTCGATGGCACCATCGACGAGTCCATCGCAGATGTCCCAGAACTCCAGCACCTGAGCCTTCGAGTATGGAGTGGCAAACCTCGGCAGGCTCTTGTCCACCTCGAGCCGCGGATTGGTCAGCCCGCTTGGATACTGCACCTGTGACTGATGACCGGCCCATTCCCGCACCGACTTCTCATCTGGATGAAGATAGAGATGGGCGTAGTAGAGCACGTGATACGCAATCTGCCAGTAGCGATTGGTGACGCGATCGTCGAACCACACATCGTCCGGACATTTTTCAATTGCGTCCTTCAGCATCGCCAGCGACGCGTGAAATTGACTCTTGAGAATGGGGCGTAGGGTATCGTTCGTCATAGGGTGCGTACCGTGAGAACGGTTCCAAGAGTGCGTACTGTGCTCTTGGCACCCGGCACCAAGAGCACTGTACGCACCATAGGAACTGTACGCACCGTACGCACCCTAGTTATTGTGCGAGTTTGTAGACCAGCAACTCGCCGGGAAAGCCGGGACCACTGACCGAGACGGTGATGTACTGCGTGCCGTTGATCGAGTACGTCATCGGCGATCCGGTCTGTGGAGCAGGCATGTACACCGCGCCGACCTCCGCGCCGGTGGCTTTGTTGTACGCGCGCAACATCGCGCCGCGGCCCTGGGGCGTGGTGTTGAAGCCACCCTCGCCCGCGATCAGCAGGGTCTTCGTGGCCAGCACGCCGATGCGGCCCTGGCGTCCCGTGCGCGGAATCGTCAGGCCCTTGAGCGCGGGATGGTTCTTGACCGCGTCCGACGTGTCACCATGCGCGATCTTCCAGGCGATGTCGGGCTTGGTCATGTCGATCGCGGTAATCGTCGCGTACGGCGGCTTCACCAGCGGCAGGCCCTGGATGTTCAACGCGCCACCACCGCCACCACCGCCGGCAGCAGGCGCGCCGGCTGCAGGCGGCGGCGGGGGATTCGGATTCCGCGCGGCGCCGCGGCCGAACAGCATGTCGGATCGGCCCGGTTCGGGCGGCATGAGACCAATCGTAGTGATGGTCACGTTGGTGAAGATGTAGAACATCTTCGTCTCGGGATCGAACGACCCGCCCTGCCAGTTGGCGCCGCCCGTCACGTCCGGCAGCATCAGCGTGCCGCGCGGCCCTTCCCATTTGGCGACCACAGGCGGCGTGAAGATCGGTCCGAGCTTGTAGAGCGACACGAGCTTCGCGGCCTCGGCCCTCAGCTCGGGCGTGTAGTCGATCAGATCGTCGATCGTGACCCCTTGACGCTCGTACGCAGGAGGCTTGGTCACAAACGGCTGCGTCGGCGCATACCATTCACCGGGCACATTGCCCTTTTCGACCGGGCGCTCTTCGATTGGCCACACCGGCTTGCCGGTGATGCGATCGAACACATAGAGCCAGTTCTGCTTCGTCGGCTGCGCCACCGCCTTCACCGGCTTGCCGTCGACCACGAGGTCCATCAGGATCGGCGCACACGGGATGTCGTGATCCCAGAGGCCGTGATGCACCAGCTGGTAGTGCCATTTGCGCTGGCCGGTCTTGATGTCGAGTGCGACCAGGCTCTCGGAGTAGAGCGACGAATCTCGCGAATCGGCCTTGCCATGGCGATGCCCACCGTAATAATCGCCGGTCGGCATCTCGACGGGCATGTAGAGGATGCCGAGATCTTCGTCGGCGCTCATCTGCGCCCACACCCCGGTGTTGCCGGTGTAGACCTGCGCATCCGGATCCCACGTCTCGTAGCCGGCTTCGCCCTTCATCGGGATGGTGTGGAAGATCCACAGGCGCTTACCGGTGCGCACGTCGAAGCCGCGGATGTAACCCTTGACGTTGGTCTTGCTGCGTGGCGCGCTGCCCTCGCGATGCGCCGCGCCGATCACGATCACATCCTTGGCGATGATCGGCGCCGCATGCAGGCCGATCTCCCCAGTGATCAGATCGAGGCCTTCCTGGTCGAGGTTCTGCTTCAGATCGACAATGCCGTTGGTGCCGAAGCTCGCGACCGGATCGCCGGTCTTGGCGTTGAGCGCGACCATCTGGTAGCCGGGCGTGACGTAGACGATGCGTTCTTCCTTGCCGTCGCTCCAGTACGAGAGGCCGCGGCCCGACAGCAGGCGCGGCGCCGCTTCACCGCGCTTGCCTTCATTGAGGCTGTGCATCCACAGCATCTCGCCCGTCGTCGCGTCGAGCGCAATGGCGGCGCGGCGCGTGCCGCCGGTGACGTACAAGACGCCGTTCACCATCAGCGGCGTGCCCTGGAATTGAAACTCCGGGCGCGGGCCGAGGTTCTCGGTCTTGAAGCGGAACGCCAGCTGGAGCTTGTTGAAGTTGTCGGCGGTGATTTGATCGAGCGGCGAATAGCGCGTGCTCGCGAGATCGGCGCCGTAGGTCGGCCATTCCCCGACCTTGGCAGCGGTTTGTCCACGCGGGGTCACCGTCGCGACGCCCATCATCAGTATCAAGGCGCCGAAGCCCACCAGCCAGCGGTATGAAGGTTGATTCATGCCGGAACTGTATAATCCGGGCGGGTCATAACTCAAGGCAATTGACCCTCCCGGAGGAGTATTTGATGCGAATTCGACACGGATTTTATGCGCTGGCGATTGCCGCGCTGTCCGCGACATCGGTTTCGGCGCAGACGCCAGCCGCTATCACGGTGACCAGCACGACTTTAAAGGCAAACGAGGTCATCCCGAAAGATCACACCGCCGACGGCAAAAACCTGTCGCCGGCTTTGATGTGGGTCGGTGCGCCCGCGGCCACCAAGCAGTTCGCGATGATCATGGACGACCCCGACGCCCAGTTCGGCGGCGGAAACTTCGTGCACTGGGTGGTCTACAAGATCCCGGCTGCCGCGAAGGGCCTCCCCGCGGAACTGCCGATGGACGCCACCCTGACGGCGCCTGCAGAACTGGCGGGCACGATCCAGGGGCTATCGGGATTCCGTCGTGCCGGGTATCGCGGTCCCGCGCCACCAGCTGGGAAGCCGCATCACTACACCTTCACCGTCTACGCGCTCGATGCGGAGCTGCCGCTCGAACCCGGACTGACTCGCAATCAATTGATGGAGGCCATCAAGGGTCACATCATCGGACAGGGGGCGCTGGTCGCGCTCTACGAGCGGATGCCGAAGTAACATCAATTTCAGAAATCAGATCTCAGATTTCAGATTAATTGCAGATCTCAGATCGAACGATCTGAAATTGATCTGCAATCTGAGATCTGAGATCTGAGATCGACGGCTAACTGGAGACGCGCTTCCAGTTTTTTGTCAGGTACTCGGCAGTTCTCCAAGCGAGCGCTTGTACTGTTAGGGTCGGGTTGCGCGCGCCGCTGGTGCCCATCACCGACGCGCCCAGCACGCCGAGGTTCGGCGCCTCGTGCGAGAAGCCCCACTGATTCACCACGTTGGTCTCGGGGTTGCGGCCCATCCGCGTCCCGCCATACGCGTGGGTCGTCGGTCCCATCGTGCCGAGCGGGTTGGCCTGCGTCGCAATCGCGCCGGCGGCCTTGTACCACTGGATCATCTTGTCTTGCGTGGCGGCGTTGATCCGCCGCTCGTTGTCTTTGTAGTCCGCGGTGATGCGGCACACCGGGAAACCGAGCGGATCTTTCACGACCGGATCGAGATCCAGGAAGTTACCCTCGTAGGGCAGCGTCGTCTTCTGGAGGTACGAGGTGTTGGAGCGGTCGGCGTTCTGCTTGATGAACGCTTTCCACTCCGCGCCCCAGCTGGGCGTCTTGCCGAACGTGCCCATGCTGGCCGCGGCGATCGGCCGGCGATCCGACATCACCCACAAGTTGCCGCCGCCGACGTAGTCGAGCGCGCCGTGATCAAAATTGTCGTCGGCGAAGTTGTCGACGGCCACGCCCTGCGCCGGCAGCCCGTACCACGCGTTGATGTCGAACGGGAACAGCGCCGTCACGCTGCCGCCCTGGGCATGACTCAGGTAATGGCGGCCGACCTGTCCGTGATTGTTCGACAGCCCGTTCGGAAACGCCTTCGACTTCGAGAGCAGCAGCAGCCGCGAGTTTTCGTAGGTGTAACTCGCCAGCAACACGACTTTGGCCGGCTGAATGAATTCCTGCCCGTCGGTCACATAGGTCACGCCCGTGACCTTGCCCTGGTTGTCGGTGTCGATCGAGGTGACGTGCGCCCGCGTCACGACTTTCAGCCGGCCGGTTTCCTGCGCGCGCGGAATCGTTGTCACACTCGGGCTGTTCTTGGCGTCGACGTGGCAGCCGCCCTTGTTGCAGAAGCCGTGATACATGCACGCGGATCGGTTCTGATAGGTCCGCGAGTTGATCGCGGCGGGTCCCGCGAACGGATGCCAGCCGAGGCCGCGCGCCGCGGCGGCCATCAGATCGATGAAGCCGGTGCTGCGCAGCGGCGGCATCGGGTACGGCCGCTGCCGTGGTCCTTCGAAAATATTGCCGCGGGTATCGATCGCGCCCTTGACGTTGCCGGCCTGGCCCGACACGCCGACTTCGTATTCGACCTTGTCGTAGTACGGCTCGAGCTCGTCGAGGCCGAACGGCCAGTCTTCCACCGTCGACCCCGCCGGCACGCGCGACGCGCCGTAGCGCCTGGTGGTCTCGCTCACGACCTTGAAGTCCCACGGGTTGAGCCGCCAGCTCTGCGCCCAGTAATGCAGCGTGGTGCCGCCGACGGCATTCATCATCGGGTGGCTGCCGCCGCGCGTGGTGTTGGCCTTGGCGTTGACGCGATGCGTCGGCACCTCCTGCTGCGCCTTCTGCACCGACTGCGGCCAGTCGCGGACGTTGTTGCGGATTTCATCAGGCGCGAAGTCGCGCTTGGTGAGCCACGTGCCCGCCTCGAGGCCCACGACATCGAGGCCCGCCTGCGTCAGCGGCAGCACCGCGACGCCGCCGGCCGCGCCCAGGCCGACCACCACGACATCGGTTTCTTTAAGCCTAGTCGCCATGAGTGTGGTCCTTGCTGATCAGCCGGGCGGATGCCTTGGTGAACATCTCGTAGTCATAAGCGGAGCGATGATTGGGCGCGACTTTCGCTCCCAGCCGTTGATCGTCGATGGTCACGTTGGTGCGGACGCCGGGGTAGCCGATCAGATCCCACCCAACGAAGTTCGCGTTACCGCCGTAGTACGGATCGCCAAACATGCCTTGCAGCGTGTGCGTGCGCACCATGCCGAAGAAGGCCCCGGAGCTGCTGGTGAAGCCGGTGGCCGATCCGGTTTCGACGTCGATCAGCACGGAATCCTGATCGCGCTCCGACAGCTCGAGGAACGGCGCGCCGCGCGACGAGCGGCAGTAGCGTTCGAAGGCCGCGAAGCCGGCGGTGTAGGCGGGCCGCGACGAGGCCAGCGCACCGCCGAGCGCGCGATCGATATAGTGCGCCGCCCGCGCCTCGCGCGCGCCCGGACCGGTGGCGTCGGTCGGCACGATGCGCGCGCAGATCGCTTCGAGCAGATCGGATTCCGCCGCGGTGAGGTTTTCGAGCGGCTCACGCCGAGGCGCCTGTTCGTAGGGCACCCCTTTATGGGGTGCCTCAGCATTAGGGGGTGCCTCACCAGGAAGCGCCGAAGCAGGAATCGTGAGCGCCGCACCGGCCAAGCCGGCCCGCTTGAGCAGCTCGCGCCTCGATACGCCGGGTTTTGTTTCGTCAGCCATGCGCCGCAGATTAATTCAACCGGGCCACAGATGACACAGATAACGCAGATCAGAAAGTCGGGTAGCATTTGCATTCATGAAGCCCACGACCCTCCGAATATTGGCAATTGCCATCTCGAGCTTGCTGACTGCGGCTCCGTTACACGCTCAGGCCCTCGAGCTCTGGAAGGCAAGGAAGGTCGCGTTCGGAGTGTATGCACCGAACGAAAATGCGCCAGTCCGGGCGGGTGGGGCAGGGGCGGCCGGTGCGGCAGGCAGGGGCGGTGCGGCAGGTGAGCGGCCGCCGATGCCTCCGCCGCTTTACACCGTTGGTGGCGGCGAGAAGCTGGCGATGAATCCGCTCTACGACTACGTCTTCCTCAACCTCGAGGGCGCGTACGATCCAGCGGCCGTCAGGGCGATGTCGCAGGGGCTTCACAGCCCGAAAGCCGTCAGCCGCAAGACGCTGATCGTGCGCATTCCGCCGATCAGCAAAGACGGCGAAGCGGCGACCAGGGCGCGCGTCAAGGAGATCTTCGATGCCGGCGCCGACGGCGTCACCATCCCGCACATTCGCAGCCTGGACGAAGCGAAGCTGGCGCTGAGCTTTTTCAGGGACGCGAAGGCCAATGTGTGGTCGCCGTCCAACCCCAAAGGCGACAAGATCGCGATGCTGATGCTCGAGGATCCGAAGGCGATCGAGCAGCGCAAGGACATCGCCGATCTCAAGGGACTGAGCGTGCTCGCCTGCGGCATCGGCAGCCTCGCGCAAGCGCTCGGCGGCGATCGCGCGGGCGCGGAAGCCGGCACGCAGCAGGTGCTCGTGGAAACCAGGCGCGCCGGGTTGGCGAACATGCTGACGGCGAACTCGCAGGATGTTGACAAGCGCGTCAAGGAAGGGTTCCTCGCGCTGTTGATGAACGGGCCGACCGCGGACGAGGCGATCAAGATCGGCCGCGCCGCCGCCGGCCGCTGATAGAAGGCCTGATGAGCGCCCTCACCCCCGCCATCGTCGGCTCGCTGCTGCTGGCCGTGCTCAGCACGGTGGCCGACTACGTCTGGTTCCTCAACATCCCGCAGCACCAGGTGTCGTCGGGGATGATCCACGGCGCCGTGCTGTTTGCCGCGCTCGGCGCGTATCTCGGATGGCGGCGGGGCAAGTTCGGGATCGGCGCGATCGGCGGACTCGTGAGCGGCATGGTGGCCGCGCTATCGTTCTACGCGCTCGCGCCGCTCGGCGGCTACCCGATGATGCTGGTCTCGTGGGTGCTGCTGTGGATCATGCTGGCGGCGCTGCAGACACATCTCGACGGCAAGCTCGATCTGGCGCGGGCGATCGGTCGTGGCGTGATCACGTCGATCGCCGCGGGCCTCGGCTTTGGGGTCGTTCTGTTTCAACTCTATCGAGGGTGGCCGCCGACCGAGTTTCCGGCGCTGAAGCACTTTGTGGCGTGGTCGATGGCGTATCTGCCCGGCCTGTACGTGCTCCTCAAACGGTAGCCGGGCCAGACGGGAGGACACTTCCTGTCGGGAGAGCACCTCTTGTCGGGAGGTTCATTCTTGTTGGGAGAGTTCTCGGTACCCCGCAACGACCTTCAGTGCCGACACCCCCGTTGAAACTCTTTGACTGGCGGTACTATTCCGGTCAGGTCGGTCGCCCCTACCGCGTTTATAGCGGGTAATCCAAAATCGACGGCCGAAACACACCACTGGCCTCTGTCTTTCAACCGCCAGCGACCCAACTGACGTCGACCACCTGCGCTTGTGCGAAAATGGATCATGGCTGACGCTCCGAGGCTCAAGTTCCGCTGGACACGCGAAACGAGGCCGCTGGTCGGGACGATGTCGCGCGAGGCGTGGAATCTGCTATCGCTCCAGGACGACCGGCCTGTTCGTTTCAACGTGGAGAACACCCCGCTCGCCGACATCGCGAGGGACTCCGTCGTGCTCGGGGCGATCGCCTTCAAGGTGGATGACGCGACAGCTCGTGTCGCTGTTTTCCGCAACGACCCCAAGGATGAGAAGCCAGTAAACCAGTACCAGTACGACGTCTGCTTGAACCTGCCAGCGCATCCGAGGTTCGACTTCATGGTCGTTGCCGCATCGACGTGCGCGAACGAGAACATGAGGATCTTCGGCGAAGAAACGGTATTCTTCACGAAGCGTAGAAACAACGATGGGTTTGAGCACCACATGTACGAGCTACCTTCAGACGTGGCCGCGATCATCAGGGGCAACAGGGAGTAGTGTCACCGCGCCGCATCAAGGCTCATGGCCCCTGAATAGAGCCCTTGTCTCATGATCGCCCTCCTTGGAAGATCAGGGGATTCGTTGCGTGAGGAGCGAGATCGGATCCTTCACTTCCACGAACGACGGAGCGACCAGTGCTTCTGTCAAGATCATGAAGCAATCTCCATCGCCCTTGCTCGATTTGAATCGCACCGCGTCGAAACGCTGAGCCGCGGCGATCGCTCGACCCAGGCGGTGCGTCGGTGGCACGCCACGTTTCTTGCGATATCGCCACGGGCTCTTCAGCTCGTGGTCGTCGGTGCCGAGAGCCTTCTGCACGACACTGTTCGTGAGGTCGAGCACGGCCTCTAGACGCACCTCCGAAGTGAAGCAGACGATTGCTCCTTCTTTCGCGCTTCTCGGTTTGAGACGGGCGGTCTTTCCAAGCTGAAGGTACTCGCGCAGAGACGTCTCGAAGTCCTCAGCCAGGTACAAGGCAGGCCCGCCACCCTTTGGCGTGAACCGGGCACCATTCTTTGCCGGACCGAGGTTGTACAGGGGCCGAGGCGTGTAGAGCTTTCCAGGCGAGAAACAGTAGAGCGTCCCGGAGTGGACCGCACGGCAGAGCAACCCCTCGAAGCGCGTCACCGCCACCCGCGCCAGTGCGAGCTTCAGCGCCTTGGCGGACAACATCAGCCGGGATGGCCCAGGAGCGCGTCTTCAAGAAGTTCTGCAACCACGTCCGGCTTCTTCTGCTCGACGAGCTCGATCGGCCGAGTCTCATCCAGGTCTGGGTTAGGCGAGTTCAGCCATATCCGGGCCTGCTCCTTTTCCTCGAACGCCGACAGCAGCGAGGTAGCGATGCGAGCGAAGACTGCCAAGGGCTTTTGCAGACTCTCGGCATCAGGTGTCTTGTGCAGTGCTTGTGGAGATCTCCCGAGGACTTTGGCCAACCTGGCCGGCGCCATTCCGAAGAAATCCGCGACCCTCCTGGCATCGAGCCTCCCACTGCGCGGGTTGTGAAGTTCGGGAGCGGTCGAAAGAGAGAGGGTCGGTGCGCGCACCTGCTTGCTCTTCTCTTCAGGAGCATAGCGCTTCATCTCAAAGACTTGGGTGAGCGTGGCAAAGTCAAAAGTGGCTGGGTCTTTGACCATGACGACCGCGATATCGATGCGTGCGGCCTTGATCTGCCGAAGCACATCGAATCCGGAGAGCTTCGGCATCTTCAGGTCGCACAGGACGAGGGCCGGCGTCTCCTTCTTGAGGTAAGACGCTAGTTCCTTCGGCGTCTTGGCGAGCCGGTAGCCAACCCGCGCCTCTTCCAGCCTAGGGGTCAGCCCGCCAAGCCACTGCTGATCGCCGACCGCAAAGATCTTCTTCAAGCAAGCTCCTTCTCATCGTCAATATTTTATCAACCTGATATTAACCCTTCGTCAACTAATATACAACTTGAGTTGCAGCCCGACAACCTTTCGGCTGAGCCGCACGAGCAGCGCGGCTGATTAATTATGTGAAGGAGCTGGCTCAGCAATTCGTGGCTGGTGGCGAGCGCGATTCAGATGCTCATCGCCGTCACAATTTGGGGAAAGGTTGGTCGGGGCGAGAAGATTCAAACCTCAGACCCCCTCGGTCCCGCCGGGCGCGGAGATTGACTCCCCATAAGTCGCGAAGGGTTTATACACGGTGGGAATTGACCTCAGCTTGGCCCTGCGGGGAACTGCAAGGAGCGCCGTCCCGACCCGCCTTCGCGCTTGCGCGCTTCGGCGAGGCAAGCAAGGGGTGCCCTCCCGACAAGAAATGCCTCCCGTCTCTGTCTTCGGATGTCTCTGTAGCCACAGCACTTAGTCGGCTATACTGACCGCAGAAAACGACGCCAAGCCCGGCAGTTTCTTGTGAGGACCGGACCCGGATGAAGCGACTCTTGTTCGCGGCGTTGGTCGCCGCGATTCCCGGTGTGCATCTGGCGGGCGCGCAAGCATTGCGAGCGCCCGTCCTGAGCGAGCGCTCGCGCGCCGAAGGCGCGCAAGTGCGAGTCGAAGGGCCTTCTCAAGCTGCAACCAAACCCATCGCACCCGCCGTAGCTCATACGGCCGTGCCGATCGCCGGCGCCGCAGAAACCGCGCTGGTGAAGCAGTACTGCACCGGCTGTCATAACGATCGCGCCAGGGCCGGCCAGCTCTCGCTCGCATCATTCGATGCCTCGAAGGCCGCCGAGCACGTGGCGACCACCGAGAAAATAATTCGCAAGCTGCGCGCCCAGATGATGCCGCCTCCCGGTGCGCGCCGGCCCGAGCCTGACCAGATCCAGTCGATGATCGCGGCGCTCGAAGCCCGCGTCGATCGCGCGGCGGCGCTCAATCCCAATCCCGGCTCGCGGCCGTTTCAGCGCTTGAATCGCGCCGACTATGGCCGCGCCGTCAAAGACCTTCTGGGCATCGACATCGACGTCGCGGCGTTGCTGCCGGCCGACACCATCAGCGCCGGCTTCGACAACGTCGCCGACTCGCAGGCGTTTTCCGCGACGTTGATGGAAAGCTACCTCCGCGCGGCGGCGCGGGTCACCGCGCTTGCGATTGGCGATCCTGCGGCGGCGGCGACCGAGACGAATTACCGCGTGCCGAAGACCGCGTCTCAATTGTCGCGCGTCGAGGGTGCGCCGTTCGGCACGCGCGGCGGGCTGTCGGTGCCGCACACCTTCCCGGCCGACGGCGATTACGTCTTCAAGGTCGAATTGCATTCCAACGCGTGCGGCGTCTTGTTCGGCGGGCCCAACGCCGGCGAGCAGGTCGAGATTTCGGTCGACGGCGAGCGCAAGGCGATTCTCGACATCAATCCGCGCATGGCCGAAACCACCACGGGGCTGTCGCTCAAGGCGCCGGCCGTGCACATCAAGGCCGGCGTGCATCGCGTGACCGCGGCGTTCATCCAGCGCTTCGAAGGGCCGGTCAACGATCTGATCGCGCCGATCGATCACACGCTCGCCGACACGCAGATCGGCGTCGCCCTCGGCATCACCACGCTCCCTCACGTCAAGGACTTCAGCATCGTTGGTCCCTACAACGTGACGGGTATTTCCGACACCGCGAGCCGCCGAAAGATTTTCACGTGCCGTCCGACCTCGGCGGCCGACGAGCCGGCGTGCGCCGGCAGGATCTTGCGGCAACTGGCGACGCAGGCGTTTCGCGGCTCGGTGAGCGACCGCGATTTCGCGAGCTTGATGAAGTTCTATGCCGACGGGCGCAAGGAAGGCGATTTCGAATACGCGATCGGCGGCGCGATCGAAGCGATTCTCGCCAGCCCGCAGTTCCTGTTCCGCCTCGAGAACACGCCGGCGACGCTGCGGGCCGGTCAGTCGTTCCGTCTTGCCGACATGGAGCTCGCCTCGCGGCTGTCGTACTTTTTGTGGGGCGCGGCGCCCGACGTCGAGCTGTCGAAGCTCGCCGCCCAGGGCCGGCTGAGCGCGCCAGGCGTGTACGAAAGACAGGTCGCGCGCCTGCTCGCGGATCCGCGTTCCGAATCGTTGTCGAAACGGTTTGCCCGTCAGTGGCTGCGTCTCGGCGACGTCGACGGCGTGCTGCCGGACGCGGTGGCGTATCCCTACTTCGATCGCACGCTCGGCGACGCGTTCATCAAGGAGTCGGAGCTGTTCTTCGACAGCCTGGTGCGCGAAGACCGCAGCATCCTCGACCTGATTACCGCCGACTACACGTTCGTCAACGAGCGGATCGCGAAGCACTACGGCATCCCGAATGTCACGGGCAATCACTTCCGCCGCGTGATGCTGCCGGCGGACCGTCGCGGCATCACGACGCATGGCAGCGTGTTGGTGCTGACCTCCGTCGCCGATCGCACCTCGCCCGTGATGCGCGGCAAGTGGGTGATGGAAGTGCTGATGGGCTCGCCGCCCCCGCCTCCGCCGCCTGGTGTTCCCGCGTTTACGGACACGAAAGGCGAAGCGGCCGGCCGGGTGTTGACGGTTCGCGAGCGGATGGAAGAGCACCGCAAGAATCCGCAGTGCACGTCATGCCATCGCGTGATCGATCCGCTCGGCCTGGCGCTCGAGAATTTCGACGTCACCGGCAAATGGCGCATCAAGGACGCGGGCATGCCGGTTGACCCGACGGGCACCTTGTATGACGGCACGCCGATGACGGGCCCCGACGGCCTGCGCGCGGCGCTGCTGAAGCATCAGGACGTCTTCCTTCTGAGCTTTACCGAGAACCTGATGACCTACGCGCTGGGCCGCCGCGTGGAACCGGCCGACATGCCGGCGGTCCGCAAGTTGATCAAGGATGCTGGTAAGCGCGGCTACAAGGTTTCGGCGTTTGTGCAGGCGCTTGCGACGAGCCCGGTGTTTACGAATGGAAGGGCCGCGGATGCGGCCACGACGACGGTACAACCATGAACTTCATCACACAAAAACACCTGCATCGGCGTACCGTCCTCAAGGGACTCGGCGCGACCATCGCGTTACCGTTGCTCGACGCCATGACCCCGGCGCTTCGCGCGCAGGCGGCGAAGAAGGTCCGGCTGGTCGCGATGGAGATGGTGCACGGCGCCGCCGGCAGCACGGCTTTCGGTTTGCAGAAGAACCTGTGGGCGCCGGCCGCGACCGGTTCGGCCTTCGACCTGAGCCCGACCAGCCTGGCGCCGCTCGAGCCGTGGCGCGACTACCTCACGATTGTCAGCAACACCGACGTGCGTAACGCCGAGGCGTTTCTGCCGCCCGAGATCGGCGGCGATCACTTCCGCTCCGCGGCCGTGTTCCTGACCCAGTCGCACCCGAAGCAGACGCAGGGCTCGGATCTGCAGGCCGGCATCTCGCTCGATCAAATCTTCGCGCAAAAGTTCGGGCAGGAAACGCCGATGCCCTCGATGCAGCTTTGCGTCGAGAACGTCGACCAGGCGGGCGGCTGCTTCTACGGCTACTCGTGCGCGTATACCGATTCGATCAGCTGGGCGTCGCCGGAAGAGCCGCTGCCGATGATCCGCGATCCGCGCGCGGTGTTCGATCAGCTGTTCGGCATCGGCGCCACGCCCGAAGCCCGCACCGCGCGCCGCAAGCGCGACCGCAGCATCCTGGACTGGGTGACGCAATCCACCAACCAGCTGAAGGCCACCCTCGGCGCGGCCGATCAGCAGCGGTTGAGCGACTACCTCGAGGACGTCCGCGAGATCGAGCGCCGCATCCAGAAGGTCGAAGCGCAGAACATCAAGGGTGACGAGCGCACGCTGCCCGGCGCGCCGATTGGCGTGCCCGATTCGTACGACGAGCACGTCAAGCTGATGTTCGATATGCAAGTCGTGGCGTTTGCGTCCGATGTGACGCGAGTGGTCGCCTTCAAGTTGAGCCGCGACGTCTCGAACCGCGTCTATCCCGAGACCGGCGTCAACACCGGCTTCCACATCGCGTCGCATCACCAGGACCGCGACGATCGCATCACGGAGTTGGCGAAGATCAACAAGTACCACGTCAGCCTGGTGCCGTACTTCATGAAGAAGCTGAAGGACACGCCCGACGGCGACAGCAACCTGCTCGAGAACTCGCTGTTGATCTACGGCTCGCCGATGGGCAACTCCAACGTACATAACCACAAGCGATGCCCGCTGTTCATCGCCGGACACGCCGGCGGCGCGCTCAAGGGCAACCTGCACATCAAGGCGGCCGACGGCACCCCGATGGCCAATGCGATGTTGTCGGCATTGCGATCGGTTGGCGTGCCGCTCGACACGTTCGGCGACAGCACGGCCGCGATGGATTTGAATTCGGCACCCGCACCAACGGTGGCATAACAATATGAAAACCACTTCTCGCGCCCTTGCAATGCTGCTGGCGGCGACCCTCGTCGCCTCTCTTCACGCCGCGCCGACCGCGCCGATCGCCGACGCCGCGATGGCGAAAGATACTGCGACGGTAAGGAAGTTGCTCAAGGAAGGTGTCGACGTCAACGCCTCGCAAGGTGACGGCATGACGGCGCTTCACTGGGCCGCCCTCAACGGCGACGCCGAGCTGGCCTCGATGCTGTTGTACGCCGGCGCCAACCTCGGCGCCAAGACGCGCATCGGCGGCTATACGCCCCTCCACCTCGCGGCCCAGGTCGGTAATGCCTCGGTAATTGCGCCGCTGATCGCCGCGGGCGCGCCGGTCGCGGCGGCCACCACGACGGGCGCCACGGCGTTGATGCAGGCCTCGCATGCCGGCAGCGCCGACGCCGTCCGGATGCTGCTCGAAAACGGCGCCGATCCGAATGTGAAGGAATTGGCCAACGGCCAGACGGCGTTGATGTTTGCCGCCGCGGCCGATCGCGTCGACGTGGTCAAGCTGCTGCTGTCGCGCGGCGCCGACGTCGCCATCACGTCGAGGGTCGAAGATTTTTCGGCGCTCACGATGACCAATGATGCCGATCAAAACGGCGTGCCGCGTCCGGCGCCCGCCCGCCCCGCCGGCCCGGACGTCCCCGGTGTGACCAGGGGCTTCAATTACAACGAGCTGATCGGCAAACACGGCGGCCTCGCCGCGCTGCACTTCGCGGCGCGCCAGGGCGCGCTGCCGACGATCGAAGCGCTCATCAAGGGCGGCGCGCAGGTCAATCAGCGCGGCGCCGGCGACCAGACCACGCCGCTGCTCGTGGCCGCCATCAACGGCCACTTCGACGCGGTGAGCTATCTGCTCGATAACGGCGCCGATCCGAATCTCGCCAGCCAGGGCGGCGTCACGCCGCTCTATGCCGTGGTCAACGTGCAGTGGCAGCCGCGCTCGTTCTACCCGCAGCCGCGCGCCTACCTGCAGCAGAAGATCAGCTATCTCGAGCTGATGACGAAGCTGCTCGACAAGGGCGCCGATCCGAACGCGCGCACCAATCGCAACACCTGGTTCACGCAGTACAACTTCGACCTGCTGCGCACGGACGATTCCGGCGCGAGCCCGTTCTGGCGTGCCGCCTACGCCAGCGACATCGCGGCGATGAAGCTCCTGATCACGCGGGGGGCCGACCCGAACGTTCCCACCATGAAGCCGGCCGGAGGCCGCGACTTCCAGGGCGGCACACGCAGCGGAGACGTCAATGCCGCGCCGCCGCGTCCGGCGCTGCCGGTCGGTGGACCGGGCACGCCGCCGCTCGTCGCCGCGGCAGGCGCCGGCTATAGCGAGGGCTTCGCGGGTAACGCCCACCGCTTCGCGCCGACCGGCATGATGGCGGCGGTGAAGTATCTGGTCGAAGAAGTCGGCGTCGACGTCAATGCCGAGGATGAAGACGGCAGCACCGCGGTGCACAACGCCGCCTCACGCGGCGACAACGAGATGATTCTCTACCTCGTGTCGAAGGGCGCCGATGTGACGAAGGTCAATCGCCGCGGCCAGACCACCGTCGACATGGCCAACGGCCCCGTGCAGCGCACGCAGCCGTATCCCGAGACCATCAAGCTGCTCGAGGGCCTCGGCGCGAAGAATAATCACAGGTGTGTGAGCTGCTAGAAATAACCAATAACGAATTAGGAATAACAAAACTCCTTTCGTTATTGGTTATTGGTAATTCGTTATTTCTCTAGCGCCCTGCGGCTTTTCGACCGATCTCAATTGCCTTAAAGCCTTGATCGCCCCAGTTCATCACGAACACGCTGAAGCCCTGTTTCATCCGCATCTCGATGTCTGCCGGGCTCGCCGGATACCCGCAAGCGACCTTGAACTCCTTGCACGCCGACAGCACCTGCTGAATCGCGGCTTCCCAGGCCGCTTCATCGAGCTTGCGCGTGCCATCCGGATTCGTCGTCGAGAACACGCCGCGTAGCGTGCCCGCGCCGGGCCACAGCACGCCGACGCCAGGCACCGCCGCGATTTCGCGGATGTGGGCAAGGCCTTCCTTGCTCTCGATGATCGTCCAGTTGATCAGCTCGCCGTTTGGATTGAGCGGCCACAGATCGGCCTTCTCGCGGTACTCCTTCTCGCTCACGCCCCACAGCTTCGGCGCCTGGCCGACATCGTCCGGGCGCGTGCCGCCCTTCGACTTGAAGCGCATCGCGGCAATCCCGGCCTTGGCTTCTTCCGCGCTTTCCACGCTGACGAACATGATGCCGCTGACGCCGAGATTGAGCTGCTTGCTGATGCTGGCGACGGCGGCTTTCGGATCCGGCGCGATCTCGTGCATCTTGACGACCAGCGGGTGGGTCAGCTGCCCGGCCGGCGACTTGTGGAAGGATCCGCTCGCCGCCATGCCCTTCACGAATTCCGTGTACGCCGGCAGCGCGCGGTCCATGCCGCCTTCCATCGTGCCGTCGAAGATGTAATCGGTGGAGGTGTTGGCCAGTGCTTCCTGGGCCAATTGCGCGGCCGTTTTCGGCGGCGACGGCGGTGTGGCGGTGCTGGCCGGCGGCACGTAGGGCGGCGTCCTCGCAGCGCCACCCGGCAACGTCCCTGCCGCGCCGGTTCGGGTGCGGGGGTTACTGGGCGCATAGAGGCCGAACACCGGCTTCTTCTGCGACAGCAGCTCGATCATCGGGTTCAACCGCCGTGGCCCCTGCCCGGTAGCGACGCTGCCGGCCGCGACGATCGCGGCCAGGACCAGAACAAAACGTCCGTGCATATTGCCTCCTGAAACTGCGGAAATAATTCCGTTCCGATTATAGGCTGGTACCCATGACCTGCCTGCATCAGGACCGAATTCGTATTCTGTATGAGTGTTTGAATTCGTCTAAAACGACTAAATATATGTAATATTGTCTTTAATTCGTCTCTAGAGACTAATTAATTATGTAGTATTGAATTCGTCATAAAAGTCGAATATACTAACTTTTATAGGTATAAGATACTTTTGTGACGACTTATGCAAATATCATCTCAGCTCACGGATGAGGCCGTCCTTCACGAACTGGTCGGCCGGCTCGCAAGGGCCCGACTCGACCACAATCTCACTCAGGCCGGCCTCGCCGAACAAGCCGGCGTGTCCAAGCGAACGGTCGAGCGCCTGGAGTCGGGTGCGGTGGCCACCCACCTCTCCGTTTTTGTTCGCGTGTGCAGGGTTCTCGGCATCCTCGATCGATTCGAAGCCTTGCTTCCCGAACCCGTGGACAGCCCCATCGCTCAATTGAAGTTGCGCGGCAAGATCCGTCGTCGCGCGACGTCCACCACAGCGCCCGGTGGATCCCCGTCGAAGTGGCACTGGGACGATCGCGCGTGATTACGCTGGCGGAGGTGAGGCTCTGGGGGCGGACCATCGGCGCGGCCTCACTGGATGAAGGGACCGGCATCGTCGCCTTTCAGTACCACCCCGCCTTCGTCACGAGCGGCATCGAAGTTTCACCGATCACGATGCCGCTCAGCAACCGCGTGTATGTTTTCCCCGGCCTTCCGAGGAACACGTTTCACGGCCTTCCTGGCTTGTTGGCTGATTCGCTCCCCGACAAGTTCGGCAACGCGTTGATCGACGCATGGCTGGCCACAAAGGGCCGGACGGCCGACACCTTCAACGCGGTGGAACGCCTCTGCTACATCGGCGAACGCGGCATGGGTGCGTTGGAGTTCAGGCCCAGCATCGGACCGCGATCGCGGCGAGCGCAGACGATCGACGTGGGCGCCCTCGTGCAACTGGCGTCCGAGGTGCTCGGTCAGCGCGCGGATCTGAAAGGCCATTTCGCCGGTCCAGAGAAGACACGCGCCTTGAAGGAAATCCTGAAGGTCGGGACCTCTGCAGGGGGGGCGCGCGCGAAGGCGGTGATCGCGTGGAATCGCGACACCAACGAAGTGCGCTCGGGGCAGATCCCTGCTGGAGACGGGTTCGACTACTGGCTGCTCAAGTTCGACGGTGTCGAAGGCAACAAGGACAAGGAGTTCGACGACCCGCAGGGTTTTTGCGCCATCGAGTACGCCTACTCCGTGATGGCGAAGGCTGCAGGCGTGACGATGACCGAATGCCGGTTGCTCGAGGAGAACGGCCGGCGGCACTTCATGACGCGACGATTCGATCGCCTGGATGCCGGCGAGAAGCTGCACGCGCAGTCGCTGGGCGCGCTCGCGCATTTCGACTTCAACAGTCCCGGCGCCTACGCCTACGAGCAGGCTCTGCTGATCCTCCGCCAGCTTGCACTTCCCATGGACGCGATCGAACAGCAGTTCCGGCGCATGGCGTTCAACATCATCGCCCGCAACCACGACGACCACGTCAAGAACGTCGCGTTCCTGATGGACAAGGCCGGCCGATGGTCGCTGTCGCCGGCGTTCGACGTCACCTACAGCTACAACCCCACCGGCGCCTGGACCGCGGCCCACCAGATGACGATGAACGGCAAGCGGGACGGATTCACGCTGGCGGATTTCCGCGAGTGCGGCAGGAGTGCCGTCATGAAGCGCGGGCGCGCCGAGGCCATCGTTGAAGAGGTGGTGACTGCTGTGGCCAAGTGGCCCGACTATGCCGGCCAGGCGGGTGTGACCGACGCGTGGCGTGAGCAGATCCAGAGCAACCTGCGACTGCGCCTCCCTCGCGTCTGAACGTCGAAGCAGCGTGCGTGAAGAGTGTGGCTGACGCGGGCGGGCGCGAAGAGCGCCCGCTCGCTCGCCTACTACAGCTTGCTGCGATTACTGGTCGCGCAGCACCAATGCCGGGTCGACTTGCGTGGCGCGGCGCGCCGGTATCAACGTGGCGAGCGCCGCCACCGCGAGCAGCACGGCCGCCACACCGGCAAAGATGCGCGGATCGGTCGGCCGCGTTTCGTAGAGCAGCCCCGCCAGCGTCTGGCTTACGCCGGCGGCGAGCAGCACGCCGGCGATCAGTCCGATGCCGGCGAGCACGAGCCCTTCTTTCACCACCAGCCGCAATAGCGCCGCGGGTGCGGCGCCGAGCGCGAGCCGGACACCCATCTCGCGCCTGCGTTGTTCGACCGCGTACGCCATCACGCCGTAGAGTCCGACCGATGCGATGACCAGTGCCAGGACCCCGAACAGGCCGAACACCATTGCCTGGATCTGCGGCCGCGCCGTCGTGCTCGCCATCAGCACGTCGAGCGTGCGGACCTGCGACACGCCCTGATCGGGATCGACGCGGGCGATCGCGGCTCTCACCGCCGATGCCAGTTGCCCGGGCGACGCCTCGGAGCGGACAACCAGCGTCGCGATCGAGCTCGGCTCCTGTGTCTCTGCAATGTAGATCCCCGGCACCGTCGGCACGTCGATTGTGCTCGAGCGGACGTCGGCGACGACGCCGACGATCTCGTACGGAAGAGGATTGGCCGTGCTCCACGACACGCTCAGGAGCTTCCCGACCGGCGACCCTTCCGGATACCACTCTCTCGCGAGCGTCTGGTTCACGATCGCTGCGCGCGGGCCGTCGATCCGTTCGCGCTCGTCGAAGTCGCGCCCCTGCAGCAGCGGGATGCCCATCGTCCTGAAATAGCCGTCCGTGATCACCGAGACGGTGCCGCCGTGTTTCGGGTCGTCCTTCGGCGGCTCCGGCTGATCGCTGCGGTAGTACCACGTCGATGATTCGGCGCCGCTGAGCGGCAGGAAGTGAACCGACGACGCGCTCGCCACGCCCGGCGTCGAGCGGACCTCGTCGATCACGTTGCGGAGAAACGCGACGCGCTTGGGCAGCTCACGGTACTTCGACGGTAGTAACAGCATCCGCATGGACAGGACCCGATCGGTGTCGAATCCGGGCTTGACGCGATAGAGCTGCATCAGGCTCTGGCTCATGAGTCCGGCTCCGATCACCAGGACCAGCGCCAGGGCCATCTCGACGACGACCAAGCCGCGGCGGACGCGCGTGTTCGCGCCCGCCACCGATCGCCCCGAACTGCGAATCGGATCGGACAGATTCATCTGGTTGGTGTGGATCGCGGGGACGACGCCGAAGATGATGCCCACGAGCGCGGAAACCGCAAGTGTAAAGGCGACGACGACGCCGTCGATGCCGAGCTCGTGTCCGCGCGGCAATGGGAACGTCGGGGGAAACATCGCCGGCACCAGCGGCACCACGGCCCACGCCAGCGCGAGTCCCAATGCGCCGGCGGACATCGTGAGGACGAGGCTCTCCACCACGAGCTGGTGGACGAGGCCCCAGCGCCCGGCGCCGAGGGCCATGCGCACCGCCATCTCCGGCGTTCGGGTGCTGGCGCGCATCAACAGCAGGTTGGCGATGTTGGCGCAGGCCAGCACCAAGAGGCACGCCACCGACCCGAACAGCACCCAGAGGATGCGGCGCGTGTCGCCGACCGCCTGCTCCACCAGCGGGATGACCGAGGCGCCGAAGCCGACGTTCATCACTGGGTCTTCGGCAGCGGTGGCGGCGGCAATGGCATCCATGTCCGCCCGCGCGGCATGCATCGACACATTTCGTTTGATTCGCGCGACAGTGATGAGATTGCGGCCGCCCGGCAGGTTGGCGGGATTGAGCCGGTACGGAATGAAAAGCTCCGCGAAGACGCCCGGGAACACAAACCCCGGCGGCATGACGCCGACGATCTCGAAGGGGCTGCCGTTGACGACGAGCATCCGCCCCAGCACCTCCGATGATCCGCTGAAGCGTTGCTGCCAGAACGAGTGCCCGAGCACGACCGTGCGCGGCGCGCCCTCGACATCCTCGCCGCTGCGAATCAGCCGGCCGATCAACGGCGGCACCGCCACCGCCTGGAAGAACTCCGCCGTCACTTGTACGCCATCGACCTGGTCGGCGGGACCGAGCCCGGTGATGTTCATCGGAATGCGGCTGATCGCGCCGATCGACTCGAAGGCCCGGCTGCGCGACCGCCACGCAACGTAGTTCTGGGCGTTGACGAGGTTCTTGGCATTACCGTTCGGCGCGCGTTCGAACACCATCACGAGCGAATCAGGCTCGGGAAAGGGCAGCGGCTGGAGCAGGATCGAGTTGACGATCGCGAACACCGCTACGGTTGCGCCGATGCTGAGCGCGAGCGTGACGATGGCGACGAGCGAGAATGAAGCGTCGCGCGTGAGAGTGCGAACGGCGAAGCGGAAGTCGCGGATGAGCCGCTCGCGCGCGGCCGTGGCCCACATGCCGCGCGTCACTTCTTCGACCAGGGGGACATTGCCGAAATCGCGAAGCGCATGGGCACGCGCTTCTTCGGGAGACTCGCCACGATCGATGCGCCGCTCGGTTTCGGCCTGGAGGTGGAACGCAATCTCGTCTTTCAAATCCTCGTCATCGTTCGATATCGCTAGCCCTCCGACGGATCCATCACGCGGCCAATCACAGAGACCAGCCGTCGCCACTTCGACCGCTCGACCGCGAGTTGCTTCCGGCCCGCCGGCGTCAGGCGGTAATACTTCGCGCGCTGCTTGTTCTCGCTGAGCTTCCACTCGAAGTCGATCCAGCCCTGCCGGGCCAGACGATGGAGGGCTGGATAGAGCGACCCCGAATCGACCTGCAGCGCATCGTCGGAGCTCGCGGCGATCGCCACGCCGATGCCGTGGCCGTGCTGGGGCCCCCACCTCAGCGTGCGCAGGATCAGCATGTCGAGCGTGCCCTGGAGGAGCTCGATGCGGTTCTGGTAACGGGCTTTCGTCGCCATGGTAATAGACAATCTACTACCATGGTAGGAGACTGTCTACTACCTACAGACGTGCCACCGCGTCCAAAGGTTGCAGGCGGGCCCGCCGGCCCGGCGTGGCGTAACATTGAGCCATGATCAGAGGAGCCGTCGTTGGCGTCGGTCTGGTCGCGGCTGTGGCCACGGCCCTCGCGCAGCAGCCGCCGCCCCCTCAAACCACCTTTCGCTCGGGCGTGGACCTGGTCACGATTGACGTCGTCGCTACCAGCGCGAACGGCGCGCCCGTCCTCAACCTGACGGCCGATGACCGGCCGTCGCGAGCGGAATCTTGGACACGAGCAGCCTGGGGCGGCAGCGGTTTCAGCGCCGTCGGCGCCGTCGGCGGCTTCGGCAGCCGCGAGCCTGGCCGAACTCGAGTCGGCGATTGAAACATTTGGTGTCGGCGAGAACGGGCGCCAGAGCTTCAAGGTGCTGCTCGGTGTCGTTGAACAGCTCAAACGCATTCCCGCGCGACGCAAGGCGGTGCTGTGGTTCAGCCGCGGCGGTGACCTTCCGCCGGGTTATTTCGACGCCGTCGAGATCGGCCGGAACACGGGACTCGCCAAGGACTTGTGGCGGGTCGCGCTCAGCCTGAAGCCGCCGCTGCCAGGCGGCACGCTCGAGGTCCGCGTCATGGAAGACGGCTTCCTCTTGAGCGAGAGCTGCTGGACCGAGTTCGTGCTTCGCGGGCCCTTCGACTCGTCCGCCGAACGCGCCCGGCGCGTCGACGGACTCGCTCAGGGCAGGCGGCTACATGATTAAGTACGGCTGATCGCGCAACTCGCGGCTCAATTGCGAGTGACGCTGGCGCCACGGCTCGAAACGCCGCGCGATGGCATCAAGCAGGCGCGCCTTCTTCGAGGATCGTTCGTGCGCCGCGGCGCGATGGTAAAAGCCGGCGCCGAGTTTTGCATACCATTCGATCCGGTGGCGCACGCGCATTTGATCTTCAAAGAACCCGGCCAGCAGCAGGCACTGTGCGCCGGCGGCTTCCATCATCGTGCTGTCGTGGACCAGGCTGGTGTCGAGCACGAACGCGTCGAAGACTTCACTGAGACTGGCGGGGGTCGGCATGTCGGCGGCCGACTGCGTCGAGACTTGCGCGTGATGCGCCAGTACGCTGGCGTTGTAAAGCAGCTCTTGCCGGTCGACGTCCGCGTCGCAAAGTTCCTGTAGCCCGACGACGAAGAACTCGAGCGTCTGCTGGTGATCGCTCGCAAGCAATTCCCGAAGCGGCTCCATACACCCCTCCGTTCATCGTAAGAGCAACACACGTGCCGTACCGGTATTGAGAGAAACCGGCCTAAACCAGGGTCCTACACGGTCGATTGCAGTTTTATGTCCAGACTGGGCGACAAAATTCGTCGCCCGCGCTTAGTGTGCACGTGCGCGCCGTTCTGGGCAAGCGATTTCCAGCCCTGCCCCCGAGCCGCCCCCGAGCCGTGGCGACAAACCTTTAGGTTTGTCGGTCACCCCTCTTCCGCGATCGCGTACAGCAGTTGCGGATCGAGCGGCTTCGAGAGATAGCCGTCCATCCCCGCAGCCAGGCAGCGCTCGCGGTCGCCGTTCATGGCGTGCGCGGTCATCGCGACGATGCGGAGGTGCCCACCGGTCTGCTGCTCGCGCGCGCGAATGGCGGCGGTCGCCTCGAAACCGCCCATGACCGGCATCTGGACGTCCATCAGCACGAGATCGTAGGCCTCGCGCTCGATCGCGTCGAGCGCCTCGCGCCCGTCGGCGACCACCGTCACCGTGTGGCCGTGCTTGGTGAGCATCCGCATCACGACGCGCTGATTGATCACCGTGTCTTCGGCGACGAGCACCTTGATCAGACGCGCCGGCGGGACGGCCGTCGCCGCGGCTTTCGGCGGGGCCGCCGCGGTGCCTTCGACCAGGTCGAACGCCGCGGTGAAATGAAACGTGCTGCCCGCATCGGGTTCGCTCTCGACCCAGATGCGTCCGCCCATCATGTGGACCAGCGACGTCGAAATCGCGAGCCCCAGGCCAGTGCCGCCGAACCTGCGCGTCGTGGATCCGTCGGCCTGCCGGAATGCCTCGAAGATGGCGGCCTGATGGTCGGCCGAGATGCCGATGCCGGTGTCGGCGATCGCAAAATGCAGCACGACGCGTCCGTCGCGGCGCCGCTCCTGGCACACCGACACCTTGACCTGGCCGCGCTCGGTGAACTTGATCGCGTTGCCAATCAGGTTGTTCATGATCTGCCTGACGCGAACCGGGTCGCCGATGATCACGGCCGGCACATCCGGATCGATGTCGTGCCGCAGCTCGAGCCCCTTCTGATGCGCGTGCACCTCGAACGGCTTGAGCGTGTCGGCGACCGCGTCGCGCAGCGAGAACGCCACGGCTTCCATCTTGAGCATGCGCGATTCGATCTTCGAGAAATCCAGGATGTCGTTGAGCAGCGTCAGCAGTG
This sequence comes from Acidobacteriota bacterium, assembly GCA_030650395.1. Classification (GTDB taxonomy): domain Bacteria; phylum Acidobacteriota; class Vicinamibacteria; order Vicinamibacterales; family UBA2999; genus 12-FULL-67-14b. The sequence goes on along the minus strand of JAUSDY010000028.1, from coordinate 25,848 downwards.
ATTCGGCGGAGGTCCGCACGGTGGTGAGGCAATCGGCCTGATACGGCGTCAGCTCGGTGTCGAGCGCGAGCAGGGTCATGCCGATGATGCCGTTCATCGGCGTCCGGATCTCGTGGCTCATGTTGGCCAGGAAATCGCTCTTGGCGCGGGTCGCCTCCTCGGCGGCCTCCTTTGCCCTGGCCAGCTCGTGCTGCGCCCGTGCGCGCTCGGTGGTGTCTCGGATGATGGTCAGGAAGCCGACCGGCTGTCCATTCGCGTCGCGATCGACCGAGACTGACTGGTCGAGCGACTTCTCGACGCCGTTCACCGTGAGCTGGTACTCGAACGCTTTCACCGGCGTGCCGGTCTGGTAGACCTGCGTGTAAACGCCGCGCAGCTTGGCGATCCGATCGTCCGATCTCGAATTCTCGCTGAAGCTCGTGCCGATGAGCGCCTCCCGCGAGCGGCCGAATAACCGGCAGAAAGCGTGGTTGACGAAGCGATACCGCCCCTTGAGATCGACGACCGCGCAGGCGTCTTCGATCTGATCCAGGATCTCGTGATAGCGCACCTCGCCGGCGTCCGCAGGCGACGCTGATTCGCCGGCCTGCGCACTGGGCCGCGCGATCGCAATCGCGCGGTCGCCGTCGGCGCGGCTGGCGATCGAGATCGCCCAGTCCGCCAGGAATTCGTGGCCGTCGCGGTGGCGCACGGTGATGCGGCGCGATTCGATGGCGCCGCCGGCGGCGAAGAGGGCCTGGAGACCCTGGGCGTGGCGGTCGTGATTGCGCTGCAGGTTATCGGCAAATGACGTGTTGTAGGTCACCCCTTTATGGGCCTGATCGCTAGCGAGGTGCGCCGTGGGCGCGAAGATAGTCGGCGATGGCGTGTTTCCCCAGGTATTCCGCCCAGCCAAGCGGGCTGCTCTGGTAGATGGTGTCCTTGATGTCGAGGCGCGCGCCCTTGTCGACGAGCACCGTGACGACGTCGAGATGATCGGCCGCGATCGCCTGGTGGATCGGCGGCGTGTGCGCGTGGCTGCCGGGCGGGTTGAAGCGATTCGGATCCTCGCCTTCGTCGATCAGCAGCGTGACAATTGCCGGATGGCCAAGCTGCGCGGCAAGCGCGAGCGCGCGGTGGCGATCCTCGGCGCTCGCTGACGGCAACAGCCGTGTGACGTCGTCCATCCGGCCGAGGCCCGCTGCGACGGCGACGTTTTCCACCTTTGCTCCGAGACGGACCAACGCGTCGGCGGTGGCTTGGAACCCAAAGACCAGTGCGGTGCCGAGCGGCGAGGTCCAGTTGCCTTCGCCGGCGGGTTCGAGCGAAGCGCCGCCCTTGACGAGCGTTTCAACCAGCGGCACTTGGACCCCGGCTTGCGCGGGCGGCGTGCTCGACACCAACAGCGCCATGGTCGTGCACTGGCCTCCATACGCCCATGACAAGGCATTGGGATCGGCGCCGGCGTCCAGCAAGACGCGAGCAACCTCCACTGCGTTCTTGGGCGAGCGCTGGCGATACCCCTCGACGCCGTTCGCGGCGAGGTAATGCAACAGAGTGGCGCGATGCATGGGTGGATCGAAATTGTTGACCCGGGTCGACCGGGCGCGAACGATCTCGGGGTCTTCATGCAACAGGGCGCTGAGCGTCGTGACGTCGCCGTCGATCACGGCTTCGACGGCGCGCTCGAATCGGGCGACCGGTCCGGGCTGACGCACCGCGTCCACGTACTCGGCCAGGCGCCGCCAGTCGGCGAACTCGTACCAGCGCGCGATTGCCAGCAACGCATCATCGCGATCGATCGCCACCGCGCCATCGGCTTTCCCGCCGGCCAGCAGCGCATCGGCTTGCTGTTCGTAGTCGGAGAGCGGCGCATCGAAGGGGAGCGCAGTCAGGCTCATCAATAGCGACCTACCTCTTCTAGATTACGGCATTCGCTACAGCCCGCGGACCGCCGCGTTACAATTCTTTGGTGTCATTTGTTCGGCGCCGCAATCCTCGTCAAGGGCTGCTGCTCCTGGCCACTGCAATCGCAGCAACGATCGCCGCCGCACAGCCGGCCGTGTGGCCCTCGGCCAGCGCGCAATCGTTGACGCGCCAGGCGTACTCGACGTTCATTCCTGGTACCGTTGCGCAGGACCTGGTCGTTTCACCCAAGGGTAGCTGGGTCTACATCGTTGGCACGACGACCTCCCCTGGGTATCCCGTCACGGCGAACGCCTTCGATCGCACCTGCGGCACGGACGGCGATTGCAACGCGTTTCAGGGGCGATTCGGGATCGAGCGGCGCGCCGATGTGGTGCTCACGGTGCTCGACGCCGCGGGGCAAATTCAATACTCGACCTTCCTGGGCGGCGCCGGCACCGACGACAATCCGCGCCTGGCGATTGCGCCCAACGGCACCTTGTGGATCGCGGGCCAGACGTCGTCGCCCACTTTCGAGAATCATCCGGCGGCAGGCTGCGGCGGACTCTTTATCGCGCGGTTTGCGTTCACGCTGGATCGAATCGAACAGCTCCAGTGCATCAGCGGACCGACGCTCACCGACATCGCGCTCGACTCCGAGGGAGATCTCTGGCTCCTGGCCATCGCCTCGGGCCCGTTGCAAACCCGCAACGCGCTGCAGCCAAATCACGCCGGACAACTCGATATGTTCCTGGCACGTATCGTTCCCGGCGAGGCGGCGCCGCGGATGGCGACGCACATCGGCGGCAGCGGGTTGGACATTCCCCATGCGCTTGCCGTGACACCAGGCGGCAGCATCGCCGTAGTCGGCGCCACCAACTCGCAGAATTTTCCCGTGGTTCGTCCGTTGCACCCGTCGCTCTCGACGAGCGTCGTCAACGGCGACGCTGTAGTGCTCGTGCTCGATCGATCGGGCACCTTTCTGCAGTTTTCAACTTATCTTGGCGGCAGCAGCGACGACGCCGCGAACGGTGTCGCGGTTGACGGTGCTGGGAATGTCTACGCGACCGGCCAGACACGTTCGCCCGATATGCTCGTGACCGAGGGCGCCGCCGCCGGGCGGTGCGGCAGCGCCAGTGGGTGTTTCGACGGGTTCGTCACCAAGCAGGATGATGTTGAGATTTTTCAGCTGGGGCGGTCGTTCGCCTGTCGGCGGGGCTGCGGCGATGGTCTGTGGTGGTGTCGAGGCGAACATGGGCTGCCAAGGCACACCGACGAACCCGATCAAGGGGAGGATCAGAAGAGTGCCGGCGAGCCGTTTTAGTGCCACCGGAACCGTGTTCATGATCCATTTCCGGTCATCGCGGCCTTCGCTTCGCCCGCATTCGTGGATCGAAGCTAAACGGCTCCGGCTGGCCGATGGCCAGTCGACGAAAGTCCGCGTGCTTCGGATTGAGCACGTAGTTCCATTCATGCGGAATCACCACGGATGGAACCGCCAGAATCGCCGTGCGTGCTCCCGCTAACCACTCTCCGCCGAGGCGGCCCAGTGCATCCGGAGCAGGGTAATGGCGCCAGTCTGCTGGAAGCTGTCCGATCTCGAGTGAATGAATAGGGAAGCCGTCGGTCACATCAACGAGCATCGCCACGAGGTCGGCGGGTTCCAAGTCGGGGTCGGTGTGAACGAAGCGCTCGAGTGCGGCGAGTGACAGCGTTGCCGAGGCGTACACGGCGGCAACGCCTCTTGGCGTCCAACGGCTGCCGTACCGCCGCGCCCCTTCACCGTCGAACGCTGCGTGCGCCGCAGTGGCAATGCGCCACACGCGCACTAGCTCACAACTCCGTGTTCAATCCTTCCCAGGACGTCTTCGATCTGGCGGGCGCCCAGGTCGGTGTCCAGCAACCCGAGCGGAACTTCACCATTCAGCGCTCGATTGGCCCGTCTGAGCCATGTCGCCGCTTTCTCCTCCGTGCCTAAGACCGCCACAGCTTGCCCCGCGATGCGTGCCAGGCGGTAGAGGCGATCGGACTCGTCGGCGTCAAGCTTCCGGCCGTGCCGGCGTCGCGCGAGGGTTCGGAGCGGCACATGGAGCACGATGGCCGCTTCCGGCAGCGACAAATTGAGGCGTCCGCGGATGGACTCCAGCGATTGGTACGGGAGTCCCGTTCTGACTCGATCCCGGAGCTCCGTCGCATTCGGTAGCGTCCGACCCTTGAACACTTTCGGTCCGCCCAGAACGTCGATGACGTATTCGGCTGCTGTCATAGCAACTCCTGCCAAAAGGCATTATACAACATGCCAACTGGCATCTTCCGATTTCGTGAATCTTGTACGATCGGTTTTCTGGCGCAATGTCGAGCGCGAAGCTGACGAACTCTCAGGTTACTGCTTGCTTCCGCCCGGCCCCGGCACCGCCGGTGGTTTCGCGAGCGCGTCCAGATACGCGAGCAACGTGTCGATCTGTGTCGCCGACAAGTTGCGGACCCAGGGCGGGCAGAGCGCCGAGCGTCCGACCGCCGCTGTGCCACTTTCGATGATCTGCCGGCGGTAGGGCACAGCGTGGAGCGGCAGCGACTGTTGGAAGTCGGGCGGCTTCGGCTCCAGATTGTAGGCGTTCTGCCCGTCGCCCGTCCCGGCCTCGCCGTGGCACGTCACGCAGTAGTGCGCGAAGAGACGCTTGCCGTCGGTCTGTATGCGCGTGAGGCCCTCCTCCTGTGCCTGGTGCCGGAAGACGTCCATCAGGGGATCCGCGGGAGGCCCTTCGCCCGGCCGCCCGCAACCGCTGGCCACAGCCACGACGAGACCGACCCACATCCCGATCACGTGGCGACGTTGTGTCACGGGTTTCTCCCACGCGCGGACGTCGTCAGCGTCATCAGGTACGCCGTCAGATCGCGCAGGTCCTCGGCCTTCAGCCCGTAGTCGGGTTGGAGCGTCGCGGGCTTCCACGTCTGCGGCGCGGCGAGCCAGCGCTCAATCCACCCCGCCTCGAGCCGATGGCCCGTGTCGCTCAGGTCGGGTCCGACGTAGCCGCCGCTCGCGCCGATGATGTGGCAGCCATGGCAGCCGAGACGGCGGTAGAGCTGCTCGCCCCGCCGCGCGGCCTCGGTGTCCGCCGTGAACGGGCGCTCGAGTGAGTCGTCCACGAGGACCGCGCCAACGTAGTCGGCGATCGTCGCCGCCTCCTGCGGCGTCATGTGGAAGAACGGCATGCGCTCTTCGATGCTCACGCGCACCGCCGACGGGTTCTGCAAGTACGAGACGAGGTAGCTCCGCTGGAGCTGGCTGCCGATGCGATCGAGCGGCACGGTCGAGAGCGTTCCTCCCGATCCCCCCACCTGATGGCACGACAGACAGCGGTAGCGCGACACGAGCGCGCCGAACGCGCCCTGCGGCGTGTAGGGTGTCGAGCTCGGCGCGCGCGTCACCCGCGAGGCCGGGAAGTCAGCTTTGCGCACGCTCAGGAGCGCGACCACCACCGAGGCGACTTCCGGTTCGGTGAAGTTGAAGGTCGGCATGCGCGACTCTTCGGCAAGCGAGTCCGGCTGGCGCAGCTTGAGGTAGAGCCAGTTCGCCAGTGTCGGCACGACGTTCATGGATCCGAACTCGGGCCGTTCGACGACCCGATTGCCGACCGCCATCAAGCTGGGTCCGATCTTCGCCGTCGGCGTCAGGCCGTTGAATCGGTGACAACTGAAACACCCGTGCTTGACGAACGTGTCGCGGCCGGCGGCGACCTGCTTCGGGTCGAGGTACCCGGCGGCCGGCGCATTCTCCGGCGCTTCCGGGTCGACGAGGTCCGTCGTCAGGTACGCGACCACGTCGCGGATCTCGACGTCCGAGAACCGGTAGCGCAGCATGCGCGTGTCTGGTTGGTCGTGCATCGGATCTTTGATGAAACTAAACAGCCAGTCACGGCGAACCTTGCTGCCCACCCTCGATAGATCCGGGCCGAGCAATCCGCCGCGGTCGTCGACCATGTGGCACGACAGGCACCGCGCCTCGCCGAACAGGATGCGTCCGTGTTCGGAGTCGGCCTTCGACCAGTCGACGCCGGACGAGTCGAGGGGCGCGGTCTCGCGTTGTGAGAGCAGGAACGCATTCAGGTCTTCGATCTCCTGCTTCTGCAGGCGGAAGTTCGGCATCCGGGCTCGCGGAAGATACGTCTTCGGATCGGCGAGCCAGCTCCGCACCCAGTCCGGGCGGACCTTGTAGCCCACGCTCGACAGGTGCGGCGCCTGGATCTCGTCCGGCGAGAAGCCGGGCAAATCGTGACAGGCGACGCAGCCGGCGGCGGCAATCCGCTGCCGTCCCTCGGCGAGCAGAAAGGCTTCGGCCGGCGCGCGTTCGCGGTGGCACACGCCGCAGTTGGCTTCGATCAGCTCGCGGGGTCGCACCGGCTCGGGCCAGTACGCGACCGGCTGGTGCGCCGCGTCGCGGTAGTTCGTGGCTTCGCCCTGACCGCCGTGGCAGATCGTGCAGCCGAACCGATCCGGCGGATGCGTCGTCAGCCACGTCCCGCTGTGCGTGGCAAACGGCTGCTTCGCCACCTGAAAGTCCGGGTCGTCGGTCCCCAGGTGGCACGTCGTGCAGCGATCGACGAGATCGATGTCACGCAGCCAGATCTGCCGGATCCCGCCGACGTGCGCGGCCAGCGCGAGCGCGTGTGGGTCCTTCACCTGGCGCTCGATTGCGAGGAACTCGGCCTGCCGGGTGCGCCATTCGGCGAACGATTCCTGCAGGAGCACCCAGGAAAAGATCGCGAGGAACGCGACGCTGAGCGCCGCGAACGCCAGGTGCATCCAGGGCGGAGCGGTTTGCGGAGCTCGCATCGGCGCCTCTCCCTACCCGGTCCAGGGCCAGACCCATGCCCAGTTGGGTCCGCGGAACAGGGTTCCGATCAGAGTGAGGACGATCGTGACGACGGCAAACACGCCGAAGATCCAGTTGGCCCTCCGCCGTTCGGGCGAGAACCACACGCCCACGCCCCGCGGCGACGGGTCGAGATACGGAACGAGCACCAGGGCCAGCACGATCAGGCCAGGGACGAGCACCCCGCCGATGAACGCGCTGTAGTGCACCAGTTCCTGCAAGCCGAGGAAATACCACGGCGCCTTGGCAGGGTTGGGCGTGCGCGTCGGATTGGCGAGCTCTTCGAGTGGCGCGTTGAACAGGAGCGCGACGACATGCAACGCGACCACCACGGCCAACAGCAGGAGCAGTTCTCGATACAGCAGGTGCGGCCAGGCCATGACCTCTTCGTCGGGGTCCGACTCGACCACGGGCTGTGCGGGGCGGTCGGCGAGCGCCATCAACCCGTAGCTGCGCGCCGACGGCGGGAACCCGCCCTTCGCCGCCTCCGCGGTCGTCGCGGGCGCGCGCCCCGGCGGCGCGCTGAGGCCGTCCTTGCGCACGCGGAAGAAGTGCACGGCCACGAGCGTGACGACGGCGACCGGAAGAATGACGCAGTGCAACACGTAGAACCGCAGCAGCGCGCCGGACCCGATGACGGTGCCGCCAAGCAGGAGGTACTTGGCGGACTCGCCGACCCCGGGAGCATACCCCGCGATGTTCGACCCGACGGTGATCGCCCAGAAGGCGAGCTGGTCCCATGGCAGCAGATAACCTGTGAACGAGAGACCGAGTGTCATGATCAGAAGACCGACGCCGACAACCCAGTTGAATTGGCGTGGCAGCTTGTAGCCGCCGGTGAAGAACACGCGACACATGTGCAGGAAGACCGCCACCACCATGGCGTGCGCCGCCCAGCGATGCATGTTGCGCAGCACCGGCCCGAATGTGACCACGAACTGCAGGTCCTTCATGCTGCGGTACGCGGCGTCGGGGCTCGGTGTGTAATAGAGCATGAGCGCCACACCGGTCACGGTGAGCACCAGCAGCATGTAGAAGCTGATGAGCCCAAGACCGAACGTGTAAGCCGCGCGCAGGCTGTTCGGTTTCACCTTCGCCGAATGCACGTGAAGGAAGAAGCTCGAGATCATCGCCGCCGAGCGGTCCTTGTCCGTGCGCGGCCAGCCCACGCGGAACACCGTGCGCCAGCCGGTCTCGAGCGTTTGCCGGACGTAGGCTCGTGCGGTCACTTCACACCTTGAACCGATAGTCGGGTTCCACGATACGCCGCTGGTCGACGACCAGCTCGCCACGGGACGACAAGCTCAGACCGAACCACGCCAGCGGCCGCGGCGCCGGACCATGGATCACCTGGCCGTTCGCATCGAACTGGCTGCCGTGGCACGGGCAGGCGAAGCCGCCGCTCGCCACGTGATTGACGTTGCAGCCCAGGTGCGTGCAAATCGACGATATGGAGTAGAAGCCAGCATCGCTGTTGAAGACGAAGAGCCGCTGATTCGGCAGGAAGGTCGGCGAGCCCGTCGGAAAATCATCGGGCCCGCCCACGGGAAAACGGCTCGGCGGCTCGTAGAGCACGTTGGGAAACAGAAACCGGGCGGTCGCGCCCAGGAAGCCGACCACGCCCGCGACGACGGTCGTCGTGCCGGTCGTGAGGAGGAATCGCCGTCGCGTCGACTCCTTGCTTGCGCCTGCCTCAGGCGGCTTCGGGGTCTTCATGCGCCCTCCATCTCCTCGGCGAAGAGCTGCAGCGAGGCGACCGGGCTGTTGTCCACCTCGAGCAGCTCCATGGTGATGGCGCCGGTGGGGCACCGGTCGGCGCACAGGCCGCACCGGATGCAGCGATCTTCGTCCTTCAAAATGACCCCGGCGTCCGGCGAGGCGCCGAGCCGTTCGCGCAGCGCCTCGAGCTGGGCAACGCCGGTCAGCCGATCGGCGCGCACGAGCTTCAGGCAGTTCTCGGGACAGATGTCGACGCAGCCGCCGCAGAGGATGCATTTCTCCGAGTCGAAGATCGGGCTGACGTTGCACCACAGGCAGCGACGGCCTTCGGCCCGGGCGTCGGCCTCGGCATAGTCCATTTCGACTTCGCGGAAGCCGACCCGTCGCTGTACGGGCAGGCACGGCACGTCGTGGCGCGGGATGCGATCGTAGTCTTCCGCCCAGCGGCTGAGCGACAGGCGGCGGAAGCGCATGGGAGCGTGGTCGAGGGCGGCGCCGCCCAGGTGCCGGTGGATGGCGAGCGCGGCACGCTTGCCGTCGCCCGCGGCGTCGATGATGACGCGCGGGCCGAACGCCAGGTCGCCTCCGCAATAGACGCCCGGGGCGGTGGTCGCCAGCGTGTGCGGGTCAACCTCAACCAGGCCACGCGCGGTGATAGCGATGTTCGGGTCGCCGGCGAGCGCCGCCACGTCCGGCTTCTGCCCGATGGCGAGAACGATCGTGTCCCCCTCGATTTGGCTTTCGCTGCCGGGCACGAACGTCGGGTTGAAGCGGCCCTGCGCGTCGAACACCGAGGCCACCGCCACGGTCTTCAGGGCGGTGACTTTTCCATCACGGCCGATGAACTGCTTCGGGCCGCGACCACCGACGAACCGGATGCCTTCTTCTTCGGCCTGCGCGATCTCTTCCGGCGAGGCCGGCATTTCGTCCCGGCGCTCCAGCGAGACGACCGTCACGCGGCGAGCGCCCAGCCGAAGCGCGGTGCGCGCAGCGTCGATCAAGGTGTTGTCGTAGCCCCACGATTCGAGCAGCGCCTCGGCACCCGGCGGCATGAGCCCCTGCTCCTCGCGCGCGCCGTAGCGCAGGACGGTGCGGGCGACGTCGATCGCCACGTTCCCGCCGCCCACGACGATGACGTGCGAGCCGAGGGAGACCTGGTAGCCGAGGTTCGCGTTGAGGAGGAAGTCGACACCGTTGATCACGCCGTCGAGCTCCGCGCCGGGTACTTGCAGGTCACGGCCGCGCGTCGCGCCGAAGGCCAGGAACACGGCGGCGTGGCCGTTACGCATCAGATCGGCGACTGTGAAGTCGCGACCGAGGCGCCAATTCGTCTTGACGTCGACGCCCATGCGAACGGTGCGTTCGATCTCGGCGCGAATGATGTCGCGCGGCAGGCGGTACTCGGGAATGCCCTGTGCCAGCATGCCGCCCACCACCGGCGCTGCCTCGAAGACCGTCACGCGGTACCCGAGGAAGGCGAGATCGTGGGCGCAGGCCAGCCCCGCCGGACCGGCCCCGACGACGGCCACGCGGGCCGGTTGGTCGCCGACGCGCGCCGCGGCGCCGAGGGGCGCCGGCTCGTCGATTGAGGCCGCGACCGACTCAGGGCCGAAACGTTCAGTGAGCGTCCGCTTCAGTGCACGGATCGAGATGGGCTGATCGATGGTGCCACGCCGGCAACGCGTCTCGCAGGGATGCGCGCAGACGTGCGCACAGACCGACGCCCACGGGTTGGGGGCCCGTGCAATGCGGTACCCGTTCTCGTAGTCGCCTTCCGCGACCGCCCGGACGTACGCGCCGGCGTTGGTGCGCACGGGACACCCGGAACGGCAGCTGATCAGATCCAGGAAGTAACGTGGTGTCGGAAGGCTCGCGTGGTACTGGGCGTCCACCAGAATCCTCCGGCCTCATCGGGCCATGGCGAGATCGACGGTCAGGGTCTTGCCGGACTCGATCACCACCTCCTGCTTGACGCTCTTGAGTCTCTCGCTCCAGGCGACGAGCGTGTACTTCCCCGGCGGCACAGCCGCGATCGCGTACTTACCCTCCCGGTCGCTGACCGCGAAGTACGGCGTCTCGAGGACGACGACGAAGGACTCCATCTCCGGGTGCACGCGACAGAGCTGGGTATAGACCCCCGGCTTATCGAACATGTGCTCGCGGGTTTCCCCCTGCGGCCAGGTGCCCAGGTTGTACTTGCCTTCCGGCGAGAATACGTTGTGCGCCACGGCATCGCTGTTGAGAAACCGCACGGCCGTGCCCCTCACGACGGCCATGACGTGCGGTATGAAGACCATACCCTTCTGATCCACCTCGGGCGGCTTGGCCGGCGGCGTCACGTTCGTCCCCGGCGCCTGCAGGCTGACGACGATGCCGGCATTCGTCCGAAGCCCTTTCGCCGTGACCGAGCCAGACACGCCAGCCGTCTGGAGCGCCATCGCTGTCAACAAGAGCGGCGTCGCCGCGGCCAGCGCCACACCAGTCAGCCAGTTCGTTCGCATCGCATCCTCCTAGAAGCCGAAGTCGATCCCGACCAGGAAGCGGTTGTGCCCCTTGCCCGGATCGTCGAGCCTGACTTGGCCCTCGAGCGTGAACTTGACATTGGCGCGCGCCATGAAGACCACGGCGGGAACCAGAAACTTCTGCGTCTGGGGATCGGGTCGCACGCTGAAATCCTGGGCACTTGCGCCGTACTGGAGGATCCCGATGAGCCAGGGATAGACGGTGTAATCGGCTTCCACGAACCAGCTGTCCGTGTCGATCGTCTCGCCCGTGCCGCGCGGATTCTCATCATGCTGGCGCAAGACGAGTCCGAACAGGTTGAGATCCCGGAACCACCAGTCGAACTCCATGCCGACGATGTTGAACTCGTTCTCGATCTGGCTGTCGGCCGAGACGGTGACGATGCCCGCGCCCGGAGTTCCGCTGAGCGCCACCGTCCTCCCTTCGTAGACGTTCGTGGACTTGCCCACGTAGGTGAAGACGCCCACCTTCAACGAGTCGTCCCGCCAGAACTCGAGGTCTTGAGACAGTTCGCCGCCGCCGAGCTCACCGTAGCCGCCGAACTTGTAGGCCACCCGCGCAAAGACGTCCTTGCGATCGTTGGCGTCGATCAGGCCCTGTCCGTTGGCGATGCCGACCCCCCAGGTCACCCCACCCTTGTCCTTCGGCCCGTTTCGGCCCCCCCACACCTCGATGCCGGGCTGTCCTTCGCGAAATCTCCAGCGGTCTTCCGCGGTGGTGGAACTGATGGACAAGGTCGGCGTCGACCCATTCGGGTTCGGCACCCGCAGCGTCACCGAGCCGGGTGTCGTCCGCGTGTCGTACGGGGTGTAGTGCGCCGCGGTCAGACGAAGACCGTCGTTGAAGGGATGGACACTGACCGACCCCATGCGGACGTGCAGCCAGGGACGCGGGTCGTACTGCAGCACGAGGTCCATTCCCAGTTCGTTCTCGTTGCCCTCGTTCTCGATCTCAATCTCGCCGAAGAACGAGAAAGTTTCTCCCAGCGTCCCTCCCGTGAGCACCTCGAACTCGTGGGGAAACTCGAAGGTCGTCGTCCGCGCGTCTTCGTACGTGCTGAATCGCGAGATTCCGCGAACGGCAAGCGGCACGCCGCCCGGAATGTGCGAGGGCCACAGCGCCCGGGGAAAGAGCTTCTTGTAGCCTTCGGCACCCAGGATGACGGGCGGGTCCTTTGTGGCCGACTCGTCCTCACCACCTGGAAACCGGTAGCCGTTGTTGCGGAACGCCTTGCCGAAGTAGTTCAGCTTTGGAAAGGCCGCGTGGCACGTCGAGCAACTCGTCTGGTACTTCCTCGACCAGGCGGGAATAGCCTCGGCCGAAGTGGCGGGAACCAGCAGGGCGACGAGCGTGCCAACGACGAGTCCGAGAAGACCGAGCCTGAGAAGCGGCTGATGTAGTGCGGCCATGCGTACCTCCCGAATACAGAGGGGCATTTCAACGAGCCCCACTGAATCAATGCACGCCAGCCGCCACTTGAGAGGAACAGACTAAGTGCGTCGATACAAGCTTTATTGACAAGGGGTTACGCCGTGCCGTGGCCCGCCTCGGCTCACGCTCCAATCCAGACTCTGTCTGTCATAATATCTGACACATACAAGCTAACTCTTTATTTTATGGCTAGTTATGTTACCTGTCGTAATATCGGACAGTTCGAGTTCATGCAGCTTTCGATACAGGCTGTCTCTGGAAATCCCCAAGAGTTGCGCCGCCCGGCTCTTGTTACCCCCGGTCCGCTCCAAGGCCAGCTTGAGCGCCCAGGTTTCCAGCCCCCGCAGGTTCAGCGTGAGGTCCTTGGGCGGCTCGGGTGCGGCAGGCGGCGGACTTGCGCCCTGACGTTGCAGGCAGCCCAGCACATCTGCTGCCTGGATCTCGGTGCGGTCCGGTGGCAGCGTGGTGCAAAGGCTGTGCACGAGGTTTTCGAGTTCGCGGACATTGCCGGGGTACGAATACCGTGTCAGCACGTCGAGCGCGTCGGGCGTGAGGCCGCTCAGGCGCGGAGCGTCGCGGTCGCTGTAGCGCGCCAGAAAGTGATGGACGAGCCGCAGAATGTCGTCGACGCGTTCCCGCAGCGGCGGCACCTCGATGACGAGCACGGAGAGGCGGAAGAACAGGTCCTGGCGCAGCGAGCCGGCTCGGAGGTCGGCGAGGCTCCGGTTCGTGGCGGCGATCACGCGGACATCGATCCTCCGGCTGTCGAGGCCTCCGACCGGCCGGACCTCGCCGTCCTGCAGCACGCGCAGAAATTTTGCCTGGGCCTCGGCCGGCAGTTCGCCGACTTCGTCGAGCAGCATCGTGCCGCGATGTGCCGTCACAAACAGTCCCTGATGATCGGCGTGCGCGCCTGAGAAGGCGCCACGGCGGTGGCCGAACAACTCACTCTCGATCAGGTCGCGCGGCAGCGCCGCGCAGTTGACGGGGACGAACGGCCGATCGCGCCGGCGGCTGTTGGCGTGAATGGCTCGCGCCAGGAGTTCCTTGCCTGTTCCCGTCTCGCCGATGATGAGCACGGGCGTGTCGCTGCGCGAGGCAGCGAGCGCGCGCTCGAACACCGGCCGCATGCGCGGCGAGTTGCTCACGATCTGGTCGAAGCCGTAGGCCGTCGAGACGAGGCTGCGCAGGTGCGCGATGTTGTCGCGCAGGTCCGCGGTCTCGAGCGCGCGGTCGATCTCCTTGCGCAGCAGATCCCCGGACAGCGGAATGGGTACGAAATCCTCGGCCCCGCGGCGGATCGCCTCGGTGGCGTGGTCGATCGTCGGCTTGTCGCTCAGGACGAACACCGCGAGTTGCGCACGGCGGCGCTTGGCGGCATTGAGCAGATCGAGCGCCATCGTTTCTCCACCGCACTCGACGATGACCACCACTTGGAGGGTCGGCGTCTCCGTCAGGAAGTCGAGCAGACCAGGCTGCTCGGAGGGGATGAACACCGGTCCCAGATCGGCCAGCAGCGTGGCCAGCTCATCGCGGAACTCGCCGGCCGCGACTACCACGAGAATGCGCGGGTCGCTGCGACTGAGGCTCATCTGGTACGTCTCATCGGAGATGCGCCTGGCGCGCCGGGCGAGGCCTGGCGGTTCGAGCAAGGGGCGTGCATCGGCGTGGTGTCCGATTGTCGGGCGGTCACAAGTGAGATAGCGAATTGTACTCTCCGGACGCCACGTTGCCGCGATGCACATTCCAGGAAGAACGGCGCGTTGCTCGAAGTGAGTAACGGACCACTCCCGAGGCGGCGATGACTCGGCGAGACAGACTTCGCTTGGCAGAAGATCAGTGGTTTACCCAGACGAAGCTCGCCTGAAAGGCAAGCGAAGGATGGTGGAGGCGGCGGGAGTCGAACTTGACACACCTTTTCAAACAGGCCTGATTTTCGATTTTCCTAAGGAAAACGAATCACTCAATCACTCAAATCACTCAAAAACCTGGGTGCAGGTACAAATCAGGTACACGGAATCGGCATCCTCCGATGACTACATCCCGGCGCAAGGATCGCTTGCTCGTCGGGTCCGTGAAAGCGATCGACGATCAGCCAGGACCCAGCAAACCACTGATGCGGTCAAACAGCTCCCGGTAGGCGTCCGGGTCAGGGTCTTCCGTATCAACGCTCACATTCAAGAGTCTCTCCTGTTGCGTTCTGAACCATGGGAGATCGTTCCCGGCAGCTGCCACGAACTCGGCGTCGTACTGCCGTTGAAGTCGCTGAAGCTCCTCTCGTTGCGCGGGATCTCGAGCCACGCGCAAACCAAGTTCGGCCCGAAGAAGGCGATAGAACAACCGATAGAGCGCCAACGAAGGAGACCGCGCCTGGTCGTAGCGGTTTCTATAGAAATGGGCGCGGAACTCAAGATACGGCCCAGAGGTGCCCTCCGGTAGCGCCGCGATAAACTTGTCGACTCCGACCTCCTGTGCAAAGGCCAACATCTCGATGGCCAGATCGTCGCGATCTCGCTCGAATTCTGTCGCTTGGTCGATCCTGCGATTCAGTTGCCGAATGATCTGGTAGTTCGCCGCGAGGCGGCCGTCATAAAGTCTCAGGTGAACCGCTTCATGCAGGAGCGCGAGTGTTTGACGTGCTTCGACGAGTTCAAAGAACGCGTCCGAGAGGCAGATCAGTCCGTATCCAGGCAGCACGCGGCCCGGCCGCACTGCCTCGGCGGTCGCAATTGCCCTCTGAGGCGTTCCATCGCAACGGCGCTCGTCCGTTGCGATCACTAGCGCCGAGCACCCGATCGGAGGCAGCACGACCGAACGAACAAATGTGCGCCACGCATTCGTGGCGGTCTCTCTGTAACGCTCGGCTCGGACGTTCAATACTACGCGCATCAGTGCGGACCCTGGTCGGCAGAGATTCTGGGCAACTTGGTCCGCGATGCTACTCGGTTATCCAAGAGGGCGGCGGTTCGGACGGCCCAATCTGGATTCGTCCGTCCTGCGAGGCTGCCCAGACGAACGCGCCGAGTCCGTCGAGCAGATCTCCGCTGAACTTGACGCAGTGATCCGTGAACGCTTCCGACATGTAGATGATCTTGGGCTTGTGGTCGCTCTCGGACTTTTCGAACCATTCCTTCCATCCACTAGCTTCGACGAGCTCTAGGAATTCCAGGCGCTCATCCATCGGCCATTCCAGTCCGTGGTGAAAGTTTCGGTTCCTGTATTCAAAGAGTGCGGAGAGCGTTGCCGCAGTTGCCTCCGGCAAGTGTGGCGTAAGCCCGATTGCCTCACTCAACTGCATCGTTCCCTTAACGACGCCGTCCCACCATTTGCCGGATTCGCCGCGGTACCGACGACAATCCCACTGTTGCTTTCCGCCATCCTTGAATCGCGGATGGGATATGGCGACGCGACCACTGAGTTTCTGCCCCAGCGCGTGGAATGACTGGGCCAGGACGCTCTCAAGGAACGGAGTCAACATCCCGACCGCAGCCAGGCTGTGCGCGGCGTCCTGATATGTCGAGCGGTAGAGGGAATCGACCCATTCGTCGACAACCAGGTCCGCGTGCTCGCCGGCCACGGATTTGGCCTCATTGACCAACGATTCGATGTGCCGCGTCAGTTCACGATCCGCGTTGTGGTTTGCGGCGAGCAGGCTCTGGATCGCGTAGAACTGGGCATCGAGGTCCAAGTCGACATCGATTGCATAGAGAAGATAGCGCCGCTCGTTCGGTGCGATGGATTCGAAAGTCATGATTCTTGGGTGATGGTCCGCGCCCGAGTCTAAGCGTTGACGATCCGCTCGACGAACGCCCGCACACGCGTCATCCCAGTTTCCGCATCAGCAACCGGTAGGTCGAGGTCCCCTGCCAGCCGAGCGAATGGTTCGATCCAATAGGACGGCACCGCGAGTGGCGGCGGCCAAACGTGCGTGCCGCGGCTTGCAAAGACCGCCTCGCAGGCCTCACGAAGTCCCCTGTAGTCCGTCACCAGTTCTTCCATCAGCAGCAGGTCAATGAGGTCGCGAAACCGTTCATTGCGCTTGCCTGCTCGTGGCGGCAGGGTCATGCCGTGCAGCTTCTGCGCGATATGGAGGCGCAGTGGCAGGCACGGAAGATCGACAGGCCCGGTGATGCCGAACGCGTCTGTGAGCGGAATGGCCGGCAACCATTCGATCTCCGCCTCGCCCGGTTCGGCGCGCGCGATATCAACGGCGATGGTGGTCCATGCGCCGCCTAAGTAACTGACGGCGAGCTCCAGATTCACGGCCCCGTTGTCCAGCAGGAGCGGTTCACCCTTACGGCGAAACGTGAATCCTTGATACGCCTCACCGCCCAAAGCGCCTTCGAGCGTTCGCGCCAGATCGGCGTCCGCGTGCTGCAACACCACGTCGATATCTTTCGTGGCGCGAGCGCGATTGCGTAGGCGAAGTTCGAGGGCGATCCCTCCCTTCACCGTGAACCGCGGTTGCCCGCTTGCGGCGGCGCGTTCGAGCGCGCCGGCCATGACCATGTATGAGATCCACCCGCGCACGCGGCCTTCGCTGAGACCAGCTTCGCGCGCGTAGGCTTGTACGTATTTGGCGAGTACACCCGCCGATGGCGGAGGACCGGTCGGATGCCTCCGAGAAGCCATCACGCCGCGGTCCCGCGTGATCGTGCGGGACCGCCGCGGCGACGGGGCTTGGTCCCAAGCAGTTCCCGTTCAAGCGTGCCGGCTTCGTCAAGCGTGAGGTGGCCGGTCCGGCGGCCATCTGCAATCGCCTGTCGAATGAGTGCCGGCCCGAGGTGGCTGGCGTGGGCGTCGCGAATAGCGCGCGCTGGCGTGGTGACCGGAACGCCTTCGACGCGCTGCTCGTCGCTCGGGTTCAGATCCGCATAGTGGAGGACTAGATGCTTCGGCGCGGCGCGGCGGATGCGAAGCCCCGTGGGCAGCGTCAGGTGGACTTTGGCCGGGCTTGCGTCAGACAGGCCATAGATCGCGAGCGCCGATTCGTGGGAGATCACGCCGTGCGCGTCTGGTCGACGCACCTGCGGCCACAGGGCGGCCTCGATGTATTGCCCAAGCGGGGAGATCGGGTATCGAGCGAGCCGATACACGCCGCGTGTGACTCGTTCAATGTCGCCGCGTTGATGGAGCTGGGCCAGACGCACCTGCAGCACCCCCGCTTCCAGGGCCTGTGCAGCCGTGAAGTAGCCCGCCTGTGGCTCGGCGAGCTTGTAGAGTGTCGTGTCCCACTGGCGACGATTCATCTCTCAGTCGTCCTTGTCAATAATATAACGTCTTAGAGAGTTATTGACAAGGCCAATCCGGGACAAAGGCTAAAGCTCGCCGCGCAGTCTCGTACCCTGCGATGCAGCCGGATACGCAGGAAGACGGCCGGCACGATGCGGCCGTCTCGATTGCGCCGCTGAGTGTGCTGTTTACTAAGTTATTTATTTACAACAGCTTAGATATGGTGGAGGCGGCGGGAGTTGAAACCTTAGTCAACGATTTGCGTAACTGGCTGATGGCGCACGAGTTCTGGGTCTAAGTGCCTGAGTCGTCAGCAGTTCCCCGCCGCATCCTTCTCCACTACTGTAATCGCGATTCATCCGGATTCAACCTGAGTTGTGGAGACATTGTGGAGACGGATGGAATAACAAAGCCATTCTAGCGTGGATCGTCAACTCAGTCGTGATCTTCGCCGTGCTGGTGATGATTCTCGCCGCCAACCTGTTCGTGTTCGTGGCGAAGCCGGCGCGGCTCGGCCCTTACTATGCGGGGCTCCTGGTGTCGCTGACGGTAAGCGCGCTCGTCCCCATGGAATACTTCCTGGGCATGGAGCGCACGGCGCAGATCGCCGGGGCCTCGATTCTGGCCTTCGTGCCCATTCTCTTTGCCAGTGTGATCTTCGCGGTGTCGTTCTCTCGGGTTGCGGAGGCGGACCGCGCCTTCGGCGCCAACATCGCCGGCGCGATGTTTGGCGGGCTGGCCGAATACAGCTCGATGCTGCTCGGCTTTCGCTACTTGCTGTTCGTCGCGGTCGGTCTCTACCTGTGTTCCTTGATCGGAATGCGTTTCACAGAAACACGGAAACACAGAAACACAGAGAATCCATTCGGCTGAAGCAGTCGTTCAACCGGGCCGCCGTGAAACGGAACAGAGCGCGCGCTATTCAACCCCACCGCGATCAGTTCCTCGTCGTCGTAGACCGGCTCCAGGTCCGGCGCGATGTTTGACGTTCTCTTTCATTTTTTCAGGCCGGCGACCCAGTTCTGTACGATGGTGATTGGCGGCGCGAGCGCGTCGTCTGTGGTGACATTGATCAGAAAATGCTTACCATCAACCGCCACAGCGTACTGTTGCCGGACGTTGCCGCCTTGAATCGATCCGCCGTAGGCGATCGGCGCTCGAAAGAGTCGCACGGGTGTGCTCCGATCGAGCCCCTGGTCGTCCGCTGAGGGCCGCACCGGAACCGCAACCAACGCGCCGTCCGGCGCAAGGTAGAACAACTCCCGGCCGTCGCGGCGCCAGCGCGGCGCGATGCCGCCGGCGGTGGAAATCTGCCACTTGCGGCCGGGGCCGGGAAACGACTGCGCATACACTTCGAATCGCCCCGATTCATTCGAATCGTACGCGACCCATCGTCCGTTTGGCGAAAGCTCCCCGTTGTTTTCCTCGAACGGTGTCTGCACAATGGCGGAGGGCTTGCCCTCCCCGATCAGCGGCAACGACCACAGGTCATTTCCCGTCGTCGGGTTGAGCACGCGATAGAGTAGAAACCGGCCATCCGCGGACCAATCGAGCGGGAATTTCGTCTGCGCCGACTCCAACAGAGGCTGCTCGGTCCCTCCGCCACTGGCCGGCGTCTCGTACAGGTCGAACGAGCTCCGCCGATTGGACCGGAACACCAGGCGATGACCGTCCGGCGACCAGACGGGAAAGCCGTCGGCCGCCCGATCGAACGTGATCCGTGTAGGCAGACCGACGCGATCCAGTACCCAGATGTCCTGGTTGCCTTGGTCCGTCTGCTGGACGGCCACGCGCTCGCCGCGTGGCGACAACGTGGGATTCAGGAGCCCGTTGTCATCGGGGTCACCCATTGTGCCCGTCCGCGCGCCGCTTCGATCCACCCACACCAGCCGTCGTCGACCCGCGGCGGTCGCGCGATACGCCAGCACGCCGGTCGCCGACACGGCGAAGGCTCCCCGGAACACACTCGTATCCCGCCCGACTGGATGCGCCACGGACACCGAGTCTGCTACCTCGGCGCGAGAGAGATCAATGCGGCGGGCCAGCAAGCCGCCCGCCTCGGACACAAGCAAGTACCCGGGCGCGGCATAAACGGCGGCGTTATCGGTCTCCAGCACGCGCTTCGGCACAGCACCACGGAGCGAGCCCAAGTACATGCCCGGGGCTTCAGGGCCGTTCGTGGCGAGAAAGAGCAGTCCCTCACCATCCGGCAGAAACTGTGGCCACCGATGACTCGCGTGACGGGTCTGGTCAAGTTGGGTCACCGGGATGAGCGGACCACCCGACGCAGCGATGCGCAGGAGCGGTCCGGTCGTCGATCGAGCGAACACGATGACGCCCTCGCGGCTCCACGCCCCGCCGCGCCCGTACGGCGCATCGGCGAGCACGCGCGGTAAGCCGCCGCCCAGATCGATCCGTTTCAGTTTGCCGTCGGCGAAAAACCCGATCGCGCGACTGTCGGGCGCCCAGAACGGATAAATCGCGCCGTCGGTCCCGGCGAGCGGTTGCGCGATCGGCTGATCGAGCGGCCGCAACCAGAGCTTCGGTCCGCTGTCGGTCATCCCGTCGAACACCAGTTGCCGGCCGTCCGGCGAGAGGGCAAAGGACACCGGGTCGGCAGTCTGGGGCGTGAGGACGTCGAGGCGGGTAAGAGGCAGCTCGGGCCTATCCCGTCCGAACGCGACGATCCCGAGGATGATCAACGCGGCCAGGGTCGCGGCCACGGCGAGCCACGCGACCCGCTCGCGCCGGCGTGCGGGACCGCTCGTGACCGGGCGCGCGGCGTTCTTGAGATCGCTCGCAATCCATACCAGCTGTTCGCGCAGATCGTGTGCCGAGTGCCACCGCATCTCGGGATCCTTGACGAGACAACGCTGCACGGCATGATCGAGTGCCGGCGGGCTCAACGGCTGCCGCGTGGACATCGGCGGAGGGTCGTGTGTCAGAATCGCGCCGATCACGGTCCCAGGCGCGTCGCCGTCGAAGGGCGGCGTCCCCGTGACCATTTCATAGAGCGTCGCCCCGAGCGCGAAGATGTCGCTTCGCGCGTCCGCTTCTCTCCCTTCCACCTGTTCGGGAGCCATGTAGTGCAGCGTGCCGAGGATCATTCCCGCCTGCGTGATGTCGGTCATCGACAACGGCGTCGCGGGTCCGCGGAGCTTCGCGAGGCCGAAGTCGAGCAACTTCACGCCACTCTTCGTCAGCATCACATTGGCCGGCTTCAGATCGCGATGCGTGATCCCGGCCGGGTGTCGGTGCGCCGCGTCCAGCGCGTCGGCGATCTGAATCGCATGCTTGAGCGCCTGGTCGAGCGAGAGCGGCCCTTTCTTCAGCCGATCCGCCAGCGTCTCGCCTGCCAGATACTGAATGACGAGATATGCCGTGCCGTCTTGCTCACCGACGTCATAGAGCGCGCAAATATGGGTGTGATCGAGCTGCGAGATCGTACGGGCTTCCCGCTCGAAGCGCGCCTGGAACTGCGGGTTGAAAGCCAGGGTGTCGGGAAGCACCTTGATGGCGACGGTGCGGTCCAGGCGCGTGTCGAGGGCCTTGTAGACCTCACCCATCCCGCCCGCGCCGAGGGCGGACTGGATTTCGTAGGGGCCGAGTCGAGTGCCGGGGGTGAGAGCCAAACGCTTGCCGCGGATTATACGGGCGAGCGCCAGCGCGGACGGGATTAATCCTGAGACGCGTAGCAGCGACCTATCGGCCTCCATGCAAGGTTTCTCGACCTTCGGGAGGTTCGAGGAGCAGTCCAGGCAAGACAGATGTTAGATGAAATGAGAAATATTGGTTGCGGGGGCTCGCAACCAACGACAGTTGGCTGATTGGTGGGTGGCCGCGTGAGCGGACTTCCCTGCCAACTCGCCTCACGGTCGGCAGCGGCTTCGGGGGGCCTCCCGAGCCGCACGAGCAACACGGTCATTCTAGTCCGACCGTGGCTGCTCGGCCAACGCGCCGACCGGATAGCGCCATACAAAGTGATTCGGCAAGCAGGGGCCGCACGCAATGTGCGCGGCGCCCTATGTGAGCGAGACGCGCGACTTGACACGTTGAGGCTTCCAACGTGCCCCACGCCATCGGAATCGGACGCGGCTAGACCTCGGCTAGACCGCATCCTGCCCTCCCTGGGTATCCATGATTTGGACCATGGCCAACAGCGGGTCTCAACATCGCAAAGAGGGGAACGCGCCGCCGATCGTTCGGCGGGGACTGGAGCGTGTGCATGGGCGGGACTCAGGTCGTCTCGCGGTCCGGCACACGCCCTGAACGGACGACGACTGTCCGCCCCGACTAGGGACTTTGGTCCCACTGCCTGGCCCTGCAAGGGGCTGTCGATGGTGGCGATGCCGCATCGGCGCGAGACGACCTGGCGGACGCTTGACGACCCCATCTGGGCGAGATGTTCTGCGCCCACGCCTTATTCACCGGCGTTGTCGTCCTGATTCCGTAGGGGCGTCCTAGATGACGCCGAGCCTAAGCGTAGCCAATCATGGACGGCCATGGGAGGAATGCACTAACAGTGCGGGCTACGACCTGCTGGTATCCCAGAGCCTTCTAGGTTCTGCTTCTTCCCGTGCCTGACCTAGGCAGAGGAGGAAAGAGTCGGGATCTGCCTAACGGCCAAAAGTCATTGTCGGTGTCACGGTGGCCCGTGGACCTCTGATGCTGATTCGGAAAGCACCCGGTCTGCACGTTCCCTCGCGCGGGTCGGGCTGCTCGCACGAGCGGCGGGAATGCTCGGCCTCGCAGTCCTCCTGAGCGCATTCAACATCGTGCGCCTCGCGCAGCTCACCTATCTGAATGCGTACCGCCCCGACTGGTTCAGCGTGGTGCACGAGCAGATCGTTCCGGTCGTCCTTCTTGTATTCAGCGTCGGTCTGTATCTCGCGTGGGTCAGACTGGCCGGGCGACCGCTGCGTGTGCGTAGCGTCCTGCAGTGGGCGGTCCGCCTGGTCGTCACGTATGGCGTGATGCTGGCGGTGTGGTGGGTCTGTGCCCCCGCGTATTTGTCGGTGCTCGCCCGCACCGTGGAGGCGTTCGATGTCATTCGACACGGCCCCCGCATGCTGCGGCTGGTGGTCGCGCCGTGGCATGGACTGGTCGCATCCGGCGACTGGGCCGATCCGCTGCCGATCCCTCAGACGGTGCTCGGCGCGGACCTGGCGCTCGCCGTCGCGCTCATCGTCGCGTCGTCCCGCGCCTTGTGGGCGCGCAGGGGGGCGCTTGCGCTGATCGGGATCAGCGTGGTCGCCGTCGGCCACGTCGCGACGATCGTTGCGCAGATCGCGTTGATGCGAACCGGGACGGCAGAAAATGCCGCCATGCGGGTCGTGTGGGAATTGTGGGTGACGCTCTATCAGGCCACGGGGCTGCCGATTGCCGCGTGGCTGACCGTGTGCGGGTCGACGTTGATCGAAACGATTACTCCGCGAGGCGTCGTGACCGTCAAGCGCACGCCGCGCGGCCAACCGGCGACGCGCTCCTGACGACGAGCGTCGCCAAGGTCATCATCCGCAACACCATCGCCCATGCGGGGAGGTCTGGCGCAGCGTGAACTCTCCCGCCACCACCACCGCCGGTTCCGCCACCGCCGCTTCCACCGCCGCCCGGGGCGGCCGACGCCGGGTCGATCTCGGCCGACGTGAAGCCCCCGGCTTGCAGTCGGGTGCCCGTGAATCCCGCGGCCATCAGCGTCGTCGCGCTGCCCTCGGGCCTCAACGCTGTAGCCGGAGGGCAGGATAGCAATTCCAGCAGGCCCGCTCACCTGGAACGTCGCGGTTGAAAGTAGGTCCGGTTAGCAAAACGTAGCTTACCCTCAAAAACGTAGCTTACCCTCAAAAATGAGTGCTCCTCGCTTGGCGATCTCTAGCTTTGACAGCCGTATGTGATTGCGAACAAACGGTTTTGCTCAAGACACAGAAGGTACGAAACGTGCACGCCGGGGAGGCGTATGACACGCTCCAGCGTCACAGCAGCCACGCTCCACGACCTGGGCCTCAGCGGGGGTTCGCTGATCGCGGGCGGCTACTCAGTAGCCGATCTACTCGCAGCCGGCTACACCGCACTCCAGGTGCTGACAGGAGGCGGTACGGCGGCCGGGTTCGCAGGGGCCGGTGTGACTGCCTCGACCCTGCTCACGGCCGGTGCGACGGTCAGTCAGCTGGTGAACGCCGGGGTCAGTCCCTCTGCCTTGCTCGCGTCGGGCGCGACCGCAAGCCAGCTCACGGCGGCCGGCGTCAACGCCACGGCGTTGACGGCCGCCGGCGTCTCCCTCGCCGATCTCGTCACCGCGGGTTTCACCCAATCCGAGCTGCTTGGCGCGGGATTCACGGCCGAACAGATTGCGACGGCCGGCGGCGGAAGCGGCGGAGGCGGTGGCAGCGCGACGGCGGTGCCGGCGCTTCCGACGTGGGCGCTCATCGCGCTCGCGGTGGCGCTCGCCCGCATGACCCTCCGTGCTCCCCGGCGCGCCGCCGTGCGGGTGCGGCGATGACCTCTCTGACCAACCGCGATCTCCTCGGGCGCGCCCTTCGCGCTGGTGGAGCTATCGCGGCGATCTACTCCTTCCTCTACTTCGTTCTGCCCGCGACGACCGGTCTCAACCTGGTCGCTCTCCTCAACCTCGCTCTCGCCTCGGTCTGGCGACCGATGTCCATCCGACGCTCGAAAACGCCGTGGCATGTGCCGGCAGCCGCCGCTCTCCTCGCTGTGTGCTGTATCCCCGCAAATGCGAGCGCCCAGTCAGGCTCGATGTCGCTGGCGCCGATGCCAAAAGCCGCCCCTCAGGGGCACTCGCCGAACCCCCAAGCGGGCGGTCACGCCGGCAGCACCGTCGCCATCAACGGAATCATCTACATCGTTGGTGCCTATAACGGCGGCCAAAACAACGTCAACTGGGCGTACGACACGGCGACGAATACGTGGTCTCAAAAAGCGGGGCGGCTCGACGTTGGAACCGCCAAGGCGTACGGAGCCATCAACGGAATTCTGTACGAAGCTGGCGGCACGAATTGTTGCGTGGATACCTCCGCGACGTATGCGTACAACCCGGCGACCAACACGTGGTCTCAGGTGGCGTCGATGCCGACCGGTCAGACGAGCGCAGCAAGCGGCGTCATCAATGGGAAGCTGTACGTGGCCGGAGGATACACACCGAACACGGGCTCTACGGACACGAACCTCCTGCAGGCCTACGACCCCGCGACCAATACGTGGACGACCCTGGCACCGATGCCCACTTCGCTGACGGGGCCGGCGGGCGCCGTGCTCAATGGCAAACTGTATGTGATCGGCGGTGGAATAACGGGCGGTGGAAACAGCGGCGTCACCGGGACCGTTCAAGTGTACGACCCGGTCACCAACACCTGGACGACGGCTGCGTCCATGACCACTGCGCGTTCGTATGCCAGGGCCGCGGTGGTAAACGGAGTCTTATACGCGGTCGGCGGACAGGCCGAGGACTTCAGCGCGCTGAACACGGTCGAGGCATACGACCCGATCACGAACAAGTGGGTCAGCTTGTCGGGTCTCGGCACCGCTCGCATCTACGCGAACGTGGCGACGGTCAACGGGACGATCTACGTGATCGGCGGATATAGCACTGCGGAGTTGTCCGTCAACGAGGGCGTCGAGTATACGGTCGGCCAGTTGCGAACCGCCGGCATCAGCGCTGGCGCACTGAAAGCGGGTGGCGTGTCGGCCGCCAATCTCTACGCCGGCGGCTACTCAGTAGCCGATCTACTCGCAGCCCCCTTCGCCTATATCCCCAACTATGGCAGCAACACCGTCTCGGTGATCGACACCGCCACCAACACCGTGGTCGCCACCGTGGCGGTGGGAGCCGGCCCGTACAGTGCCGCCGTCAACCCCGCCGGCACGCGCGTCTATGTGGGGAACCACAGCAGCAACACCGTCTCGGTAATCGACACCGCCAGCAACACCGCGGTCGCCACCGTGGCGGTGGGAGACGGCCCGGGCGGTGTCGCCGTCAACCCCGCCGGCACGCGCGCCTACGTGGCGAACCGCTACAGCAACAACGTCTCGGTGATCGACACCACCAGCAACAGCGTGGTCGCCACCGTGGCGGTGGGAGCCGGCCCGTACGTCGTCGCCGTCAACCCCGCCGGCACGCGCGCCTATGTGACGAATTGGGGCGGCGACACCGTCTCGGTGATCGACACCGC
>JAUSDY010000027.1 GCA_030650395.1 Acidobacteriota bacterium | reverse complement strand
CCGGCCTGGTAATAGGGGTCGGCGTCGCGGATCGCATCGAGCGCCTTCTGCGGGTTTTCGTCCGGCACGCGCACCAGGAACATCCCGCCAAACCGCGGCTCGTGTGGTCCCGCCGCGAGGATCGTCCCTTCCTCTTTCAGTTTTCGCTGAAATGCGCGATGCGCTTCCTGATGCACGAGCACTTCTTCGATCGGGCGGCGGTAGCGGACGATGACCATGGCATACATGCGCTACAGGATACCGAATTAGTCGATGATCGCTTGCATCACCGCGTTCTCCAGGTCCGTTCGCAGCTGGCCAACCGATTCCGGGCAGATCGACAATGTTGTACTCGGGTTGCCGAGGAGCTTGCCCGGCTCGGAATCGAAGCAGGTGACGCCGAGAACGATCCGATCCTTGTCGAAGATGACCCGGACCTCTGTTCTCTCCGTGGCGGGCGCGCCGTTGTCGGGGTCGCGCTGGCGAAAATCGGTCGCGGGCGTGGCCTTCTGCCAGGCCGGCTCGGCGGGGACGCCGTCGAGCACGATCGATTCGCCCTCGACCAGCCGATGTGCCTGAACCTCCGGCCGAGAGTTCTGCGCGGCAACGTGGGAACTGATCACACAGAAACACAGAACAAGGGAAACCGTACGATGCATTGTTTCCCCCTATGATACGTGGATGCCTTCGTTGACGTTTCTTGGTGCCGCCCGAACGGTCACCGGTTCCAAGCACCTCCTCGAAATCGACGGCCATCGCATTCTGTTTGATTGCGGTCTGTTTCAGGGCCTGAAGGAGTTGCGCGAGCGCAACTGGGCGGCGCTGCCGGTCCCCCCCGATTCCATTGATGCGGTTGTGCTGACGCACGCGCACATCGATCACTCGGGTTGGTTGCCGAGACTCGTCGCCGGCGGATTCAAGGGGCCGATTCACTGCACCGGCGGCACCGCCGACCTGTGCAAGCTGGTGCTGCCTGACGCCGCGCACTTGCAGGAAGAAGACGCCAAGTTCGCCAACAAGCGCGGATTCTCCAAGCACTCGCCGGCGCTGCCCCTCTATACGGAAGGCGATGCCGCCGAAGCGCTGTCGCGGCTGAAGGTGCACCCGTTCAACACCAAGATCGGAATCGGCTCGGGCATCGACGTCGAGTTCATCAACGCCGGGCACTTGCTCGGGTCCTCGTACGTGCTGGTGCGTCGTTCAAGTGGCACCGGCCCCTCGACTTCGCTCGGGACAGGCGGTCGAATCCTCTTCGGCGGCGACCTCGGGCGCTACGGCCGGCCGATCCTGCCCGACCCCTCTCCGGGCGTCGAGGCCGATGTGCTGCTGGTCGAATCGACCTACGGCGATCGCATCCATCCCGATGAAGACGACGGCGCGTTGCTGGCGCAAATTATCTCGAGCACCGTCGCGCGGCGCGGCAAGGTGATCATTCCGGCGTTTGCGATTGGCCGCGTCGAAGAGCTGCTGTATTGGCTGTTCAAGCTCGAGGATAAAAAGCGCCTTGCGCCGGTGCCGATCTATGTCGACAGCCCGATGGCGATCAAAGGCATCGAGTACTACCAGGCGCGCACCAACGAGCTCGACCCCGGCATCGAGTTCATTGGCCGCCACTTGCAGCGCTTCACGGCCGTCAACTCGGCGCAGGAATCGATGGCGCTGGTCCAGAACGACGCCCCCTGCATCATCATTGCCTCGAGCGGCATGGCCACCGGCGGCCGCGTCGTGCACCACTTGTTCGACGGACTGCCGAATCCGCGCAACACCGTGCTTTTTGTGGGCTTTCAAGGGCAGGGCACCCGCGGCCGGCAATTGATTGAAGGCGCGCATCACGTAAAGATGTTTGGGCAGCAGGTGCCGGTGCAGGCGAAGATCGAGAAAATCAACGGCATGTCGTCCCACGCCGACGCCGGTGAAATCGTGAAGTGGCTGCGAACGTTTCCGCGCGCGCCGAAGACCACCTACCTGGTGCACGGCGAACCGGTGCCGCAGGAAGCGCTGAAGCTGCGGATCACGAAAGAGCTTGGCTGGGCGGTGGAGATTCCCGCGCACGGCCAGAAAGTAGACCTCCCCTTGTGACCACCGAAACGGCCACACGGCCTTACTTGCTCGAACAGATCGACGATGCGGCGGTGGTGCAGCTGTATGCCGACGGCTTCGAGAAGTTGACCCTGAAAGAGAAGACCCTGGTCTGGCATCTTTACCAGGCCGCGATTGCGGGGCGCGACATCTATTACGACCAGCGCCATCGCCATAACCTGGCGATCCGCCATTTGCTCGAACAGATCCTCACCCATGCGGCCGGAATCCCCGAGGACACGCTGGCGGAGCTGACACGCTACACCAAGCTGTTCTGGATCAACACCGGCCCGTACAACAACCTCACCGCGCGCAAGTTCCTGCTCAACCTGGATCGCAAGCGCGTGATCGCAGCGGCCAAGATCGCGATCACGAACGGCGCGGACCTGAAGCTCGATGCCGGCGAGACGGTGGCAAAACGGGTCGGGCGGTTTGCGCGCATGTTCTTCGACCCCGACTTCGAGCCGATGGTCACCCATAAGACCCCGGGCGACGACATCGACATCCTGGAAGCCAGCGCCAACAACCTCTACGACGGGGTCACGATGGCCGACCTCGAGGGCTTCACCGAGAAGTACCCGCTCAACTCGCGGCTGGCCAAGCGCGATGGCCGGCTGGTCGAAGAGGTCTACAAGGTTGGCGGGTTGTACGACGCGCCGATCCGTCGCATCATCGGACACCTGACGGACGCGCAGAAGTTTGCGCCCGAGCCGTTCGCGCGCGCGCTCGCGGCGTTGGTCAAGTTCTACGAAACCGGCGAAGACAATGAGCGCGAGGCCTTTGACATCGCCTGGGTGCAGAACCGCGAGACGACCGTCGACACGATGAACGGCTTCATCGAGGTCTACATGGACGCGCGCGGCATGAAGGGCGCCTGGGAAGGGCTGGTCTACTACGTCAACCACGAGAAGACCGACAAGATCCAGGCCCTCGCGACGCATGCGCAGTGGTTCGAAGACAACCTGCCGGTCCGGCCCGAGCACCGCAAGGCCAAGGTCCAGGGCGTGTCGGCGATGGCGATCGAAGTCGTGGTGGAAGCCGGCGAGTCAGGGCCCATCACGCCGATCGGCGTCAACCTGCCGAACGATCAGCGCATCCGCGAAAACTACGGCAGCAAGTCGGTGTCGCTGTCGAACGCGCTCGATGCCTACGAGAAATCGACGCCCGACACCTATCGCCACGAGTTTGCATGGGACTCGGCAGAGGTCGAGCGCGCGAAGCGGTGGGGCGCCTTCGCCAGTGAGCTGACCACCGAGATTCATGAAGTGCTGGGCCACGGCTCGGGGCGCATGGCCGATCATATCACCGTGACGCCGCAGGATCTGCTGAAAGAGCAGTACTCCGCGCTCGAAGAATCCCGGGCGGATCTGGTGGCGCTCTATTTCATCGCCGATCCGTACCTCGCCGCTCTCGGCCTCGTGAAGGCCGACGAGCAGCAGGCCATTGTGCAGACCGAGTACGAAGCCTACGCGCGCAACGCGCTCGTCCAGTTGCGACGCGTGCGGGTTGGCGCGCAGCTCGAAGAAGATCACATGCGCAACCGCCAGGCGATCGTCCACTGGCTGCTCGCCAACACCAGGGCGATCGACGTCCGCCGTCGCGACGACAAGACCTACTTCGTCGTGGTCGACACCGACGGCTTCCGGGCCGGCGTGGCGACGCTGCTCGCCGAAGTGCAGCGCATCAAGAGCGAAGGCGACTATGCGGCGGCGAAGGATCTGTTCGAGACCTACGGCGTGCATTTCGATCCGGAAATGCGCGACGAGGTCGTCGCGCGGGTCGATCACCTGAAGCTGCCGTCGTATACCGGCTTCGTGATGCCAAGGCTCGAGCCGGTGCGCGGCAAGTCCGGCAAGATCACCGACGTGCGGATCTCCTATCCCTGCGATCTCACCGCGCAGATGTTGGAATACTCCGCGTACCCCTGGGCCTGACGTACGTGCCGAAAACCATTCAGACACTGCTAATCGCGCTGCTCTGTTTCGCAGCACCTGCATCCGCGCAGTCGCTGCAGGAGCGGATGCTGCAGGCCGAGGATGCGCGACCGACCACCGAGGCCGGGCTGGCGGCGCTCGTCGAAGGCATGAAGAGCGGGCCGCGGCGGACGGCGATCCGCGCGATCGGCAGGCTCGAGCGGCCCGAGCTCGTCGCGCTCGTCGCGCCATCGCTCAACGACGGCGTCGGCATTCGCGCCGAGGCGGCCAACGCGCTGGCGCAACTGGCGCGCACGCCCGAAGCGGTGGCGCAGGTGCAGAAGCTGCTGATCGATCGCGCAGCCGTCGACGCCAACCTGAATACGTGGGAATCGTGGGGCGAGATCGCCGCCGCCGTCGGCCGCCTGCCGTACGAGACGCCGGCGATGGTTGCCGAAGCGGAAGCCGTGCTGGTTCAAGGACTGCCATCGCCGGACTCGCTGAACGAAACGGATGCCGCCGCGATCGTCGGCGCCACGCGCGGTCTCGAATCGCTCGCGCGCACGGTGCGCGCCCGCAAGCTGCCACCGCTTGGACCTCGCACGTGGGATCTGCTGCGGTGGGCGGCCACCGCGCAGCGGCCGGCGGCCGATCCGCGCTCGGCCATGACTCGACGTTTGGCAATGGCTGCGCTGGTTACGGGCAACCAGGCCACCAGTTCGGTGATCGATCGAGGTCTGCTCGACGCCGATGCGGAAGTGCGGCGCTTCGCGGCGGCCGCCCTCGCCTCCGACGCACAGCTCGCGGATCGCGACGCGCTGCTCAAGCGCGCGATGGCCGACAAGGAGGCGCGCGTCAGGCTCGAAGGGCTGCGCGGCTGGGGACGGCTGATGCAAAAAGCGTCGTGCGCACCGGTCCGCGCCGCATTGAAGGATGGCGACCCGCACGTGCGACTGCAGGCGCTCGATCAGCTGGGCGCCGGCTGCCCCGCCGATCAGCCGCAGCTTTCGGAGCTGTCCGCGCTGGTTGAAGCGCTCAGCACGCAGCCGCGCATGTGGCACATGCCGGCGCATGCGCTGGTATCGCTGGCGCGCCAGTCTCCGGACGATGCGCGCAAGGCGTTACCGCGCTTCGTGCAGCATCCAACCTGGCAGGTGCGGATGTATGCGGCCCGCGCCGCAGGCGTGCTGGCCGCGGTCGACGCGCTCACCACGCTTGGCGGCGACAACAACGACAACGTCCGCGAAGCCGCGTTGTCAGCGTTGCTCGAGTTGAAGCGGCCGGAAGCCGTGACAGTGGCGTTGGACGCGCTGACGCGTCCCGACTACCAGTTGATTCTCGCGGCCGCCCGCGCGCTCGACGACAAGGCAATCGTGGCGAAAACTACGACGCCGTTAGTGACCGCCCTTGCGCGGATCACCAGGGACCGCAAGGACACCTCGCGCGATCCGCGCATGGCGATTCTCAACCGCCTCCAGTCGCTCGGCGCCACGGGCGAGGCCGCCAATCTCGAAAGCTATCTGCGGGATTTTGATCCAATGGTCGCCGCGAAGGCCGCGGAGATTCTCACGGCGTGGACCGGCAAGGCGAGGACCGCATCACCGCAGCCGCTGACACCCCCGGTCGTGACGCTGGCCGCCACCAACGCCCTTCGCGGCAAGTCGCTGCGCTTTCACATGGCGTCGGGTGGGTCGTTCGATATCGGCCTCGATGTCGATGCCGCGCCGCTCTCGTCGTGGCGCATCGCCCGCCGTGCCGGCGAGGGTTACTACAACGGCCTCACGTTCCACCGCATTGCGCCCAACTTCGTGATCCAGGGCGGCAGCCCCGGCGCCAACGAGTACGCCGGCGAGCCGTTCTTCATGCGAGACGAGCCCGGCCTGCACCTTCGCGGCACGGTCGGCGTCTCGACGCGCGGCCGCGACACTGGCGACGCGCAAATCTTCGTCAACCTGATCGACTCGCCTCGGCTCGATCACATCTACACCGTATTCGGCACCGCGGTCGCGGGCATGGAGATCGTCGACGGCATCCTGGAAGGCGACGTGATTCAGCGCGTCGAGCTCGTCAGCCGCTGAATGACCTCTTCACGCCTGCCGTCAAGCCTTGCGCCGAACGCGCTGTCGCTCGCGGTGGCTGCCAAGCGCAGGCAGGGCGCGCCGATCATCGATCTCACCGAATCGAACCCGACCCGCGTCGGCTTGTCGTACCCGCAGGATTTACTGGCGCCGATGTCGGATGCCGCCGGCCTCGACTACGACCCGCAGCCGCTCGGGCTCTGGCCGGCCCGCGCCGCGGTCGCGGCCGACTTCCGCCGCCGCGGCATCGTCATCTCCGCCGATCGCGTGGCGCTGACCGCCAGCACCAGCGAGGCGTACGGCCTGCTGTTCAAGCTGCTGTGCGATGCTGGAGACAGCGTGCTCGTGCCGCGTCCCAGCTATCCGTTGTTCGAACACCTGACGCAGCTCGAATCCGTCGACGCCGTGCCATACGACCTCGAGTTTCACGGGTCGTGGCGTATCGACATCGACTCGGTCCAGCGCGCTTCCGGCCCTCGCGTGCGGGCGGTCCTGATCGTGTCGCCGAATAATCCCACCGGCTCGTTCCTGCATC
The DNA here is from genome assembly GCA_030650395.1 of Acidobacteriota bacterium. GTDB lineage: Bacteria > Acidobacteriota > Vicinamibacteria > Vicinamibacterales > UBA2999 > 12-FULL-67-14b. The sequence continues at coordinate 1,573 of JAUSDY010000027.1, read as the reverse complement.
GCGACGATAGGGCCGCGCTGTCTGAATTGAGCGCGGCGCGCGGCTGGGCGATTATCGGCGACGAGGTGTTTGCCGACTACGCGATCGAGCCGGCGCCACAGGCCACCCATGTGCTTGCCGACAGCGACGTGCTTGCGGTGAGCCTCGGCGGGCTCTCGAAATCGGCGGGCCTGCCGCAAGTCAAGCTCGGATGGATTGGTTTCGGCGGACCGCCGTCGAAGGTGGACGAGGCGCTGGCGGCATACGAGATCGTGGCCGACACCTATCTCTCGGTCTCGACGCCGGTCCAGATCGCGGCGCCGTCGTTGATCGAAAGCGGCGCGGCGGTTCGGTCGCAGATTCTGGCGCGCGTCCGCGCCAACCTGGCGTCGCTGCGCAAGCAGGCGGCCGGCCACGCGTCGGTCGGCGTCCTGCCGGTCGAGGGCGGCTGGTCGGCCGTGTTGCAGGTGCCCGCGGTCCGGTCGGAAGAATCGCTGGTGCTCGAGCTGCTCGACCAGGACGATGTGCTGGTGCATCCCGGATATTTTTTTGATTTCGCAAAGGAAGCGTTCGTCGTGGTGAGCCTGCTCGTCGAGCCGGAGAAATTTGACGCCGCGATCGCGCGCCTGCTGGCGCGCGCCGCTGCCGGGGCCGCCGCGTGATCCGCCGGCAAAGCGGCCTGAGCGTCCCGCTGTTCTCGCTGGCGTCGAGGCAAAGCTGGGGCATCGGCGAATTTACCGACCTGGCGATGTTCTCGCGCTGGGCGGCCGAGGCGGGGCAGTCGTTGCTGCAGATCCTGCCGGTCAACGAAATGCCGCCGGGCGAGCGGTCGCCGTACTCGGCCATGACGGCGATGGCGCTCGATCCCATTTACATCGCGCTGCCTGAGGTCGCCGACTTCGCGGGGCTCGGCGGCGAGCTGGCGCTCGATCATGCCGACGCCACGGTTCTCGCCGTCGTTCGCGAGTCACCGCGGATCCGTTACGAACAAGTGCGCCAGTTGAAACAGCGCTGGCTCCGCCGCGGCTTCGATCGCTTCCTGCGGCTCGAAGTGGCGCGGGGCACGCCGCGCGCCATGCGATTCGATGCCTTCGTCGAGAGCGAAGCGTGGTGGCTCGACGAGTACGCGGTGTTCCGCTCGCTGCACGCGCTGCACGACGACCTGCCCTGGCAGAAGTGGCCGGAACCGCTGGCCAGTGCGGAAGTGGCCGCCGTGCAGCAGGCGCGGACCGCGCTGCACGCCGAGATCACCTATCGAAAGTATCTGCAGTGGATCGCGGCCGCGCAGTGGGCCGAGGCGAAGCGGCTGGCGTGGCCGACCCGAATCTTCGGCGACCTGCCGTTCATGATCTCGGCCGACAGCCCCGACGTGTGGGCGCGGCAGAACGAGTTCCGCTTCGACGCCACGATCGGGGTGCCGCCCGACGCCTTCAGCGAGACCGGACAGGACTGGGGCCTGCCGCCGTGGCGATGGGACGCGATGGCGTCGAACGACTTTGCCTGGATGCGCGCGCGCGCCCGTCGCCATGCCGCGATCTACGACGGCTTCCGGATCGATCATCTGGTCGGCTTGTACCGCACCTACATCCGCCCG
>JAUSDY010000014.1 GCA_030650395.1 Acidobacteriota bacterium | reverse complement strand
ATGGCGAACACCTGGGGTCTCAGCACGGATGTGCCGGTGGTGGGCGACTACGACGGGGACGGCAAGGTGGACCTGACGGTGTTCCGGCCGTCGAGCGGGACGTGGTATTCGGCGCTGTCGTCGGCCAGCTACATGAGTACGCTGTCGGGCACTTGGGGGCTCAGTACTGATACGCCCCTTCCGCGTTCACCGCAGTGAAGATGCGCCGATGATTCCCTGTCTGGCCGAATGGAATAGTCCGTTATCTGGCGTACTTTTCGCCCAGCGTCGACATTCCATGAGGTGCGTATGTCCAAACGACTGATCGGTGCCCTACTCGGCGCGCTGTCGGTTGCCGTCGTAGTTGTCGCCTCCAACTCCGGCGAATCCACGCAAACCCAACCTACTGTTGGGGAGAATTCCCACTATGGTGCGGTCGAAGGGCGAGCCTTCGTGCTCCACACTGGAGGCGCGCGCGAACCACTCATCCGGCTCCTCCAGACATCCCGACCCGTGTTCAAGGTGTTTGGAGTGTCCGGAGACAACCGTCGACTGCTCTACTCGCCGCTCAAAGGCGGGGCACCGTCAGGCGAGTTGTATGTCGAGGACCTCGTGTCGCATGTGGCTCAGAAGATCACAGATCGCGTCGTCATCAGTGCCGCTTGGTCGCCGATTGCCGAATCCGAAGTGGCTGTCGCCTACACGGCGGGTGATCATTTCGGCGTCGAGGTCACGAACCTCGATACTCAAGAGACGCTTGCTGCGGCGGCAGAGGATCGCGTCATCGCTGAGTGGATCGAATGGGATGCTTCGGGCGAACGGCTCTATTATCTGCGCGCCGACGAGAGTTACGTTCCTGGACAGATGGGGGAACTGATCTTAGCGGACGTGGGCTCGCTCGAACTGCCCACGAAAGCGTTGCGTGGGCTAGCCGGACTCGGACTTGGCCGACCAGGTTCTTCGCTAATGCTTTCTGACCTCGACGTAGTGCTGTCCAACTCGTCGAGGTTGCCGGCGGCGCTGGCAAGCGGTGCAGACGCGGTGGTCAAGACACGTTTCCGTCTGCTTTCGCCAGGAGGGCAGATGGAAGTCAGGGGCACCAGCCTGCTGGGCTCAGGGGCCTTGTTCGCTCGCCGCACTCCAGAAGATGGGGTGCCTCAGCCACAACCACAGTACCTGTGCGACGGGGTACTCGTGAATGTCCTCGTCGACGGCATAGTAGTTCGGCTTCTGAGTCCGCAAGGTTCGTCCAGACTCGCCTTCATAGATTGGGCCGGGCGTAGATACGACCTCTCCGCTGCGATTGGCATGGCTGGGCGAGATCCTGATACGCAGGTGTCCGTTGCGGAATTCAACGTGCCAATAACCAGCCTGAGCGATGTGCAAGCGTCCGTTGCGGGATTCAACCTGCCACTAGCCAGGCTGAGGGTTACGCAGGGTGGAGAGGCATATCCTGCACCCGGAAACTGTGGGCTGTATAGCCACTACACCACTTCAAAGTACGCGTACGACATGTCGAACTCGCTGGGTGCCCACGTCATGGCGGCCGCAACTGGTCTCGTGGTGCTCAAGGAAGGAAGCCTCACCCCAGGTGGCTCAGGCTGGGGGAACTATGTCGTCCTGCAGCACGCAGATGGCTCCTGGACCAGATATGCTCACCTGCAAGAGTACAGTTTACGGGTTGAGTTGGGGGGAACGGCGTGCGCTGGTTTGTGGCTCGGGAACCAAGGGAACACCGGGTCTAGCACAGCCGCCCATCTCCACTTTCAGAAGCAGTTCTCGGCTTCCGGCCAATCTGAATGGGTTGACTTTGCCGGTGTGACCAATCCGCTCTCGTGTTCGGCCAGTCCGACTCTCCCGTACACTTCTTTGCTCTCGGAGGTGTCGACCTGCACGACTTCCACATTGCCCGATCTCGTAGTGACCGCGCTGACCGCTCCTTCCACAGGCACCATCGGTGGGCAGATTTCAATCTCCGCTACGGTGGCCAACCAAGGCACAGCAAGTGCTGGAGCCTATAGGCTGGGATTCTATTTTTCAACCGATGCAACGATCACGACAAGCGATACGTTGGTTCTGACTTGTGGTATGTCTGCACTCTTGTCGGGATGGCAGCAGACTTGCTCTTACTCGATGACTATTCCTTCCTCCCTGTCCCCCGGCACTTATTACTTTGGAGCTTTTGCTGATGACCTCGGAGCCGTCAGCGAAAGTAACGACGGCAACAATACTGCAACGAGACAAATTACGATAAGCGCTCCGACCACGATCTGCACGAGTTTCTCGATCGGTCCGACCTCGGCGAGTCCCACCTCCGGGGCGGGGTCGCAGAGCGTCACGGTCACCGGGTCGCCAGCCGGCTGCACGGGCGGGAGTTGGACGGCGTCGGGGAACGGCTCCTGGATCACGGTGTCGCCGACGAGCGGCAGCGGATCGAATGCGGTGACGGTCTCGTGGGCGCAGAACACCTCCGCGTCGTCACGGTCGGGGACCGCGACGATCGCCGGCAGTAGTTTTACGGTCAATCAGAGCGGGGCGACCCCGTCGACCTGCACCAGTTTCTCGATCAGTCCGACCTCGGCGAGTCCCACCTCCGGGGCGGGGTCGCAGAGCGTCACGGTCACCGGGTCGCCAGCCGGCTGCGCGGGCGGGAGTTGGACGGCGTCCGGGAACGGCTCCTGGATCACGGTGTCGCCGACGAGCGGGACCGGATCGAGTGCGGTGACGGTGTCGTGGGCGCAGAACACTTCCACGTCGTCCCGGTCGGGGACCGCGACGATTGCCGGCAGCGGGTTCACGGTCACCCAGGGCGGGACGACCGTCGATCGAATGGTCGACCTGCTGATCGTGTACACGCCAGCCGCGCGGACGCAGATGGGCGGGACGGCGGCGATCGAGGCCGAGCTGGTCGGCGCGGTGAACAACGCGAATACCGCATTGGCAAACGCGAACGTGATTCACCGTTTCAGACTTGTGCATAGAGCCGAAATCGCCTACACGGAAAGCCCTCAGGGTTCGACCGATCTCGAGCGTCTTACAACAAACGGCGAAGGGTTCATGGACTCTGCACACACGCTCCGAGACACCTATGGAGCTGACGTGGTGACGCTGCTCGTGAGCCGGCCCAGTTTCTGCGGCGCCGGCTGGCTGATGGGACCTTCGGCGGTCAACAGCGGGTTCGCGTCGTGGGCGTTCAACGTGGTGGACATCACGTGCGCCAATGCGAACCTCACCCTGGCACATGAGATTGGCCACAACATGGGGTTGCATCACGATCGGGCGAACGCCAGTAGCTTGCCCGCTTTCAACTACGCGTACGGCTACGGCTTCGACGGCGTGGGACGAACCGTGATGGCCTACACGTGCCCGGGCGGCGCCTGCACGAAGCGGACGGTCTTCTCGACGCCCTTGCGTAACTTCCCGGCCTTCGCCACGCCGGCGGGCACGGTCACCGAGGACAACGCGCGCGCACTCGATGGCACATCGCAGGTGGTGGCGGCTTTCCGCCCGAGCGCTTCGACCCCGGCCTGCACGAGCTTCTCGATCGGTCCGACCTCGGCGAGTCCCACCTCCGGGGCGGGGTCGCAGAGCGTCACGGTCACCGGGTCGCCAGCCGGCTGCGCGGGCGGGAGTTGGACGGCGTCGGGGAACGGGTCCTGGATCACGGTGTCGCCGACGAGCGGGACCGGATCGAGTGCGGTGACGGTGTCGTGGGCGCAAAACACCTCCACGTCGTCCCGGTCGGGGACCGCGACGATCGCCGGCAGCGGGTTCACGGTCAACCAAGGCGGGACGGCCGTCACTCGAATCATTTCGTTGAGCACAAGCCAGATGGTCTGGGGTAGCGTTCCCTTAGGCTCATCTGCGTCCGCCACGCTGCTGATCTACAGCACAGGAAACGCCTCTCTCACGGTCAGCAGCATCAGCTATCCGACGGGGTTTGGCGGTAACTGGTCTGGCGTGATTCCGCCTGGCGGCACGCAAGCGGTCACGGTGACGTTTGCCCCAACGGCCGCGACCAGCTATAGCGGGACGGCGACGGTCAACGCAGACCAGACCAGTGGGACCAATACTTTCACGGTCTCCGGAACGGGCGCCGCGGTCCCGCCGACGGTGACGACGGGTGCGGCAAGCGGCATCGGGCGGGATGGGGCCACACTGAACGGCACGGTGAACCCGAACGGCGCGTCGACCACTACGAGCTTCGATTATGGGACGACGACCGCCTATGGGAGTTCGGTGTCGGCACAGACGTTGACCGGGTCGAACGCTCAAGGGATCTCTGCGTCGCCGACGCTGTCATGCGGCCAGCTGTATCACTTCCGGGCGAAGGGCACCAACTCGGGCGGCACCAACTACGGAGCGGACGTCACGTTGACGACGTCGACCTGTCCTTTGCTCGCGGTGAACAGTACGATCGTTGCCACGGGCGGAACGATGACCTTCACGGTGGCGAATGGACCGGGGAACGTCTTCGACTGGGTGGGCCTGTACTGTCCGGCGACGGGCGCGGACGGTGGCTTCACCGACTGGAAGTATCTGAGCAACGCGAGAACGCCGCCAGCGACCGGCCTGACCGGCGCAGTGGTCACGTTCACCGCGCCGACGGCGGGCGGGACCACGTGTGACGCGCGGTTGTTTGCTAACAATGGGTTCACGAAACTCGCCACGAGCGCGACGGTCACCGTCATCAACCCGGTGCCGACGCTCACGACGTTGACTCCGGGCACGGTGCCGGCGGGGAGTGTGGCGTTCACGCTGACGGTGACCGGGACGAACTTCGTGTCCACGTCGGTCGTGCAGGTAAACGGCGCGGCGCGGACGACGACGTTCGTGTCGGCCACGCGGGTGACCGCCGCGATCCCGTCGGCCGACGTCGCGACGCCGGGCGCGAACCCCCCGATTACGGTGCTGAACCCGGCGCCGGGTGGCGGGCCGTCCAACAGCCTGACGCTGACGGTCGGGCTGCCCGCCCCGGGGCCGACGGTGACCGTGTCGTCGACGACGGTCGCAGCGGGCGGGACGATGACCTTCACGGTGGCGAATGGACCGGGGAACGTCTTCGACTGGGTGGGCCTGTACTGTCCGGCGACGGGCGCGGACGGGGGCTACACCGACTGGAAGTATCTGAGCAACGCGAAAACGCCGCCAACGACCGGCCTGAGCGGCGCAGCGGTCACGTTCACCGCGCCGATAGCGGGCGGGACCACGTGTAACGCCCGGTTGTTTGCCAACAACGGATTCACGAAACTCGCCACGAGCGCGACGGTGACGGTCACGGGCCCCACGCTGGCGGTGGCCCCCCTCACGGTTAATCCGGGCGGAACACTGACGGTCACGGTCGGTAACGGGCCCGGCCATGCGCGCGACTGGGTGGGACTGTTTTGTCCAGCGGCCGTTTCGCACGTCTCGTTCATCGACTGGAAGTATTTAAACGGGTCCAGGACGCCGCCGGCTGTAGGCTTAACGGGAGCGACGCTGACCTTCGCCGCGCCACCGAAAACCGGGACGTGTAACGTCCGGTGGTTCGTGAACGATTCGTACACTCTCCTCGCGACCAGCGACACCGTTCAGGTCTTGGCGCTGACCACGTCTCACAATCCCGCGCTCACGACCCAGCCGCCCATCTTCACGGCCACCGTGTCGGTCGGCGAATCCATCGCAAGCGGCAGCGTCGATTTCTTGGACGGCTCGACCCTGCTCGGGACGGCCCCGATTGTGTGCCGGAACGCGGTGTGCGCCGCGACGTTCGGAGGCGCGATGCTGACGCTGGCCGACAGCCCGCACGTCATCTCGGCAAGCCACGACGGGCAGCCCGTCGGCAGCTCCGTCGTTCAACTCGTCGAAGAAGGCATCTTCGCGATCACTGATTTGGGTGTGCAGGAAGATCCCCGAGCGGGCTACGGCCCCCACGCAATCAACGCGGCCGGTGACGTGGTCGGGAGGAAAGATGGGACGGGAACGTTCCTGTACAGAGACGGCGTGATGACCGACCTTGGATTTGGCAGTGGTCGCTATTCGATCAACAGCGCGGGGCACATTGCGGGCGCTGACCAGGGCCAGGCGTTGCTGTCTGGGGGTGGTATCGCCACTGTCCTCGGACCCTGCTGTACAGATGTTTTGAATCCGCCGGTTCTCGTGAACGATGCCGGACAAGTGGCCTTCAGCGACGGAATTCACGCATTCGTATACAGCGACGGTGTCTCCACCGACCTCGGAGATCTCGGTGGTGGGTACAGTTCCGCCTGGGGCATGAATGCCTGGGGGCAAGTCGTCGGCGTTTCGACGGACATGGCCCAGACTCTTCACGCCTTCGTCTCTGACGGCGGTGTCATGACGGACCTCGGCCCCCTGGGCAACGACGCGCTCCGTCCGCAGATCAACGACGCCGGTCAGATCGCGATCGGTCTCAGCCGAATCAATAACGCTGGTCAGACCATGACGGGAAACGTTCTCGGGAGCGGAGGTGTGGTGACGAGATTGCCGGCGCCGCTCGGCGCCCTCATCGCGATCAACAATGCCGCCGGGCGTCTTGGGTTGGATACATCAAGCGCGGACACTCTCCCGTTCCCGACGCTGTACAGCGGAGGTGAAAGTTTTGATCTGAACGCGCTGATTCCCGCCGATGCTGGCTGGAGGCTGCTGTCAGCCACTGCGATTAACGATCGCGGTCAGATTATAGGCTCCGGAATTGTTGCCGGTGAAACTCACGCGTTTCTACTGACGCCGGTTCCGCGGTCAGCGCGGTGACTGACCCGAATCCCATGGTTATCGGCCTATGCGATGTGATCGCGACTCATCTCGCCAGACACTGGAGGCCACGTCGCACATCTGGGTGCTCGCGCATAGACTGACGCGAGCATCCGGGAATCGAGGCATGGAACGCTTCTCGGCTTGATGGGATCTACGGAACTAGAATCGGGTCATTGAGTCTGTTATGTCAATAAATAACATTGTTTGATGTGATTCAAGCTGTTGTACATCAGAGACTTAGGCGCGTTTCCATCTTGCCTCAGCAGCCTTCTTAGCGCTTACGCTTCGTTCCTTTTTCGTCATTTGGGCGGCCCTAGCTTTGCCGCCCTTAAGCCCTCCCAAGCGTCCAAGGGCGACGGCTGCAGGGTTCTTTTTCGGTTCGGCGTCCAACTCCCTGATTCGTTCCAGCACATTGAAGGCGGCCACATTGGGATCAACCGAGGGCTTGCGTGAGCGCTTGGGCATAGAACCCAGCATCGCATGGCTGGACATGCTATCTTGAGTGCAGTTCTGTCACCCCTCATCAAAACTGACCACCACCCAGAATTCTGTCTTCTGTGCTTCCGTGTTTCGGTGGTTCTGTGTCATGAATTTGTGAGAATCGTCTTAGTTCGCCCCCACACCGCGCCGCTCGTCTGACGACGAGTCCAGCCTCAGCACCGCAATCCCCGCCACCGCCACGAACACGAACATGAGCGGCTGCACCGTGACGGTGTAGCGCATGTTCGTGAGCACGAAGCAGATCGTCAGCGGCACGTACACAATCGGCAGAAGGAACAAGACGAGGGCGGAGCGCTGCCGCCAGGCGATCACCGCGCCGGAAAGAAAAACCAGCAAGTACACCGTCGACAGCAGCTGCCCGGCGCCGTACGCCACCTGGCTCCACCGGAACTGTTGGGTCGTGGAGGGGTCGTCCGTCCCTCGAATGATGAACAAGCGCAACATCCGGTAGGCTGACGCCTTGGCAAACCCGACGGGATCTCGCGAGATGTTGTCGAGCGCCAACGCCATGTAGCGCTGCATCATGTGGGGCTCGCTCCGGTAGAAAGTGTCGTTCAGCTTGACGTTTTCGGCGAAGCTGCACTCGCCAGGGCCGGGCCGCCGATGGGGATAGGCAATCGACGTGAACGTCCGCCGCTTCGACACCAGCGCGCCGGCGAGCGTGCCGTTGAGGTCGAGGTCGGTCTGGCGTCCAGAGAAGGAGCGAGGTACCGACACGTACGACCCGTCTACGAGGTGCAGGGTCGCTGCCGTCTCGCTTCGCTCGAAACGGGTCAACCGGGAACCGTCAAGACGCGGAGGCGCCTCGGGTAACAGCAGGGTCACGGCCTGTTCGAGGTCCTGGTCGTCGAGACGGCCATCGTGATTGAAGTCCAGCCGTTCGGCGTGCTGCACCGGATCGCCCCACGCCATGTGGCTGAGGAGCCGCGTCACGTCGAAGATGTCGAGCAGATCGCCGCGCCGATCGAGATCGCCGAGGTGATCGTCGGAGACAAACGATACGAACGGATTCGCTTCACCCTCGAACGGGGTCACGAAGGTCGCGGCGGGTTCGCCATTCGCGGCGGGCCAGGACTGCTCGAAGTAGTAGTAGAGCGTTGTTGGTATCGGCTGCGGCGGCAGCTCGAAGCCGATCCGCCCGCCTTCGCGCCAGAGAGGCTTGACGCGGCGATGCCGCGGGTCGCGGCCGGTCCAGTACACCAGGTCAGCCAACCCGCCCGACCGATCTGAGCAGTCCCGATACTCGGCGCTGATGAGGATGGGCCGCGCCGCGAGGCTCGTATAGTCGAAGGCGGCCGATTCGAAGTTGAAGCGCGGATTGTGGGCGCGGCTCTCGAGGTAAGGCCCGACCTGGAGCGTGCCGTACCACAGTTGAACGCCGCCGTGCGTGCTCGTGGGAAGAAACAGGCCCGTGAGCTGGTAGTTGCGGACGATCCACGGCGTCTGGACCGATGCCACCAATGCGGCGAACACCGCCATGTGGGCCACCTTGCGCCACGTGCGGGGGCGAAGGATGAGGTACACGAGGATCATCAGGGCCGGGAAGATCACCATGTTGGGACGGAACTGCGGAACGATCCCCAACAGCAGCCCGCTCAGCACGAATGGGCCGAGGCGGCCCGTGCGATAGCCGCGCGCAAAGCAGAGCAGGGCGGCGAGGAACATCACCGTGCAGATCGTGTCGGACACTTGCGTGGACGCGTATACGGTGTTGAACGAGAACACGCCGACAATGGCCGCCGCCAGGACCGCCGTCCGCTGTGTCGACAACGGCCGGACCAGGTGATAGAGCATCACCGGGACGGTCGCGTTGAGGATCACCTGCGCCACGAGCGGGATCCACACATGCTCACCGAACACGTAATAGAAAGCGGCCGCGAAGTACGCGTAACCCCACGGCACGTCTGTCGTCGGGAAGCCGTCGCCTCGCGTTATCGCCCGCGCAAGTTCGTGGTACGCGTCGATGCCCTGCCAACTCCACGGGTGTGGCGCCCACACGAAGATGAAGAAGAGGCCAAGCGCCAGCGACACGGCCGACGCGAGGTAGACCGTGCGCGTCGAGTCGAGCAGCCGCTCCAGGCCCCGGCGCATCAGCGCGTCCCGCCGTCCACAGGCCCCTGGAACTCAGGACCGCCGCCGGCCGGGTATCCGCGGCTTTCTCCCGCGGCTGACGGACTGACCCAGAACGCGTACACGCGGCCGTGGGTGAGCGAGAAACGCAGGCGCACCTCCTGCCCCGCGAGGTCGCCGATCGATCCTTTCGCCCACGACACCGGAAGGCGGGTGCCATTGCCGGTCACGGGCGCGCATGCATCGCGAGTGAATGGAACAAGCGTGCGTCCGGAACGGTCGAGCACCTCGACGCGCAGATCGCCACCGCCAAGATCGGCGTTGACGAACAGGTGCTGTCCCGAAAAGCGAATGGGCCGCGTCGTGAGCATGCCGGTCGACGACGCTGTCTTGCCTTGCTTGATCACGCGCGCCTGATCCGGCCGCCAGTCCATGGATGCGAAGCCGTCGCGTCTCAGTGTGGCGAGGCCGGTGCTGCAGACCCCGGGCGCTTCGGTCCCGGGACGTCCCTGGCGGCCGCTCACGTAGAAATACAGCGCGTCGCCGACGACCAGGCAACACCCACCCGCTGACTGGACGTTCGCCCAATTCCAGCTGCCCGACTCTTCAGACACGGGAATGAACGAGGCGCGATCCGGTCGATGCCAGTGAAAGCCGTCACGGCTGAAGCCAAGGGTGATCTCGTTCACCTTTTCGCGGGCGCCGGTTTCCCCGCGCCAGACCGAGAACAGGCCGAGCATCACGCTCTCGTACGCCACGCAATCAAGGTTATAAAGCTCAGGACGCGTGGCGACATCGGGCCTGGCGAAATCGCGCGAGTCCGCCTTGATCCACGCGGCCGGATCCTGCGGCCTCCAGGTCGGCGAGGCGCTGAATTCAGCAGACTCCCAGTATTTCCGGTACCGCCCGCTGATAGACGACTCGAACTGGTTGGCGCGAAGGCTGTAGACCCAGACGTTGCGAAACGGGTTGTGGAAGAACGTGGAGCGATCCCCGGTGCGGCCCGTGGTGCCGATCTCCGTCCAATGAATGCCGTCTGGCGACACCGAGAGCACGAGGGCGTGGTCGTACCACACCGACATCTTGTACCGGCGTTTCGGATCGGGCTCGTGGAGGTCAAGCCACACGGTGCTTGAGTCGCGCACGGCCTGGCTCACGATGTTGGTGCCGGGAACGACGTCGAACTCGGGACGCCGCCAGAACACACCATCGGACGATGTGGCCAGGCACGTGAACATGCCGTAACCGGCCATGTACCACATCTTGAACACACGCTCGCGGGGATCGAAGAACACACCATCGCTGAACACCATGGCCGCGGGATTGGTCGGGTTCTTCGTTCGCTCCGCGACCTCGTCACGGAGCTCCCAGGGCTTCTCCGGCCGGAGAATCGGATTTGCGGGGTGGTAGACCGCGCGATGAAACGTGCGGGCGAGCGTCGTGTCTTCGATCAGGAAGTCGTCCACGAACAGCTGGCGCCCCACGTCGATCGGAATCACGGCCGGCGGATCGGCCAGGTACGCCGGCAGGATTGGATGCTCGTCGGGATACTTGAGCCGCGGCGGCCAAGGCGAGCCCAGCGTGATGCCGTTGTACAGGACCTCGGGCGCAAACGCGGCGCGCGCGAACTCCCACGAGCCGGGCGGCCACAAGATGGCGCCCGACATGGCGCCGCGAATGAACGTTCGTCTGGTTATCAAGAGGTGGCAGGGATAGGGGGCGGGGCGGCCCGCCCGCTGTTGTACTATACACGCGCGGTGTGGAGCAGACGAGTCCAGCGCGCGCTGGTGCGGATGATCGTGGTGGCGCTGGCATCCGTGGCCGTGGCCGCGCGGCAAGCCCCAGAGGTCGTCCCTTCAGCAGTGGCGGCCCTCGCGATGGGGTTGACCCTGCGGCAGGAGTTCTACAAGCGCGAAGTCATTCCGGCCATTCCGCCCGTCGAACTCCGCTTCCTGCTCAAGCCCGGTCCCGAAGATCAGGCTCAACGCCTCGTCGATAGCACGCGCGCCGCGCTCAGGCGGCTCAGCGAATGGTACGGCGCCTTTCCTTTTGCGCAACTCACCGTCATCGACGCGCCCTGGCATTCGCCGTGGGTCGGTGCGTCGTACCCTGGCACAGTCGTGACCAGTACCCGGTGGATGTCCCTCGAACGGGACGCGTCGGTCGAGCGAACGCTGATCGGCGCGATCGCACGTCAGTACTGGTTCGGCGTGATCCCTGCTGATCCCGCCCGCGGTTGGTTTGAAGAAGGCCTGGTCCAATATTCGGGCGCGCGCGCCATCGATGCGGAGCTCAAGGGCCGCCACTACTGGTCGGCCCGCTATTTCGGCGGCTTCATGCCGTTTGCGATCCGCTCGCTGCCCTTGTCGCCGGCGGCTCCCGACGCCCGACCGAGCCTTCGGCGCTTCGATGAACTGCAGCGTCCAGTCGATGCGCCTTGGCGGCGGTGGGTCGGACGCGACGGCAACGAAGCGGAGCGGACGGCCACGGCGCTCGTTTCGCTGGAGCGCTACATCGGCTGGCCGGCGATGCAACAGGGCCTCGAGGCATATCGCGAACGGTTTCGAGCAGGAACGGGCACGCCCGGCGGTCTCGCGACGGTGCTGAGCGAGCAGAGAGGGCGCGACCTGTCGTGGTTCTTCGCCGAGGCGTTTCGGTTTCCCGCCCGCTTTGACTACGGTATCGAGCATTTCAGCAGCGTGCCGGAGGGGTCCCGATACCGGACCGAGGTGAAGCTCAGGCGATTCGGAGACGCCGTGTTCGCAGGCACGGTCGAGCCGCGTGAGGCGTCGCGGGCGCGATCGCTGGAGGTGTCGATCCGGTTCGAAGACGGCACGGACGTGCGCGAGTGGTGGGACGGCCGCGACCCTGCTGTCGATCTGGATTACCTCAGTGCATCTCCCGCAATCCTGGCCAGCGTGGATCCGGACGCGATGCTCCTGCTCGACGCCGACACGTCCAACAACAGGCGCACCCTGCGCCGCGGCGTTCACGTGAACGGCGTCCGTGAGACCCTCAGTTGGCTCATGTGGCTTCAGGATCTCGTGTTGACCTATTCCGCCCTGGTATGAGAGGAACGAGTCGCGAATGATGCGCGCGGTTCGATCGCTCGGCGGCGGCCTTGGGGCGGTGCTGCGCGCGCCGATTCTGGTGGCGGCGGTCGTGGCCGTGACGCTGGCCGCGGCAATCCCGTTCGGCGTTGTTCTGGGCGCGAGGCTGCAGGACGGGCTTGCCAACCAGCCGCCGATCGCGCTCGGCTCTGGCGAAATCGACGCGGATTGGTGGGCCGAGTTCCGCGCGCACGCGGGCGGCCTGGCCGCGACATTTACGCCAACCGTGATTGGCTTCGCCGCCCCTCTCGACAACCTGAGCGCGATGCTCGACGGGAGCCGCCGCCCGCGGGCGCTTGCCGGCCCCGTGCTCCTGACGGGACTGATCTGGGCATGGCTCTGGGGCGCCATCCTCCACCGGTTCAACATCGGCCGAAGCCTTTCAGTCCGCGAGTTTTTCTCGGCGGCCTTCGCGCACGCTCCGCGTTTTGTGCTTGTCAGCGCCACGGCCGCTCTTGTCCAGCTCGCGCTCTACTTCACCGTTCACGCCGCGCTGTTTGGTCCCATCTACGACGCGCTGGCCTCGAACACCGGCAGCGAGCGCACGGCGTTCTTCGTTCGCGTGGGCTTGTATCTCGTATTCGGGTCTCTGCTGGTGCTGGTAAGCCTTGCCGCGGACTACACGCGGGTGGGTCTGGTCGTCACGGGACCGCTTGCGATCCGTGACGCATTCGCCACGGGTGTCGGCTTCATTCGGCGCCATCTCTGGACCGTCCTGGCCCTGTACCTGATGACGGGCATGCTGTTCGTCGGTCTTCTGGTGTTGTACGGGACCGGGGAGATCTACGGCGGCTCGCGGGTTGGCGGCTGGAGGGGTGTGGTGATCGGCCAAGCCTACATCGTGGCAAGGCTCGTGATCCGTCTGACGTTCGCCGCGTCCGAACTGCTGCTGTTCAAGTCCCTTCGCGGTCAGCCGTCGTAGTGGCTTCGGTAGGCGGGCCCTCCGGCCGCGACATATCCCCGGCTCTCACCCCTCGGCGACGGGCTCACCCAGAACGAGTACAGCCGCGCGCGCGTCAGGTTGAAGCGGAAACGGACCTCCTGCCCGGACAGCTCCTCTAACGTCACGCCACCCTTCCACTGCACGGGAAGGCGGGTGGCGTGGCCCGTTACCGGGATGCACCGGTCAGCCGAGAAGGCCTCGATCGCCCGCCCGTTCTTATCGATCACGTCCACCTTCAGCTCTCCATCAACATCGGCATTCACGAACAGGTAACGGCCTGAAAATTTGATCGGCCGTGTCGTCAAACCGGCGCGATTGCCAATCTGGCGCGGGGTACCGGAAGGCCACGTGTCGCTCATCGATGCAAAGCCGTCGCGTCTCAGCGTGGCAAGGCCCGTGCTGCAGATACCGGGCAGGGCCGTGCCGGGAATACCCTGACGGCCGCTCACGTAAAAGTGGAGACGATCGCCGACGAGCACGCACCCGCCACCCGCCGATTGCACGTTGGCCCAGTTCCAGTCGCCCTGGCGTTCCGACACGGGGATGAACGGCTCGCGGGAGAGGCGCGACCAGTGGAACCCATCGCGGCTGAAGGCCACGCACAGATCGATCGGTTTTTCGCGGTCGGGCCGCTCGCCTCTGTAGATGCTGAACAGGCCGAGCAGGACGCTCTCGTACGCCACGGCGTCGAGGTTGTAGAGCTGCCTCGGAACCGTCGCCATCTCCGGCCGCGCGAGGTCGGCGGTGTCGGCGCCCGTCCATAACACGGGATCGCTCGCGGTCCACCTCGTCCACGCGAAGTCGCGGGACTCGACATACCGCCGTGACCGGTTCATGCCGTTCTCGTCCCGTCGCAGACTGAAGACCCAGACCTTCCTGAACGGGTTGTAGAAAAACGTGCTGCGGTCGCCGCACGGGCCGCTGACCCCCACCTCCCGCCAGTGAACGCCGTCACGCGACACGTGCAGGCGGAGCGCCTTGAGCCCCAGGTCGTAGCCCGCCATCTTGTAGCGCGCGTTCGCATCGCGCGTGTCGAGATCCAGCCAGACCGTGTTCGAATCCCGCTGTCGCCGGGAAACGATGTTCGTGCCGCGAACGACGTCTAGGTTCGGACGCTCCCACGTGATGCCGTCGGCCGAGAGCGCGAGGGCGGTGTCCTGTTGGTAGCCGGACATGTACCACATCTTGAAAACGCGTTCAGCCGGATCGAAGAACACGCCGTCGCTAAACACCATTGCCGATGGGCTCGGGGGTGTGCCTGTCAGCGCGGCGTGAGGATCGCGCAGCTCCCAGTCGCGCTCCGGAGAGAGCAACGGGTTGTCCGGGTGATAGGTCGCCTGGTGAAACGTCCGGTGAAGCGCCGATTCCTCGACGAGGAAATCATCCACGAACAACTGGCGGCCGACGTCGATGTTGATGACCTCGGGAGGCGACGCCAGGTAGGGTGGCCGTTGAGGCGTGTCCGACAACTGCCCGCGCACGGGAGGCCACGGCGAAGAGAGCGTGATGCCGTTGTAGAGGGTCTCTCGATGCGCGGACGTTTGGGCGCGCGCGAGCGCAGGCACCGCCATACCCCCGGCCGCCGCTTTCAAGAACGCTCGACGCGTGACGCCGAAAGGAGAGCGGAACACCGGCAGGTATACTACCGCATGCGTCGGAGGGCCCGCGGCGGTCGCGCACTGTGGTTCGCCGTGGCGATCGTGGCTGCCTCCGCCGGCGATCCCACATCCCTTCGAGCTCAGGACCCGCGGGCCGAATCGATCGTGGAGATCCGGCTCAGCCCTCAACACGAACAGCATCGGCGTCGCATCGACAACGCCGCGAACGAATCCCTCGCGCGTTTGTCGGAGTGGCTCGGTCCGGTCCCCGATCGACACATCGTCATCGCCGATCGTCAGACGCTTTCCGACTCGCGGAGCATGATCGTCGATATACCTTGGCGGCCGGTCCCATCGACGATGGACATCGAGTCACAGGTGTCGTATGGCCTGGCTCAATTGTGGTGGTCTGGGCCGGCGGAGAATCGCGAAGCGCTGCCAGTGGTGAACGGCATCGCGTGGTACCTGCAGAGCCGCGTGGTCGAGCGGTTATTCGATTTCGCGTTTCTCAACCCTGGTCACAGCGCCGACGCCGTTCGCTTTTTTGGCGGAGCAGTGCCGTGGGAATTCCCGTTGTTGCGGATGAGCCGTTGGACCTCCGGATTGGGACGTCCCGAGTTTCTGCGCGGAGGCGCGATGCGCGACTGGCCCGTCTCCGCGCGCCGGCTTCCCGCATCGCTCGACCTGGCTGCCATCAGGGTGGCGCTCGCGTTCGGAAGCCTCGAGCGGTACATCGGATGGCCCGCCCTGCAAGGTGCCCTGTTCGAGTCGGCGCGGCGCGCGCCCTCAGGTTCAATGTCCCTCGCCCAACTGCTCGAGGGGATCGGCACGGCTGCTGGGCAGGACTTGTCATGGCTGTTCGAGGCCGCGCTTGATGCCACCCGCCCCGTCGACTATGCCGTCGCCTCCATCTCGATCGCGCCTTGCTCGAGCGCGCCCTGTGTGGTTACCAAGGTGACAGCCGCGCGGCTCGGAAACGGCGTCTTCAGCGGCGCGTCGCGGGCGCCGCGTGGCAGCTACTACTCGGGGGATGCGATCGAACTACGGGTAGAGTTCGCCGATGGGCAGCAGGTCGACACACGGTGGGATGGGCGGCCGCCGTCGCGGGACTTCGAGTTCGAGAGCCCCGCGCCGCCCTCCGGTGTGTATCTCGATCCAAACCGGGTCGTCCTACTCGATACGAATACCCTCAACAACGATCGCCTGGCGTCGTCGCAGACCAACGTACCCATTGGCAAGTGGGTGTCGCGATGGGTCGTCTGGCTCCAGGACGCGACGTTGAGTTACGCGTCGTTGTTCTGAACCTGCGCGGTAAACCGCCGGCCGACACGGCCGAGTCTTGATTCGCTCCAAGCCTTTACGAACGGTTCCGGCGCCGCGGCGACCACCGCCGCTACGAGCGCAATGGCTACGATAGGCGCCTTCGGAAGTCCCGGCGCGACGTAGGCCGGGAACAACGCGAGACAACCGAGGTGTCCAAGGGCGGCCCACACGACCGCCACGGCGCCGTAACGCACGCGATCAGCGACGCTCCAATCGGCGGTCGACATGGCGACTCGCCTCACAAGACGCGTCGCGGTCGCGTCGGTCCATGCCGCCGACCAGTGCCGCGCCGAGGCAGACATGGCCAGCCACAGCCGGCTCTCGGTGGCCGTCTCTCGCACCGCGCGAAACTCGTGATCGCTCATGGTGTCTTGCCCGATTGGGCCGACGCCTCGGCTACATCGATACTAACCACGAGGCCATTGGCTTCATAGCGATCGGTCGTGATGTGGAATAACGCGCCCGGCCGTAACACCTGCCCTCGATAGCGCCAGCCTTCCCGAGAATTGTCCAGCCCCATTTCCACGGTCGCGGTGACCGCGGTCCCGTCTCGCGCGGCGACTTCCGTCAGACGCGCTGCGCGCGGGTCCAGGAAGGCGTCGCGATCACCGGCCTTCATCATCGCCACATGGGGACCCGTGAACCGCACGTGCACCCGACCTCGGGCGGGATCGCTCATCGGCAGGATTTCCTGGATCTCGTAACCCAGGCCTCCCGCCAGTGTGACGGCGATCGGCGAGAGCTCGCGCAGCCGCACTCCGCCCACACTGCACGCTGGACCCGGCGAGTCGCAGCGGACGGTGAGGACCGCTTCTCGTTCGAGGTAGCCCTCGAGGGGCATGTCCACGGCCGAGTTGCCGAACTGGATTCGCGAACGGGCCGGCTGCGGGGGCCCGATCGCCACGATTTCAAAGGCGGCACGGGTCTCTTTGGGAGAGGCAAAGCCCACCTGAAGTGTCTTGACCGCCGCGGAGTCGAGACCTGTGAACCAGCCCACCGTGCGGACGATGGTCCCAACGGTGTCGTGTATCGTCACCGCGCCAACCGCCCTTGCGACCTCCTGCACGCCATCGAACAGGACTAGATCGTGCGTGCCCATCGGCACTTCGCCCACGAGCACATCGGCCGAGTTCGGATTCTCGAACACGAAGCCCATCGCTGGCGTGTTCCCGATCGAGGCCCGCAAGAGCGGGTTAAAGCCAGTGCCCTTGACCTTCAGCTTGGCGCTGAGCAGGGCGCCGTTGGCGACCCGAAACTCCTCCTTGGAGAGATCGGTCAGCGAGACCGAGTCGATGCGCGGGGACGCGGGCCGAAAGAGCAGGAACGTGCCATACGCCACGGGAATCAAGACGATCAAAAAGATGAGGACGGTCGCATCGACGAGGTTGATGCGGCCAAACAGCCGCCCGCGGTTGTCTACGATGGTCATGCCGTCGGCCTTTCCATCATCCACTCGTTCTTACCGCTCTCCGATGCACGGCGACGCGCGGCGAGCACCGTTTCCACCATGGCCAGCACGCCGAGCACGCCGACCCAGATCAGGTAGGGCGTCACGAGCCCGCGAAGCCGGAGCAGCGTTCCGACATTACCATTGGTCAACGCCAACGCGCCCGCGGTGGGCACGACGTAGCCGATGATGAGCGCGGTGACGAGCGGGTCGCGTTTCCATCCAG
Organism: Acidobacteriota bacterium; assembly: GCA_030650395.1. Classification (GTDB taxonomy): domain Bacteria; phylum Acidobacteriota; class Vicinamibacteria; order Vicinamibacterales; family UBA2999; genus 12-FULL-67-14b. Next base: position 32,063 of record JAUSDY010000014.1, on the reverse strand, counting down.
CCACGAGGCCCGCCGGCAGCGCCGCGATCAGCAGATACCACAAGAGGTGCTCCGGTAAGTACGCGAGTTCGCCGAATGACCTCATCTCCCATGGCAACGGTGTCACCAGAAAACTGACGGCGGCGCGGATCAGGAATCGCGCGGCCTGTGGCTCCGTCAGAGTCAATGGCCACGAACTGGGCGCCGCGGGATTCATGTAGAAATCCCCGTCGAGCAGCTTGTAGGCGTGGCCCACGGTAAAGACGTGTCCCCCGTGCATCTTGGCGGCGGACACCACTCCATCCAGGACACGCGCGCGCATCGGCGGCTGCGAGAGCCCGACAACTGCCGCGAGCAGCACGGCTGTTGCCGCCGCGGCCAGGCGCCGACGGGTCGCGGCAACAAAGCGAAGGGCCAGTCCGACGGCAATGCCTGAGCCCGCAAGCATCACCGCGCCGCGGCGCAGATCGTCCAGCAACCAGAGGCTGGCGCCGGCGATAACGATCAGCATGCCCGCCCTGACCACGTTCCGGGCCTTGAACAGGCGGACACAGCAGACCAGCAGGAGGGCCGAGCACAGAAAATACAGAGACTCTTTCAGGATCGAAATCGACGAGAAGAGAAGCGACGGCAGAAATAGCAGCACGACGAGACCGGCAAACGCCGGGGCAGGCCCGAAGGCCTGTCGTGCCATGCGAAACAGGAGCGTCGAGCCCGTCACGAAGAAGAGCGCGTTCAGTAACCGCATGCTGAAAGGTGTGGGGCCGAAGATCACCTGGATGACCGTCAAGAAGCCCAGGTAGCTCGTCCTCCCATACTCGTCGGTGACCACGAAGTAGTCGTACTTGCCTTCGGTGAATCCCAGGATGATGTCGCGCGCGCGAAGCGCCCGTCCAAGGTAGTACGCATCGTCGCCAGCCAGCGCGCCCACGCTCAGGTCGCTGTGCGACGGCAGGCCGAGCACGACGAGTCCGGCGATCACGAAGAGCCGCGCGGCAAGACCGGTTGCGAGAATGGTCACGAGCAGGCGGCGCTCGGATTGGGACAAGCCGCGGCCTGCGAGCACCAGCAGCGCGGCCGCCGCGGCGAGGACCCACATCGAGAGCGGAGATGCCGTGTAGAGAAGGCCCAGCGTGAGTCCGGCGCCCGTGCTCAACAGAAGTTTGCTCACGAGTGGCTCGAATTCTGCACCATCGCTCGTGTTATGCGGTAGACGGCTATCGAGGAATACGGCACTAAGAGGATGTATACCGGCAGGATCAATCGCTCGCCCTTGGGGTACACGACCACCAGCGCCGCGAATTGAGTGATCGCGATCAGCGCCGGCACTATCAGAGGAATGGCAGGCGTCTGGCCGGTTCGAATCGCGAACACCAAGCCCGCAACCGCCGTGACCCAGACCGCGATGTACACAGGCGAATACCCCCAGCCGGGCGCGTACGCTTCAAAGAATCCGAGTACGAACAGGGCCTTGCGCCCAAGATTGAGCGCAAATGATCCTGGCGCCGTGATCGCGTACTCGATGACCTGGGCAGTGAATGAGTGGAGTCCCAGCCGCTCGTAGAGCGCACCTCGAGCGCTGAGGTCAATGGTCACTCCCTCGGGCAGCTCATTGCCGCCCAGCAGGGTAACGCCCAGTTCGGTGGACGTCGGCGCGAATTGACCGGCCACGATCCAGTTTCGTACGGTGATCAGGGAAAAAATTCCGAAGGAGCACAGGACCGGGGCGCCCAGGAGCACGCGACGATTGGCGGCGCGCTTCCACGCCGCCCAGCACGCTGGAAACACGGCCACCCAGGCGAGCAAGGCGGTGGACCTCGTGATGGCCGTGAATCCACCCAACAAGCCCGCTCCGATAGCCCGTGCCGTTGTGGGCGCTCGACACGCTCGTATGAGGGACGCCGTCCACGCCACCAGCAACGGCACGTACAACGACTCGTTCAACAGGTCGGCGGCGATTGGCCAGAATTTCCAGCAGGCAAAGAAGGTAGCGCAGCCGAGCGCCGCAGGCCAAACCTCGTTCCCACCGAGTTCGGCAGCCATCTCCACGAGCCTCCAGATTACGAATACGACGAGCAGGCGCTGCACGAGCATGACCCCGAACATGCCCTCGCCGAAGACCCCGTGGACCGCAGCGAGAAAGTACGGATAGAAGGCCTGGTAGTAAAACGGCTCACCTTGTCCGAGCGGCAGGTTGCCGTTCATCAGTAGCCCGTTGAGCAGAATGTCGCGCGAGTACCCCTCGTACGTCATCGGGTCATCGCCGCCGTTCAGGAGCATCACCTGACGGGACCAAGGCCAGGCGAACACCCACGCCTCCACCGCTGCGACGATCACCAGAAGGGAAAGCGCCTGCGCTCGCCGTGCCGGTGCGGGGGCATCCTGTCGCAGAGCGCCGATTCGCTGCCGGATGCTCACGGCGCACAACCACGCCAGCCATGCCAGCGCACCGGCGTCCACGCCGGTCTTGACCACCCGCAGCACGCGCGTCACCGTCATCTGCCAACCGCGGACCTGCCGCGTCACGACGGACGTCGAATCGAACGGTCTCCGTTGGCCGCCCTGCAGCTCTCCCGCCGAAAACCGCCGCGGTGCCCCGTAAGGAGACGAAAACGTCACGTCAAGACGATGCCAGCCACCGGCGAGCGAAATGTCAGCGCTGCCAGCTCCCGCCTCGGGCGAGACCGACACCACGGTGGCGCCGTCGACGAACACTTGCGCGGCCGACTGGGGCGCGTCCACGTACAGGGAATGCGTTCCCTCGGCGACCCACCAAGAGCCGCTCCACCTCGCGGCGAATTCGAGCTGGCGTCGACGCGGCTCGCCCGCCCTGTAGAAATTGAACGGCCCGTTGTCGTTGAAGAAGGCCAGAGGGAACTCCGGGCCCCCAGGCGCGAAGTCGAGACGATCGTCCAGCCGGGTAAATGGACTATCCGGGTACTCGGTGCTGCGTTCATGCGGCCCGGTCGCATCGGCATTGGCGAAATATCGCGCCCGAAAGCCGCCCGTGCCGGGGATCGACGCCGATGCCACGAGGCTGACCCCCAGCATCGTGGCGACGATCGCCGCGCCGGACAACCGCCCGCCATATGCCGCCAGCCACGCGATGATCAGCAGCGCGAACGCATCAATCGGGCCGAGTGGAACGCCGTGAATCAGTCCGCCGGCATCAGTGGGAACGATGACGTAGGCCGTCCAGATCAGCAGACTGGCGTACCGGCCTCGAGTCGCAACACTCATCGCACTCAGAATGGGACGAGTCTATGCCATTCTATGGCTCGCCATGGAATCGTCCTTTCACCTGATCGACTGGATCATCGTGGCCGTGTATCTGGTCGCCATGGCCGGCATTGGCGTCTATTTCTCCCGGCGCCAGACCAGCCTCGACCAATACCTGCTCGCCGATCGCAGCATGGGCTGGTTGCCAGTGGGGTTGTCGCTGATGGCCGCGCTCAACAGCGGCATGGACTACCTGATGCAGCCGTCCTCGACGATCAAGTACGGCTTCATGCTGGTCCTGGGGATTTTCTCCTGGGTGGCCATCTACCCCTGGGTCGCGAAGGTGGTGTTCCCGTTTTATCACCGGCTCGATTTCTACACGGTGTACGAGTATCTCGAGGCACGCTTCGACGTTCGCGTCCGGACGCTTGCCGCCGGCATCTTCATCCTGTGGCGTCTGGGCTGGATGGCCACGGCCATGTACGTCCCCAGCCTTGCCATCAATGCCGTCACGGGCGGGCAAGTCGACATCAACACGATGACGATCGTCATCGGCGTGCTCGTGACGATCACGACGATGATGGGCGGCATCCAGGGCGTGATCTGGACCGACGTCGTGCAGTTCTTCGTGATGTTCGGCGGCCTGATTGCCACGGTCTGGGTGGTGTGGGCCAGCGTGCCAGGAGGCCTTTCCGAGATCTGGACCGTCGCCGCGTCCGGCGGAAAGCTGGATTTCTGGCCGCCACTGACCGATCCGGCCGCAGCCGGCGGAATCGATCAATTCACGAGCTTCTTCACGCAACCGATGACGGTCGTCGCGTTGATGGTCGCGCTGGTCGTCGGGCGCGCGGCACAGTACACCAGCGACCAGGTCATGGTTCAGCGCCTGCGGACGACGCGATCGATCAAGGAGGCGCGGCAGGCGTTCGTGATCAATGCCGCAGGCGACGCGCTATGGACGATCGGCCTATCGTTTGTCGGCCTCGCGCTGTTTGCATATTTCCAGCGGCACGCGCTGCCGTCGGAGTACCAGACCGACAAGCTGCTTCCCTATTTCATGTCGCTGGCGTTTCCGGCGGGCGCGGTGGGTCTCGTCATCGCCGCGATCGCCGCCGCATCGATGTCCAGCCTCAACTCCGCGATCAACTCATGCAGTTCGGTCGCCGTCGTCGACCTGTACAACCGCGTCTGGCTGGGCCGCGAAGTGCGGCGCGGGCAGCATACGGAAGCAGAGGAGCGCACTCAGCTGCGCGCGTCCCGCCTGTTCACCGTCTTCTTTGGCGGGCTTGGAACCATCCTGGCGATCAACGTGTCGCGCATCGGGTCGCTGCTCGAGATCGCCAACAAGTTGATCAACGCGTTCACCGGCCCGCTGTTTGGCATCTATATCCTCGCGATGTTCAGCACACGGGCGCGGAGCGAAGCCGTGTTGGCCGGAGGGGTGGCCGGAGCGTTTGCGTCGTACTACGTGGCGTACCACAGTACGATCGGTTTTCTCTGGCCCTCAACCTTCGGCCTTGCCGCCACACTGGCTGTCGGGTACCTGCTGGCGCTTGCGTGGCCCGCTGCGTCCACCTATCCCGGTCGCAACCTGACATGGCGGGCCGTCATGCGACCGGACCCGAAACACCTGGGGTAGAATCGAAGGGTGGTGCCTATCCGCAAACGCGCACTCATCACGGGTATCACCGGGCAAGACGGCTCTTATCTCGCGGAGTTGCTCCTCGACAAGGGGTACGAGGTTTTTGGCGTGATTCGCCGGCTGAGCGCGCCCAACGTCTGGCGCATTCAACACCTGCTGAACAAGGTGACGCTGTTGCAGGCCGACCTGCTCGATCAGCTGTCGCTCATCAAGGCGGTCGAGCGGGCGCAGCCCGATGAGTTCTACAACCTCGGCGCGATGTCGTTCGTGCCCGCCTCGTGGGATCAGCCGATGCTCACCGGCGAGTACAACGCGCAGGGCGTCACGCGCGCCCTCGAGGCCGTTCGCAGCGTGAACACCAAGATCCGGTTCTACCAGGCCTCTTCCAGCGAGATGTACGGGCGCGTGCGCGAAGTGCCACAGACCGAGATGACACCGTTTTATCCGCGCAGCCCATACGGCGTCTCGAAAGTCTTCGGCCATTACATCACCGTCAACTATCGCGAAAGCTACGACCTGTTCGCCGTGTCGGGCATCCTGTTCAACCACGAATCGCCCCGGCGCGGTATCGAGTTTGTGACCCGCAAGGTGACCGACGGCGTCGCGCGCATCAAGCTGGGTCTGACCGATACGCTCAAGCTGGGCAACCTCGATGCGTGCCGTGACTGGGGTTTTTCCGGAGACTACGTTCGCGCCATGTGGCTCATGCTCCAGCAGGACACTCCGGACGACTACGTGATCGCCACCGGTGAGGCGCACTCGGTGAAGGAGCTTGTCGAGGTGGCGTTCGCCCACGCCGGACTCGACTGGCGGAAGCATGTCAGCGTGGATTCAGCGTTTCTCAGGCCCGCGGAAGTCGATCACCTGATTGGCAGCCCGGCGAAAGCCAGGAAGGAACTGGGCTGGGAGCCCAGCGTGGACTTCAAGGGCCTGGTCCACATGATGGTGGACGCCGACCTCGCGCGGATCAAATCCGGCCAGCTGATCGCCTAAACTGCGGCGGTGCCCCCCGCCCACAACCGGCAGGAGACGCCGTTGAAAACCGCGCTGTGGGGCGGCCTTTTCGGGGTGGCCGTTCTCTGGCCCTCGCGACTCGCCGGTCCGCTCGACGGCGCGCCCCTGGATACAGCGATCGAGGCAGTCCTGCTCGGCCTCGTTCTCGCGGCCCTTGTCTCCATCCAAGCCAAGATCCTCGCGCAGTCTGTCGTTCGCGGACTGATCCTCACGCTCCTCGTCTGGAAGGCGGCAACGGCCGCGAGCCTGGCGCAGGATGGCTGGTGTCTGCGGTTCACCTCGCCCGTGCCCCTCTACCGCGACATGGGCCAGGTGCCGCATAGCTGGGACATCCGGGCCGACTGGCGCTCGCCCGAGCCGCGGTGTTCGGCCGTGATGACCACCGGCTATGCCTCCATCGAACGCTTTCCGCTCTGGTTCTACAACTTGCCGCCGGTCGCGATCGGTCAGCCCGCCGAAGACACCGACCGGCCGCCGCATGTGACGCTGCGCCTCGACGTCGAAGGATTTCTGCACGTGAACGAGGCCGGCATATTGCGAGTGATCGCCGGACCGGACGTGACCACGCGGCTGCGGATTGACGGCCAGAATGAGGATGCAGCGGCCGGCGTCACGCTGCAACCCGGGCTGCACCAAGTGTCGGTCGAAGGGCATCTCGTCGGATCCCGGTGGAGCTTGTTGCCGGAGTGGAACGGAGCCGATCTCTGGCGCGCATCCGTGGCAACGATGTCGGCGCCGTCATCGTTGGACCTGTGGGTGAGGCCGTGGGGACGATTCGTACCGGCGATTCTCATCGTGCTGCTTCTGTCCACCCTGCTGATCGCCATCGCGCGCCGTGCCCGCAGTGCCGTCGCCCTCGGCGTGACCGCGACGCTGTCGGCGCTGATGGCCGCGTCAACCGTGACGGGCCACAATACCGCGGTGAGAACGGCGCCCTTGCTGCTTCTGGCCGTGACCGCGATCCGGATGCCGCGCCGGCTGCAAAACCTTTTCGGAATGTCACTGCTTGTGGGCATTCCATTCCTGGCCCTGATCATCGCGGTCGGCGTGCCGCAGGCCGGGTTGTTCACCTGGTACACGAGCGGTGACGACTGGTGGGTGTTTCAGCGCTTCGCCTATCGCATCGTCATGCAGGGGTACTGGCTCGAGGGCGGCCAGCCGACGTTCTGGTTTCAGCCGCTCTACCGGTGGATCGCCGGCGGCCTCCATATGGTGTTCGGGGACTCGAGTGTCGGGGAGCTGTTCTGGGATGCGGCTTGCGTGCTGATGGGCGCGTGCTTTGCCTTTCACGTGACCCGCACAATGGCCGGCTTTCGATGGGCGATCGCGTCCTCGGTGGTGACCATCGCGATGATGACGCTTGGGCCCGCGTGGTACCTTTTCGGACGCGGCCTGTCGGAGATCACCTCGGCAGGCTTGATCTACGCCGCGGCGTTGTGGGCGCTTCGCGGACGTCACGGATCGTGGCCTGCGATCCTCGCGGCCGGGGTGTTCGCCACGCTGGCTTTTTATACGCGGTTGAACAATCTTCCGATGGTCGTGGCGATTGCGGCGTTTGCCCTGCCGGTGCGCCAGCCGATCGGCGACGTGTTCCGCCCCGGCCTGTGGTGGCCGCGTGTCTCGAAGAGCGTTCTGGCCGGCGTGCTCGGGACGATCGCGTTGGGGCTGTGGTTGTTCACGGCGCGCACGTGGTACTACACGGGCATACCGAGCATGCTTTATGGAACGCAGGCCGGTACGCTATCGGTGTGGCAGGCCACCGCCGAAGGGCTCACGGCCGCACAGAATCTCGCCGGCAGCGTGATGATGGTGTTGACGATGAACGATCCGCCGCGGTTCGATCTGCGCGCGCTCCCGCTGATCGCGGGTGTGCTCGCCGCGCTGCTCGGCCTCTTGCGCGTTCGCCCGTTTTCGCGGCTGCCGTTGAACGCGGTGGGCCTCTGTCTCGCAGGCGTATCCGGCGCGCTCGTGGCCAGGAGCAGTGCCTATCCAGGACGATTCTCTGTCCACTTGATTCCCGTCGCCGTCGCACTGGCCGCCTGCGCCATCTCGCTTCTCCTCGGCCGTCAACGCCGCCCTCTCGTCAGGTCCAAGGCCCGATGAACACCGTGGTGTGGGCGAGCCTCGCGGCGATCGCGGTCCTATGGCCCGGGCGCCTTGCGGGCCCACTTGACGGCGTACCGCTCGACGCGCCGCTCGAGGCCGCCGTGATCGGCGTGTTGCTTGCGTGGCTCGTCGTGGCGTACGCGCGGTTTCTACATCAACCGGCCGCCCGCGCCCTCGTGATCGTGTTACTGCTCTGGAAGGCCGGAACCAGCGTGGCGCTGGTCCAGGACGGGTGGTGCCTGAGGTTTACGTCACCCGTGCCGCTGTTCGTCGAAGGCGTCACGGTGCCGCACAGTTGGGACGTCCGGGCCGATTGGAGGTCGCCGACACCGAAGTGCTCGGCGATCATGACCAGCGACTATCCAGAGCTCGAACGCTTTCCGGCCTGGTTCTATAACCTTCCACCGGCCAACTTTCGGGATCCGGTGAGGCCAGGGGATCGGCCGCCCGGCGCGACTTCCCGGTTGGATCTCGACGGCTTCATCGATGCGAAACAGCCGGGCGTTCTGCGGATCCTCGCGGGCGAAGACATCGAGACAACTGGGACGATCGACGGCATCGACTTCGCGAAACCGGATCTGGAAGCCGGAGTGCCGATCGGCGTAGGCCTCCACCGAATACTGATTCGCGGTGATCTTCGCAACACCCACTGGAGCCTGGCGCCGCAGTGGAACGGCGCGAATGTGTGGAGTGCCACCACGGCCACGATCGAACCGCCGTCGCGAATGGACAGGTGGTTTCGCCCGTGGGGACGCCTGGTTCCCGCGGCGCTGATCACCGGGCTGGTGCTGTGCGCGCTCATGGCGATTGCGCGTCGCGCACAGAGCATGGCCGTGATCGGATACGCCGCCGGACTCGCATCGCTCGTGGCATTGCTCACGCTGTCGGGCCGGGACGCCTTGCTGCGTGCGATTCCCCTGCTGCTGATCGGCGCGGCTGCGATCAAGCTCCCACGTCGATGGCAGAATCTGTTCGGATGGTCCCTGCTCGTCGGCTTGCCATTCCTCACCCTGTTTGTCGTGATGGGCGTCCACCGGGCCGGACTCTTCACCTGGTACTCGAGCGGCGACGACTGGTGGATGTTCCAGCGCTTCGCCTATCGAATCTACCTGCAGGGCTTCTGGCTGGAGGGGGGTCAGGAGACCTTCTGGTTCCAGCCGCTGTATCGATGGGTGGCCGGCGGCCTGCACATGATCTTCGGCGACTCGAGCGTCGGAGAACTGTTCTGGGACGCCGGCGCCGCGCTGACCGGTGCCGCCTTCGCATTTCACGTCACGCGCCGGTTCGCCGGCTTTCGGTGGGGCATCGTGGCCGCCGTCACCACGCTCGCCGTTTTCACGCTGGGGCCGGGCTGGTATCTGTTTGGCCGCGGCATGTCCGAGTTCACATCCGCGGGCTTTCTGTATGGCGCGGCCCTCTTCGCGTTGCGCGGACGCGGCGGGTATTGGCCGGCGGCCCTTGCCGCGGGGGTGCTGGCCACGCTCGGTTTCTATACACGGCTCAACAACCTGCCCATGGCGCTGGCGGTGGCGGCGTTTGCGTTGCCGATGCGGCAACCGATTGGTGATCTGTTTCGGCCGGCGATGTGGTCAAGGCGCCTCTCGCGGCCGGTGCTCGCGGGCGTGCTCGGCGCCCTCAGTGTGGGCCTTCACTTGTTCACACTGCGCACGTGGTACTACACCAGTGTCTACAGCATGTTGTTTGGCACGTCGACGAGCGTCAACACGGTATGGAAGGCGGGCGAGGGCCTCGCGATGTCTCTGATCTCGAGCGTCATGATGCACCTCACCATGAACGATCCACCGCGGTTCGACGTGCGCGCCGTGCCCATCCTCCTGGGCGTCGCGGCCGCGGTACTTGGTGTGTTCCGGGTCGGCAGGTTCGCGCGCCTGCCGTTGAACCTCGTCGTGTTCTGCGCGGCCGGCGTCTCGAGTGCCCTCGTCACTCGTGGCACCTCGTATCCCGGTCGCTTCTCGATACACCTGATCCCCGTCACGGTGGCGCTCGCGGTGTGCGCCGCGTCGCTGTTGGTCAGGCTCGACCCGCGCTCCAGATCTCCACACCCCGCGCCCCAGCCGCCAGGCACGACGTAAGGGCGGGCGCGGGCGCCCGCGACCGGCAGGTATACTACCGCGATGGTTCGGAGGGGCCGCGCGGTAGAGGACAGGCTGCCCGCTTTCCGAACGCGGACGGCGCTCTGGCCCGTTGGGCTCGCCGTGGCGCTCCGACTTGCCGCATGGATCGTGGTGCCCGAGTCCCGCTTCGCCTCAGACGAAGACGGCTATTTCCAGGCGGGCTCCGCGCTGGCTGTCACGGGCCACCAGGATCTATTCTGGCCGCCGCTGACGGGTTGGCTGATCGCGTTCGTCAAATGGCCGTACCCGGAGGCGTCGGTCAAGGCGATCCGGCTGCTCTGGATCGCGCTCGACATCGGGTGTGTCCTCGCGGTTCGCGCTCTCGCGGGCCGGATCGCGCACGCCGTGCTCGGCGGAGTGCCCGAGCGGGCGGCTCGCTACACGACGCTCGCGACCGTCGGGTATGCGATATACCTGCCGGCGATCTCTCACGCACAGTTTGCGACGTCCGAGACACCAGCGCTGCTGCAGGTCCTCCTGGTCCTCGTGCTGCTGACGAGGCCCGCCGCGGGGACGGCGGCCTTTGCGACCGCCGGGGCGCTCATCGGCACGCTGATACTGACGCGCCCGAGCCTTCTTCCGCTCCTCGTCCTGCTGCCGGCCGCCACGCTTTCTCGGATGCGGACCGCGGAGCTTCGACGCGGCCTCGTTTTCTTCCTGGTGGGCGCCACCGTCGTCGGTGCCGTGATGACCGGGAACTGGATCCGAGCAGGCGAGTTCACCGTCTCACGCAATGCGGCCTACAACCTCTACATCGGGAATCGCGAGGTGTATGCGGAGGACCTGAATTTGTTCCGCCCGCGCGCCACCCTCGACCAGATCGAATTTCGGCGGCAGTTTTTTAGCGGCGATCTGGCGTATCCGGCCCTGTCGCCTCAAGAGTTGCAGCGCGAAGCCCTGGCGTGGATTTCGGCCCACCCTGACGTGTTCGCGCAACGCGCGATCGGGCGCCTTGCACGCGTGTTCGCGCCCAAGACCGACGTCCTGGAGCTGGCCGGTGGGGAGCGTGCGGCAGGCATCTTTTCGCCCGTCTCGCTAGCCCTTCTGCTGACGGCGAATCTCCAGTGGGCCGTCGTGCTGTTTGCGGGTGTCATCGGCTTGGCGAGCCTCCTGCATTTGAATCGCGGCCTCGGCCTCGTGTTCTTGAGCACGATCGCCGGCAGCGTAGGGCTGTGCCTTGTGGCCATTGCGAAACCCCGGTATTCGTTCGTCTTCGATCCGATCTTGATTCTCGGCGCCACCCTCTTGGTCATCGCTCCGCACGAAGCGCAGGCTGTTCTGCGGCGGAGGACACGGTGGTTGCTCGCGGCCGTGTGCGGGTTTCTCCTTTGGGGGTGGACGGCGTGGCTGATCTTCGCCCTGTCGTCGCGGATGCATCAATGACGCCGCGGATCGTCCTCTTCGTCGGTCCCACTCATGATCTGATTCATACGTCGCTCCTGCTCACGGGTTTCTGTTCGTTGGCCGCGCGCGGCGCGATTGCCCTTCGCTATCGATGGCCCCGCGCGAAGGCCGATCGTTGGCTGGCGGCGGATCCGGTCGTGGTCTGCTTCGACGTGGAGGACGCCGCGCCCATGCGCGTCGCGATCGACTTGCGGGACGGTGAGGGCGTGTCGCGCCCCATTATCGATCGCGTGGACTGGTACGTGAAGCGCGCATTTTATCCGCCCGAGCTCGAGGCGCTGCCTCGAGAGCTCGCGGCCAAAGTGCTGCCGTTTGGTTTGAACTACGGATGCCGGAGCGGATCCAGCACGTTCCGCCTGTTAGGCACCATTGGCGCGCCGCTCGCGCTGACCGGCCGCCACGGGCTGCAACGGTTGCGGCAGTACCTGTCGACGCCACCGACTGCGACTTTCGAGCAGCGGCCCGACGTGCCGGTCGAACCGTGCGTGGCCTTCCAAACACGCCTCTGGACCAGTCAGGAGGTGCCGGGTGGAGAGGTGGAGCCGCTCAATTCGGGACGGGTGGCCATCGTGCGCGCACTGCGGCGTGCCTTCGGCGATCGATTCGTCGGCGGCCTGGTACCGACGCCGCTCGCCTTGGATCGGTATCCCGACGATGTAACGCCGCACTCGTCCCGGTATGCCGAATATCTTGCGATCAAGAAGCGATGCCTCATCAGCGTCTACACGCGTGGCGTCGAGCACTCGCTGGCCTTCAAGTTGGGCGAGACGTTTGCGGCGTCTCAATGCCTGGTATCTGTCCCGCTGCGCTACGAGCTGCCGACACCGATCGAGGCCGGCCGCCACTACCTGGCGTTCGAAACGCCGGAGGCATGCATCGAGGCCTGCCAGCGCCTCCTCGAAGATGCCGGACTGGCTGCGTCGATGCGGACGGCCAACCACGACTACTACGTGCAGGAGGTTGAACCCGCCGCGCATGTCGCGCGCGTGCTCGTTCGTTTGACTGGGCGCGCCGCGTTCGCGTCCGGTCCGCAGGGAGCGGGCGCGTGAGTGAGCCCGACGCGTCGAGTCGCCGTGCTGGCGCCGACATGTGGGAGCCGTATATGCGGCGCACGCGGTTCCTGTATGGCGAGCTCCTGCCCGTGGGTCTTCTACTGACCGCGTATCGGAGCTTGGCACGATGACCTACCGCTCCGACATCGACGGACTTCGCGCGGTCGCCGTGCTCGCGGTCATTGGCTTTCACGCGTTTCCCGAGTGGGTCCGCGGAGGGTTCGTCGGCGTGGACGTGTTCTTCGTCATCTCAGGCTATTTGATTTCCGGCATCATCTTCGAGGGGCTCCGGACCGGCCGTTTCACCTTCACAGGGTTCTACGCACGACGCATCAAGCGCATCTTCCCGGCCCTCGTCCTGGTGCTCGCTGTGTGTTATGCGTGCGGCTGGTTCCTGCTGTTGGGCGATCCGTTCATGCAACTTGGCAAGCACATCGCGGCGGCGGCCGGCTTCGTCTCGAACTTCGCGTTCTGGAACGAGTCCGGTTACTTTGACAACGCCGCGGAAACCAAGCCGCTCCTGCACTTGTGGTCGCTTGGCGTCGAAGAGCAGTTCTATCTGATCTGGCCGTTGGCGGCGTATGTGGTCTGGTGGCTCCGGCTCAACCTGCTGCTCCTGACGGGCTTGGCCGTGGCCACGTCCATGTTCTTCAATCTCGAAGGCATCCGCCGCGATCTGGTCGGCACGTTCTACTCACCCGTCACTCGATTCTGGGAGCTGATGAGCGGCAGCGTCCTCGCGTGTGTCGCGGCGGACCCAAGCTCGGTCTCGCGCCGCCTCCATGCTTTCCATGACAGGCTCCGGGCGGACGCGGTTTGGCGCGATCGCACGGCGATGGCCGGGTTGGTCGTCGTGCTCGGCACCGTCGTGGCGCTCGATCGGAGCCGGCACTTCCCTGGACTATGGGCGTTACTGCCCGTAAGCGGTGCGTGGCTGTTGCTTGCCGCTGGCCCGGACGCGTGGGTGAACCGGAAGATTCTCGGCCACCGTGTCATGGTGTGGATCGGCCTCATCAGCTATCCGCTGTATCTGTGGCACTGGCCGCTGTTGTCGTTCGCGCGGATCCTTAACGCCGAAGCGCCCTCTCTGGGGCTTCGCATCGCCGCGGTTGGCGCCTCAGTCGTGCTCGCCTGGCTCACATACAAAGTAATCGAGAGGCCCATTCGCTTCGGTGCGGGCGGCCGCCTGGTGGTGCCGGCCCTCTGCGTGTCGATGGCGGCGCTCTTTGCGGCCGGCTATTTTACGTATCGTTCAGAGGGGCTAATCGGGCGCGCCATCAACAGAACCGACAAGGCCTCCTTCGTTCAATACTACGACGACATCCGGAAGCACGGCATCGCGGATGCGTACCGGCGGGAGTGCGATTTCATGGAGTGGGGCACCGACCGGGCGAGGGAAGCGATCGATCCCGTGTGCACCCAATCCGGCACACGCCGCACGGCCTTGCTCTGGGGTGATTCCTTCGCGCAGGCGCTATCGCTCGGCATCAGGAGCGTGCTTCCCGGAGACACCCGCCTCGCTCAGGTGGCCACGTCGCACTGTCGCCCTAGTGTGGTTCCGGTGGACCTCGACGTTCCCGGGGGCCGGTGCCAGCGCGCCAACAACTATGCCCTGGCGGCCATCGCCCGGCTCAAGCCAGAGCTAGTCGTTCTCGCGCAAATCGGCGCGCACGAAGAAACCGACTGGGCTGGGTTGACCGCTCGGGTACGCGCGCTGGGCGCGAAGGACGTGGTGTTGATCGGGCCGTCGCCGCAGTGGGCGCCTTCCCTGCCGCTGGTCGTGACGAGTCAGTACTGGGGACGCTCGTACGATCGGGTCAGCTACGGTCTGAACGCCGACGTGTTGGCACTGGACAGACGACTCGCGACGCAGTTCAGGGAGTCCTCCTTGCCGCGATATGTGTCGCTCATTGAGCGCCTGTGTAACGCCGGCGGATGTGTGGCGGCCGTGCCGGGGACCAGCCCGCCGGAATTGGTAGCCTTCGACATGGGACACCTGACGCCCCGCGGCTCCGTGTACGTGGCAGAGATCGCCCTACGCTCCGCTCTCATCGCGCGTTGACCGTCACGGGTGTGCCAACGAAGCACGGCTATAGCCGACACGGCCGTCTGTATGGCACGGACGGGGCTTGGCTATCGAGCGCCGCCCTCACCGAAGGCCGCTCGAACTGACGCACTGGTGCTGACGAGGCCGTTCTCGAAGAGATCCGGAAAGGCGCGCGCAATCATCGCCGCGACAAGCGCATGGCCTTCGTCGGTGAAATGAATATCCTGTAGGAAAAATACCGGGATCCCGGCACGGGCCGCCCGTTCGAACGCCGAGTACAGGTCCAGGAACTGGATGGCCTGTGCACCCGACCATGACTGCAAGGTTTGGTGGAAGTCACCCGACACCTTGATCTTGCCGTCGCCCATTAATTGGTAACGCGACGGCACGGCCATGACAACCAGCTGGGCTCCGGCGGCGTGCACGCGCCTGTTCAGTTCGCTGACGAGCCCTGGCGTGGGACCGCTCCACTCCGGGTTTTCTTCGACCACTCCCCCGATGGTCCATTGGTCCTCGCCGTAGTGCTGCCAGACCCAGGTGGCGCGCTGAGTGACCATGCGGACGAACCGCGCCACGAACGATCGCCGAAGATGGGCGAACAGCCAGCCGTCCCGCGGTCCCCGAATGGCGACGGGCCAGCCATCCGCGTCCATGACCGCGGTCTGGAGATACCTCACGTCCTCGCGAACGTCGTTGCCAAAGAGCAGCACGAAGACATGCGTCGGATGCCAGTCTTGAACTTCGCGCGTCCACTGCACCAGATAGATGGCCGGGCTGTACGACCTGACGCCGTAATTCCGGACCTCGCAACGGCGACCAGCCTGTTCCAGTAACCCGGCGAAGGACTGCTCGAATGGAACCTGTCCGCCTTCAGTGAACGAGTCACCCATCAAGGCCACGCGGCAGGGGCGCTCGCCGTGATCAATGGAGCGCGGGGCCGACGCGCCTCCTCGGACCACGCGCCCTTCCGCGTCGTACTGGATCACGAACCCGCCGAGCTCACCCGACGGATGCTGTTGAACGAACGTGTAGTTTTTGGGGTGGACGTGATGGAGAAACGGATCCGATTCCATGGGAGAGTTACCAAATCCCACGTTCATCGCGCGGAGCATCAACTCAACGCCCGCCAGCGCCGCCAGCAAACCAAGAACGATTGCTCCGATTCGGAACCGTGGGGTCATCGCGCTCGCCGGACTCGCCTTCATCCTACTGCACTCGCCCGGCGACCGCGTGCCGTGCCCCGTCAGCGTGGCAGGCGGTGTCGCGCTATAATGTCGGCCACCCGTGACCGATCAGACTCAAGCGACAAGTGAGCGCTTTGGCTTTGGGTGGGTCGCCGGTGGACTTCCGCCTCCGGTGACGGTCCCGGTCGAGTATCACCTTCACGCCATGAGGACCGCGCTTGGCGCCCCCGCCTTCCGCGGGCGCGTGCTCGACGCCGGCTGTGGCGAGGGCGTCGATCTCGCGTCGGTGGTGCTGAGTGATGGGTGCGATGCCGTCGGCTTGGAACTGAGTGCGGGCGGCATCCGCGCGACCGCGGCGAGGATTGCGGGCTCGGAATGCGCGAGGTTGATCCAGGGCAACCTGCTCGCACTGCCATTTTCAGACTCTTGCTTCGACGGCGCTTACAGCTACGGCGTCGTTCACCATACCGACGATCCATCGCTCGCCGTCCGGGAGATTGCGCGCGCGCTCAAGCCCGGTGCGACCCTGCTACTTTACGTATATGAAGATTTCAGCAACCGGTCGCTGTCTTGGCGTCTCGCACTGAGCGCGGTCAATAGCGTTCGTGGATTGATCAGTCGTCGCTCTCCGGCGACCATCCGCCGATTCTGCGCCGTGGCGGCCCCGGTCGTGTATCTCGGATGCACGCTCCCCTCACGGTATTTCCGGTGGGCGGCAAGCTTTCCATACCCCATCACCCAGAACCCCACCGTTTGCAGCCTGATCCCCGATCTTTACGATCGATTTGCGGCGCCCGTCGAGATGCGTTATTCGGAAGCGGGTGCGAGGCAGCTGGTGGAACAAGCGGGGTGCCGCGTGCGGCGCTCGGCCCGTTCGCGCGGGTGGATGATTTGGGCTGAAAAATTACCGTCGCAGAGACGGACAGGCTATTGATCGTCCGCCCAAATCCGCGCCACGCGATCTCCCACCGCCAGGCACGACGTCAGGCCCGGCGAGTCGATGCCCGAAGCCTGGATGACGACGGGATTGGTCGCGTCCCGCTCGATCATGAAATCCGCAACTGTTTGACCCGGGCCCTGCAGCTTCGCGCGGATGCCGCTGCCGCCAGGCTGCAGATCGGCGAGCGTCACCCACGGCAGCAGCTGTCGCGCGGGCTCGACAAAATCTTCGAGCGCCAGGCGGCCGCTTTCATAGTCGTCTTTCGAATCCTGGTAGCGGATCGTCGGGCCGAGCGTGACCGTGCCCCAGGTGGTCTTGGCGAGGTGAACGCCCAAGCCGGCGCCAGAGGCATGGGGCAGCGGATAGACGAGGCCGTTCACCATGTGCCGTTTCGACGGCGCCAATTCCGCGTACTCGCCGCGGCAGGGATAAATCTGGAAGCGGCTCGCACCAAGCGACGCCGACACTTCGTCCGCATAGAGGCCCGCGGCGTTCACGACGGTGCCCGCCACAAACCGCTCGTGCGGCGTCACCAATTCCACACCGCCGGCCACAGGTTCAGCGCCCACGAGGGGGCTGCCGACAACGACCGCGACGTCGCGTTGTTTGCAAAGGTGTTCGAGGGCCTTCACCAACGCTTCGGCCTCCACGATGCCGGTGTCCGGAGACCATAGCCCCGCGACGCCGCGAACATTCGGCTCGCGCGATCGGATGAAATCCGCATCGGCGTCGACGACCGAGGTGACGCCGTTGGCGTGGGCCATCTGTCGGAGCGTGTCCAGCGCTTCGATTTCGTGATGGTCGGCCGCGACGATCAGCTTGCCGCACCGCGCGTGCGGTACCGCGTGTTGCCGGCAGAACGCATACAGCCGATCGCGTCCCTCTACGCACAGCCGGGCCTTGAGCGAGCCTTGCGGATAGTAGATGCCGGCGTGAATCACCCCGCTGTTGTGCGTGCTGGTGGCGCGCCCGGGTTTGGCCTCGCGTTCCAGCAGGCACACCGAGGCGCCGCGTTCCGCCAGCGCGAGCGCCGACGCGAGGCCCGTGACGCCTCCGCCGACGACGGCGACATCCACTTCGATCATGCGATCATGATATTCGCAACGACCCTTCGAGAGCCTCAGGGTCGACCTGAGCATCGTCGAAGGTCGAGCGCCCTGGCACGCCGAGCGTCATCGTCTGCTTGCACACGGCAGCGCGAGGCATGTACCATGAGATGTTTGTGAGCGTCCCTCTTCTCGACCTCCAGGCACACTACGCGCCGCTGCGGCAGTCCCTGCTGGAGGCCGTGACCCGCGTGTGTGACAGCCAGCGCTTCATCGGCGGCCCCGAAGTGGAAGGCCTCGAGCGCGAGCTGTCCGCGTACCTGAACACCCCACACGCCATCGGCATGTCGTCGGGCACCGATGCCCTCGTCGCCGCGCTGATGGCCCTGCAGATCGGGCCCGGTGACGAAGTGATCACGCCCACCTACTCGTTCTTCGCGACGGCCGGAGCGGTCGTGCGCGTCGGGGCGCGCCCGGTGCTCGTGGACGTGGAAGCCGACACGTTCAACCTCGATCCCCAGGCCACCCTCGCCGCGATTACCCCTGCGACCAAGGCGATCATTCCCGTGCATCTCTTCGGGCAAGCCGCGGAGCTGGCGCCCATTCTGGCCGCCGCGGGACCGCGACAGATCGCCGTGATCGAAGACGCCGCCCAGGCGATTGGCGCTGCGTATCGCGGCCGTGCCGTCGGGAGCTGGGGCGCCATCGGTTGCTTCTCGTTTTTCCCCAGCAAGAACCTCGGCGGATTTGGCGACGGCGGCCTCGTGACATCGACGAGCGACGACCTGGCGCGCCGCTTGCGGCTGATTCGCAACCATGGGATGGAACCCAAGTACTATCATCACCTGGTCGGCGCGAATTTCCGCATCGACGCGCTGCAAGCGGCCGTGCTCCGCGTCAAGCTGCCGTACCTCTCCGGCTGGAGCGACGCTCGACGCACCAACGCCACCCGCTATCGCGCCCTCTTCGCTGACGCCGGGCTGCCCGTCACCATGCCGGTGGAAGCCCCAGACCGCACGCACATCTATAATCAGTTCGTCATTCGCGCGCCGGAGCGGGATCGTCTCCGCGCGCACCTCGACGCCGCCGGCATTGGCACCGAGGTGTATTACCCGGTGCCGTTCCACCTGCAAGCGTGCTTTGCCGGCCTTGGCTACAAGGCCGGTGCGTTCCCGGTCGCCGAGGCTGCAGCGCGGCAATCGCTGGCGCTGCCGATCTACCCGGAGCTGACCGAAGCACAGCAAGCCGCCGTCGTCGGCGCCATTCGCGGTTTTTATTCGTAGCCGGCGCGACTCGTGGAGTGTACGCTCGGCCCTTGAGGACGAGTTGATACGCTCCACTACAGTCCCGCCCCACTCTCTCTGGTAGATGCATGGAATTATTGAAGAAGATCGAGTCGAAGCAGGCGACGTTGGGCGTCATCGGGCTGGGCTATGTGGGCCTGCCGCTGGCCGTGGAGTTTGCCCGCGCCGGATTCTCGGTGATCGGATTCGACGTCGATGCCGGCAAGGTCGCCCAGTTGGCGGCGGGCAAGAGCTATATCCCGGACGTGCCCGCCGAACACCTCGCCGAAGTGGTGAAGAGCGGCAAGTTCACGGCCACGACCGATCCGAAGGCGCTGGCCGCGGCCGACATCATCGACATCTGCGTGCCGACGCCGCTGCGCAAGACCAAAGATCCGGACATGACGTATGTGGTGCAAGCCGTCGACGCGACGGCGGCGATCCTCCGGAAGGGCCAGCTGATCATCCTGGAGTCGACGACCTACCCGGGGACGACGGTGGAAGTGGTGCAGCCGGCGCTGGCGGCCAAGGGCTTCAAGCCGGGCGTCGATTTCTACCTCGCCTTTTCGCCCGAGCGCGTTGACCCCGGCAACCCGCAATACCAGACCAGGAACATTCCGAAAGTCGTCGGCGGCATCAACGAAGACAGCACCAGGGTGGCCGTCGCGTTCTACGAGCAGGTGATGGACAAGGTCGTGCCGGTGAGCTCGCCGAGCGTGGCCGAAATGGTGAAGCTGCTCGAGAACACCTTCCGCGCCGTCAACATCGGCCTGGTCAACGAGCTGGCGCTGATGTGCCACCGCATGAACCTCGACGTGTGGGAAGTGATCGACGCGGCGAAAACCAAGCCGTTCGGCTTCATGCCGTTCTATCCCGGCCCCGGCCTGGGCGGGCACTGCATTCCGATCGACCCGTTCTACCTGTCGTGGAAGGCCCGCCAGTACAACTTCGAGGCGCGCTTCATCGAGCTCGCGGGCAGCGTCAACGGCGCCATGCCGGAGTTCGTGGTGCAACGCATCATCGATGCGCTCAACTCCCAGAAGAAATCACTCAACGGCTCGAAGGTCCACATCATCGGCGTCGCCTACAAGCGCGACGTCAACGATCTGCGCGAGTCGCCAGCGCTCGAGGTGCTGGAGCTGCTGGCGCACCGCGGCGCGAGCGTGAGCTACACCGATCCCTACGTGCCCGCGTTCAAGCATGCCTCGCTCGACCTCAAGACGGTCGACGAGCAGCAGATGCACAAGGGGATCGACTGCGGCGTCATCATCACCGACCATAAGGTGTTCAATTACGCCGCGATGGTGGATCGCTTCCCGCTCCTGGTCGACACCCGCAACGCGCTCAAGGGCGTGAAGAAAGACACGCTCTTCCGCCTGTAGAGGCGGGTCTTTCAGACCCGCCTGGGCATCCCGCATGAAGTTCACCGAGTCGCGAATCCCCGGCGCCTGGATCATCGATGTGACGGCGATCCACGACGACCGCGGGTTCTTCGCGATGACGTGGCTGCCCGGCGAGTTCACCAAGCGCGGCCTCGACCCCTCGCTCGCGCAGTGCAACCTGGCGTGGAACCACAAGCGCGGCACCCTGCGCGGCATGCATTTTCAGAACGCTCCGCACGAACAGGTCAAGATCATCCGCTGCACGCGCGGCGCGCTGCTCGATGTGATCGTCGACCTGCGGCCGGACTCGAAGGCCTATCGGCAGTGGGAAGCGGTGGAGCTGAGCGCCGACAACCGCCGCATGTTCTACGTGCCGAAAGGCCTCGCGCACGGATACATCACGCTGACCGACGGTACCGAGGCCTATTACCACGCGTCGACGCCGTGGCAGCCGCAGGCCGAGTCCGGCGTGCGCTGGAACGACCCCACCTTCGGCATCACGTGGCCGTTCGAGCCTTTGGTGATTTCAGAGAACGACGCGGCCTGGCCTTTAGTCAGTTAACAGTTTCCAGTTTCCAGTTAACAAGACTGGCAACTGTTAACTGGCAACTGGCAACTGCTTAGCTGCCGACGACCCCCTGTAGCGGGCTGCTCGCCGACGCGTAGAGTTTTCTCGGAATCCTGCCGGCCAGGTACGCCAGCCGTCCCGCTTCAACCGCCAGCTTCATCGCGCGCGCCATCATCACCGGATCGGTGGCGCCGGCGATCGCGGTGTTCATCAGCACCGCGTCGGCGCCGAGCTCCATCGCCACCGCGGCGTCGGACGCCGTGCCCACGCCGGCGTCGACGATCACCGGCACTTTGGCTTGTTCGCGGATGATCCGGATGTTGTTGGGATTCTGGATGCCGAGCCCCGAGCCGATCGGCGCGCCCAGCGGCATCACCGCGGCCGCGCCCGCATCGGCCAGCTTGCGGCACATCACCGGATCGTCATTGGTGTAGGGCAGCACCACAAAGCCGTCTTTCACCAGCACGCGGGTGGCCTCGAGCAGGCCTTCGTTGTCGGGGAAGAGCGTCTGCTCGTCGCCGATGACTTCGAGCTTGACCCAGTTGGACATCCCCGCCTCGCGGCCGAGATGGGCGGTGCGAATGGCGTCGGCGGCCGTGAAGCAAGCGGCCGTGTTAGGCAGCAGGAAGATCTTCGAAGTGTCGATGTAGTCGAGCAGCGACTCGGTCTTGCGCGAGATGTCGACGCGGCGCACCGCCACCGTCACCATGTCGGCGCCCGACGCCTCGTGACACGCCTTCATGATCGCGTGCGACGGGTACTTGCCCGTGCCGACGATCAGCCGCGAGCGAAACGTCCGTCCCGCGATAACCAAGTCACTCATTCGTAGTTCTTAACTGTTAACTCTTAACTGTTAACTGAGATTAGCCGCCACCGACGAAGTTCACGATCTCCACTTCATCACCGTCTGTGATGAGCGAGGAGTCGTACGCGGCTTTCTTCACGACGGCGAGATTGAGCTCGACGGCGACACGCCGCGCGTCAATCTCGAGCTGTGCCAGCAACGCGGAAACGCTCAGCGGCTGTGCGAGCTGGTGCGGATCGCCGTTCAATTTGATCATCATGAGGTGACGCGTCATGGCGTCTGGTCCCGATCGTACCACATGGGTGAATCACATATAATTGAGAGTTGGAAATGTCATCCGGAACCTCTCCTGATACGTCTCTGGGAATCCCCGGATTCTCGTTCGCCGACCTGCATCGACCGGCACGGCTGCGCGAGCTCTATCGCGCATTCGTCGACGAGGCGAAGGCGGCGGAGCCGGAGCTGTGGGCGCAGTGGGATCAGCATCGCATCTCGCCGGGCACGCTCGGCGCCGTGGCGCGCGGCAACCTGATTGTCGCGATGGCGCCGCATCTCAGCCGCTTCGTCACCAGGTTGTTCGGCGTTGGCGCGGAGGCCGAATCGCTGGTCCAGGCGACGCGTGCCTACGATGTCCTGTTCCGCTTCAAGATCGACTTCGTCCGCCGCCGGGCATTGCCGCTGCTCAAAGGCGGCGCCCACGTCACGGCCACCGCGGAAGACCATGCGATCGTCGAGGCCGGGGCTAAAGCCCCGGCCCTCCGAACGTCCGATGCGTCACGAGCGTTCGGAGGGCGTGGGCTTCAGCCCACGCCGGAGGCCGAGATCGCGCTCGCTGCGTACGGCTGCTCACTACTCGATCGCGAAGTCGCGGACAAAGCTGGTGTCGCCGACGAAATCGAGTCGCTCAAGCGCTGGTGCGCCGCGCACGTCCATGCCCCGCGCTACCGCGGCTGGGTGGTCTTCCGCTTCCCCGAAAATCTCGATTACGACCACCTCGTGCAGATCCAGCGGCCGGATCCAGCAATGCCTGAGCAGATCATCGGCCCTGACGAGAAATTGCGCCGCCGCGAGGGCTTCAAGCTCACCGACGAGCGCTACACCCAGCGCGAGGTGCTGAGCGAAATCCATTACTGCGTGCTCTGCCACGAGCGCGACAAGGACACCTGCTCGAAGGGCATTCGCGACAAGGCAGGCACGGTCGTCACCAACCCGCTCGGCATTCAGTTGGCGGGGTGCCCGCTCGACGAGAAGATCTCCGAGATGCACACCGTGCGCAAGCGCGGCGACGCCATCGGCGCCCTGGCCATCGTCACCGTCGACAACCCGATGTGCCCCGGCACCGGCCACCGCATCTGCAACGACTGTATGAAGGCCTGCATTTACCAGAAGCAGGAGCCAGTCAACATTCCGCAGATCGAAACCGGCGTGCTGACCGACGTGCTGAACATGCCGTGGGGCGTCGAGATCTACGGCTTGCTGACGCGCTGGAACCCGCTCAACGTCAACCGTCCGTACGCGCTCGAGTACCACGGCAAGAACGTGCTGGTGGTGGGGCTCGGCCCGGCCGGCTACACGCTGTCGCACTACCTGGTGAACGAAGGCTTCGGCGTGGTCGCGATTGACGGCCTCAAGATCGAGCCGCTGCCCGAGGATCTCACGGGGGGCAATGGCGCTGCGCCGCGGCCGATTCAGAACTGGAGCGAGATCTATCGGCCGACCGACGAGCGCGTGCTCGAAGGCTTCGGCGGCGTGTCGGAGTACGGCATCACGGTGCGGTGGGACAAGAACTTCCTCACGCTGATCCACCTGACGCTCGCCCGCCGCGACAAGCTCAAGATCTACGGCGGCGTCCGCTTTGGCGGCGCGCTGCCGCTGGACGAGGTGTGGGCGAACGGCATCGATCACGTCGCCATTGCCGCCGGCGCGGGGCGGCCGACGATCATCGACATCAAGAACAATCTGATCCGCGGCATTCGCAAGGCCAGCGACTTCCTGATGGCGCTGCAGCTCACCGGCGCGTTCAAGAGAGACGCGCTGTCGAACCTGCAGGCGCGGCTGCCTGCGGTGGTGATCGGCGGCGGCCTGACGGGCGTGGACACCGCCACGGAGTTGATGGCGTATTACCCGATCCAGGTCGAGAAGACGCTCAATCGCTACGAGGCGCTGGTGCGCGACCTCGGTGAAGAACGCGTCCGCGGCACCATGGATGCGGAAGAGCAGGGCATCCTCGACGAGTTCCTGGGGCACGGCCGCGCGGTGCGCGCGGAACGAAAGCGTGCCGGCGCCGCGGATGAGAAGCCCGACTTCATCGCGATGCTCCGATCCTGGGGCGGGGTCACGCTGGCGTATCGCAAGCGTCTGCAAGACGCGCCGGCGTACCGGTTGAATCACGAAGAGGTCGCCAAGGCGCTCGAAGAGGGCATCGCGGTGACCGAGAACATGAACCCGATCGAAGCCGTGCCCGACGACTTCGGGCACGTCAAGGCGATGGTCTTCACCCGCGCGGACGGATCGAGGGCGGAGCTGCCGGCGAGAACCGTGCTCGTGGCCGCGGGCACAGTGCCGAACATCACCTACGAAAAAGAACACCCCGGTTCGTTCAGCTTGGACAACAGGCAGAAGTTTTTTAAAGGGTTCAAGGCAGTGCCGGCGCAGGCCGGACAGGTAGAGCGGAACTTTAGTTCCGCTGTTGCCGCGGGCGCCTTTCAGCTCGAACCGGACCCCAACGGATTCTTCACCTCTCACAACACCGACGGCAAATTCGTCACCTATTACGGCGACAACCACCCCCGCTACAACGGCAACGTCGTCAAGGCGATGGCGTCGGCGAAAGACGGCTATCCCCGCGTGGTCGAATTGTTCGCCGACGAGATTGCGACGCTGGATCCGGCGGCGCAGCCGGCGCGTGAGCGCGCGTGGCAGGCGATGGTGGGGCGGCTCGACGATCAGCTGCTCGCCAGGGTCGAGCGCGTGGTCAGGCTGACCCCGACCATCATCGAAGTGATCGTCCGCGCTCCCGCCGCGGCACGGCACTTTCATCCCGGACAGTTCTATCGGCTCCAGAATTTCGAGCATCTCAGCCCGCACATCCGCCTCGACGGCCACGTCGTCTCGATGCTGATGGAAGGGATCGCGCTGACCGGCGCGTGGGTCGATCGAGGACGCGGGCTGCTGTCGCTCATCACCCTCGAGATGGGCGTGTCGAGCCGGCTGTGCGCCTACTTGAAGCCCGGCGAGCCGGTGGTGGTGATGGGGCCGACCGGCACACCGACGGCAATTCCGGAGCGTGCCGCGGTGCTGCTCGCGGGCGGCGGCCTGGGCAACGCCGTGCTGTTTTCGATCGCCAAGGCGATGAAGGCATGCGGCAGCCGCGTGATTTACTTCGCCGGCTACAGGAACGGCGCGGATCTCTTCAAGCGCGAAGAGATCGAATCGTCCACCGACCAGGTGATTTGGTCCACCGACATGGGCGAGGCGATCGAGCCCCACCGTCCGCAGGACGCGCACTTCCGCGGCAACATCGTCCAGGCCATGGTCGCGTACGCGGAAGGCAAGCTTTGCGCGCAGGCGGTGCCGCTGGCCGAGGTGTCGCGGATCATCGCCATCGGCTCGGACCGCATGATGAACGCGGTCCGCCTCGTGCGGCACGGCGCGCTCCAGCCCTACCTGTCGCCGAACCACGTCGGCATCGGCAGCATCAACTCGCCGATGCAGTGCATGATGAAAGAAGTGTGCGCGCAGTGCCTGCAGCGTCACGTCGATCCCGAGACCGGCCGCGAAGAGTTCATCTTCTCCTGCTACAACCAGGACCAGGAGCTCGATCGGGTCGACTTCGACAACCTGCAGGCGCGACTCCGGCAGAACAGCGTCCAGGAAAAAATCTCGAACCTGTGGTTCGAGCACGTCCTCGATCAGGCCGAGGCCGAGCTGGTTCACGTATAAGCTGAGTGCGTGTTACCCGATCGCATGTCGTGGCTGTCAGACCAAGGACATCGGTGACGATGCCACGATGGTGATGACGACCGTCACCCGCAGGATTCGGGTCGCCGCAGTGGTGCTAGTGGTGGCCGCGACGGCGGCTGTTTATGCGACGCGCCTGTCGTTTGCCCCGATCTACCTGGTCCACGACGAGATAAAGTTTTCACTTCAAGCCATCTCGGTGGCGCACGACGGGCGCGATCTCAACGGCCGGTTTCTGCCCGTCTACTTTTCGGAACCCGCGTTTACCGCCGGGCGGGATCCGATGATGATTTACGCGACCGCGCTGGCGCTCCTGGTGCTGCCGCTGTCCGAGGCGGCCGTCCGTCTGCCCACCGCGCTCGTCGGCGTGCTGAACGTCTTGCTGATGCTGGTACTGGCCCGAACGCTCTTCAAGAGCGACGCCGTAGCTCTCGCCGCGGCCGGCATGCTCGCGTTGTCGCCCGGCCACTTCATCTTCAGCCGCATGGCGCTGAGCGTGCTCTACCCCTTGCCGTTCGTGATGCTGTGGCTGATCAGCCTTCAGCGTTTTCAGGAGCGCGCCGACGGACGCGTTCTGATGGCGGGCACGGCGGCACTCGGTCTCGGCATCTATGGCTACCTGGCGGGGCTGGTGATGATGCCGGTGTATCTCCTGCTCACGGGGCTGTATCTTGCCGAACGGCGTTCCCCGCGGTGGTTCGGCTGGGCCGTGGCAGGCTTCGCAGTCACGCTCATCCCGCTCCTGTTATGGCAGGTCGCGCATCCCGAGCGGTATGCCGAGTTGATCCGTGCCTACCGCGTTGGCAGCGACGGCGCCGATCAGGCGCCGGGCCTCTCGACGCTGTTCTCGCTGGCGGGCGTCAAGCTCCGCCTGGCTGAGTGGTGGTACTACTTCAACCCTGAGTTCCTGTTCCTGTCAGGCGATACCAGCATGACGAATTCGACCCGGCGGGCCGGATTGTTTCCGATCGTGTTCGCCGTGCTCTTGCCCATCGGAATTTATCGGCTCAGTCGGACCGGTGGCTTCGAGCGCATCGTTCTGATCGGGTTCGCGACCGCGCCGCTGGCCGCGGTCCTGACCGGCACGATGGATCTCAATCGGTATCGCGCACTGTTCGCGTTGCCGTTCGGCGTGCTGGTAGCAACCTATGGGCTCACCACCCTCTGGTCCGCGCGCGGGCGAGCGTGGCGGTGGGTCGCCGTCGGCTTGGTGCTGGCGATTCCCTTTCAGTTCTGGGGGTTCTACCGTGACTACATCGGCCCGTACCGCGACACGTCCAGCACATGGTACGGCGGCAACCTCCGGGCTGCGCTGGCAGAAGCGGTACGAATTCAGCCCGCCGGTCCGGTGCTGCTCAGTCGGCGAATCCCCTATGCGGAGGACTATTGGCGCTTCTACGCTCATGTGTGGCACCTTCCCACTGGCGCGCCGCCCGTCTCGCTGGACGGCGACACCTTCGATCCTCGGTCGGCCGAACCTGGATCCGCGCTGATCGCGATGCCGGGGGAGCCGTGGTTGCCCGCGCTCGGTCGCCACGGCTGGATCCAGGTGTCGACCATTACCGAGCCCACGGGATCGCCCTCCTTTGTCGTCTATCGCAAAGGCGGGGCGCCGTGAGCGCGCGTCGCGCACGGCAGGGTTCGATTCTGTTATCGTTGTGGTCGATCGATGTCTGAGTTGCCATTCGATCCGCCTCGCGGCCTCCCGTTCAAAGGTGAGACCGTTGTCTTCACTGGAAAACTGTGGTCGTTCGGACGCAAGGACGCCTGCGCGATCGTCGAAGAGCTCGGCGGTGGCTGCGACGAGGATGTCACGGTCCGCACCACGTTGCTGATCGTCGGCGCCGAGAGCTATCCCGGCGGTGCGCCGGATCTGTCGGCGCTGCTCGACGACACCAGCACGCAGAACCAGAAGCTCCGCCGTGTCGCGCAGATCAACGCCGAGACGCCCGGCCGCATCAAGGTGCTGAGCGAGGACGAGTTCTGCCGGCTCACCGGCCAGCCCGCCATCGCCGAGCGCCGCACCCAGCATTACGGCCAGCGCGACATCCTGACGATGTATCCGGCGCTACGTGTCGACCACCTCCATTACCTGGAGAAGTGGGGATTCATCAAGCCGGCGTTCAAGAACAACGCCGACACGTTTTTTAGTTTCACCGATCTCACCGCGCTGCGGCAGCTCTCCGGCGAGCTGGCGAAGGGCCTGTCGTTCCGCGCCATCCTTCGGGATCTGCAGGCGTCGCGGGTCGGCCAATTGGCGTTCGACTTCCGCCTCGACGCCCAACCCGCACGCATCATCACGCTGAAGCCGCGAGCCGACAGCATTGGCCCGAATCCGCAGGCGTTCACCAGCGACCGCGGTCCCGGCAGCGCCCGGGAGCTGTCCGGCGCCGAGCAGTATTTTCTGATGGGGTCGTTGCTGGACGACGGCACGCCGGAGCGGATGGAAGAGGCCGCCAAGGCCTATCGCCGCGCGCTCGATGAAGACCCCGACCTGGTGGCAGCGCTGATCAACCTCGCCAACATCCGCTATTCACGCGACGAGCTGGCCGAGGCGCAGGCGCTCTACGAGCGCGCGATCCTGCTCGACGCCAACTACTTCGAGTCGCACTTCAATCTCGGAAACATCCACCACGATCACGGCCGCTACGTCGAGGCCGAAGCGTCCTACCTCGAAGCGCTCGCGCTCAACAACAGCTACGCCGACGCGCACTTCTATCTGGCGGTGACGTTAGAGAAGATGGGCCGCTCCGGTGAGGCGCGAACTCACTGGCGCGCCTACGAGCGCCTCGCTCCGCAGGGCGAGTGGGTCGAGCTCGCCAAAGAATTCTCGGACTAGGACTCGTGGCGACGGCCACTCGTGAGCAGGCTTAATGGCCAAGTACTGGTGGCAATGTACGGCGTGTGGCGACAGACCGCCGTGGTTGACGGTGTGTGAGTCACGCAGTGTTGCCGCCTTCATCTGGGACGAACTCGCACCGAGCGGATGGGATCAGCAACTGCTGCGTCGCACCTGCAAGTGCAAGCGCCGATCGCTGCGGATCACCTACCGGTTTCAGCGCGGCAGCCCTGAGCGCATTAGTGTCAGGCACATCGTGGGGATTGGCCCGGATGGTGATTACCTGCCAATGTTGTGGGACACGTTCCGGCATTCGCGCCCGCAGGGACACTGGATCGACTTCAAGTACCAGAAGGGCCGCAGCCCCTGGGGCCTCACTAAGCGGCTGGTCCTGGAGAGGCCGCAATTGACCCGCTTGCTGAAGGCCTACCGCCGCGTGACCGGGTCATGAATGGCGGCCGATTTGAGTAGGACTCGGCGCTGCGCGCCTCGTAGGGATTTCTGGCATGCTTACCACTTCGAGGGTGACTGCCTGCAGAACACCGTTTTCGACATCACGGAGGTTTCGCCGGACCTCATCGTCGGGGACGGCGCGGCATTTACGGAGCGCCATCGCCAGCATGGCTGGCCTGCCGGATGGGATCCCCGTAACGAGACACCACAGCAGTTTTTCGGGCGATTGGGCACCAAGCTATTCGAGCTTGGTTCCTCGCACAGCATGACCGGATGGGTGGCTGCGGCTTCGATGGAACAAGTTGTGATGAAGGAGAAACGCGGCTAGTCACGCAGTCCCCAACGAGGGCCGAAGGCCCGAGTCCCACGATGCGGCGAAGCCGCGAGTCGTAGGAGCGAGCTAAACGAGCGACTCCCACGAGGGCGCGTAGCGCCCGAGTCTTGAGTGGCCTCCGCATTGCTATCTTGCAGAGGCCACACCCATGTCACTTCCGCATCATGGTCCGGAAGACGCGGTCGAGTGTCCAGTAGCGCTCGGCATCACCGCCGAGGAAACGAAGCCCCACGAAAATCAGCAGCCAGATAGCGAAGTAGGCGGTGACGGCCTTGATGGTGTCTGTTGTCACGGGCTGGGTGACGGCGAAGATCGCGATCAGGAAGATCGCGGTCTCACGATTCAAGGTCGCAATCGCGACAAGTAATGCGAACCAGCCGCGCCGGCCCGTGCAGGATCGCCAGCAGTCCGAGCGCGAAGAAGCTGGGCTCGAGGTACGACGAGGGCGCGTAGTCGTGCGGCGGATCGTGATGCGAAGCGTGCATGCGACCAGCAGCACGCCGACGAGGGCCTGCTCGGCGGTAAACCAGACCCTCAGATACGCATACTGCGTCCCCACCAACGCGGCCATCGCAAGCAGGTAGAACACCACCGAAGCGCGGTCGTAGGCGGCGTCGTACGGCATGAATCGCGACAGCAACCGCGTCGGAACTTCGATGAGGGCCGGCGCCAGCACCCGATACCGATCGGGCGCCCTGGTTGTGTGACCGAGAATGCCGCGGTGGATGTCGCGACGGGCGAGCAGCGAGTCGTCGCCCGGGCCCAGGCCGTAATCGAGCGCCGTGACCGCCGTTGCCGCGACAAAGACCGCCGCAAGCGCCAGCGATCCCAATCGTCGGTTAGGTGAGGACGTTTGTCCGATCATGAACGCGCCCGGACCCGATTATATGTTCCAGTGCGGCGAGCGCGATCTGTCCGCGGCGGTCAAATCTCCCTCGCCGCATTAATCGCCTCAGCTATGGACGCGCCAAGGACGGCAAGACGCTTACGCCGGGAGACCTCTCCGCGTCTCGCCCGCGCATCGGTGCCCTACGCGAATCCGCAGCCGGAGGGCGCGTTAACGCGACGAGGGGTTGATTGGAGAAAAAGCGGTGAGCTTACATGGCGCTTCATGAGCTGGGCCCAACGCTTTTTGCTCCAAGCAACCCCTCGTCGCGTAGCGGGGCCGGCTGTCTTGCTACTCGACACCAGCGAGTAACGCCAAAATATGTGACGCCGCACGCTCGCGCCAGGCAGTAAGGCTTGGGTCCTGGTTGGGGACGCCAACCTTGTGCGGCTGGATGCGGTCAAGACCGGGCTAGACTGGTGCGCCAGACGTTCGAGCAAGGGCGTTTGCGGGAGTCCAGTTGACCATCCCTCTTAACTCTTTGGCTAAGGCTCGACGGCACGGCGCTCATCGTCTTATGACGGATCGATTGCTCGGGGCCAGCAGAAGGGGTAGGAACCGCCAGGGGCCGGTGCCCCAACAGGCGACGGCCCAGTGGCGCACGCTCGAGATGGGCGCATACGCCGCATTTGTGTTTTTGGTGACGCTCGTCTTCAGCACGCGCCTCGAGGCCCAGTTCTCGCTTCCGAAGCTACTCATCATCCGGATCTTTGCGTCGATCCTCGCGGGCGTCTGGCTGGTCCGCTTTACCCGGGACGGGACTCGGCGGCTGCCACGCGCGGTGCCTGTGGCCGCCGCGGCGCTTGGTCTGTGGTGGGTGCTGAGCACGCTGACGGCGGTGCACCCGCCCACCGCGCTGCACGGCGCCCATGGCCGATACAACGGTCTCTGGACTCAACTCCTGGCACTGTCGTTCTTCCTGATCGCGGCCTCGTCACGGTTCGGCGTTTCTGATATCGAACGACTGGCGAAGTGTCTGGTGGCGGCGATGGTATTGGCCGCCTCATACGCGCTGGTTCAATTCGCCGGTTGGGACCCCATCACCTGGCCGGGCCAGCGACCCGCGTCGACCATCGGCAACCCGGTTGTGCTGGCTGCCGTGCTGGGCCTCGCCCTGCCGTTTGCCCTGGTGTTTTTATTGCTCGCCCGGAGGGCTGGTGAACAGGTGGCGTGGGCAGTGGCCCTGGCAATCCTGCTCGCGGGTTCGATCAGCACGCTGAGCCGCGGTCCGCTGGCGGCGAGCGCGGCGGCGTTGTTGCTCGTCCTGTCCGGGGTTGCATGGGAACAGCGACAGCGTATCAGCCGTTGGGCGGTTCTCGGCGTCGTCGTTATCCTGACGATCGCGTTGGCGGCCGGGTACCGACAGGTGGTCCAGAGTCGTGAACGTCTGACCGGTGCCCCTGCGGCAGAGACCGATCGTACCCTCCTCGACCGCTTCAATACCTATGCGGCGGCAATCCAGATGGTGCGTGATCATCCGGTCACTGGTGTCGGCCTCGAGAATTTCTCTGTCGTGTATCCGCGCTATCGTTCGGCTGAGAGCGAGCGGCTCACGCCCGATGTGTTGCCCACCATGGTTCACAACGGCTACCTTCACGCGGCTGCCACGACCGGAATTCCGGGCCTGTTGGCCTACCTGGCATTGATCGCTGCCGTGCTGATCGTTCTGGTGCGCGGGTGGCTCGCCACCCATGAGCGACGCGAGCGCTGGCTGATCCTGGCGTTCATCGCAGCCGTTGCCGGTTACCTGATTCAGGACCTCTCCGGCTGGCTCGAGATCTCGCT
>JAUSDY010000010.1 GCA_030650395.1 Acidobacteriota bacterium | reverse complement strand
GTCAGTCGTGCTGCTGGTGTGCCTCACCTTCATCGTTTTGGCGGTCGTCGCGCAACTGGTACCCCTACCGGCGAGTCGGTTCGCCGCACTCAGTCCGCACACGGATACGATTCTTAGACAGCAGAGCCTGCAGTTCACGTTGGACGAGTCCGCGTCGCATCCCCTCTCGATCGATCCAGCGCGGACGCAACTGGGCCTCGCGTTCTTTGGAGGGTTTGTCGTCCTGTTGCTCGGCACCGCGCGCGTTCTTACACGCGAGAGCGCCAACCGTCTCGCCGGCGCCCTTGTGATTCTCGGAGCGGCCCTCGCCACCGTGGGTATCGTGCAGCGGGAGACCTTCAACGGGAAGATTTACGGCTTCTGGGAATTGGTGCAAGGCGGAGCGGCCTTTGGGCCGTTCGTGAACAAGAATCACTTCGCGGGCTGGATGCTAATGGGGCTACCCGTGGCCCTTGGATACTTCCTCGCCCTTGTGTCACGCGGCATGCAGGGCCGAAAGCCGGGGTTCCGAAACCTCGTGCTGTGGTTTTCCAGCGAGCAGGCCAGCCGTGCCGTGCTGACCGGGTTCGCCATCCTCGTGATGGCCCTGTCGCTGGTCTTGACGATGTCGAGGTCTGGGATCATGGCGTGTGCGGCGGCCCTGCTGATGGCGGGTACGGCTACGGCCCGACGTCAACGCGGCTCATCCCGTCGTACCTTGACCGTGAGCTATCTCGTCTTTCTAGCGATTGCGGTCGTGTCGTGGGTTGGGCTGGATCAGATCGTCGCGCGGTTCGCCCAGATGGATCCCACGAGCATTTACGAACGGCCGGCGATCTGGGCCGACACGATCCGGATCGCCAGGGACTTCTGGCTCACCGGCAGTTGGCCGCTGAAGGCGGGCTGCTGCTGGGCATCCCCATCGTCTTGACCATCGTGGCATTCGCTTGGGAGGTCCGGCGGCGATTCCGAGAAGACGTCGGATCGATCTGGTGGATCCGCATGGGCGCGGTGATCGGCCTTGTGGCCATCGCGCTACAGTCGATTGCCGAGTTCAGCCTGCAGATGCCCGGCAACGCAGCGCTGTTCGCGGTGGTAGCAGGTTTGGCCATTCACGACGACCGACGGGTAACGAGAGACGTCGTGGGGACAAACCTTTAGGTTTGTCCATAGTTGTTGCGAAGGCCCTGACCGGCGAACCAACGCCCAAACCTTCCTCCTCTCACCGCTCCCAGTGCGGGCACCCTCCACAAACGACTCTCGGCATATCCGGATCCCACAAGGGCCCGCGGCTGCCTTGCTCGACGCTTACACCCTCGCGGCGTGCGAAGAAAGCCGGCTCCTCGGTGGACACCTCAAAGCCGGCCACTGATCGACACTTCATACTCGGCCACCATGGGCATGGCCGAGGTGGTTGTGGGTGAGCATCATCCACAAGAACCGCAGAAGGGTTTCGGCCGGGCTAAGCGCCTGCTCTTCGCGGAGTCGCCGGCAGAACTCGCGGATGTCGTATCCAGACGCCGCGAATAACGCCGAGCGCACGACTCACACTTCGGCCACGATCGGGTCCTGCCACAACGCCTCCGACACGCCTTGACAAGACCGGAGCACTCGCTTGACGGCAGCGCTCGCAGGGGAATATGATTTGGACATGAATCGGAGTGTAGCGGATATCCAACTAGAATCCGCCGCGAGTCCGCTGGCCGACCCGGCGGTGGCCCGCGTGGCGGCCGACACGGTCCGCAAGGCCTACGCCGTCGGCCTGGTGGACGAGTCACCCGATTTTGCCGCGCTCACCTATCCGGCGGTGAAGCGCGTCGTCGCCCGCGTGCGCGCTGCGGGGATCGGCGGGATCGCCGCCGCCAGCCTTGCGCGGACCGATCCCGCCGACGTCGCCGCCATTGCGCGCGAGCTGCGCCAGATCGAATCGCTGCTCGAGCAGTCGCCGGTGCCCGACACGGAGTGGCCGCGCGTCCTCCAGGTGTTCGACCGCGACCGCCTCGCGCCGCTACTCGGGATCTCGCCGTCGAGCGCGGTCCGCTACGCCCGCGGCGAGCGCCGCACGCCAGACGCGGTGGCCGCCCGCCTCCACTTCATCGCTCTCGTCTCCGGCGATCTCGCCGGCGCCTACAACGCAATCGGCATCCGCCGATGGTTCGAACGTCCTCGCGCGGCGCTCGATGGGCGCGCGCCGGCCGGCCTGCTCACCGGCGACTGGGCGCCGGACGATGAGGGAGCCGTGCGCATCCGCGAGCTGGCTCGGTCAGTGGTGGAGTCGCCCGCCACGTGATCGCGTTCCGGCATGCCGACCCACGCCTTCCCTTCCTTCACGAACACGCCAGCCAATCGCCTGCGCGATGGCACGACGCGGGCGACGGCCCCGTGAACTATTTCTCCGACACCCCCGACGGCGCCTGGGCGGAATTCCTGCGGCACGAGGAAATTCGCGAGCCAGAGGATCTGGCGACCGTTCGCCGCGCGCTGTGGGCGGTGGATGTCGGCGACGAACCTTCCGCGACGCCGGCGCTGCCGGACAATGCGCTCGTGGGTGGAGCCGAGAGCTACGGTGTCTGCCGCAACGAAGCCCGGCGGCTGCGCGCGGGCGGCGCGATGCGCATCGACGCTTTGTCAGCCGCGCTCGTCCGTGGCGGCGCGCGCGGCCATCGCGTGGAAGGCGGCCTGCGGCCCGGGCCACCGCGCGACGGACGCACGATCGTGCTGTTCGGCCGCCGCCCCTCCCTCGTCGGCTGGCGCGCCGCCCAGGAGGGCCGCCCAGCTGAGGAGCTCTTGACGCGCGTGCGGCACATCACACGGCCCGGCCACGACGGTTGAACGAGAGAGCAACGCATGTGTGCGCCCTTCGTGTGCCGGCGGTGTGGATGGAAAGGCCGCAGTGCCTGGACAGATGCCGACCTGACAAAACCTTGGTAATCATGTCTCTGCAGCTGCGACCTCGGTCCCGCGCAGCGAGCGTGAGCCATAGTGATTCCTTCCGGCCGACGACGGGCCCGCGCAGGGCGCGTTCGGCCGCATTGTTGTCGAGCGGGATTCGCGGATCGTCGACGAAGCGCGTCAGCCCCGTCCAGCGCGCCAGCCGTCGCGGGCGAGTACCTCATAGACCGCGAAGCCATCACACCACCGCCGTGCCTCGGTAGCCCCCGAGGACCTGGCGCCCGTCCTCGGTCGACTTGCCGGGGAGAATCCGATAGAAGGACAGCGCCGGTGGCGTGAGCGCGACGCGGCCGACCAGGGTGCTCCCGTCAAGGAACAGATCGAGCTCGCTGATGGTTAACGTGATCGGCTCGGCGGGTGCGTCCCGCCACAGGGACGCAAACCGACCGCGCTCCAACCGCTTCGCATACACACACAGGCCGGTGCCGTCGAAATGCAACACCTTGGCCCGCACGCGATTGCGGCTCAGAAACAAATACACATCGCCGCTCAGCGGGTCCCGGGCCAGCCTGTGTGTCACCAACGCGCAGAGGCCGTCGCATCCCTTCCGCATGTCCGTGGGGACGTCGTACGCGTACACCGTCACCCGCCGCCCGGGCCATCTCATCGGAGCCGCGCCACCAGCTCCGCCGCCGTCTCCACATCGAGACCCTCAATGCGGACGCCGTCGGCGCGGATGACGACGACCACGCCGACGCGCACCGGCGCCGGACCCGCGACCACCACCGCCGGTGCTAGTAAGATCGGCGCCATATCGGTCTGTTGATTTCCGCACCACCGGACACATCGTCTTCAGACTGGCGTAGGGCAGTGGTGCTGCGAGGACGGCCCGGCGGTGTACAATCAATAGTAGGCAAAAGGGGAACCTCATGATTCGTACGGTTGAGGCGGTTATCGATGAACAAGGCAACGTGCGGTTGCTGGAGCCGATCCTGACGGGTACGGTGCTTCGCGCACTTGTAACGATTCTCGACCAGCCGTCCTTTGAAGCCTCTGCTACTGCTCTGATTAGCGAGTCCGCGCTCGCGCAGGACTGGGACCGGCCTGAGGAAGAAGACGCATGGTCTCATCTGCAGCCGGTGCGGTAGTCCTGGTCCGCTTCCCGTTCTCGGATCTTTCACAAACCAAGCTCCGCCCTGCCGTCGTACTTGCCGATGCCGAGCGCGGCGACTGGATCCTGTGCCAGGTGACCAGCCGTCCTTACGGGGATGCCCGAGCCGTGCCACTTGCGCAGTCCGACTTCAGCTGGGGTGGCCTCCGCGTTCCGAGCCACGCAAGACCAGGCAAGCTGTTCACGGCCAACACCGAGATCATCGCTGCCGATTCGGGGATGCTCACCCCGGAGGGTGACGCGCATCGTCGATGCCGTTGTCCGAGTTCTGCGCGGCTCGAAAGAATAAAGACGGCGACGATGACCCGTGACGGTGACCGGCCACCAACTGCCCGGGTGCGGAGACACTTCCACCGAGGACGTCGTCCGCGGTCTGGGCCTCGGGACTGAACGAAGCCGCCACGCGCGCTGCGGAACAGATCCGCTTCAAGCGGCCGACCCGTTCGCGTCTCGGACCGCCGGGTGCTGAAGCTGCTGCGGCAGTGGCTCGCGGCCGGTGTGATGGAGGACGGGCAGTGGACGCGCACGATGGCGGGCACTCCGCAAGGGGGCGTCATCACGCCCCGTACGCAAAAGGTAACTTTCAGTTCGAGCGTGTGATTGCGGGCTGGCGGCTGCAGGGCGTACTTGACTTGAGACGTAAAAGGTAATATGTTTATGGCGCATGAGTCGAGCGACCAACGTGGACAAGTCGCG
>JAUSDY010000178.1 GCA_030650395.1 Acidobacteriota bacterium | reverse complement strand
GCCATCGGCCTGCAGCTCGTCGTCCTTGATGAAGTCGATGCCGCCGTCCACCAGCTGGCGCACCTGCTCCGCTGTTTCCTCGGGGTGCAGGCCGACGCTGGGCTTGATGATGGTGCCGATCAGCGGCCCCTGCGCCACACCGGCGAGCCGGCGCGTACCCGCCACGCCAAAGGCCGGGCCGGGGTAGGCGGCGGCAAACGACGGCGGCAAGCTCAGGTCCAGCAGGCGCAGGCCCGACACCTGGCGCAGCTCGAACAGATTGCCGGCGATGATCGCCATCAAATTCGGCAGCGAGGGCCCGAGGTTTTCGATCGGCCACGACAGCTCCAGCTTGCAGCGCGTGTACACGCTGCTGGCCATGCCGCCCGGCAGACTCGGCTGGCCGACCTGCTCCAGCACCTCCAGGCGCTCGACGCGCGCGCCCGAGCGGGCTTTCAGGGCCGGGGTCTCGTTCGGCAGCGCGAGGAAGGTGCCACTGGACTGCTCGCCGGCGATGGCCTCGGCGGCGCGCCGCGGATCGTCGCCGGTTTCCAGCCAGTAGGTTGCGTGAATACGTTCGCTCATTTATGTTCCTTCAGTTTGGCTGCGTCTGCACGATCGCGTCACCGAGTTCGCGGGTCGTGGCCGGCCGCCAAGGTTTGCGCAAGCAGGACGGTCGCTGCAGGCATTTTTCATCTTCAATCGATTGCATGTGTCAAGTTCAGATCCAGGATGCCGTACGCACCCAGTTCGGCTTCGCGATCACCGCCTGCCCAGCACACCTTGACGACGTCTGCGCCGAGATTGGCAAGAAGGCCCTGGACGCTGCCGTCCTCGGCTTCCCATGCGAGGCCCGCCATGCCGGCTTGCAGTCCGAGAATCGGAAACACCTTGGCGCCGGCAGCCGACGCCAGCCGGCGCAGCACCGGCCACGCCGGCACCACCTGACCAGCTCCGGCAAAGGGACCGCTCGGGCCGTGGCTGTGATGCAGCGCCAGCACGTCCAGCCCTGCATGCACGACTGCCGCCGCGTAGGCCAAGGTCCATGCCGCGCCAAACTGGCCACGCTGCCGCGGGTCGGCGTCGGTCAAAGCGAGCCGGCGCTGGTCTGGATTCGGGGCCGGCGCCTCACCGTACGGATTGCGGCGGGCGGCGATCGTGCTCGGTCCGAGCCGGTAGGCCAGCCCGGGCCAAGCCGCGCGGACCGAATGCGCGATGGCGTCCAGAACATCGATCGTTTCCATCACGGAAACGTCGTCGGCCGCGTGCACGATGGGACAGGTGGCATGGCCGATGAAGTCCAGGCCCTCGGCCGAAGGACGCTTGCGGTTCAGCTCCGTGAAGTACGTGAACATCCCGCCACCGATGAGCGCTCCTGGGAAGTGGCGCCGCGCAGCCGAGGCATACGCTTCCAGCGGCGGGAGGTCTGGCCACACGTCCCTCGGCTGGTAGCTCTTGAGATAGGGTGCGGGCAGTATCCGGATCGCTTCGACCTGCAGGCCGGACCGGTCACACAGTTGTGCAGCAAGTCGAGCCGCATCCTCCGGCGAATCGGATGCAGGTGCAATGGCATCGAATTGAATGCGTGTCCCAAGACCACGACGCAATGCGGCGATCATGCCAAGGTCTTCCGGCAGTCGAGGATCATCGAGCGCGCCGTCGACGATCCACCAGCCGGCGCGTACCGAGCGCAAGGCTTCGTGTTCACCTGCTGTCGCGCGATGAACGCCGGGCGGCACACCGACGCCGATGGTTGGCATTTTCAAAGCCGTCGCAGCCCCAAATCGCAACTCGCAAGGGCCGCCTGCGAGGGCGGGCTGCGCGGCCGCAGTGCCGAACACTTCGAGTTCGACCCGCTGCTCCAGCGTCACGTCGGCGGCCAGCGCATAGGGCCACGGATCGAGCAATGAACCTACATAGGTCTTGAACGACGCATCGGACCAGTTGCGCTGGTCTTCCATTTCGAACTTGCCTGCCGGGTCGAGCGGCAATTCAGCCTCGAGGCGGCAGCGCAAGGTCAGCCCGTCCGCTGGGGAGTAGGTCAACCCCCGAATGTCCAGAACCGGCTGCGATGGACTGATCTCGCGCGGGAATGTCGCCTCCTCGACTCTGCCGTCCGTGTGCTCGACGGCCAGAGTCCGTCCCGCGCAGTCGGAAGGATGGAGGACGACAAAGCCGCAGCGATTCGTCCGAAGAGTCGCAGTGGGGGTTGCACTGACTGCAAAACTCAGCCTCCCGTTGTCGTCCCCTTCGATGCGCGCCGACGCGCGCAGCGTTCCGTCGGGCGTCGCGATCTGCAGAGTGAAATCGACAACGAAATGACCGGCCGTCTGCTGCACAGTCAGGCCCAACACGTCCGCCGGCACTGTGCCCCAGTCCCGGTCCCGAAACAGGTAACCGATGCCGCGGGCAATTTCGACAGTACCCCAGCGGATATGGCGCAGCGCGCCATTTTCGAACTCGCACGACAGCAGACCGGCCGCAAGCCGGCGCAGAACGGGCTGCGGTTCGTTAGTTCCGTACAGACGGATCGCTTCGCGCGTATCCATTCGCTACCAGGCCCGCTGCTGCGAAAGCGCACTCACAGACGGACCGCCTTCTGCCCATGGTCGGCGGACTCGTATGCGGCGTAGACAAGCTGCAATGTCCGCAGGTTGTCGGCGCCCGAGGTCTGGGGCGGCGAACCATCGAGAAGACACGATGCCCAATGCGCCTGGATATTGAGCACGCTGTCCTGGATGTTGTGCCACGGTCGCTCGGCCCAGGCATGCAGTGGGGGCTCGCATCTCGTGACCGTTGTCTCACCCTCGCGGCGATGCACGGTCAAGTGGTAATCGGCCTGCAGGCGCAGCGTCCCGAGCGAGCCATCGACTTCGATCAGTGTCTGCGGAAACAGCTCCTGCGGCAGCGAGGTTGCGTAGCTGCAATCCAGGACGCTGGTGACATCGCCCGCGTGCGTGAGCAGCAGCGTGGCCACGTCCTCTCCGCGGATGCGCGGGTTCACGCGGCGCGTATTGGCGCTGACCACGGTCGCTTCACCGAACAGGAAGCGCGCGATGTCGAGGATGTGAATGCCTAGATCCTGCAGGATGAATCGTTCGTCCGTCGCAAGGTAGGGCTGCCCGCTGAAAACATCGAATGCAGACCTGAAGCTGACACGCCCCCAGAACGGCTGGCCGATCGCGCCTTCGTCGAGGACCTGCCGCACGCGCTGAATCGGTGTCTGCCAGCGAAAGTTCTCATGAACCATCAGCGGGATGCCGGCACGTTCGCACACCTCGACCATCGCCTGAGCGTCGTCGAGCGAAGGGGCGAACGGCTTCTGGCAGATGCACGGAACGCCCGCCGAAGCCGCGAGCTCGACCAGGGCGCGGTGGCTGTTTACCGTCGTGGCGATGTCGACAAAGTCCAGTGCCTCGGCCGCGAACATGGCGGCTGCACCCTGGTAGGTCTTGCGGATGCCGAAGCGTGCCGCCGTCTCGGCCAGGCGCTTGGGGTCGGTGTCGCACAGCGCAACGATCTCTGCATCGTCCAATTGCTGCCATGCGTGAAGATGGTTCTGCGAAAAGAAACCGCAACCGATGAGGCCGCCCCTGAGCTTTTTCTTGACTGTCATGTTGTCACACCAGTCGCAGCGTGGTCTGCGGATCGAAGAAGTGACACAGCGATGCGTCGAAGGCGAGTGGTACCGTTTGCCCTTCCTGCAGCGATATCCGTTCCTTGAGTACGCAGGTGACCTGCGCACCTCCCAGGGAGACGACAAGATGCGTTTCGGCGCCGGTGGGCTCGACCACCCACACCTCGGCAGGCACCCCGGCCTCGCGATCGATGACGATGTGCTCCGGTCGCACGCCCAGCAGGACTGCCTTGCCGACCGCTTGCGCCGGACATAGAGGAATAGGGATCCCCAGTTTCTCGGCACCGGCGAAGAAGGTCTTGCCGTCGTTGGCCACGACGCCTTCGATGAAGTTCATCGAAGGCGAACCGATGAACGACGCCACGAAAGTATTGGCCGGCCGATCATAAAGATCGAGCGGCGCGCCGATCTGCTCGACTTTTCCATCGCGCATGACGACGATCTTGTCCGCCATCGTCATGGCTTCGATCTGGTCGTGCGTGACATAGATGGTCGTCGTTCCAAGGCGCTTTTGCAGCGCCTTGATCTCGGCGCGCATCTGCACGCGCAACTTCGCATCAAGGTTTGACAAAGGTTCGTCGAACAGAAACACCTTGGGATCGCGCACGATGGCGCGGCCCATCGCGACGCGCTGGCGCTGGCCACCGGAAAGCTGTCGGGGATAGCGCGACAGCAAGGGTTCAAGGCCCAGGATCTTGGCGGCGTGTTCGACCTTGGTCGCGATCTCCGGTTTTTTCGCGCCGATGAGTTCGAGCGAGAAGCCCATGTTCTGCGCCACGGTCATCTGCGGGTACAGGGCGTAGCTCTGAAACACCATGGCGATGTCCCGGTCCTTGGGTGCAAGCCGGTTGACCGACTTGCCGCCGATGCTGATGTCACCTCCTGAAATGGTTTCGAGGCCGGCGATCATGCGCAGCAAGGTCGATTTGCCGCAGCCGGAGGGACCGACCAGCACGACGAACGAGCCGTCGTCCATGTCGACCGAGACATCGTGCAGGACCGTCGAATCGCCGAAAGTCTTGCGAGCGTTTTGAATATGAACTGAAGCCATGGTTGTCGCCTTTGGTTGTGGGTGGTGCGCCGCGGTCAGCGACGACGCCGTACGCGGACGGCTTGATAGGGTTTGCCAGGCAAGCGAACGCCGAAAGCGGCTTCGGGTTCCTTGTTGTGGATCGCGCCGTCGACGCCGCGCAATGCCGGCGAGGCCGGCAGCGGCGCCTTCTCGAGCGGCGTGATCGTCATTTCCCAGGTGTCGATCAGGTCGATGTCGTAGTGACCGTCTTCCTTCGGCAGGCCGATCGCCCATTCAACGGGTTGATGCTCGCCGAAGTAGAGATACGTCACGTCGCCATCCTGGGCACCGGATACGCGAACGAACTCCGAGCGGCTGTTCGCCCGTGTGAAAGGCGACAAGCCGACCTTGACGTCCTGTTCGAGAAGGTCGCGCAGGAAGCCGATGCGCTTCCAGCTTTCGCCGCGCAGCACGCCGCCCTTGGCCCACCACAACTCGTCCTCGGGGTGCATGTAGGTCTCGCCATGCCCGGCATAGCCGCCGCGCAGCAGGGTGATCCAGTAGCGGTGAACGAGTTCCTGTGCACTCAGGTTGCCCCAAGGCCGCGGGATGTTGCCTTCGTATTCGGGTTCGTCATTGATGATCGGCTTGCCCCAGCTCTCGCGCCACTCCGCCGTGCGCTTTACATCCCAGTGCTGGAGGCACACGTGGTCGACCCAGGGTTTGCGGTGATCGAAACTCATGTCGGGGTGCCCGTTGTGAATGGACTTAACATGCCGATAGGGGTCGCATTCCTCGACGATGTGGAAATAGCGATCCCACTGGGGCACGGGCTTCACGTCGATGACGAAGTCGTACTCGTTCGCCAGCGACCACCAGACGTTGGCGTACGCCGCGAGGCGCGCGACGATGTACCGCAGGTAGCGACTGTCGCGCTCTTCGCCCATGGCGACGTAGCCCCAGCGGTCGTAGGGGTGGAACAGGATGACATCTGCCTCAATGCTCATGTCGCGCAGCGCGCCGATCTGGTTCTCGAAATGGCGAAACATGGTGACGTTGGGTCGGTCGAGGTCTTCCTTGCCGTCGGATCCGATTTCAAAGGACGGATAGAGCGGCTCGTTCTCGTTATAGATGTAGTCCTTCGGGAAAACACCCATGCGCATCTT
Organism: Acidobacteriota bacterium; assembly: GCA_030650395.1. GTDB lineage: Bacteria > Acidobacteriota > Vicinamibacteria > Vicinamibacterales > UBA2999 > 12-FULL-67-14b. Next base: position 4,932 of record JAUSDY010000178.1, on the reverse strand, counting down.
GTTGAAGCGCGTTTTTTTCAGCGTATCGAGGGTCTGCGCTTGCAACTCGAGCGGCTGGTGCGTCCATGCGTAGCAGGTGGTGCCGAAGGGCAGGTACGGCGTGCCGTCGGTATGCGCGAAATGAAACTTGTGACTCACATGCACGGGGCCATGCATGCCGCTGCGCGCCGGGCCGCAGTCGAACTCGCCCTGCTTGCCGTCCAGGGCCCCGATGTTCGAGCTCGTGCGAAAACGCCAGGCACCCTCGGTGTCCGGCATGAAGCGGACACGCCAGATACTGTCGCCGTCGTAGAAGCCGGGTACCATGACCTGTCGATTCCCGAACGAAAACACGGCGTCAATGGTGGCGTCGAGAAAAGGATTGTCGAGCGCGGGCCCCTGAAAGCTCGCTTCGAAGATGTCCCACTGGGGGGTTGCTTGAGTCATGTTCATCCTTTGACGGCGCCCGAAGTCAGGCCGCCGACGAAATAGCGTTGGAAGATCAGGTAGACGATGACCGCGGGAAGCACGGTCGTCACGATGGCGGCGTTCAGTGGCCCGTATTCGCTGCCGAATTCGCCCTGGAAGACCATCAGCGACAACGGAAGCGTCCACATCTTGCTGTCGAGCAACAAGACCAACGCCATCGCAAACTCGTTCCAGGTCGACACGAAGTCGAGAATTAGCAAGGCAGCCAGGATGGGTAGCGAGATCGGCAGAAAGATGCGCCGGAAGATCGTGAAATGCGATGCGCCATCCATTAGCGCCGCCTCGCTCAACTCGTGCGGCACTTCCTTGAAAAAGCCGTGCAGAACGAAGACCTGGTAGGGCACGCCGAACGCGATGTAAGGCAGGAACAAGCCCAGACGGGTGTTGAGCAGACCCATGCTGTTCACGAGCGTGAACAGCGGCGCGAGCATCACCTGAAAGGGAATCATCGTGCCGAACAGCACAAGCAGCAGTAGCAGCTTCTTGCCTTTCAGTGTAATACGCGCCAGCGCATAGGCAGCCATTGCCGATAGCATCAGTCCGACCGGTACCTTCACCAGTGTGATGATGACGCTGTTGGCGAAGCGGGTGGCGAAATTGCCGCGTTGCCATGCGTCCGGGTAGTTCTGGGTGAACAGCTCGGGAGGGGGAGTGAATGCGCCAGTGCCCATCACGTCGGCATTTGTCTTCAGCGATGTGAACACGATAAAAATGATGGGCGCGACCCAGATCAATGCGATCGCAATCAGGGCGATCCACAGCACGACCAGGAAGGGGTCGATCCGGTCGCTTCCGAGCGGACGGAATGCGGTACTGAACATGGTTGTCATCCTTGGCCTTCCTCGCGCTTCATGCGCCACAACATGTAGGGGACGACGATCGCAAGCGTGATAAGCAGCAACACCACGGCCACAGCACTGCCTCGCCCGAAATCGTGAATCTGCATAGACTGCGTGAACGCCCAGAGTGCGAGCATTTGCGTTGACTGCGCCGGACCGCCCAGCGTCATGCCGTACACGATGTCGAAGGCCTTGAGCGACTGGATCAGCGACAACACCAGAACGATGGTGATCGACGTGCTCATGGCCGGCAGCGTGACATGCTGGAACACCTGGTAGCGGTTGGCGCCGTCGATGCGCGCCGCTTCGACCAGCGTCTGGTTCACACCTTGCAGGCCCGCCAGGAACAACACCATCGAGAAGCCGACGTGCTGCCACACGTACGCGCCAAACACCGAGTACAGCGCCACCTGGCGGTCACCGAGCCAATCCTTGATCAGTCCCTGCAGTCCAGCGCTCGTCAGCAACTGATTGAACAATCCGAAGAACGGGTCATACATCCACTTCCACATCGTCGCCACCGCGATGGGCGCGAGGATGACCGGCAGATAGAAGATCGCGCGCATGGCGTTGCGGCCTGGTATCTGCTGATTGACCGCCAGTGCCAATCCGAAGCCGATCAGCGGCGGAATGGACACCGCCAAAAAGGTCCAGATAACCGTGTTGCGCAGCGCGAGCCAGAACACAGGGTCATCGTTGAAGATGAAGGCGTAGTTGTCCAAACCTGCAAATCCACGATGCGGCGTCAGCCCGTTCCAAGTCTGAAAGCTTAGAACAAACGTGTCCACCATCGGGTACAGGGCGAACACGGCGTAGATCAGCATGGCCGGCCCGAGCAGCAGCCATGCTTGCGTTAGCGGTGCATGCCATGCGCCGCGCCACGAAAACCCTTCGGCGGGGTCGGACGCGGTGCGCGCCGACACCACCTGGTAGACTTGGTCGGCCATCGGATTACTGCCGACGCTTGTCGATGAACGTTTGCATTGTTGCCACGGCCTGCGCCGGCGGCATCGTGTCGCCCGCTACGGAGTTGATCACGCGGAAGTACTCGGTCGTGACGTCGAGCGGGAAGCCCTGGTCGCCGTTCACGAAGCTGGCGTTATATTTGGGAAACATCTCCACCCAGGTCGCGTCGAGCGCGTCCAGGTTCTTGTGCACCACGTTCTTGTTCACGCCTAGGGCGCCGAATGCACCCAGGTGTTCCTGCTGCACCTTGTCCGAGATGAAGTAGTCCAGAAACTTCGCGGACAAGTCCTTGTTCTTGCTGTACGGATTCAGGTAGAGATTGACGCCAAAGCCGTACAGCCGACCGGTGCCGGTGGGGAAAGCAAAGACGCCGAAGTTTTCGGCTTCCTTCGTTTCGCTTCGCAGTTGGCCTGCGAGCCAATCCCCTTCGAGCATCATCGCGGCGCGGCCTGCTTCGAACAGCTTGCGGGACTGTGCAGCGTCGAAGCTCATGAAAGGCTTGAGCATGTAGTCGCTGGCCCACTTGTGGAACTCGTTGAAAGCCGACGTCGCACAGGGTGTCTCGGTCCATTTTACCGTCATCGCCTTCAGTGCATCATGCGTCTTGGCGCCGCACTGGGTTTCCAGGATCGCGTCCATCAGACGCATCACATGCCAGTTCACGCTACCGCCGAAGGTGATGGCGGGAATGCCGGCTGCTTTCAGCTTGCCCACTGTGACCATCAGTTCGGGATACGTTTTCGGTGGTGTCTCGATCCCCGCCTTTTTGAAGAGCGTCTTGTTGTAGTACAGCGCTTCGGCATTCACCTGGTAGGGCACCCCATGCTTGCCGGGTGGGTAGAGGTTGGAGTAGGCGTCGGCCAATGGGCGCACGCGGTCTGCCCACTTGTATTTCTTGTAATACTCGTCCAGCGGCGCGCTGAGACCCGACTTCACGTAGTCGCCGCCCAGGCCCAAGCCGGTCCACATGTAGTAGAGGTCGGGGCCTCCCTTGGAGGTGGCCGCGATACGCAAGGCTGACTTGTGTTCGTCCGTGGAACGGGTATCGAGCTTGACCGTGACGCCGGGATTCGCCGCCTCGAACTCGGTCATGATTTGCTTCAGCGCCTTGGCCTCCGACGCTTGCGGCGTACGCATCCAGATCAGTACTTCCTGGGCGTGCGCCGGGAGGGCCAAGCCGAGGGTCGATGCCAGGGCCGCTGCGGCCGAAACGAATTTGAAGGTTTGCATTGCAGGTGTCTCCTAAGGTCAAGTGGGGGTGCCGATGCGAATCGGCGGGTTTGCGGGTGTGTACCGATCGCCAATGCGACCGGTGCGGGTTTCAGGTGATGCGGCGGATACTGTCGGCGATCTCGTCGCGGTCGAATACTTTTTTCCAGTCGTCGCGCATCAGGCGCGGCTTGCCGAAGGTGATGGCCTTGTTGCAGGCATCGGAAAACTGGCCCGGAATCTCCTTGAAAATCACGGCCGCCAGGATGGTCATGTGGCCGAGCAGAAAGTCGCGCGCCGCGTCCTTGGGCACACCGCGCGCCACCACCTCGTCCATGGCTTCGCGCATCACGTCGAGCAGGGTGGCGCAGACCGTCTCGGACAGGCCGGGCTCCAGCAAGGCCATCTGGTCGACCGTGAGGCGATAGGAGCGCAGGATGGGCTGGTAGATCACTTTGGCGATCGCCTCGCCGAGTTCGAAGTCGGCGTCAGTGCCCTGCATCAGGGCGCTGACGATGGACTGCTTGGCATGGGCGCCACCAAAAAAGTCGCGCCGCGCTTCCGGCGTGCTTTCGTCGTTGAAGATCGGCGGGTGGCAGGGGTGGGCGACGAAATAGACCAGATCCGGCCGGTTCGGCAGATGGCCGGCGAAGGGCGCGGCGGCGTCCAGCGTGATCACCATCGTGCCGGGCTGTAGCATGGGCGCGATCTCGGCCGCCACCTTGCCGATCAGGGTGTCGGGGACCGCGAGGATGACGACGTTGACGCCGTCCAGTGCAGCATCGACCGGCACACATTCAATGCCCAACTCGTCTTTCAGTCGCTGCCGGCCGGTGGCTCCGACCTCGACATGGCGCACCCGGTAGTCCGAGCCCTGCAGGTTCTTGGCCAGCCGGCAGCCCATTTTCCCGCCTGCGCCGAATAGCGCGATGGTTGTATTCATTTTTCAGACTCCAGGTTGTATCGAGGGAAAGCGCACCCCTTTTATGAGGCATGTGCTGATGTGGTGTGATGGTATGATGAGTACATCAGTATGTCAACATGGGAGAAACCCGTACATTTGGCGGAGACCAAGCGCCAGCTGGCGGCGTTTGTGGCGCGGCCGGCGGTGGTGCGCGGCCTGGGGATTCCGGCGCGCCGCTGATGGTCTGAATTTACTCCTGATTTAATAGCGGAAAAGGCAATAAATACGCCGGACAGGTGCCAATTTTTCTATTGAATGAGCAGGTCAGACAGTTCTTGCAAGCCAATCGCCTGGGCACCGTGGCGCAGGGGGATGCGCTCGGTGCCGGGGTACACCACGTAGCGTTGCTCAATCTGCAGGTCATCGCAGGCTTGGGCAAAGCCTCGTTCTGGGCTGGGAGCCATGGCGCGTTTGATTTCAATGGCGATCTCGGGGCGACCGCCTTTTTCAAGCAGCAGGTCAATTTCAGCGCCGACCTGGGTGCGG
>JAUSDY010000169.1 GCA_030650395.1 Acidobacteriota bacterium | reverse complement strand
CAGACGTGGTGAGTGGTGTGTACGTGTCGAGAAATCGTTCGCCGATCAGATTGGGCTTGCCAATGAACGCGCGCACCTTCTCGATCGTCACTTCACGATCGGTCACCCAGTCGTCGAAGCGCGCCATCAGTTGTTTCTTGTTGGTGACGGGCAACAGGGTCGGATCCTCAACCCGATCGGGCAGGTCTTTGTAGAGGACGCGGTAATACGGCGAGTGCGCACGCGCGTAGGCCACCATCTCGGCAAGCCGGCCACGCTGGCGCTCCTCGATCGCGTCGGGGCCTTGCGTTCGCGCGCGACGCGCGTCGAGCAGCAAGGGGAGGACACGTTCGCTCATGACGGAGAACGATCAATCATAAGGCCACCGATTCCTGCTCACGTGCCGATGCGTTGCCGCAAAATAGCGCCGATAACATGTGGTCTTACCGGCGCCCTGGCAAGCCGATGAGGATCACGCACTCCGGCATTGTCTTGCTGAAGCCACCGAGCGCTGGCCACGTGCGCTACAGAGATCGGACGGCGTCCTCGACCCGTTTCGCCAACGCGACATACTCCTCGCCCTTGAGCGTGAGCGGCGCTCCAAACTTGACGCTGACTCGGCTGGGGCGAGCCATGCGCAGCGGGTCGGCGGTCTCGGCCCCGGCGGTCGGGCCCTCCGACTTGTCGGACCGATACGTCACGGCCTTCGCGGCACGCTCATAGGTCAGTCGTTCCAGCGTCACGGGATTGCGCGCGCAGTACCGCGCGAGGCGGGTCGCGAAGGCGCGATCGTCCCCGGAGACCCACACGGCGGTGTGGACGTGGAATCCCGAGTGCGGCCAGGACAGCATCCCGGTGGCCTGGTCCTCGTCAAACAACGCCAAGCGGACGAACAGCCGGAGCACGGCGCGCCGGACGGCCTCCGTCAACCGCGCGGTGTCATGGACGGGCCACGAGACGAACGTTCTATCGGGCCGGAAGCCGCCGTCGGTGACAATCAAGTGCAGGTGCGGGTGCCAGTTGGCGCGCATACGCCCGATCGGCCCGCGGGCCGTCACCATCGTATTGCGCAGCAGGCGATTCTGACGCACTGTCCGTGCTACCGGCCTAACGATGCTTGCTGCTGACGAGGACCATGGATTGTCGCAGGGCGAAGTACTCGTCGGTCCGCTCGCAGCAGAAGCTGGCGTTGGGCCGACCGAGAGAATCACACCACGCACGGGTAACGGGCCCTGAGAGGCTCCGGGAGACATCTACGTGACCAAGAACTTGCTCTTCGCGACTTTTCTTGCGTGCATTGCGCTCCCTCCTGCACTGCCCAGTCACTATGGCGTCATGGCGGATGCCCAATCCGCGCCCGCTCCCGGCAGCGCCCGGATTCAATCTGCGCCATCAGACAGCCTGACGGTTGTCCTACTTGGTACTGGCGTGGGACCATCGGTCAACCTGCAGCAATTCGGGGCTAGCATCTTGGTCGAGGCGGGAGGCGAACGCCTCCTATTTGACTGTGGCCGTGGCACCACCATGCGGCTCACGCAGGCGGGAGTGCCGATCGGCTCGATCAGTCGGTTGTTCCTGACACACCTCCATTCCGACCATGTGATCCAGATTCCCGACCTCTTCTTGACCGGTTGGGCTGGAGGCCGGCGAACGATCCCACTGGAGGTCTGGGGGCCAGATGGCACCAGCGACATGATGGATCACATTCAGCAGGCATTTGCGTTTGACATTCACATGCGCCGCGATGTCGACGAGAAACTTCCTGCTGCAGGCATTCAGGTGGTGAGCCATGACATCAAGCAAGGCATCGTCTTCGACGAGCGCGGTGTGAAAGTAACAGCGTTTCTCGTTGATCATGGCCCGGTTCAACCCGCGTTCGGCTATCGAATTGACTATCGAGGCCGTTCGGTCGCGTTGTCCGGAGACACGCGAGTCTCCGAGAACTTGATCCGCTTCGCCCGCGGCGTTGACGTGCTCATTCACGAAGTCATAGATCCAGACGCGCTCAGGAATCGCCCGGACCATCCCAGCGCTGCTACGATCGCCGCGATCATCGCACACCACACGACGCCAGAGCAGGCCGGTGAAGTGTTCAGCCGCGTTGCGCCTCGACTGGCAGTCTACTCACCTGCTCCCAACACCGAAAACGTGATGGCCCAAACACGCAAGACATACGGGGGTCCACTCCAGGGGCCAGAGGACATGCTGACTATCCTGATTGGAGACAAGATCGAGGTTCGGCGCTCAGCGCGGTGAGGCTACAACGGGATCGGATACCAGGCGGCCCAACAAGTCGTCTGAAGAGGTTGCCTTGCAAGTCGCCTTGGTCCTGCGAATAAGGCTGGCATCTGATCAGCACCATCGCCCCGCCACCGATGGAACATCCCGAAGAAACCCTATCGTGGCGGCCACAGCCTCGCTCGGACGTTCAAGGTGGACGGCGTGCCCAGCCTCGGGAACGACAATCATCTGTACGTCCGGAATCGATGTCTCCAACAGTCGCGCGCTCTCGACGTACGGCGCGTCGAGAGCGCCGGCGACGAGAAGGGTCGGTGCTCGTATTGCCCGCAACAGGTCGAGCACGGGCAGGTCGGCGCCGGCGCCGGCGCCGCGAAGGCTGTTCGCCAGCCCGCGCGGCTGGTTTGCCAGGCGCTGCGCACGCAACCGCGCGCGCGTAGCGTCGGACATAGCGCGCTGGCTTTCCCATAGCGGCAGTTTCTCCCACCTCTCGACGAAGGCTTGAATTCCGTCACGCTCGATCGCGTCGGCTAGCGCATTGTCGGAGGCCAGACGCTCGTTGCGGCGCACCGGGTCCGAGATGCCCGGCGAAGTACTCTCGAGCACTAGTGCGGCGACACGATCCCCGTGGGACAACGCGAACCGAAGCGCCGCGCGGCCCCCCATGGAATATCCGAGCAGCGCGACACACTCGATGGTGACTGCGTCGAGCACGCGGGCGAGGTCGTCGGCAAATCGGTTGAGCGCATAACGCCGCGAATCGGCCGGCGCCGTCGAGCGGCCATGTCCGGGGAGGTCCACCGCAATCACGCTGTGCGCGGCGCCGAGCGGAACGCGGAGCGGGGCCCACGTCTCCGTCGAGCCCGTGAAGCCGTGCAGCAGTACCAGCGGCGGGCCGGCGCCGCTCAAGGCGACGTGCAGCAGCAGCCCGTCGCCGACGTCCACCTCGCGCCGTTCAGTGCCCGGGTGGTCCCTCACGTCCAATCCCCGGGTCAGAGGAGGTCGAGAGCGGCGGCGACGGCCGCCCACGCCTCGTGATGCAATACGACATTACGCGAGCGGTCGGTGCGCAGCTCGACCAGATGCAGTCCGTGTCCGGCGATGCCCTCGGCAACGCTGCGCCGCAGCGTCTCCGAATCGTGCGTGCGATGGTAGTGCGCCCCGTACAGTGCGGCGACCGGTGCGAAGTCCAGACCGTGCGGGGTGCCGAACAACTGCTCAAAATGCGTGGCGTGCGCGGCCTGTGGCAGGAACGAGAAGATCCCGCCGCCGTCGTTGTTGAGCACCACCACCGTCGCATCGAGCGAGTGCAGCTTGGCGGCGAGCAAGCCGTTCATGTCGTGGTAAAGCGCGAGGTCGCCGATCACCAGCACGAGCGGCCCGTCCCCTGTCTCGCGCGCCGCGGCGGCGGCGCCGAGCGCGCTGGAGACCACCCCGTCAATCCCGTTGGCACCGCGGTTCGCGAGCACTCGGATGGAGCGCGTGTCTCCCGACGCGAAGGCGTCGAGATCGCGCACGGGCATGCTGTTGCTCACGAAGAGCGTAGCACCTGCCGGCAGGCCGGCGACGATATCGGCGAGCGCGCGCCCCTCGAAGGGCTCGCCGAGCGAGTCCGTATAGCACTCGAGCGCAGCACCGGCGGCCCAGTTCACCTGCCGCCAGCGGGCGAGCCACTCGGCGTTCGTTGAGGATGTGTCGCGTTCGTCCTTGAGAACGCCGAGAAGCTGCTCGCAAAGCTGTCGGGGGTCGGCGTGCACCATCTCATCCGCGAGAAGCGTGGGATCCGGCCAGCGGGCGGGGTCCACCACCACCAACGGTACGGATGCGTGCCGCTGCAGGTACTGGGCGAGGGTCTTCGAGGTGGGCACTCCGCCCATGCGCAGCACGAGGTCAGGCGCGAGGGTTGCCACTGTCGGCTCGTGCCGTAACGCCGCATCGTAGCGGTCGATCAGCGACGCCCTCCCATGCGCGCCCCAGCGAAGCTGTGAGAGCGGGTCCGCGAGCAGGGGCGCTCCGAGCGACTCGGCTAACGTGGCGAGCGGCGCGGCAAGCGCGGCATCTGGTTGCGGACCGCACACCAGCAGCGGTCGCTCCGCCGAGCGCAGCCGCGCCGCGAGTTGTCGGGCCATTGCCCAATCGAGTGAGGGTGGCGAATCCGTCACCTTCACCCACGGGGCGCCGTCGGCTCGCCCATGCCACGCGCGCGCGTCGTCTGCGGTGAGGTCGGCCGGCGGCCCGGCCGGCGACGGCACGAGCGGCTCGCGGAAAGGGAAGTTGAGATGCACCGGGCCGGCCGGCGTCGCCATCGTTTGTGCGATGGCACGCGCCGCGAGAGTGCGCGCATAGCGCAGCATATCCGGGGTCGCTTCAGGAAGCGCAACCTCCACGAACCACTTTGCATGCGCACCGAAAAGGCGATTCTGGTCAATCGTCTGCGCGGCGCCCACGTCGCGCAACTCGGGTGGTCGATCCGCGGTGAGCACGAGCAAAGGCACGCACGCGCTGCGTGCTTCGACGACGGCTGGTAGAAAGTTTGCCGCCGCCGTACCCGAGGTGCAGAGCAGCGCCACCGGCTCGCCGAGCGCACGCGCCAGTCCCAGCGCGAAGAACGCTCCCGAGCGCTCGTCGATGTGCATCCACGTCCGCAGTGCCGGGTGATTCGCGATCGTCAAGGCGAGCGGGGTGGAGCGCGACCCAGGGGCGACGCACACATGACGCACGCCGGCGCGCGCCATCTCGTCAACGAAGGCGCCGACGTATGCGAATGCCTCGCGGTCCGGCGCCATCGTCATAGCAGGTGCTCCGAGCCGGCGACGACCTCCGTGGAGCCGGACGGTGCCTGGACGAGCGCGGCGGCGATCGCCGACTGCATGGGCTGCAGCTTAAGCAGTGACTCGGCGAACTCGAGCTCCGGATCAGAGTCGGCGACGATCCCGCAGCCTGCGAACAGCGTCGCCTCGCACCCGGCGAGGACCGCGGAGCGAAGTGCCACGGCGAACTCACCGTTCTGCCGGCCGACCCAGCCGATCGGCGCGGCGTACCACCCGCGGTCGAGCTGCTCGTGCTCTCGAATGAACCGCAGCGCTGCGTCGCGCGGCGTACCGCCAACGGCCGGCGTGGGATGCAACCGCGCGACGAGGTCGAACAACGAGTGGCCATCGCGCAGCCGTGCGCGGATTGCGGTGTGCAGGTGATGGACATGCGGCAGCGTGAGCAGCGAAGGCACACCCAGCGCCGTAACCTCGTCACAGATCTCGGCGAGTCCGCCGTACAACGCGTCCCGGACCGCTGCGTGCTCTGCCCGGTCCTTCGCGCTCGCAAGTAGCAGAGCGGCAATCGCGGCGTCCTCATCGGGCGTCGCGCCGCGCTTCGCAGTTCCTGCAAGACTGCTCGCTCGCACATCGCGTCCGTCGAGCCGGACGAGGCGCTCCGGGCTCGCGCCCACGAAAGCACGCGCGCCGCGCCAGTAGCCGAACACGAAGGAATTGTGGTGTGCGGCGCGAAGATGGCGAAGCATGGCGAAGACGTCCATCTCACGCGAGGCGGCGGCATGCACAGCGCGCGCGAGGACTACCTTCTGAAGCGCACCGGCGCGGATTTCACTGACGGCGGTGCCAACGAGGGTACGCCACTCAGCCGCGGACCGCGGCTCCGAGAATGCGAGCCCGTCCGGGAGTGCATCGCTCGTCGGCTCGTCGTCTGACGTCGGCGTGGGCGTGGTCAGCGCGGTGTGGCGCAGTCGAGCCAGGGCTTCAGGATCCACGTCCGGCTCACCGTCCGTCCCGACGAGTACCGATATCGTCACCCAGCACTGGCCGCCGACCGACGTGAGCTGCAAGCGCGGCACGATCAGGTGCGCGCCGGGAAAGCCGCGCCATTGCCCGGTCCGCGGCCCCTGCGGTTCGAAGGCGAAGCCGCCCATCAGCACGGGACCGAGTCCGGGAGCACCACCGCTCGGGTTGTCAACGAGCGCGCCGTCGAGGAGAGAAGCCCACGCGCCGTCAACTGACGCGAATCGGTCCAGGCCTGTTGGCGCGAACGTCGCCACAGCACCGACCCCGGCGAGGGTGAAGCCGTCGCGAGGACGCGTCCAATACATGCGGCCAGCCGCGACATGTTCGGCGAGCTGGCCGTCGGACATTGACGCGCGCACGAGGCTCTCGAGTGCGACCAGCGGATCCAGCGTGGGTACCCGCTCGCTGAGGCTCACGAGCACCTGCCGCCTCCCAGCGAGCGCCTGCGCGCGCGCCGCCGCGAGGAGCGAGGCGAGTCGCGAGCTATCGACGTGCGCCCGCGAAACGCTCATCGCCATGTCATGCAGCATTCTGCCCGAGGTCGAATGGCTCGGCAGAGGTATTGTCCACCGCTTCGTTCAGTTGCGTCACGATCTCCTCGTCGATTCGGGGGTCACGTAAATCTGCTGCGTACGCGCGCTTCGCCGCCACCGAGAGTACTCGAGCCGCGCCCTGTCTCTGTGAGGATTGGGGCTGCGCCGGCATCGGAGCGGCGGGTAGTGGGTCAGTTTAGCCATGTCTCTGCACTTGCCACGAAGCACACGGAGGAAAACGGTTGTTGGGATTGCTGGAATCGACATACGAAGATTG
>JAUSDY010000168.1 GCA_030650395.1 Acidobacteriota bacterium | reverse complement strand
CTGGCCGTTGGTATGAAGGTCGTCGAACCGGCCTCGGCTTGGAGTTCTTCGATGCCGTCGACGGGGCTATCAGCCGGATTGTGGCCCTACCTCGCGTCGGCACGCGCGTACCGCGGCTCCCCGCCGACCTGCCGGTGCGGTGGCACGCCGTCACACGCTTCCCTTATCACGTCGTTTACCTCGACACCCCAGAACAAATCCGCATCCTCGCCGTGGCACACGACCGTCGAAAGCCGGGGTACTGGAAAAGTCGTCTCTAGACGCGGGCCGCTCCTGCTAGCGGTTAGCCCAACGACCTCCGCTTCAGCCGCGGCGCGCGTCATCATGCACTACGCGCGCCGACGGCTGCAAGCGGTGGTTGGACTAAATCCGCCTGCGGCGGATAGATCAAGCCCGCGCGTTCTTCTCGCATCATCACGACGACAGGTGGCGCACGATCCCTCTCCAGGGAGTGGACCCTCCCTGAAAAGGAGATTGTGATGACGCCACTACGCCAACGAATGCTCGAGGATATGCAACTGCGGGGGCTCTCCGCAAGGACCCAGGAATGCTACGTCGCCGCCGTGCGGCAGCTTGCCGAGCACTACCATCGGAGTCCCACCCAGATCACCGAGGGGGATCTGCGCCAGTATTTCCTGTATCTCGCCAACGAGAAAAAGGTCGCCCGCGCCACCGCGACGATCGCGTTGTGCGGGATCCGGTTCTTCTTCGAACAGACCCTGCGTCGAGAGTGGACGACGCTCCGGTTCGTGCGTCCGGTCCGCGAGCACAAGTTGCCCGTCGTGTTGAGTCGGGACGAGGTGCGCCGCGTGCTCGCGGCCGTGCGCATTCCCGTCTACCGCGTCTGTCTGACGACGATTTATGCCTGCGGACCTCGGTGGCTCGAAGGGGCGCGCCTGCAGGTGCCCGATGTCGACAGTGCGCGGATGGTGGTGCACGTGCACGGCAAAGGCAAACAGGACCGCTACGTCCCACTGCCGGCCCCGATCCTGCCGGGGCTGCGCGCGTACTGGCGGACGCATCGCTCCCGCGAGTGGATGTTTCCCGCCCCGACCCGTCGCGGTCTGGCGCACAGCCTGGCGCACGACGGCGGCCCGGTCACGCGCAGTAGTCTCCAGAGTGCCTTCCGGCGCGCCGTCCTCCGGACGGGCCTCGCGAAGCGTGCGCATGTGCACACCCTGAGACATTCGTACGCGACCCATTTACTGGAGGCCGGCGTCAACCTGCGGATCATCCAGGACGCGCTCGGCCATCGTAGTGCGCGGACGACGCAGATCTACACGCATCTCACGTGCGAGATTCGCGCCGCGCTGACCGATCCGCTCAACCAGTTGATGCACGACCTCTGAGCGAGTGCAGAGGGCGTCATGCTGGAGGTGGCGGAGATCATCCGTCGCCACGGGGCCGCGGTGCGCGCCCACCTCGGGAGTCGTCTGCTCCCAAGTCAAGCGCGCGCGCTACGCGACCTCGGGGCGTGTCGGACGGCGGCCTGTGGCGGCCAGCTCACGCAGTGCACCGCGTGCGGCCGCCAGGTCTATCGCTATCACTCGTGCCGGAATCGCCACTGTCCCAAGTGTGGCGGGGACCAGACCGCGCGCTGGCTCGCGCGGCACCAGGCGCGGCTCTTGCCCTGTCCGCACTATCTGATCACCGTCACCCTGCCCGCGGCGTTGCGCCCCCTCGCCTTCGGCCACCAAGCCGTCGTCTATGGGGCGCTGATGCGGTGTGCGGCGGCGGCGCTCCAGGCGCTCGCGGCCGACTCCCAATTCGTCGGCGCCCCACTCGGCTGCATCGCGGTCCTCCACACGTGGACGCGCGCCCTGCTGTATCACCCGCACGTCCATCTCATCGTCACCGCGGGCGGGCTCTCCGCCGATCGGACGCAGTGGATCGCGCCGACGCATCCGGGGTTCCTCGTGCCCGTCCGCGCGATGTCGGTGATCGTGCGCGCCAAGATGTGCGCCGCCCTCACGCACGCCGGACTCCTCACGCAGGTGTCACCGGAGGTGTGGACCACGCCGTGGATCGTCCACGCCCAACCCGCCGGGAATGGCGCCCGCGTCCTCGACTACCTGGCCCGCTATCTCTTCCGCGTCGCGATCAGCAACAGCCGCCTCGATCAGATCGACGACGACCAGCTCACCTTTCGGTATCGCGACAATCGCACGCAGGCGATCCGCCGCGTCACGCTCTCGGGTGTCGAGTTTCTCCGCCGCTTCCTGCAGCACGTCCTCCCGCGCCGCTGCGCGAAGGTGCGGTACTACGGCCTCTGGAGTGCCACCCGGCGCGCGGATCTCGACCACGCCCGCACCCTCCTGGATACCGCGCACGCCACCGCGATCGCAGCCGAGTCACCCGCGACACCCACGACGACACGCGGGGCTCCCGCCCCGATCGTCTGTCCGCTGTGTCACGCGGGCACCCTCACGCTGATCGCGCTGGTGCGCCCCGAGCGAAAGGTGCCTCCATGACGGTGAACCGTGGTTCGACCACACGATCGCCGGTCGGCGACGTGCGCCGCGCACGTGGACGTGGTCGTGTGCCTGAGACCAGGCGGCAGGACGTCTTGACCGGGATCCGGGCGTCCACGATCATCATGGAGGTGGCATACCCACGGCGATGGCGCACTCCGCAGCACGCCCCCCGCGTCTCGATCACCCGCTGAGACCGCCACACGCACGGTCGCGGCCATTCAAACTCCAAGGCACCACCACCGAAACGCGGATTCAGTCCAACCCAGGATTTTGTCGCGGCTGTCGCGCGACAAGAATCCTTAATTCGTTAGACCGCGTGACAATTGAGAAGATTCGGAACTGTCGGCTACAACTCATGAACGTGCTCTCCAGCGAGACGGATCTTGGCGTCCGTGAATGGCTAGCACGACAATCTCGTCGTCGGTGGGTCGAAAATAGATGGCGTACGAAAACCTCGTTAGAACAGCCCGGCGGGTTTCGATGTGGACTCGCTGAAACAGGAGAGGGTTGGCTACTACCCGGCTGATCAGCGCGTCAATCGCTTCGCCGAACTCCTTCCCGAGACCAGGACGTCGTGACTCATACCACTCGCGCGCTTCAAGTCCGTCGTCTACGGCTTGGGGCCGGAAGACAACTCGCCGGGACACGCCTACCCCAACAACTTGGCCCGCACGTCCGACCAGGGAATCGCGGAGTCGGGATTGGCCACATGTTCAGCCCATCGGCGATCCAGTTCCGCACGCTGCTCGTCAGTCAATTCGAACTCGGCTTCGCGCTGCGCATCGGAGAGGCTGTCCCAGAGCGCCATTGCGAGATCCGCCCGGTCACCAGCGGGGAGCTTGAGGAGTTCGCTTAGAGGACTCGATGGCATAAGCGGATGATCTCACGCACGGGTCTTTTCGGCAATGTTGTCTTCGCAATCTGATTCTCGAATTCGTTCAGCAGTCTAACGTTCGCGATGAGCCGCGGCGCGCCAGATGGAACCCGCGCCGCCGGCTCCATCGCGGGGTTAGGCGGCAGCTTCAAATTCGCGTGCGATCAACTCCCGAACACGCTTCTCGTCAGCCAGCGCTGTTACAAGATCGCGGGAGGCCTCCAACCTTTTGAGAGCCTGAGCCAATTCGCCTCTGTCGAGTTCCAGCCACTGCCGCAGAAACGCGTACTTCCTGACTAGTCTGTTCAGTTCGCTCAACTCCCGAGGCATTCGCCACATCGCAGTGTCCGCGGCAAAACCAGCGGCTACATGTTCGACGAACACGACCGGATTGATATGGAGACCTGCCTCATCGCGCCACCAACCCTGATTGACACTCGCGTCGAGGCCGACTTGGTGGTTAAGTCGCGATGACCATCGGTGTGCGTGAACGTTTCGCAATGTGTGGAGATCGGTTGCGATCGCCGAGAATTTCGTATCCGGATGCTCTCCGTCGACAAAATGAGTCAGGTAGAACGTCGTGGCCTTATCCCCCTTCAGGCCATAGATCTGTTCACCTACAGTTTGAATGACCGAATGCACGCCCAGGAGAGCGAGCCGGTGAAAACCAGCTCGAGTGGCATCCACCAACTGCGGCAATGCAAAGTTCGAAATGGAATTGAGAATCGTGAAAAAGACTTCGTCCGGAGTCCCCGACACCAGTCTCTGCAGTCGCTGATTGAAGGATTCCATGCTACTGCTTCTTAACGACTTCGGAGGTCCAGCCGTCCACAGTTAACTTGGCCCTATCGACTTCAAGAAAACATGCTCGGGTGCCCTCGCATGGGTTGTTTGCGGCCTGGCGTCTCTCGCGAACCGATTGCCTTATCTCGGAACGCTCTTGAGGCGTGAGGTCGCGACCGAGCTGTAAAGACTTGAGGGTCTCTTCGGTGTCAACATACGGCTGAAGATCGCTGTCCGAGAGTGTCAGCTGTGTGTAGCGCCACACCCGGCCCGTGTTGTTATCGACAAGAAACACACCCACGGTTGTGTCGAAGATCATCATTCGACTTCCGGAAACGCTTACTGTCGGCTTTGGCGCCGCAGCTTTGACCTTGAGCATAGCTGGGTGCCGTCGCAGCCATGCAAGAAACGACGATCGCGAGTATTCTCCCCGGCCTTGCGATCATGATTACTCCTTCCGATGAACAAGTAGCGATACTGAGAAGCCTTGGCCTAGCCGAGACCGCCTAACGAGTAGTCGGCTCAACTCTGTAACCAATTACTCGCACCCGGGTTGCAGTGTAGCGCCTCGGCCAGTGGGATTCAATTTGACCCGAAACCAATGTGGCTGCGCCGCTTGCGCCGCCAGTCCTCCAGAACGCGCGCATGATAGGCCGGTCTCGATAGCGCAATACGCCTGCGAGGCCCCGCAGGATAGCGGACTCATTTGGCGCAGCGAGTGGCAGGTTGCTGGCCGCGTGAAGCTGTATTTCTGCCGCCACATGACACGGTAGAATGCGCTCCGAATAGGAGACACACCGTGCCACTGAGATCGAACTCCCGCCTTGCCGCCAGCCTTGTCGTCGCCTGCCTCAGCCTGATCGCCCTCGCGAGCGCGCCTCGCCCGGTTCTCGTCGCCGCCGAAGGCGTGCGCGACCTCGCGATGGCGACGCCGGAATCGGTCGGCATCTCGTCGGATCGGCTGAAGCGCCTCGATGCCGCCATGAAGAAGATGGTCGATAGCGGCAGGATCGCGGGAGCGGTAACCATGCTCACGCGGCACGGCAAGACCGTCAACGTCACCGTCAACGGCAAGAAGGACATCCGCAAGCCCGAGCCGATCGACAAGGACTCGATCTTCCGCATCTACTCGATGACCAAGCCGGTCACCGGCGTGGCGATGATGATGCTGTTCGAGGAAGGCTTGTGGCGCCTCGACGATCCGGTGTCGCGTTACGTGCCCGAGTTCTCGAAGCTGCAGGTGTTGGCCGGCGAGAATCCCGACGGCACGATGAAGACCGAGCCGGCGCGCCGATCGATCACGATGCGCGAGCTGATGACCCATACCGGTGGACTGGGATACGGCCTGAGCGCCACCAGCCCCGTCGACAAAATGTTCCGATCCGCCAACCTCTTGTCAGGCCGCGCACCGCTGCAGCAGATGGTCGAAGGCGTCGCCAAGATTCCGCTGCTGACACAGCCGGGCACGCGCTGGTCGTACAGCATCGCCGTTGACGTCCAGGGCCACATCGTCGAAAAACTCTCGGGTCTGTCGCTCGCCGATTTCATGAAGACGCGAATCTTCGATCCGCTCGGCATGAAAGACACCGGCTTCTACGTGCCGAAGGACAAAATGTCGCGGCTTGCGTTGGTGCACGGCGAAGATGCGGAGGGCAAGCTGACCTCACCTGAAGACCGCGGCGATCCCACCGTTCCACCCGTCGGCGCTTCGGGCGGCGGCGGCTTGTTCTCGACCGCGGCCGACTACGCGCGCTTCTGCGAGATGCTGCTCGGCGGCGGTCAGTTCGGCAAGGCGCGCCTGCTCGCGCCGCGCACCGTCGAAATGATGCGCACCAACCACGTCCTGCCCGAGCCGCTGAAGACCATGCGGGCCGGCACGGGATGGGGAATGGATTTGTCAGTGATGCTCGACGCCGCCATCGCGGGCGAGCCGGTCTCGAACGGAACCTTTTGGTGGTGGGGCATCGCCGGCAGCTGGTTCTGGATCGACCCGGTCGCAGATCTCGCCTTCATCGGCATGATCCAACATCAAGCGCCGACCTTCCGCACCGTGAGCGAATTGCACGGCGTGTCGCGCCAGTGGGTTTACCAGGCCGTCGTGAATTGACGATGGTTCCTCGCGTGACGCTGCAGCCGGCCCCGCTACGCGACAAGAGGTTGCTTTGAGCAAAAAGCGTTGGGCCCAGCTCATGAAGCGCCACGTCAGCTCACCGCTTTTTCTCAAAGCAACCTCTCTCCGCGTCACAGCCGCGCCTCGCTGCCTCAACTCGAAATGTCAAAGGTCACGACGACGGGGCCGTGATCGCTCGAGCCGATTCCGCGTTGCACCATTGATGTCTTAGCCAGCGAACCGAGCGGCGTGGAGGCGAGCACGTAATCGATTCGCCATCCGATGTTGCGCTCTTTCATTTGCCGCCACGGCGCCCACCACGTGAACAGGTTGTCGTTGTCGGGATCGAGCGTGCGCCCGACATCGACCAGCCCGCGCGAGATGATGCGCTCGAGCAACGCGCGCTCGTCGGGCCTGGCGCCAATCTGATTGGGCTTGCGCAGCTTGAGGTGAATGTCGCGCTCTTCACGAGCGACGTTCAAGTCGCCGCACAGAATCAGCGCGCGGCCCGCGCCCGCCGCCTCCGCGGCAAATCGATCGAGCGCATCGAGGAAGCCGAGCTTGGCCTCGAAGTCCTTGCCGCCATTCGGGACGTAGACCGACGCGATCGTGATGGGCAAACCTAAAGGATTGCCCCCACCGTTAGGATTGCCCCCACCGATGGCGGGTGACGGCACGGTGGCGCAGACGATGCGCTGTTCGAAGTCGAAGCCGGGGTGCGTGCACGCCGGCAGCGCGCCAACCAGCGACTTCGACAGCAGCAGGCCGACGCCCGAGTAGCCCTTGCCGCCGTGCCAGTAGCTCCAGTAGCCCTCGACATCGACCAGCTCGAACGGCAACTGATCGATCGACGCCTTGATCTCCTGCAGGCAGACGACATCCGGTTGTTCGGCAGTGAGCCACTCCAGCAGCTGACCCTGCCGGGCGCGAATGCCGTTGACGTTCCACGTCGCAATCTTCATCGCTGCTGTGTTTCCCTGTTGCCCTGTGATGTCTTGGCTCGCCAGTTGACGACGAGTGTGGCTGCTCTCGGGGCAGAGCTGCTTGCGGGCAGGTTCAAGAGGAACCGTTTCCCATCCGCCGTGACATCGTACGAGCGAATGGTTGCGCCGGCATCGAACAGTCGCTCACTCGCGCCGACGTCCTTGCCTGAGATCGCGACGGCATGCACTTCGGTGCCGCGGCGGAAATAGATCTCTCGTCCATCGCCTCGCCAGCGCGGCTCCGTCCCGCCCGCGGTCGTGACGCGGAGGCGCGAGCCTGGCTTGGGAAACGTATCGACGTAAATGTCGAACTGGCCCGACTCGTCCGACGCGTACGCAATCGACCGACCGTCCGGCGCGAACACGCCATGGACCTGGTTGAACGCCGCGGCGGCATACGGCCTCTCTGGAATGCCTTCCACCAGCGGCACGACCCACAAATCGTCACGGGTGTCGGCGGCGGTGCGACCGATCAACAGGAAGCCGGCATCGCGCGACCAGTCCCACACCCGGATCGGTGGCTCGAACGCCGCCACCACTTGTTCGGGCAGCACCGCGCCCGCGCCGCGAATCGCAACCTTGCGTCGGGCCGCTACCCATGCGATGCGGTTGCCGTCGGGCGACCACACGCCGCTCTCATCAGCGTCGGTCGAGATCGACAGACGCCTCGGCACCGGCTGCGACCGCTCGCGGACCCAGACATCGAGCGTCCGCGTCTGTGGATCGAGCTCGGTCGTCGCGACGCGCGTGCCTTCGGGCGAGAGGCGCAGGTCCCACGCATCCAACGGCTCGCCCATCCCGCCGATCGCCGAGCCATCACGCGCCGTCCATCGCAGCTCGCGCAGCGTGCTGCCCGGCGGCCCGTAGATCAACACCTCGGGCGACGCCGTCGCAAATACCTGATCGAGCGGGCCGCGGCCCACATTCAATCCCGCGAGCTCGGCTCGACCCACCGTCGTCCACGCCGCGGGGTCCAGCGGCTGCGCCATCAACGCGACGTCGTTGACATACAGCAGCGTGTTGTCCGAGACGATGGCCTGACCGTCTGCGGCAATCAGGCGTCGCCGCTCCGACGGCTTATCGAGCGAGGCGATCCAGATCCCGCCGCGCGATCGCTCCGTGGCGCGCACAAAAAAGACGACGTGACGTCCGTCCGGTAAGAACGCCGGCCAGCGATGCGACGATTCGCCGTGCGCCGCATCGGGTGTCGTGAGGCTGCTCGTCACGCCGTCCGGCCCACGGCGCGTCAGTCCGCCTTCGCCGGTGGCCGCAAAAACCAGGTCGCCGGCAGCGTTCCACGCCGCGCCTCGTCCCGACCGCGCCTCCGTCAGGTCCGTCATCGATCCGTTGGCCAACTCGATCGCACGGATCCGGCCGGCCGCGAAGAAGCCGACGCGCGTGCCGTCTGGCGACCAGAACGGTGCCGAGGCTCCGTCGGTTGCCGGAAGCGCGCGCGTTTCGTTCGTGCTCAGGCTCTGCAGCCATAAGGCGACCGCGCCTGCTCGCGTCGCCGGATAGACGAGCTGCCGGCCATCCGGAGACAGCGCGAGTCCAAAGGGGTAGTCGGTGCCCGCGCCTACGTGAAGGGATTCGTCCGGCAACCATGCCGCGCGCAGTGGCCGGGGCGGCGTGTCGCGATCGCGCTCGGCGGTCGAATCGACCGGCCGGCACCGCGCGGTGGCGAACACGATCACCGCCGCCAGCAGCAGCGTGGCGACGATGCGAAACCAGCGAATCATCAGTAACCGTTATACTGTGACTTCACGAATTCAGGAGGTTGCTTCAGATGCGTAATCGTAATTTCGCCCTGGCCGTTACCCTGGCCGTCGTCGGTCTGGCCGGCGCTACCGAAGCGCTCGCACAGGCCGCTGCACCCTCGCGCCGTCCCGACGTGATTTTTATGCCGACGCCGGAAGCGGTGGTCGAAGCCATGCTGCAGGTCGCCGGTGTGACCAAGAACGACACGGTCTACGACCTCGGCTGCGGCGACGGCCGCATCCCGGTAACTGCCGCGAAGAAGTACGGCGCCAAGGGCGTGTGCTTCGACATCGATCCCGAGCGCATCAAGGAAGCCAACGAGAACGTCACGAAGAACAACGTCGGCCATCTCGTCAAGGTCGTGCACGCCGACTTGTTCGAGCAGGACCTGAGCGGCGCCAGCGTGATCACGCTCTACCTGTTGCCGTCGCTCAACGTCAAGCTGATGCCGAAGCTGATGAAAGAGTGTAAGCCTGGCACCCGCATCGTGTCGCATGCCTTCGACATGGGCTCGTGGAAGCCCGAGAAGGAATTGGACGTCGACGGCCGCAAGGTCTACTTCTGGACGATCCCGAAGCGGTAGGTTGACCCAAGCGGCCCTTGCCCGACGTAGCCTTTGGCGAAGGCGGGTTCTCGCCGTCGCGGCGGGTTCCTTCATCGTCGCCGTGTTACTGGCCGTCAGCGGTGGCTTTCGAGTCACCGTCGGCGGCCTTCGTCTTTCCGCCCGATCCCCGCTGCCGGCCGCACTCGCCGCGCTTGCCGCGCTGGCTTCTTGGTACTTTTTCGCGCGCAGATCCAACAGCGTCTCACCCGATCTCGATGCAGCCTGGCGGCTGCTCGATCGCCGTTCGCCCGCGATCACCGTCTCGATCGCGATTGCAAGCGGAGCCGTCGCGGCCCTGTTCGCGACCTTCGCCGCGGCGGGCGCCGATGCATCCGGCTACGTCAGCGAGGCGAAGCTTTTCACAGAGGGCCGGCTGGTGTATCTCGACACGCTCGCCTCGATCGTCGGCGGGTGGCAAACCGGTTTGACGTCGCCGCTCGGATGGAGACCCGGCGCACTCGAAGGGTTGCAGTCGCCGACCTACCCGCCCGGCCTGCCGCTGCTGATGGCGATTCCGCATTGGGCCGGCGGCGCCGTGGCTGCGGGTTGGGTCGTGGCCGTATCGGCGGCGATCGCGGTGTGGTCAACCGGCATGATCGCGAGGCGCCTGGCCGGCGGCGTCGCCGCTATTGTTGGCGCACTGGTGCTGGCCGTGCTCCCGGTTTTCATCTTCCAATCAGTTCAGCCGATGAGCGACGTGCCGGTCACGGCCGCGTGGATGGTATGTTGGTTGCTAGTTGTTTCACGCGGCGACAAACCTTCAGGTGGCGACAAACCTTCAGGTGGCGACAAACCTTTAGGTTTGTCGTTCGCCGCCGGTGTCGCGTCTGCAATCGCGGTGCTGATTCGTCCCAACCTCGCACCGCTGGCGATCGTGCCGCTCGTGCTCGTGAGCACTCGCGTCCGTCACGCCATCGCGTTCGCTGTTCCCGTCGCGCTTGCCGGTCTGGCGCTGTTGTGGCTGCAATGGCGATGGTACGGTTCGCCGCTACGGTCCGGTTACGGGGCCGTAGATGAGCTCTTCGCGTTCGCCAACATCCGTCCGAACGCGCAGTTCTATTGGCGCACGCTTGTGGCCACCGCGCCAATCCTGGTGCTTGCACCGATTGGCGCCTGGCTGACGCGGCGCGATCGGCGGGCATGGGCGCTCGCGACGTTCGCGGCCTTCGTCGTTGCGGCGTATCTCGTCTATGCCGTGTTCGACGACTGGTCGTACGTCCGCTTTCTGCTGCCGGCACTCGCAATCGGCTCGCTATTCATTGGGGTCGTGGTCGCCCGGATGGTCGCCGGCCTTCCGGCGTCGGCGCGCGCCGCGGTCACGTTGGCGGTGGGACTCGCCATCGCGGCCGCGGGCCTTGCCAATGCCCGGGTGCTCGATGCGTTCGCCTTGAAGGATCAGCATCGCCGAATCGTGCAACTGGGCAGACACCTGGGCGCGTCGATTCCGGCTGACGCGGTGATCGTGTCGGGCGAGCAGAGCGGGTCGATGCGCTACTACACCAGCCGTCCTATCGTTCGATGGGATGCCGCATCACCTGAGGATCTACTGCGCGCGCTCGGGGCGCTCCAAACGGCGAAGCGGCCCGTGTGGTTCGTGCTCGATGCCTGGGAGCTGGAACCCTTCCGCGCGAAGTTCGCGAGCGTGCCGCAGGCGGCACTCGACTGGCCGCCCGCGGTCAGCGCAGGTACGACGCACCGCACCAGCGCGTGGCAGCTCAGCGATCGCGAGAGATTCATGCGCGGTGAAAACGTGGTCACCGAGCGCCTGCCTTAAGGCAACCACGAAGATGCCCTTCGTAACCTTCGTGGTTGCATTTACCAGCCGATCGGCTCGAACTTGATCTGCTCGCCCAACCCCTTTTCTACTTGATGTCGACGAGGGCGATGCGGTTGACACCGCTGCACGCCATCACGAGATCGCCGTCCTTCGTCGGCATCATGTTGCGCACCACGCCGCCGCCAGAAGGGATGGCCCACGACTGGAATTGCGCGGTCTTCGGATCGAAGCGCACCAGCGTGTTCGGGCTGACCGCGGACTCGCTGTACCAGATCACGTCGTTCAGCGCGGTAATGCCGTAGGGCTGCGACTTCGGGCCGCTCGGCGACGCGTACTCCTTCACGTCGCCAGTCTTCGGATCGAGCCGGCCGAGGAAGCCTCTCGAATAATCCGAATACCAGATCACGTCGTCGCTCGTAATGGCGATGCGGCGCGGACGCGAGTCCGCATTCGGCAGCAGGTACTCCTTCACCGCCATGGTTTTCGGATCGATGCTCGCGACTTTGTTGGTGCCGAACAAAACGATGAACGGCTCGCCCGCGGAGCTGAACACCATCCCGTACGGAAGCGAGCGCGGTGTCGGCATCGTGATCAGCTTGATCGCGCCGGTCCTGGGCTCGAGCGTGCCGACCATGTTGGCTTGCTGCACCGTGAACCACAGCAACCCGTTGTTGTCGAACAGCGGCGTGTGCGGATCGCGCGCTGCCGGATCGGGCATCGGGTATTCGGTGACCTCGCCGGTGCGCGGATCGAGCTTGCCGATGAGCGCTTTCGAGTTGCCCGTGTACCAGATGTTGCCCTGGCTGTCGTTCGCGAGCCCGTGCGGGCCCGACCCCGGCGTCTTGAGCGGGAACTCCTTCAGGTCGCCCGTCCTCGGATCGACCTTGCCGAGCACGTTGGCCCACTGGCCCGTCCACCAGATGGCGCCATCGGGTGTCGACAGCGGATCGTGCGGCCGCGATCCCAACGAGGGCACGATCCACTCTTTGATCGACACCGCGACCTTCCCGGGAACGATCACGGACTTCGGCCGGTTCTTCTCAGGGAAGGTTGCCGCCAGGTAACCAACAATGACGGTGCGGTCGGGCGCCGGCAGCGCGACCATCGAGCCAATCAGCTGGTCCCAGCCGTCGCGGGTGTAGCCGAATCCATTGGCAATCAGGCCAAGGCCGTGGCACTTGCTGCACGCGGTCTGCACGAGGTCTCTGCCGGCGCCATCGGGAAGCGTGACCGGCGCGCCGCCGCGACCTTGTGCCGACGGATGCTGAACTGAGAACAGCACGATGACCGCCAGCCAGGCGGCGACGGCAGGGAAGAAGAGTTTCTTGGACATGGGCCTAATCCGTTGCGCGGCCGGGATGCAGCGGCTCGCACTGCAGCGTCTGCGGCCCGTTCTCGGTGCACACCGCATACGTCGCGCCGTACATCGACACGCCGGCGTACTCACCCTTCTTGTTGACGACGTAGAAGTTGATGCCGAAGTTGGGGAGCCCGCGCGCATTCAGCAGGCGCTTCTCGACGGTGTTCTTCTGGATCCGCCGCAGCGCTTCCATGCCGGCATCCTTCGGCGACTTGCCCATCCGCATCTGCTCGACGATGAG
>JAUSDY010000160.1 GCA_030650395.1 Acidobacteriota bacterium | reverse complement strand
CGCAACGCGGTCGCCCATCGTGAACGACGGGACCACCCGCCCAGGCACCGACTCTGTCGCCGCCGCCGGAGACGCCTTCGCACCGCGCACCTTCCACGCCGCGAAGAGCCCACCTGCGAGAAGCGCGAGCTTCGGCAACGTCACCAGCCCGACGACGGGAAGCACACCGAGACCCATGAAACCGCGAGAACGCCGACGCTTCGCCATGAAAAGAGACTGAGCCCCAGCGTTCCGTCAGTCTAGCGTCGCTTCGAAACGAGCACGTAGACAAGCCCGCCGACGGCGAGAAGCCCCGCCGCGGGAAGCGCCCACGAAGGAAGCGCCGCACCCGCCTGCGGCGCAACACGCCCGCCACCGCTCGTCACCGAGATCGGCGACGGTGCACGCGGGGCCGTCGTCGGCTTCGCGGTGACCGTCGTGTACGCCTTGAGCGCCTGATCGAACGAGGGGAGATAACTCGACCACGAAGTCTCGCCCGTGCCGGAGCCCGGACCCGCAGGCCCACCGAGTCCGCCGAGATTGCCACGCGTCTGCGATCCGCCGCCAGTGCGCACCGAGCCGAAATTGCCGAGGTAACCGAAATCCACATCCATCGTAGGTCGCATCGCGGGCATCTCCTGGGGATTTGCAATTCCGTTGAGTCGAAGACCGAAAAGTTTCTTGCCACCGACCGAGACGTGAACGCCGCTCGTCGCACCGCTGACCGCGTCCGCGAAGCTCTTCGCCGCACCCGACACCCCGATGCTTTTCGCCGCCGCCTTCGCGTACTTCGCCGTCTCGGCCGCCGCACCGGTCACGAATCCACCGACAAGCGCACCCGCAAGAAGCAGCGCGGTGCCGTATGGGCCGAGCGCCGCGATGAAGCCCATCTTCTGATCGCAGGAAAGGCCATCCCACTTGCTCTGCGAAGGAAGCTCCGCGCCCTTCTCTTTGAGCTTCGCGTAGACCTTGTCGGCGTTCCGGCAAAGCGCCTGCTTACGATTCGCCCACTCGGCCTTCATGCGCTTGTACACCCACTCACCGACGTGCCCGGCCTTTTTCAAATCCGACAGCGCCGACATTACGAAGTCTCCCCACGAAAGACTCGTGCCTTGTCCCGCATCGAAAGCTGCGACCACGACGCCGCCACCGCACCGCCGATTGATCCAACGTAGGGAGCCGCCGCGCCTTCCGTGAACCAAACCAACGCCGACCCGCCCGTAGACAGCGCCAAGCTGAAAACAGCCGTCGCCTTCTGCGCGTCGAGCGCATCCTTCTGCGCTTGCGAAGACGGCCCCGTCGGAGGTGTGGGCGGTGCGCCGCCGTTCGTCGCGCCCTCACCCGTCGACGACGTTCCAGACGCCGCCGACGCCGTCTTCGCGACGAACAGCACACCCGCCGCAGCGAGAAGCCCCAGCCCAACCTTCATGCCGCTCGTCATGAAAGCAGCATCCGGCACGCTGTTCCGGCCGTCTACTTAGTGAATCGGCTCGTCGCCCGCGAGATTGCGAAAGCCGCCGCCGGCCGGACAGCGCTTGTGCCCGCACTTCTTACAAAAGGTGCGTTGGAGTCCGTTATAGGTGCGCGGCCCCGACTCCTGACAAGCGCCGCACGCCCAACCCGGCAGCAGGTTCGGGTGCCCCGGCACGAAGATGCAACACTCCTTCGGCGGATCGAACGGCGCGGGGAGATCGTCAGCCACGGTCGTAGGGCAGCGCGACAAGCAGTGGACGCTGCACACCCGGCGCGAAGTAGTCGACCGGCTCGCCGAGAAAGATCACGTACTCGATCGTGTAGTCGTAATCGACGTTGTCGTAATCGACCTCGATCTTCA
>JAUSDY010000153.1 GCA_030650395.1 Acidobacteriota bacterium | reverse complement strand
ACGGCATCGGCCTCGACGGACACGAGTGGACCAACTTCGTGCGCGGCAACAAGACGCCGCTCGCACCCGGGATGTGCTTCAGCAACGAGCCGATGATTGCGATCTACGGCGAGTTCGGCATTCGGCTCGAAGATTGTTTATATGTGACCGATGAGGGCGCGAAGTACTTCTCGCAACCCAGCCCATCCATCGACAAGCCATTTGCTTAATCTTGTCGAAGTTCCAGACTGGATCCATGGCCATTCTCTTTACCGCCCTCCGCTTCCCGCTGACGGTCGAGGAACGCTTCGTCCGCGCGTCTGGACCCGGCGGCCAGAACGTCAACAAAGTGGCCACTGCGGTCGAGCTGCGGTTCGACATCAACAATTCGGACCTGCCGGAGGACGTGAAGGCGCGGCTGAAGACGCTCGCCGGCCGGCGCGCGTTGACCGAAGGGGTGCTGCTGATCGACAGCCGCGCTCACCGCACGCAGGCCAGGAACCGCGCCGCCGCACGGGAGCGCCTCGTCGATCTGATACAGCGCGCCTCCATCCCGCCGAAGAAGCGGAAGCCGACGGCGCTGACCGCCGCCGCGCGCGAGCGGCGGCTCGCCACGAAGAAGAAGCACGCGCAGATCAAGAAAGCGCGGACGCGGCGCCCGGCCACCGATGACGCAGATTGATCAACCGGCTCAGCTGCATTTTTCATCACGGCTTCGGTGTCCTAGGTCATAATCCGCGGCGTGGCCGAACAGAAGCCATCTTCGTACAGCTTTCTGAAACTCGCCGGCCCCGGCCTGGTCGTCGCGGCCACCGGCATCGGCTCCGGTGACGTCGTGTCGGCGACCGTCGGCGGCGCGCGCTACGGCGTGGTGCTGCTGTGGGCGATCGCCGCGGGGGCGTTCTTCAAATTCGTCCTGAGCGAAGGCATCGCGCGCTGGCAGCTGGCCACCGGCAAGACCGCGCTCGAGGGCTGGGCGGAGCACCTGCCGCCGTGGGTGAAGTGGTACTTCGGCGCCTACCTGATCATCTGGACCGTCGCGGTCAGCGCGGCCCTCACCAACGCGACCGGCCTCGGCATCGCCAACCTGACCGGCGGCATCATTCCGCAATCGGGCGGCGCGGTGATTCACACCCTGATTGGATTCGTGTTCGTTTATTTCGGCGGCTACGGCAACTTCGAAAAGCTGATGAAGATCCTCGTGGGCGTGATGGCCTTCAGCATCCTGATTTGCGCGGTGCTCACGCTGCACAGTCCCCTCGTGGCCGCGGCGGGCCTGGTGCTCCCTACCATTCCACTCGGCAGCGGCACCTACGTGCTGTCGCTCATCGGCGGCGTCGGCGGCTCGATCACGATGCTGTCGTACAACTACTGGATGCGCGAAGAGAACATGAAGGGCGCGGGGTTTCTCTCCTACGTGCGCGGCGACATTGCCGTGGCCTACATCTTCACGGCGCTATTCGGTATTTCGATCATGCTGATTGCCAGCGACGCGTTCTTCACCGCGAGCGTGCCGCTGCGCGATGCCGAGGCGGTGCCGAAGATGGCGGCGGCGCTCGGCGCGCTGCTCGGCCCGTTCGGCCGCTTCGCGTTTTCGGCGGGCTTCTGGGCGGCGGTGTTCGCGTCGCTGCTCGGCGTGTGGCAAAGCGTGCCGTATCTCTACGCCGACTTCTACGGCATCCTCAAGCAGATGCCGACGGAGCAGCGCCGCGATATCGTCAAGGTGACGAGCACGCCGTACCGGATCGCGCTCGCCTTCATCACGCTGGTGCCGATCCCGTTTGCCTTCACCGGCCGGCCGATCCTGATTATCGTCATCTACACAATCGTCGGCAGCCTGTTCGTGCCGTTCCTGGCCGCGACACTGCTCTACTTGAACAACAAAGTGAAGTGGAACGAGCCGGTGCCGCACAATTCTCTTGTGACGAACGCCCTGCTCATCGCCATCCTGGCCCTGTTCGCCCTCGTCGGCGCGCAGGAAGTGCTCAATGCCCTCTAGGCCCCCCTTTTTTCTTTGTTGAATGCCGCCGCCAATCCCGCTAGACTTCGCGCGATAATCCACATTTCTTCATAGCGTCGTCAGCCGCCGTCTTCGTTTTCCGTTCGTCGCAGTTTGGGTGGGCACCCCCTTTGAGGAGGTGCCCTGTGTTCGGTTGCTCTGCATTTCGGGAGGCACCATGAGGCGCGTGAGGATTCTGGCGTTCGGCGTGATATTGGCCTTTGTGACAGCAACGGGGGCCGCGGCCCAGACCGTCAGTTCGACGACGGGCGCAATCAACGGGAGGGTCACAGACGAATCGGGCGCTGCGCTGCCCGGCGTTTCCATCACCATAGGAAGTCCCGCGATGCAGGGGAGCCGCACTGCCGTCACCGGCACTGACGGCACGTTCCGCATCCCGGCGGTCCCGCCCGGCACCTACAGGGTCACCTACGAGTTGACCGGGTTCGGCACGGTGGTTCGCGAGGGCGTGGTCGTCGGACTCGGGTTCACGGCGACGCTCAATTCCGAGATGAAGGTGGCGTCGCTCCAGGAGACCGTCACGGTCACCGGGGCGTCTCCGGTCGTCGACGTCACGTCGACGACGTCGGCGACGAGCTACAGCCAGGAGCGGTTGGCGGCCCTTCCTAATGCGCGCGATTTCTGGACCATATTGGCCTCCGCCCCAGCCATTCAACTGTCGCGCATCGACGTTGCGGGTAGCGCCGCTGGCACGCAGACCGGCTACTCCGCCTACGACACCAAGTCGGACCAGCACCGCCCGATGGTTGAGGGGATCGTCAACACCGAAAACACCGGCGCGGCGGGTTTTTACTACGATTACGGTGCCATTGACGAGGTCTCGATCAACGCGGGCGGCAACACGGCGGAGATGCCGTGGGCCGGCGTGTGGTCAAACTTCATCGCGAAGTCGGGCGGCAATGCCTATCACGGCAAGCTCTACGCCGATTATCAGAACAGCAGCATCCAGGCCCGAAATATAGACGACTCGTTCACGGCGCTGTGTCCGGGTGGCCGCTGCGGCAACCTCGTGCCATCCGACCTCAATCGCATGGAGAGCTATCACGACGCCAACGCCGACATCGGCGGGTATCTCAAGAAGGACAAGCTGTGGTGGTATTTCTCGGCGCGCGACCAGAACATCAAGTCGCTGCTGCCGAATTTCCCCGTGAAGGCGTTCGAGACCGGACTGCGAAACTTCACGGGCAAGGCCACCTATGCGGTCAACCAGAACAACAAGCTCACCGGCTATGCCCAGGGCGGACGGAAGCTCCAGCCTAATCGCATGGACACGTTTGCGGTCGGCGCCCTCTCGGCGCGCCACAACGAGGCGGACTCGACGTGGCGGCAGCAGTACTGGGGCCACACCTACAAGTCCGGGTGGGATAGCGTCGTCAACGACAAGATATTTTTTGAGCTTCGCGGCGGACAGTTCGGGTACATCTGGCCCAACTACCGGTACACGGAAACGCCGGCATTTCAGGACATCGGCAACTTCCTCGTACGAGGGGGCAACCGGGATGGGTGGTTCAACATTCTCAGGCGCAATCAAGTGCTGGGTTCGGTGAGCTACTTCAAAGAGGGTTGGGGCGGCAGTCACAACTTCAAGGTCGGAGGCGAGTGGTTCCGCGAGACCGGCACGTTCATCCGCGGCGACGGGGGGAAGGGCAACGTCCCGGGCGACGTGCTGCACATTCTGAACAATAACGCGCCCGCACAAGTCTACCTGTTCAAGACGCCGTCGAAGTCCGAGAACGGGCTCCGGACGGATGGCTTCTTCGCGCAGGACACCTATCAGGTCGGGGGCCGGCTCACGTTCAACATCGGCCTTCGCTACGACAAGTACCACACCTTCAAGCCCGAACAGGAGGGCCCACCGGTTGGGAAGTTCAACACCACGCAGGTCAAATTTGCGGCCGTCGACAACGTGGTCACGTTCAACGCGTTTGCGCCGCGCATCGGCGTCGTCTACGACCTGACCGGCGCCGGCAAGACCGTGCTGAAGTTCAACTACGGCAACTTCTGGTGGAATCCAGGCACGGCCATCTCGCAAGACACCAACGACAACTCGCCGGACTGGTTTGAACAATATGGCTGGGCGGATGTCAACGGCAGTGGCCTTTGGGAGCGCGGTGAAGAGGGCGTGCTCATCACACGGCGTGGCGGACTCGGCAGCGCCGCTCTGGACCCGAACCTCAAAGAGCAATACACCCGCGAGGTGGCGACCTTCTTCGAGCACGAGCTCATGCCCGGATTCGCCGTCCATCTTGGTTACGTGTATCGCAGCATCGGCAACCTCAACGTGCTCGTCAATGTCAATCGCCCGCTGTCGGCCTACAACGTGCCGACCACGATTCGCGATCCCGGCATCGACGGAATCCTCGGCAATGCGGACGATGGTCCAAACATTCCTGGCTTCAACCTGGAGCCGGCGCGACTGGTGCCGGGGTTCCCGGTGTTGAATACACGCACGAACCTACCGGGCATCAGTGAGTTCCACACGCTGGAATACAGCGCGACGAAACGCCAGTCAGGGGCCTGGTCGCTTTCGGCCTCTGGCTCCATCCGGTTGAACCGCGACAACGATAACGGATACTTCGGGAACAACCTGCGTTCGCTGCAGGCTCCCAGTACACAGAACGACTTCATCAACACCGACGAGGGGCGCTACAACTTCAGCACCTGGACGTTCAAACTGAACGGCTCCTATCAGGCCAAATGGAACATCGTGTTCACCCCGGCTCTGCGAGTCCAGTCGGGCCAGCCGTTCGGCCGCACCTTCCAGGCCGGAACCGCCAACGGCATCAACTACGGAAGCCAGCGCATCCTGACCGAGCCGATCGATTCACGCCGCCAGGACAACATCGTCGTGCTCGACACCAGAATCGAGAAGCGCTTCAAGATGGTAAAGGGGACACAACTCTCGCTGTTCTCAGACATTTACAACATCACCAACTCCGACGCGGCCTCCAACATGGCGTGGGGCAGCGGCTCGTCGTTCCTGTTGCCGTCGACGATCATCGGACCTCGCATCGCCCGGTTCGGCCTGAAGTACGATTGGTAGGGTGATCGCTCGTAACGTGGGGACAAACCTTAAGGTTTGTCCTAGTCTGACCTTCACGGCCGGGATGTGGCGCACACGCCATCTCCCGGCCGTCGTCTTTTTGTGGCTCATCATCGCGGGCTGTAGCGGAGCCCAGGCGCCGGTCTCGGACATTCAGCTCGATGGCGTCGCACCCGAGGTGGCCGCAGCCGTCCGAACGGCGCAGACGGCCGTCGTGGAGGATGCGCGCTCGGCCGCCAAGTGGCTGACCCTGGGCATGGTCTGCGAAGCGAACGGGTTGTTCGCCGACGCCGGGCGCGGCTACGAGCATGCGACGTCGCTCGACGATCGCAACCCGCGCGCGTGGTACCGGCTGGCAATCGCGCGCGCGCGCGGCGGTCGATCGGAAGATGCCCTCGCCACTCTTGATCGGGCGATCGCCCTCGATGGTTCGTATGCCCCGGCCCACTGGCGCCGCGGGCTGTGGCTTCTCGACTCGGCGAAAGACGATGACGCCCGCGCCGCCTTCGAGAAGGCGACGACGACCGATCCCTCGAACCCCGGCGGCTGGGTCGGCCTGGCGCGCGTGGCGCTGCACAAGCGCGAGGATGCGAAGGCGGTGGAAGTGCTCGAGCGTTACCTCGCGCAGCATCCCGGCGATCGCTATGCCTTGCGTCTGCTGGGCACCGCGTATCAGCGCCTCGGACGCCCAGACGAGGCGGACTATGCGTTGGCCGTCGGCTCGGCCGGTGAGCCTGTCTGGCCCGATCCCTGGAGCGACCAGTTGGCGGAATTCCGTGTGGGCTTCGCGCAGGCGCTCAAGTCGGCGACGGCACAAGTGCTGAATGGCCAGTTCGACGCAGCCGTTCCGGCGCTCGAAAAGCTGCAACGCGAGCGGCCCGAAGACGTATCGCTGATGCACCAACTCGGCCTGACCTACGTGGCCGTGGGGCGGGCGTCCGACGGCGTCGCGCTGCTCGAGCAGGCGCTCAATCGCGACCCGGACAACCTCGAGAGCCACCTTCGGCTGGCCAGCGCGTACATCAACATGAATGACTACACGCGCGCGCTGAGCCACGCCGAGCGGGCGGTCGCGCTCAGTCCAGAGCTGGGCCGCGCGCACGTCGCGGTCGGAATGGCGCTGTGGCGAGGCGGCCGCGCGCTCGAGGCGTTGAGCGCGTTCGAGCGCGCCGTTCGATACGACCCGGTCGCGCTCGAGCCGCACCTGTGGATGGGATCGATCCTGCTCGAGGCCGGGCGGGCCGGCGAAGCGATGAGCCGTTTTTCGTACGCCGCCGGCAGGAACCCGACGCTCGCCGACGCGTTCATCGGCATCGGCCTCGTCCACGTGCAGCGGCGCGAATGGGACGACGCCGACGCCGCGCTGCAGCGCGCCGAGCGGCTTGGCCCCGACAACCCGCGCATCGCCCCCGCGCGCGCCCGGCTTGAAGCCGCACGGGGTGGCCAACCGTGATGCTCGCAAGGCAGAAGGCAGAAGGCAGAAGGCAAAAAGGGTGCTCGCCTGCTCGGTTTTGCCTTTTGCCTCGTACGTTTTGCTTTTTGCCTTTTGCCTTTTGCCTTCTGCCTTTAGGTTGTGCCCCGGCGCCGGAACGCAATGCAGCGGCGACGGTCGCCTCGGGTAACCCCGCGTGGTTCGAGGAAGTCGCTGCCGCGCGCGGCATCACGTGGCTCCATCGATCCGGCCATGGCGAGCGATTCTTGCTACCGGAGATCATGGGCGGTGGCGCCGCGCTCTTCGACATGGACGCCGACGGCGACCTCGATCTCTACCTGGTGCAGAGCGGCAGCGTGCTCGACGGCAGCAAGAAAAATCCGCCCAACCGCCTGTATCGCAATCGCGGCGACGGCACGTTCGAAGACGCGACCGCCGGCAGCGGCACCGATGTCGGCGGATACGGAATGGGCGTGGCGTCGGGAGACTACGACAACGACGGCGATCCCGATCTATTCGTCACCAACGCCGGCCCGAATGTCTTGCTCCGCAACGACGGCCAGGGGCGCTTCACCGACGCCACGGCCGGCGCCGGCGTCGCCGGAAAAGGCTGGAGCACGAGCGCCGCGTTTGTGGACTACGACACGGATGGCGACCTCGATCTGTTCGTGCTGCGCTACATCAACTGGGCGGTCGCAAGCGAGCTGCAGTGCTTCAGCATGATGGGCAGCCCCGACTACTGCAGCCCGCGCAACTACGATGCGCCGCTCTCCAGCGTGTTGTATCGCAACAACAGCAACGGCACGTTCACGGACGTGTCGCAGGCCGCGGGACTGCACGCGGCGTTCGGCAATGGGCTCGGCATCGTGGTCTCGGATGTCAATCGCGACGCGCGGCCCGACGTGTTCGTTGCCAACGACGCAACGCCGAACCAGTTGTGGATCAACCAGGGCCAGGGCCGCTTTGAAGACCGGGCGCTCGTGATGGGCACCGCCGTCGATGAAGACGGGACCGCCAAATCAGGCATGGGCGTTGACGCCAAGGACGTGGACGGCGATGGCGACGAAGACCTGCTGGTCGTGAATCTCGACGGCGAGTCGGACTCGTTCTTCCGGAACGACGGCGCGTTTTTCAGCGATGAGACCGCTGCGGCGGGCCTGCGCGCCGTGAGCCGGCCGTTCACCCGCTTCGGCACGGCGTGGGTCGACTTCGACAATGACGGCTGGCTCGATTTGTACCAAGCCAACGGGCGGGTTGGCCAGCAAGCCGAGAGGTACGGTGACGACCCGTACGCCGAGCCGAGCTTATTGTTCAGGGGATCCAGTACGGGACGATTTGAGGAGGTCCGGCCCCGCGGCGGCACCGCGCCCTTGCTGACCGCCTCGAGCCGCGCGGCCGCGTTTGGCGACATCGACAACGACGGCGGCGTCGACATCGTCGTCGTCAATCGCGACCACGTGCCGTATGTACTGCGCAACGTGGCGCCGGCACGAGGACACTGGCTGGCGTTTCGAGTGCTCGAGCCAAACGGCCGCGACAGTCTTGGCGCGGAGGTCACGCTGTCCGTTGGCGATCGAACCATCACGCGAACGGTGCGAACGGCGTACAGCTACCTGGCCAGCAACGATCCGCGCGTGCACGTGGGCCTCGGCGCAGAGACCAAGGCCGTCAATGTGAGAGTGCGCTGGCCGAATGGCACGGTCGAAGGCTTTGGAGATTTCCCGGCCGATCAGATCGGCACTCTTCGGCGGAAGTAAGCCAAAGTGCGTACAGTGCGTACAGTTCCTAGAGTGCGTACGGTGCTCTCGTGCCTAGGGTGCCTAGGGTGCTTGGTGCGGAAAGTTTGACGTGCTCCGCGGGCACGCATCACCCTTGGTACTGCGCACTTCGCACTTCGCACCAAAGCACTGTACGCACTCTAGGAACTGTACGCACCGTACGCACTCTAGCTTTTCAGCGCTGGCCAAGCGATGACGGGGTGCTGTCCTCGACGCCGTGGTCAATCGCATACGCCACGCCGCCGAAGGCCACGGCGACGCCGAACGCGATCAGGAGTTTCGTGCGCTTCCGGAGACCACTTTGTGCGAGGCCGGGCTGCGCCTGAAGCGCAGGCTGGAGGGCGCCGTCGATTCGAAGGCGTTTCGCCTCACGGGCGATTGACGCCGAGGCCGGCCGTGCCTGCGCAACCTGCCGGGTGATGCGCTTGCCCGACTGGAGCAACGTCTCTCCGGCCATCGCGACAGACGCGTCGCCGAACGAGAGAATCAGCGCGAACACCAGTGACCGCTTCATCGATGCCTCCTCAACCGGCTCAGAACGAAAGCGTCCCGGTGAACCGCAGCAGGCGCGCCTGGAGGAACGAAATCGGACGCCGCCACGCTGGACCATAAGCGCTGATCACGGACTGGATGGAACTACCGTTCAGCGCGTTGTAGACGTCCAGGCTCGCGATCAGTCGCGCCCCTCCGGTACGGATCGTCTTGTTCACCGCCAGGTCGAGCTGATTGAAGCGATCGCCGAACACCGAGTTCGGCGTGTAGAGCGGCACCGTCACCGAGGCGGCGCTGTGCGGCGCGGTCCGGGTCGGGCTGACGAAGCGGATCTGCGCGCGGGGCACGGCCAGGTTGGCGTCGATCACCCCGCCTCGCGTGTTCCGGTAAATGAAGCTGGTGTTGAAGCCGGCCGGCAGCGGCACGCTGCCCCGCAGCCGGAAGTCGAGCTGATCGCTCCAAGCGGTGACGATCCGGCAGTTGGGTCCGCCGTTGAGCTGGCCGCCCGTGATGCCCGCCGGCTGGTTCGGGATGTCGACCGTGTAGCAGTGGTCGTCGACATTCTGCCCGATGTCCAGCCCGCCGCCAATCCGCACGCCCTTCGGCAGCCGGCCGCTCGCGTTGAACGTGAAGCCATCCCAGTAGCGTTGCTGCTTGCCGAACTCGGCGCTGTTGGTCACGCGCAATTGTCCCTGGCCGAAGAACTGTGGCTTGATGTCATAGAAGCCGCACAGTTCGTTTCCGCCGCCGCCGGGCAGCCGCGGATCGCGCGGCGCCGTAATGCAGAACTCGTCGTAGTCGCCGGGGCCAACCAGCGTGTTTTCGGTGACCTGGAACGCCCCGTCCCAGTTGCGGTTGTAGCCAACGGCTACCGACAGCCCTTCGACCACCTCGTGCTGCACTTCCGAGTTGAAGTCCCAGAGGAAGTCGCGGTTGTCTCTGATGACCGAGTCGTCGAAGATTGTGGCGCTCGGGATGAACTTGCCGAAGTTCTGGTTCGAGATCGCTTCGCACTCGCCGTTGGGGCTGAAATTCGCCAGCTCGCAGTCGGGGATGAAGTTCCCGTTCCGATCGTTCCACACGCGGCCGGCGCTGCTAATCGACGAAGTGAAGGGGTGAAAGCGCCGGGTCAGGTCGCTGCGGCTCAATTGGTTGTAGCGGCCCATCGATACCTTGATCGCGGTACGACCGTTGCCGAAGACGTCGAACGCCGCGCCGACACGCGGATTGAAGTCCGACCACTCGGGCACCCCCTTGAGCGCGTCGACGTGACGCGCGGGCACGTACAGCCCTGCCGGCAGGTCCGCCTCCGGGTAGCCATTGGTGATGTAATCCCACCGCAGGCCCAGGTTCAGAGTCAGGCGCTTGAGGTGCCACGAATCCTGCGCGAACACGCCGATCTCGTGGTTCTGGCGCTCCTGTTGGAAGAATGGTGCCGCGAAATAGATAATCGCGGCCGGCTTGCCGTCCAGGAAATCGTAGTTCAGGCTGTCGCGATGGTTGAAGCTGCGGGATTCATCGTTGAAGGCCTGCTCGTCGCTCACGCCCACTTTCAGGTTGTGGCTGCCGGTGACGTAAGTCAGCGAGAACCGTTGCGCGCTCCGGCCGGTCCGGGCAGTCGGCGCCGTCAGGGCGATGGTCGCGCCGTAGCGGAAGTTGGTCCTGCGCTCGAGGATCGAGCGGTCGTCACGCGTGACGCCCGTCATGGCGAAATTGACCCAGTTGGCGTTCTGGTATGACGCGCCGGCCTCGAGCAGTAACCGGCTGGTCACGGGCGCGGTCCACGTGCCCTGCACCACGCCGGACGGCCAGAAGTCCCAGCCGCGCTCCGACTCGATCGCGTTCGCGCCGGTGAACGGACCCGTCGTGCAGCGGCAATTCTTCTGGATGTCCCCGAAAAAGCCGAACTTGTTTTTTGGCGTGGCTTGCCACGTCGCCCGCAACGCGTGGGTCCGGAACCAGTCGAAGCCGGCCGCGGGACGACTCAGATCGGGCTCGTATGCCAGCGTTGCCGTAACCGGGTTCCCCGATTTCCCCTGGAGCTTGTTGAAGAAGGCGCCAGGCTGGTTCACGCGCGAACCCCATCGGCCGATGGCGGCGAAGAACCACACCTTGTCCCTCATGATCGGGCCGCCCAGTTGCGCGCCAATCCGATAGATCTTCTGGACCTCCGCGGCGCCGGTGATGCCGAACGCCTTGATCTCGTCGGTCAGGTTGCTGCCATGCATGGCCGCGTTCGAGAAGTAGCCGTCGATCGTGCCGCGGAAGATGTTGCTGCCGCTCTTGGGA
>JAUSDY010000148.1 GCA_030650395.1 Acidobacteriota bacterium | reverse complement strand
CCGTCGGGCCGCCTCGCGGTCGAATTCGACACGCTGAGCAAGGCGCACGGCGATCTGAGGGTCATCTCCAACTTCAGCGCAATCGTGAACCGCGGCGAGAAGATCGTCCTCGTCGGGCGCAACGGCACCGGCAAGACGACGCTGCTCAAGGCGCTGCTGGCCGACGCGCCGGGGCTGCCGGCCGCTCCCGGCGACATCGACGCCGGAACGGTGCGGTGGGGGCACGAAGCTGCAATCGGCTATTTCCCGCAGGACCACACCGGAGCGATCGCCAAAGGCATGACCGACTTCGAGTGGCTGCACCAGTTCGATCCGGATGCCGCGCGGCAGGACAACCATGGCCTGCTCGGCCAGATGCTGTTCAGCGGCGAGGAGGGACTGAAGCCGACCGACGCGCTCTCGGGCGGCGAGACGGCGCGGCTCCTCTTCTGCCGCATCATGCTGCAGAAGCCGAACGTGCTGCTGCTCGACGAGCCGACCAACCACCTCGATCTCGAGGCGATCAACGCGCTCAACATCGCCCTGCAGAAGTTCGAGGGGACCGTGCTGCTCGTCACGCACGACCAGGACCTCATCGAGGAGGTCGGCACGCGCGTGTGGCACTTCGATCACGGCAAGATTCGCGACTTCAAGGGCGCCTACGAAGAGTACGCCGCCTCGCTCGCCTCGTAGGGCGGCCACCTTACACCCGAAAGGGTGACGACCCATCCGGGCGCCCTGAGGTATGCTCCCCCCGCGCCCATGGTGCTAGAACCCGGTCGCTTGATCGGTGCATACGAAATCATCGAACCGCTCGGACGAGGCGGGATGGGCGAGGTCTATCGTGCGCGCGACACGCGGCTCGGCCGCCTGGTTGCCATCAAGTTCGTCTCCTCGCATCTTCAAGGGAACCCGGCCGCCACTGCCCGGCTCGACCGAGAGGCCAGGCTTGCCTCCTCGCTGAATCACCCGGGCATCGTCACGGTCTTCGACGTGGGCCGGCTCGAAGACAGGCCGTACGTCGTCATGGAGCTCATCGAAGGACGGTCCTTGGCGGTGCAGCTTGGCGACGGGCGGATGCGGCTCCGGGAAGTCATCGAGATCGCGGCACAGGTCGCCGACGCTTTGGCTGCCGCGCACGAGGCCGGCATCGTCCACCGCGATCTGAAGCCGCAGAACATCATGATGACACCCGAGGGCCGGGCCAAGATCGTCGACTTCGGCCTGAGCAAGATCGCGTACACCTCGGCCGATGCGGACGACCTGACCGCGCACGGCGACACCATCACCGGCGATCACGCGGTGCTCGGAACCGCTGGTTACATGGCGCCCGAGCAGGTGATGGGACACGCGGCGGACGCGCGTGCGGACCAGTTTGCTCTCGGCACGATCTTGTACGAAATGCTGACAAGCCGCCGGGCGTTTCGACGGGACACCACCGTGCAGACCCTGTCGTCGATTCTCGAAGACGAGCCGCCGCCGATTGCCGACGCGCGCCCGGACGCCCCGCCGGCGCTGGTGGCCGTCGTCGCGCGCTGCCTCGCCAAGCGTCCCGAGGGGCGCTATGCCTCGACGCGTGATCTGGCGCACGACCTGCGAGACGCGCTCGAGCAGATCATGCTCGACACGCGGTCTCACTCGCACGGTCGGCGCGCGGTGATTCGGCGCTGGGGCTGGCCGCTGGCGGCAAGCGTGGCCGTGGCCGGAGCGGCGGTTGTGGCCGCGATCTCGTGGCAGCGATCGTCGGCGCCGATTCCGGCGGCAGTGGCGGTGTTTCGCCAGACCGTCGTGCTGCCGTTTGCCAATGTCACCAGGGACCCCGCCGACCAGGTGTTCGCCGACGGGCTGGTCGAGACGCTCACGAGCAGCCTCACCGGCATCGAACGCTTTCAGCGCTCGCTGCGAGTAGTCCCGGCAAGCGAAGTACGCGTCGCGCGGATCGACAGCGCGAAGGAGGCGCGCCAGGCCTTCGGCGCCACGCTGGCTATCACCGGCTCGATCCAACGCCTGGCCTCGTCGATGCGGCTGACGTTGAATCTGGTTGATACCGTTCAGCTCGTCCAGCTTGGCTCGCGAACCATCGACTTCACGATTGGCCAGGAAGCCATGACCCAGGACTCGGTCGTCGGCGCGGTGATGGCGCTACTCTCGATCGAGCTCGAACCGGACGCGCAGAAAGCGTTGACCGCCGGTGGCACGACGGCCCCCGGGGCATACGCGTTTTTCGTCCAGGGTCGTGGCTACTTGCAACGGTTCGATCGTGGCGTTGATGACATCGACCGCGCCATCGAGTCGCTGAGCCGGGCCGTGGCCGCGGATCCGCGGTACGCGCTGGCACAGACCGCGCTTGGCGAGGCGTACTGGCGGAAGTACGAGGCCGGCCGCAGTTCGGTATGGATTGACAAGGCCGTCGAGCACTGCGAGAAGGCGCTCGCGATCGACAACCGGCTGCCCCCCGTGCACGTTACGCTCGCGATGATCGCGCGCGGGCGGGGCCGCTATGAGGAAGCGGTGGCCGTGGCGCAGCGGGCGATCGAGCTCGACCCGGTGAGCAGTGACGGCTATCGCGAGCTGGGCCGGGCGCACGAAGCGCTCAACCGACAGGCTGAAGCCGAGGCGACATATCGCAAAGCCATTGAGGCGCGGCCCGACGACTGGCTCGCCTACAACACGCTCGGAGCTTTTCTCCTCACCCGGGGTCGCTGGTCCGAAGCGGAGTCGGCGTTCAAGCGCGTGATCGAATTGACGCCCGACAACACCCGCGCCTACAACAACCTCGGCGTAACGTATTTCCGCATGGGGAAGCCGGATGACGCCGCCGCGATGTGGGAACAGTCCATCTCGATTCGTCCGACCTACTCCGCGGCGTCAAATCTTGGCAGTTACTACTTTGGGCGGGTCCGATACGGCGACGCGGCGCGGGCGTTCGAGCGGGCGGTCGTGCTGTCGCCCAACGATCACCGTGTTTGGCGCAATCTCGGCGCGGCACTATATTGGGCTCCAGGGGAGCGGCCCGAGGCCAGGGCGGCGTTCGAGAAGGCGGTACAACTGGCCGAGAACGACCGCAAGATCAATCCGCGTCAACCTTCGTTGCTGGCCGCACTCGCCGATTCGTACTCCATGCTGGGACGGCGAGCAGAGGCCCTGGAGGCGGCAGCTGGCGTCGAGCGCTTAAGCTCTCGCGATCCGCAGGACCTGTTCACCGTGGCCGGCGCCTACGAGCAGGTCGGCGAGCGCGCGCTCGCCCTGCACTGGCTGAAGAACGCCCTCGCCGCGGGTTATTCGCGCGAGGCCGTCGCGCAGTCGCCAAGCCTTGCGGAGCTGAGGAAAGATGCGCGTTACACCCGTTTGATCAACCCGGCAACCCCCTGACCCAAGGAGCTCCTCTATGGCTGGCGCCAACCACAAGATTCACGTCTATCAGGACAGCGATGGCGAATTTCGCATTTACCCACCTGTGCTCCTCGTCGACGCCGCCAACGGCGCAGCCAACCGCGACGATGTCGAGTTCGTGAATCACACGACGGAGGATATGGTGTTCTTCGCGGGCCCCGGTGTGTTCGCCGCAACTCCTGAAGGTGGACCGGCCGCCAAGAACGGCGGAAAGTCCGGCGCGAAGAAATCCCACTCATCCGGAGCCGGACAGACCAAGTTGCACACCTATCAGGTCTTTATGGTTCAGAGCGGAAAGAAGGCCAAGGGGAATTCCGATCCCGTCCTCATCATCGACAACTAGCGAGCGCAGCCCTGTCTGAACAGTTCCACGCGTCTGTTTTTCGCGCGGCCCAGATCGCTGTCGTTATCAGCGACCGGCCGTGTCTTTCCGTAGCCCTTCGCGGTGATGCGCGACGCAGGCACGCCGTGTGTCGTCAACCATGTGGCCACGGCTTTGGCGCGCGCTTCGGACAGCACCTGCCGTAACGCGTCGCCTTCGGCACCGATGTTGTCCATGTGGCCGCGCACCTCGACCTTCCACGGTCGTTGTGCTTTGAGCAGCGCGGCCGCTGTTTCGAGTGTCGGGCTCGACTCAGGCCTGATCGTTGGCCGATCGAGATCGAAGTGCACGCTGTTGAGGGTGACACGGCATTTGCTTTCGAGCTGCGATCCCCAATCTTCAGCGCCGACGTCCGCTACGTTGATCTCGTATGGACCGCCGGGCTCTTGAGATAACCGCGCGTAGACGTTCCGTCCATTAGCCGAGTAGTGCGCGGCCACGTTGACCGTTTCTGGTTGGACGGCGATCTCTTCCAGCTTGGTGACGCCGATCAACCGCCAGCCCGACGCGAATAGCGCATCCCGATACGACGTGATGAAGACGACCGGCGTGATATTTCCCGGGCGCTCGTAGGTCTTCTTCACGTACGACTGGCCCGCCAGCACCGCCTCGTTGTCTTCGGCAGCCCGTTTTAGCTCTAGAGGCTCGCTGATGTGTTTGGTCGCGGTCAACCGCGCGCCAGGCAGGGGCGGCAGGTAGGGGAAGTCTTGCGTGTCGCTGATGGCTTCCGGCGCGACTGCGGGGGCGGGGAACGGCAGTGCCTGTCCGCCGGCGAGCGAAGCCAGCCCTGCAGTCGCGACGACGATGATCAGCATGCGCATCGAACGCGCCATAGCTGATCGTAACTCGCGCGAGCTAGAGCACCAACCCTTTGGCACGCCTAGGCACCGTACGCACCCGTACGCACCTTGCTAGGGTTGCCGACTGAACCGCAGATCCCAGACTCGATCTTGTTTGATGCTGAACTCGGCAACCCTTCCAGTTGAGTCGCGGCGGAACGTGATGGTGCCGAGCGAACCGCGGAACGTGTCTTTTTCAATCGCGGTGAGAACGATGGTGGTGTCGGGCCGGCGCTTGAGCACGAGCTTGCCCTGGTCAACGGCCGCCGTGAGCACCACTTCCGCTTCGTCGCTCCAATAGGCGCCGGCGAGCTCGCCCAGTTGCATCGCGGTCGGAGCCGGCATCATGGCCGGCGGCTGCGCGGCCGGCGCGGCCGCCGGTTTGGCGGGCTGCAACCGGCCGGCGAGGTATAGATCCGATACCGTGTTGGCGGCCCTCGTCGCATCGCCCGAAGTCACATTGCACAGCACGGCGACGGAGGTGTGCGCGGCGGGGAAGCGATTGAGGTGCGCGCGATAGCCCGCGGTTGATCCGCTGTGATAGACGTTCCTCACGC
This sequence comes from Acidobacteriota bacterium, assembly GCA_030650395.1. Taxonomy (GTDB): domain Bacteria; phylum Acidobacteriota; class Vicinamibacteria; order Vicinamibacterales; family UBA2999; genus 12-FULL-67-14b. The sequence continues at coordinate 22,568 of JAUSDY010000148.1, read as the reverse complement.
CCCGGCGATCGCCGACGAACAGCCCGAGAGCGTAGTCAAGCTCGCGGCCGTCGTTGTAGCGGCCGGCCTTCGCCTGCTCCGCCCCGATGGCGGCGTCGCCGATCACCGGCGTGACGTAGTTCTCGTTCCACTTGAGCAGGTCGCCGATCGTGGTCAGCAGGCCGCCGTTGCCGTGGACGTTCTCGAACGGCATCTCGATGTGATAGCCGTCGCGCTCGTCGCTGTAGGCGATGGCGCGGCCTTTGACGATGCGGGTGTGATCGTCGCGCCAGGAGGTATGGGTCATGCCGAGCGGCGCGAAGAGGCGCTGCTTCGAAAACTCCGCGAACGGCATGCCGCTCACGCGCGACACGATGATCGCCGAGAGGTTGAAGCCGGTGTTGCTGTACGACCACTGCGTGCCGGGAGGAAAGTTCAACGATTTCTGGCGGCTGACAATCTCGAGCACGTGGGCATGCGTGTATTCGCGCGTGGTTCGCGGCCAGCCCGCGATACTGGCAACGCTGCCCCAGTCCCGTAACCCACTGGTGTGGTTGAGCATGTGGCGGATGGTGAGCGGCACGCCGTAATCGGGGAGCTCAGGAATGTGCTTGCGGACCGGATCGTCGAGCGAGAGCTTGCCGTCCTTCGCCAGCAGGAGGACTGCCATGGCGGTGAACTGTTTCGCCACTGATCCCGATTCGAAGATAGTGTCGGCCGTGTTCGGCACGTCGTGTTCGAGGTCGGCCATGCCGTACGCCCTGGCCAGCACCGGCTTGCCGCCGACGGCGACGCCGACCGCGCAGCCGGGCGTTGACGAGGTCCACTTGGCGAACACACGGTCGACGTCCGCTTCGAGACTTGCTGGCCGTGCCGGGACCGCTTGCGATGCCAGCAGGGATGCAGCGGCGAGAACGGCGGCACAGATGCCAAGCGCGAGTTGTTTCACCATGATGGCGCGCATGCTACCAAAAAAAGGTGCGTACAGTGCGTACAGTGCGAAATGTGCGTACAGTGCACTGGTGCCAAGAGTGGCAACGTGCTGCGCATGCATTTGCACGTTTTGCACCCGAGCACATTTGGAACTCTAGGAACTGTACGCACTGTACGCACATTTGTTTATGACAAGGATTGCCGTCGCAGCGTTGGTCTCGTTAATTGCGTGGGTGGAGCAAAGCCCGCGTGAGATTCTGAATCGCGCCGCCGATGATTTCCGCGCCGGGCGCATCGAGCAATCGGTGGCGGGCTTCGATCGCGTTGCCAAACTGTCCCCGGCCGATGCGCCGTATCTGTGGCAACGAGGCATCGCGCTCTACTACGCCGGCCGTTTCGCCGACTGCCGCGACATGTTCGTGTCGCATCGCACCGTGAATCCCGATGATGTCGAAAACGCGGCGTGGCATTTTTTGTGCGCCGCCCGCGCCGAATCGGTGGCGGCGGCCCGCAAACAGATCCTGCCGGTGGGCCCCGATGCGCGAGTCCCGATGCGCGAGGTCTACCAGATGTTTCTCGGCCGTCTCACGCCGGCGCAGGTGTTATCGGCGGCCGGTAGTGACGCGTCAGCGCAGTTCTTCGCGCGGCTGTATGTCGGCCTGTATCTCGAGGCCACGGGTGACGCCACCCGCGGGCTGGAGCACATTGCGATCGCCGCGGCGCCGCGCTTCGCCGCAGTCGGCGGGTATATGCACGACGTCGCCCGTGTGCATATGATGCTCACAAAATACGGTGCGTACGGTGCGTACGGTTCCAAGGGTGCGTACCGTGCACTAGTGCCAGAGGTGCGAACGTGCTATCTGGGTGCACTAGGTACGTTTTGCACGCGAGCACATTTGGAACTTTAGGAACTGTACGCACCGTACGCACTTGGAGTAGTCAACATGCGCCGACTGATCGTTATTCTGGCCATCCTTGCATCCGCTGGTATTTCTGCTCAGCAGAACCGTGTCGACACCGTGACGCCCTCCGCACCGGAGCTGGCCAGCTACGGCACTTACGACATTGGCGTGCGCACCATCCAGGTGACCGACAAGAGTCGTCCCGACATCCTCAACACCAAGGAGGGCGCGCCCACCGCGCGTTACGACCGGACGTTGACGTTGGAAGTCTGGTATCCCGCGACGCTCGCGGCTGGACAGAAGCCCGGCGGTGAGTACCGGACGATCACCCGCGATCCCGCGATCACCGTCACGCTGGTCGGTACCGCCGTGCGCGACACTGCTCCGGCCACATCGTCGTCGCCATATCCGTTGGTGATCATCTCGCACGGCTATCCCGGCAACCGCTACCTGATGAGCCACCTTGGCGAGAACCTCGCCAGCAAGGGCTTCGTCATCGCATCGATCGATCACAAAGACAGCACCTACGACGATCAGAAAGCGTTCGGCAGCACGCTCTACAACCGGCCGTTCGATCAGTTGTTCGTGCTGAACGAGATCGATCGCCTCGGCAAGAAAGGCTCCGGCAGCTTCCTCGCCGGACTCGTCGACGCCTCCCGCGCCGGCATCGTCGGCTACTCGATGGGCGGCTACGGCGTGGTCAATGTCATTGGCGGCGGCTACAGCAAGGCAAGCGAGACCGGCAACACGGCGCCACCCAACCGCCTGCTAGCGGAACGTGGCGCGGCCAATGCCGTTTACAAGAAGTCGATGGATCCGCGCATCAAGGCGGCCATCGCGATCGGCCCTTGGGGAATGCAGGGCGGGTTCTGGGACGCGGAAGGCCTCGCAGGTATCAAGACGCCGGTGCTGTTTGTCGCCGGGAGTGCAGACGACGTGTCCGGGTATGAGAAGGGCACGCGCGCGATCTACCAGGGCGCGGTGAACGCCGATCGCTACCTGCTCACGTTCGTCAACGCCAATCACAACGCGGCCGCGCCGATCCCGGCGCCGGCTGAAACCTATCGCACCTCGGGCACGCCGCCCTCGTCGGCGTTTTCGCATTACGCCGATCCGGTGTGGGACACCGCGCGGATGAACAACATCCTCGATCACTTCGCGTCGGCGTACTTCGCGCTGTATCTCAAAGGCGAGCAGGACAAGCAGGCGTATTTCGATCTCGTCCCGAACGGCAAGGCCGCGGTCTACGCGATGGATCGCGACGGCAAGCCGACCGCGACACACACGTATTGGAAGGGCTTCAAACGCGGCACTGCAGTCGGCTTAATCCTCGAACACGCGAAGCCATAAAAACGAACAGGAGACCAGGAGATCAGGAGTTGGAGTATAACTGTCGCATGTCGACACCAGCCTGGAACGTGAACGGCCAGTATTACGAAACCTGCAACTGCGATTTCGTTTGTCCCTGCATACCCGGCCAATTGGCCGTGAAGCCGACCAAGGGCGACTGCCAGTTCGCGATGGCGTTCCAGATCGAGCGCGGCACCTACGGCGCCGTCTCGCTCGACGGCCTCGGCTTCATCATCCTCGGCCTGACGCCGGCGGAAATGGGCAAGGGCAACTGGTCGGTGGGTCTCGTCACAGACGCGCGCGCCACTGACGAACAGCGCGATGCGATCACCGCGATCGCCAGCGGAGCGGCCGGCGGCCCGATTGCGGCCTTGTCCGGACTCATCGGCAAATTCCTGGGTGCTGAAGCGGCGCCGATTACCTTCGATCGCCAGGGCGCGAAGTGGTCGGTCAAGGCGGGGAATCTGGTCGATATGGCGGCCATCGGCGCGAAGGGCCTGAACCCGGACGGCGCGGAGTTGCGGCTCGAGAACACCGGCCATCCAGCCGCGAATTCATTCACCCTCGCGCATCCGTCGAAGAGCCACGTCACGGCGTTCGGCATGGCGTGGAGCGACGAGACCGGGAAGAACAACGGTCAGTACGCGCCGTTTTCCTGGAAGAGCGCTTAGCGAGTGATTTCGAGCGCGGACCACACCACGGTCCTCTCGCGTCGCGATCGCGTCGTCATTTCGAGCTGCCTCCTCCTCCTCACTGCACTCGCCTGGGCGTATCTCATCCACCTCGATCGCGAGATGTCGGCGGCGATGGAGCACGACCGCATGATGGCCGAGATGGGCATGGCGATGGACATGCCGTGGAAGACGGCCGACGTCCTGCTGGCCTTTGCGATGTGGGCGGTGATGATGGTGGGCATGATGACGCCATCGGCGGCGCCGGTCGTGCTGCTGTTCGCGGGAATGAACCGGGGGCACGGTTCGCAGCGCGCGCCGGGGGTCGTGTTTGTTTTCGGCGCCGGCTACCTGCTGATCTGGGTCGCCTTCAGCGCGGTTGCCGCGTTGTCGCAATGGGCGCTGCATCAAGCGGCACTGCTGTCACCGGCGATGACCACGTCCAGCGCCCGGCTCGGCGCCGCCATCCTGATCGCGGCGGGCATTTACCAACTCACTCCGTTCAAGGGCACGTGCCTGACGCATTGCCGCAGCCCGCTTGGATTCCTGATGTCGCATTGGCGCGACGGCACGGCCGGCGCGCTGCGAATGGGGATCGCACACGGTACCTATTGCCTGGGTTGCTGCTGGGCGTTGATGGGCGTGCTGTTCGTTGTCGGAGTGATGAACCTGATGTGGGTGGCGGCGATCGCGATTTTTGTACTGATGGAAAAGGTCGGGCCGGCGGGCCCGCTGGTCGCGCGAGTCGCGGGCGTCGCGATGATCGCCACGGGAGCTTACGTCCTCGCGGATTTCTAGAATCAACAGGAGACCAGGAGGTCAGGAGAATCCTCCTGTGATGCTTTTTAGGATACGCGAGCCGCGATCGTGCGAGCCATTTGTGCAGCGGATCCTGCCACGATGGTGAAGTAGAGCTCCGGCTCAATCAGTTCCAGTTCCATCAATAGCGGCCCGCGATCGGCTTCGACGACCGAAATCTTGCTGCACCCGGTAGTCACCGTCGATCGCGTGCTTCGCGACCGCGTGGCTGAACTCCCTGCCGGCAAAGACGAGCGAGATCTCGCCATTCGAGACCGCGAAGATAGATCTTGTCGATGTTGTCGCGGGCGATCGCGGGCGGATTCATCACCACGCGACCGCTGTCGTCCAGCGCCTGCAGCCACGCCGCGAACATCGTCGGCATGCGGTGATAGTCCCACGTCGAACGCAGCACGATGGGCCAGGCGTCGACGACGCCGGCGGGATCGATTTCGGTCCAGGGTATGGGAACGACCGCAATGCCGAGGTCGCTCAGCGCGCCGGCCAGCGGTTCGTCATCGGGTGCGACGAGCGGCTGATGATCGCAGGTGGCGAAGACGACGGTCACGCAGTGTTTAGAACGGTCCAATCTCGAACACCAGCGGACCGGCTCAAGCGCCTGACGACCTCGGGCATCATCAAGGGCCGCCGTTACAGCCAGCACCCGCCCCGGTTCGAGTATGCGCTGACCGCGAAAGGCGAGGATCTGATCTGCGCCCCGTGATGCGGGCGATGGTCGACTGGGGCGTTCGTCACGCCGGAGGTCGGATGCCTTCGAAGACCCCTGTAAATGCCAGCAAATAGGCACTTTCGCTTGAGATTCGGGCGGATCTGATGTTACATATGTTCCGCACTCATCAATGGGGATTCGACCCACAGAACTGACCCTTCAACTCGCGCCTCAGCGCCGGTTTGAAGCCATCGACGTCAACTCGCGCATTTCCCAGGAAGCGGGCGATGTTCTTCGCCGGCACAGGCGCGCGCTCTACACGTCGTTCCATACCACCGCCGGCTATCTGGATCAGAGCCTGTCGGTCAGGTTGAATCACCAGCCCGATCTGCTGTCGCAATTCTTTCGGGCGTTCAGCGCGCTCTTTCCGCAGGGCGGCGAATACCGGCACGATCAGATGGAGCTGCGCTCCGAGCTCTCGCCCGAGCAGAAGGTCGTCGAGCCGAAGAACGGCGATTCGCACCTGACCTTCATCGGCGCCGGCATGCGCAACTGCGTGACCTATCGCACGCGCCCGAATTCGCCGGTCTACTTCATCGAGCTCGACGGCAAGAACGACGCGCTGCAGCGCCAGCGCAAGACCACCGTGGTCGGCTACGACCACGAAGAGGTGGTGGCGCGCGTCGCGATCAACGTGCCGATGTCGAAGCACCCGATCGATTCGGTCAACCTCGCCGACCCGAAGCTCGGCCTGCTCGACCAGGTCAACGACCTGCTGCTGCGCGCCGGCATCGAGCGCGCGCGCGTCGACCTCGTGATCGACCCCAGCGAGCGCAACGTCGGCCTCACCGTCAACGAGTACGAGACGCTGCTGATGCAGAACGATCTCGTCGACGTGCTCCGCAACCCGCTCCGCTTCGCGCGGATCAAGGCGGGCAACATGGTGGCCGACCCGTTCGCCATTCCCGGCAAGACACTCAACTACGCGCGCTACGACGTGGTGCGGGTGCTGAACTCGCTGATGGAAGCGCTGCGGCTGGATGAAGGGTCGTTCGAACGGCTGGTCGCCAAGGTGATGTCGCTACCCGCGCGGCGGTTCCTGCGATCGCGCCGCGTCAGCTTCCTCGCCGGATCCGATCGCGAGCAGAATGTGCCGCGCCTGCTACGCGGCACCTACCAGAGCCCGATTCTGGTGCAGTGGCAACCCGCCGAAAAGCAGGAACGCCACCTCGACATCGTGATCGTCCAGTTTTCGTAGGTCGCGGAACTAAAGTTCCGCGCTACACCGCTCAGTTGAGCGCCACGATCACCGCGAAGCTGTCTCGTCTCCACACCACATCCACTTCGAAACCCGCTTCTCGTAGCAGCTCGGTCTCGCGATCGAGCGTGAAGTAGACATCCTCTCTCGCCCAGGCCCGCAGGAACGCTTCCGCCTTCATCTTGGTGTACTTCTTCTGCAGGTGATCGAGCCACACCGCCTTGTGCGCCTTGCGCAGCCGCTCGGTCGATGCCAGGCAGCAGTCGGCGATCACCAGTGCGCCGCGCGGCCGCAGCGCGTCGTAGCAGCGCTGGTACATCGCCAGCTTCCGGCGTCCGGTGCCGATGTGGTGGAGTGCGAACGAGGCGGTGATCACATCACAGCGCGGGAGCGCGCCCGTCTCGAAGTTGGCGCGGACCGCCGAGATTCGGCCGCGCAGGCGCCGCTCGGCCATCTTGAGCATGCCGCGGTCTTCGTCGATGCCGATCATGCGCGCGCCGGTGCGCTCCTTCAACACCCTGGCGGCCAGCGCGCCCGACCCGGTTCCCAGGTCGACGACGGCGGGCCGGCGGCCGGCGACACGGCTGACTGCCGTGGCGGCCTCTTCGATCAAGTCCGCGTAGTGTGGAATCAGCGTGCGAATGACCTTGTCGTATTCGTTGAGGTTGATTTTGAGATGTTCGGCGGCGCCCATGGCGCCTACTTTATCTGAGGCACCCCATAAAGGGGTGCCCTACCTGAGGCCGAGGTCGGCGGCGCGCCCTGCCTGCCAGGCTTCGACGTCAGCAGTGGTGATCGAATCGCCGTGATGGAGCGTCCAGTTGAGCGCGGCAATCAGATCGTCGGCATCCTCGAGCCCGGCGGCCAGGCGGATCAACCGATCGAACCCGTTCCGCTTGAGCTGATCGAGCGCGGTGAAGTATTCGGACACTGTGCGATGGTGATTCACCTTCGTGGCCAGGCCGTCGAACGACAGCGCGTAGCGCACGACGACCGTCGTCGCCAGCACATCCGCCAGGTGCTTCGTCCGCTCCTCATCCGCATCCTTGACGCGAAATGACAGCAGCGATCCAGGGCGCACGTAGTGTTTGGCGATCGCCGCCGCATCGACATGCGCGGGAAGAGAGGGATGAAACACCTCGCTGACTTTGGGGTGCGACGCCAGGAACCGCGCCACCCGTGTCGCCGTCTCTGACCTGCGCGCGTGCGTACCATCGGCGTCGTCAATGGTCGACAGAATCGCCGTGGCCCGGCGCCAGTCGAGAATGCCGCCGCGCATCGCGACGAGATCCATCACGCCATTGGCAAACTGGGTGTCGTTGGTCGCGATGTATCCCCACAGGTCGCGATCGTTGCCACCCAGCGACTTGGTGCCGCTGGCGACGACGATGTCGATGCCCTGATCGAGGAGCGGTGTGTTGAAGGCCCACGGTGTCGCGATGGTGGAATCGAGCACGAGGCGGAGTCCGGGCGCGCGATCCCGCGCGCCGGCGATCACGCTGCGGAGCGCGTCGAGATCCTGCGCGCGCACCAGCGGATTGGTGAACGTTTCGGCGAACACCAAGCGGGTCTCCGGCCGGATCGCCGCCGCCAGCCCCGCCATGTCGCCATCGTCCACGACCGTGACCGAGCCGCCGAGCCGGGCCGCCATCCATTCCAGGTAACTGCGCGTCTTGTTGTAGACCTGGCGCATCAGCACGGCGTGGCTGCCGGGCTCCATCAGCACGTCGAACGCAAGCGCGGTCGCCTGCATGCCCGAGTCACAGACGATCGCGCTACTGGCGTGTTCGATCGCCTGCAGTTTCGCGATCAGCTGCGCCGTGGCGGTCGTGCCATAACGCGCGTAGAGGTGGGGCAGGCCTGACCAGCAGCCCTCGCTGGCAAACAGGAACGCGGCTTTCGCTTCCTGCCATTCGACGACCTTCGCGGACCCGAGAAGATCGAGCTGCACCGTCGGCTCGTCCGGATGCAGGTACGGAATGCCCGTCCGCCGCGCATGATCGTCGATCCCGTCGTGCAGCGTGCGCGTGGCTTCCGACATCGCCGCGACCGGCGGGCGCTCTGCGGGACATCGCGCCGGATCGAGCCACTCTCCAATCAATCCATGACCCCCAGGCACAACCGCTGTTCGACGCGGGCCAGGCGCTCGACCGCCGCGGTCACCTCGGCGATCTGCGCATCAGAGCTCGGCGAAATCATGAACGCCAGGTGAACGCGATCGGTCTCGCCGCGCGTCGCGCGGTTCTGCACCGTCAAGCCATGACGGCGGACCAATCCCTCGAACTTGCGCTCGAGTCCCGGATGCGGCTGTCCCGTGATCCGCAGGTAGTGCCGTCGCGGAGCGGGCGCCACCGCCGATCCCTCGCGCGCGACCGCCAGCGCATGGGGCACCGGCCACCGCACCGAGTTGTCCTGCGCGAGGTCGATCAGGTCGCCGAGGATCGCGGTCGCGGTCGGCAACGCACCGGCGCCCTTGCCGAACAGGCTGAGGTCGCCCGATGACGCGCAGCGCAGGTAAACGGCGTTGTATTCCTCTTCGACCGACGCGAGCAGGTGCCACGTCGGCAAGAGCAGCGGCTCGACCGCCATGTCGAGCGCGCCGTTGAGCCGCACGGCGCGGGCGATCAGGCGGATGCGGCAGCCCATCGACTCGGCCAGATCGCAGTCGGCGGGATCGATATCCCGGATGCCGCGGACCAGGAAGCCGTCGGGCCGCACCCAAGCGCCGAACGCGCGGTAGGCGAGGATCGAAAGTTTCGCGGCCGCATCGAGGCCGTCGAGGTCGGCGTCGGGTTCGGCTTCGGCGAAACCGAGACGCTGCGCTTCCTTGATCGCATCGGCGAGCGAGAGGTCACCCTGTTCGAGCCGCGTCATCACGAAATTGCAGGTGGCGTTGATGATGCCCCACAGGCTGTCGATCTCGTCGGCGCGATGGCTCAAGTGGCGAATGATCGGAATGGCGGCCGCGGCCGCGGCCTCGCAGTAGAGCGGCGTTTCGGTGCGCTGCGCCAGCACGCCGAGGTCCGCCAGCTTCGACGCGAGCAGCTCCTTGTTGGCGGTCACCACCGGCTTGCCCGCCGCCAGCGCGGCGACCAGCGTCGCCTCGACGGCGGTGCCGCCCGCAACTTCCACGACCACATCCACTTCCGGATCGCTCACGAGCTCGAGCGGCCGATCGGTTTGCGGAATGCCATCGGCCCGTGGTCCGCGGCTCTTGGTCAGGTCCCTCACCGCGATCCGTGACACGCGGAACTTCACGCCGTAGCGATCGGCGACGGCCTTGCTTTGCCGCTCGATCATCTCGAGCAGGCCGTGGCCCACGGTTCCGCACCCGACCATGCCGATGCGGATTTCGCGCACCGGCTCGACCCCGACACCCTCGAACCGCGGCCGCGCCGCCTTGCGCAGCTCGCCGCCAAAGGCGTGCGCGCCTCGCAGCAATTCGGCGAGGCGATCCTGATCGGCCAGGAACGCGTCGTGGCCGTAGAGCGAGTCGAGCTTCCACAACGACGAGTCGGCGCCGGCGGCCTGCAGCGCGCGGTGCAGCTCCACTTGCAGCGCCCACGGAAACAACATGTCGCCGGGAACGCCGATCACCACCGTTTCCGCGCTGACCTTCTCGAACGCATCGCGAACCGCTTGCGCATCCGCCATCGAGCCGCGATCGATCGCCTCGCTCAACATCAGGAACGTCTTCACCGGAAAGCGCTCGGCGAAGCGGCGGCCGTGATGATCGAGGTATTCGGCCACGGGCGGCCGATCGAGTCCGGGCAGGAGCTTCCCAAACCGTGTATCGAGCTCGTCGCGTCCGCGATAGGTCAGCATGCCGAGCTGCCGTGCGCGGTTCATGCCGGTGGCGACGTCGCCGTTACGCAGTCCATCGCGCACCAGCTCGCGCTGCAGATGCCGCGTCGCCGTGCCCCAGCCGTCGGGACGAAGGCCGGCCGAAATCGTGATCAGCTTTGCGCAGCGTCCGGCATGTCGCGCCGCAAACACCACGCCGACCATGCCGCCGAGGCTGGCGCCGACCCAGGTGACGGGAATATCGCAACCGCAGCCGTCGAGCCAGGCCGCCACGAGATCCGCCAGGCCGGCCACCGAGATCGAATCCATCGCGTCGGGGTCGTCAAACCCCTTCCACGTCGATCCGTTGCCGGGCCACGACGGGCAGAGGACGGTATGTTTGGCGGGATCGATCAGGTCGGGCGCGCACAGTGCGGGCCACCACGGCGCGCGCGGGTCATCGCCTTCCGCTTGCCCGTCACCGAACGGGAACGGGGAGGCGGTGATGCCGCCGACAATCAAAATCACGGGGGCGGTGCCGAGCTCGGGCCCGTAAACCCAGCCGCCTAGCGCCACGTCTTCGAGCGCGCGGCCTTCAATCGTCAGCGAGAGGTGTTCGATGACCAGTTGCCGCGGGCGCAGGTCGGTGGCCGCCAGGGTTGCCATCGCGGCATTGTGCACTAAAAACAGATTACCTACAAACGTATCTACATAGATGGATATTGATCAGGATCTGCGCGCGCCGTCTTAGCCGCAGATTACGCAGATTACGCAGATTATTTGTCCGCAGATACTCGCGCGGCAGAACCTTGATGGCAACACTGCGATCGAGCCGCGTGTCGCGCGCCACATACACCTCGCCCATGTCCCCGGCCCCGAGCGGGCCGAGAATCTCGTACGGACCGAGGCGGGTGCCGGACGCAAGCGGCATGCAGCGGTTGAATTATACGTCCCGGATCGCGACGACGGTCAGTCCCATTCGCTTGAGGCAGTGGGCGAACCGCGGGTCGCCACGCAGGCTGTCCCATTGCGGCGCGACCGCGAGGTGCACGAGACACGGATCGCGGCCGTCGATCGCGCGCCCCAGATGATGAAACGCCGTATCCAGGTCGCCGGCCTCGCCCGAGAGCACCGCGATCTGGATCGCCGGTCCGCCGTGCGGTTGCTGCGACGCCTGCCGGATCGTGAAGGCGACGACCGCGGCTCCTCCGCCGGTCTGATAGGCGTGCCGCACATCGGCGCAGACTTGCCTCATCTGCTCGAGCGCACCTGACTGCCCGCCGTACGCCTCCGCCTGCTTGATGCCTTCGACGAACATGCGGTCGAAGTCGCCTTTCCGCCAGTAGGCGCCCGCCAGGAGCTCGCGCGCAAGCAGATGCCGTGGATCGAGCTCCAGCGCCTTGTTCGCCCAGTCCATCGACTCGTCGTACCGCCGTTGGTTCCAGTACGACTGCGCGATCTGCAGATGCACGAGCGGTGACAGCGGGTCTCGCTCGAGCGCCTGCTGCTTCATCGCGAGACCTTGTTCGAGCTGCCCAACGGCCTCGAGGAGCCGGCCGTACATCAGCATTGCTTCGGTGTGCTGGGGATTGAGCTCGAGCGCGCGGGTCAGGCTGCGTTGCGCGCCGACCCAGTCCCACTCGCTGAAGAACAGGACCGTGCCGAGGGCGACCTGCGCGTCCGCGCAGCCATCGTCCATCGCGAGCGCGCGGAGCGCGGCCGCCTTTGCGTCACCGTACGCGACGGCGTGCGGAGCCGCCCGCAGCTCCGCTTGCGCGCAACACGCGAGGGCAAGACCCGCATGGGCCGGCGCGTAGGTCGAATCCAGATCGATGGCCGCCTTGAACGACGCCACGGCCTTCGGCAGCTCGAACAGCGACGCGGTGAGCAGGTGCGCGCGGCCGCGGCCGACGAGCTCGAAAATCTCGGGCGACCGCGCGGTGGCCGCGACGGAGCGATTTGATGTGACGGCCGCGACGAATCGATATCCGGACCCTGAGACGGTTTCGATGTACTGGTGGCCCGCTTGCCCGTTGCCGAGAGCCTTCCGCAGCCCCGACACGTGGACGGCGAGAATGCCCTCCTCGACAAACGATTCCGGCCAGACCTGCGCCAGCAACTCGCGTTTGGTCACCAGGTGCCCGGCACGCCTTACGAGCGTGACCAGCACGTCATGCGTCTTCGGCGGCAGCGGCAGACACGTGCCGCTCCTGGACAGCCGCCGTTCGGCCACGTCCAGCGCGAAGTCTCCGAACGCGTACTGTTCGCGGCCGGTCATCACAATTAGGCGAATCTTAGCAAAACCTTCAGGACGCGCACGCCGGCTTCGCGCTAGATCTGACAGCGAACAGGAGATCGCCATGTCCCATGCATCAGATCCGTTCGCCGGCGCCTGGAAACTCGTTCCTGAAAAGTCGCAGTTCGACCTGAGCCATCGACCCTCCGAAGCGACCATGGTGTTTGAAATCGAGTCGGACGGCCACTATGTGATGAAGGCCGAGGGGGTGAACGGCCAGGGACAAAAAGTCTCCGAGAAGCCGCAGCACTTTATCGCGGATGGCCAGGAGCACCCGGTGCCCGACTACCCGCAGTTGATCGCGGTCGCCACTCGCCCCGACGTGAACACGCTGCACGCCAAGGTCACCCGGCCGGACGGGTCGACCGTCGGCGAAAGCCTCATGGTCGTGTCGCCGGACGGCCGGTCCCTCAGCGCCACGAACTCGGGCGTCGATGGGCAGTTGCGAACGTTCCAGCAGCGCACCTCGTGGGAGCGAATCCAGCACTAGGCCGGCGCGTATGTGGGAATGCCTGTAGCGATGCGGAATCAGATAGCATTCGCCGCAGGAGACTACCATGAAGACTCGAGTCCTCGTCCTCGTCGCGTTGTGCGCCCTCTTGCCATCCGCCGCCCTGTCGCAGGCATTGACCAGCCTGTCGTCGGTGCGGGTCGGCTACACCACGCGCAAGAACACGGTGAAGCCAACAGGAGAGCTCAAGGCGCAAATCGACGCGCTCGATGCGCAGATTGCCGAGGCCGGCCGGCTGGGCCGCACCGGCGAGCTCCGCCGCCTCTACGCGAAGGGCGTCACGCTGCTCGCGGGACGCGCCTGGACGGCCGCGGCCGACTACTCGAGCTCGCTGGTGTTGCGGACGCCGGCGGTGGTGGTGGATTCATCGAAGCCCTACAGCGTTCGCCTCGAGCAGATCTATACGCCGTCGCTGACGCTGCAAAACGCCGTGACCGCGCGCGTCGCGCTCCGTCAGCGTCCCGCGCCCCCGGCGCCGAACCAGCCGCCGCAGGAGCCGGCCATCGTCAAAGACTTCGGCAGCTTCGACGGTGTCGGGCGCGACCTGCGCGAATCGCCGTACTTCTTCGACCTCGATCTGCAGGATGTCGCGGACGGGCCTTACCTGTTGACTGTTGATGTGTCGAGCGAGAACCAGCGGATCGGCGGCGCGACGCTGACAGTCGCGTTGCGCAAAGGTCTCGGTGAGCTCACGACCCGCCTCGAAACCGCGGCCGCGCGCGCGTCCGAAGATCTCAAGGCGGAAATCCTGTTCCCGATCGATCGCATGAAGAACGTCAATCGCGGGCGGCTCGAGCTGCGGACGTTCGATCCCGATCGCGATCTCGCCGCGGCCGAAGCAGTCGCCGCAAGCGTGAAGAGCGGGAAAGACCCGTATGCCGGCCGCACCGGCGACTTCAGGCGTCACTATCGCCTCGACGCCGCCAACGAGATCATCCCGTATCGAATGTACGTGCCGGCCGGTTACAATGGGTCCAGGGCGTTTCCGTTGATCGTCGCGTTGCACGGTCTCGGCGGCACTGAAGATTCATTCTTCGATAACTACAACAAGGCACTGCCTCCGCTCGCCGAGCAGCACGGTTACATCCTGGTCACACCGCTCGGCTACCGCGTCGACGGCTCATACGGCTGGGGCCTCGGCACGCCGCCGGCCGATCCCAGCGTGCGGCGCACGCAGGATCTCAGCGAGCAGGACGTCATGCAGGTGCTGCAACGGGTGCGCAAGCAGTACAAGATCGACGACAGCCGGATCTACCTGATGGGCCACTCGATGGGCGCCATCGGCTCATGGAAGATCGCGCCGAAGTTTCCGGACATCTGGGCGGCGATCGCGCCGATCGCCGGCAGCGGCGCGCCCGACACGCTCGACAAGGTGCGTCACATCCCGCACATCGTCGTGCATGGCGATGCGGACCCGACCGTGCCGGTGACCGGATCGCGCAACATCGTGGCGAAGCTCAAAGAGCTCGGCACCGAGCACAAGTACATCGAAGTGCCCGGCGGGCTTCACAGCGACGTCGTCGCGCCGAATCTGGCGGCGATCGTCGAGTTCTTCAACACGCACAAGAAGAGCGTGAAGCCGCAGTCGCGCGAGTAGAGCACGCCATGGGCCAACGCATCATCACGGAGCGGCGGCGTTGAACACGGCCTACGGTTTGTGTGCCGCCGCCTTGTAATGTTCGGCGAGCAGATCGCGACCCCAGTCGCCTTTGTAGTCGCGCCAGACCTGGTGAATGTGATTCGCGTTGTTTTGCGTGTTATCGAACTCGATTATGAACGCCGGACCTTGCACGCGATAGTAGTGGCCCTCACCTTTTTCCGCTCCGCCCATCCAAGCGAACTTGATCTGGTTGAGCGCATCCTTCGCCTTCGCCAACCGCTCTTTGGCGACCGGCTCTGCCTGGGCGCCGGCATGCTCCTCAATGATCTTCACCAGGATGGCCCTCTGCGCCGCGGTCATCTGCGCGTACGGCAGGCCCCGATCTTCCTGGATTGCCGCCTCCCGCGTGTTCGTCGTCAGGATGTCATTCGGCGACTTCGGATCGATGACGGCCGATTGCCGCTGCGAGCCGTCCAGCGATCGCAGCAGCTCATAACCCAGGTCTTCCTCGGCCGCGAGCGCCCGCAGGCCGGTCCTCGAACCCTGCCTCACTTCCGCCGGGTTGGCACCGAAGAACTGCGGCGTCGTCGCGAGCGCGATCCCGTTCACAATGGTCCAGTTCTGCGACAGATGATGCCCTTCGTATCGCCATCCCCACGTCGCCTTCGGAGAGGGTTCGCCGAAGATCGAGAAGTAATACAGCTGGCGGTCGCGCTGCACCGGGTTGCCGCCCAATTCCACCAAGACATCTTCGAGCGAGCGGATGGTCTCCGCCTTGGAGTAGCCCTTTTCGCTGAGACCCGTCCGGAGCAGGTTCATGGCCGCCGTGCGCTGAGGCTCGGTCATGTCCTTCAAGGTGAGCCCCTTTCGCGGAACCGGTGTATAGAACCAGACGAACCGCTCGTCGGCGTCGAACGGGAACTGCGCCCGCGCCTTCAGTTCAGGTGTGAGGGAATCGAGAAAGGCCCGGGCGGCGGCCGCCATGGCCGGCGGCGGCGCAGCCGGTGGCGTACGAGCAATGGCGACGATGCCTGTGCCGAGGAGCAGCGCGAGTGTGACGATGCGGCGCATGTGACCTCCGTTTTCGTAATCATAAGCACGTGGATGAACCAGGCGATGCATCGTAGCCCTTCCCCAAACTCCTCGCGGCGAATTGGATAGAATTGGCGGATGAGAATCCGTCTACGTTTTCTCGCATTGACCCTTCTGGTGCTCTCGCTTGTGTCGACTGGGCGTGCCGCGGCGCAGACAGGCGGGACGCTTCAGGGGCCGGTGATCGACGATCAGGGCCTTGCCCTGCCCGGCGTCACGGTGACCCTGACCAACACGGAAACCGGCTGGACGCGCGCGATTGTGACCAACTCCGAGGGGTGGTATCGCGCGGCAGCGCTCTCTCCCGGGACCTACGAAATCAGGGCGGAGCTGAGCGGATTCGCCACCGCTCTTCGCAGCCGCGTTCCACTCACGCTGGGACAGGAGCTCACGGTCAGGATCGAGCTCAAGGTCGCCACGCTTCAGGAGACGGTGACGGTCACCGGCACCGCGCCGCTCATCGAAACGACGAGCAATACGCTGGGCACGACCGTGAGCCGCGAGCAGCTCGATTCGCTGCCGGTGCCGGGCCGTACGTTTACCGCGCTCGCGCAGACCGCGCCGGGTGTGACGGGGGTCGGTGGTGGCGGCGTCAACGCCGGCGGTCAGTTGAGCCGCAACAACTCTTTCCGCATCGACGGCGTGAGCAATGAGAACAACGTGCTTGCGAGCCCGCGCGGCGGGCTGTCACTCGAGGCTGTTCGCGAATACGTCGTCATCGCGAACCAGTTCGCCGCCGAGTACGGCGACGCGTCAGGCGCCGTCATCAGCGTCGTGACGCGCTCGGGCACGAACAATTTGCGCGGACGCGCGTTCCTGTTCCATCGCGATGAGGCCTTCGACGCGCAGGATCCGTTTTCGAAAGCCCAGGGCTCGGGCAAAGCGCCGTTCAGCCAGCAGCGGTTCGGTGGTTTCGTTGGAGGCCCGATCAGGAAAGACCGGATGCAGTACTTTGGCACGTATGAAGGCGTCCGCGCCGACAGGACGTCGGTGATCACGTCGCCCCTCGTGCCGGTGTCCGAGCGCGAGGTTCCGAACAACGACGCCGGCAATCAGTACTTCGCCCGCACCGACAGCCGCTTCAACGACGAGCACTCGCTGTTTTTCCGCTATCGTCTCGACGAACAGAAGCAGTTCAACGTGGGCGCCGGCGGCCTGAACACGATCGAGCGGGCCAGGGACGTCGTCAATCGGAATCAGGACGGGGTCGTCAGCCACACTGCCATATTCACCTCGCGCAGTCTGAACGAGCTGCGCGTCCAATTTGGCCGGCACTTCGCGGACAACGTCGTCACGAGGCCGCTCGATTCGCCGACGATCAATCGGCCGTCAGGCAACTTCGGCAAAGCGAGCAATCAGCCACAGGGACGAACGGAGGATCGTTGGGAGATCGTCGACAACTTCAGCTACTCGATCGCGTCGCACGACATGAAGTTCGGCATCGACTACAGCTGGATCCGGCCGGATAGCTACTTCGAAAACAACACCGGCGGCACGTTTACCTTCACCACCGACCGGCCGTTCGATCCCAGTGACTTGACGACGTATCCGACGCAGTACACGCGAAACATCGGCGACTCCAAGCTGCACCGGCGGAACGACACGATCGGTCTCTTCGCGCAGGACAGCTGGCGCGTGCGCTCGAATCTGACGATGAACTACGGGGTCCGCTACGATCACGAGACAGCGTTCAAGGAAGCGACCGGCGTGGACGACGCCAGCCTGAATCTCGCGCCTCGCATTGGCTTCGCGTGGGATCCGTTCAACGATCAGAAAACGGTCGTGCGCGGCGGCGGCGGCGTGTACTACAGCAAGGTGTTCCTCAACATCACCGGCAACATCATGCTGGCGCGGCGTTTCGTCGGCGTCACCATCGTCAACCCGGGTTTCCCCGATCCGTACTCACGCGGCACGGTGGCCCCTCAGGCGGCGCCGAGCACGACGGTCGCACCGGACGAGGTGAAGACACCTGTGACGCGGCAGTTCAGCGTCGGCGTCAAGCGCGAGTTGTTCGCGGGTATCGCCGTGTCTGCCGATTACGTGAACAGCCGCGGCAAGAACGCGTACAACGCGCCGGACGTGAACGCCCCCGATCCCGTCACGGGGCTTCGTCCCGACCCGGCGTACCTGCGCATCACTCAATACCAGACGACCGGACACTCCTGGTACAACGGCCTGCTGCTCGGCCTCGAGCGGCGCGCCGGACGCCGTGGGCCGCAACTCGGGATCTCGTACACGCTCTCACGGCAGATGCGAGACGTCGAAGACTTCGGGTTTACGGCGCAGAACAATTACGACCGCGCAGCAGAAAAGGCACGCGCAAGCAACGATCGCCGTCACCAGCTCGTGACCAACATCGTGTGGTCGCTCCCTGCGGAATTCCAGATCGGGCTCTTTGCGCAGGGGCGCTCGGGGCTGCCGTTCAACATCACGACCGGCGTCGATAACAACCGCGACACGAGCATCAACGATCGACCGGATCTGGCGAACCCAAACGGCGACCCGACCGATCCCGCGACCTACCATGCGACCTTCACGGGTCGTGTCGGCAACCTGCCACGCAACTTCGGCCAGGGCCCCGGGTATTTCGAAGCGCACCTGCGGCTCTCGAAGTTCATCACGCTCTCGCGCGCGAAGCTCGATCGGCTGGAGATCTTCATCGAAGCGCTGAACGCGACGAATTACGTGAATCTCGGCACGCCGACGGGGAACCTCCGATCGGCGACCTTCGGCCGCTCGACGGGAATCAACGGCGACTCGAGCCCGAGGCAGGTCGAAATCGGCTTCCGGCTGAATTTTTAGCGCCGAACCCGGCCAGCTCGGCCTATGAAACTCCGCTTGATTTGCTCGTCGCAACCTCTTAGGGTTTCTTAGCTTGCAAGTTACGGTTTGCATCTGTGGTGGTCCATGCACAGGAGCTTTGTGATGAAACAGGGAAAACAGGGATACGTGAGGTTGGTCGCTACCGCGCTTTCGATGCTTCTGACGGGCACGGGCGCATTCGCCCAGGGCGCGTCGACGTCGTCCATTTCCGGGGTTGTCGTGGATTCGGAACGCGCGGTGGTTCCGGGCGCCGACGTCGTTATCAAGAACCAGGGCACCGGCGAGACGTTCAACACAATCACATCGGGACAAGGCGTGTTCTCCGTCCCGTCACTGATCACCGGCACCTACACCGTGACGATCTCGCTGTCAGGGTTCAAGAACGTCGTGATCGAGAACGTCGTCGTCAACGCCGGCGTTCCGGCGAGCCTGCGGGCGACGCTCGAGGTCGGCGGCCTCACCGAGCAGGTCATCGTGCAGAGCAACGCCGAGCTCGTCCAGTCACAGTCGGCTACGGTGTCCACGACGCTCGATACGCGGCAGGTCGCAAGCCTGCCGCTGTCAAGCCGAAGCGCGTTCGACTTCGTGATCTTCCTCCCCGGCACGACGACGCCCGGCGGCTCGCGGGATACGACTATCAACGGTCTGCCGCAAGGCACCATCAACATCACGCTGGACGGCGTCAACATCCAGGACAACACCAACAAGACCACGGACGGGTTTTTCGCCATCGTCGGTCCTCGCATCGACGCGGTCGAGGAGATCACGTTCTCCAGCGCCGCGCAAGGCGCCGAAGGCACCGGCATGGGCGCGTCGCAGATCCGTTTCGTCACCAAGTCGGGCACGAACGAGTTTCGGGGCGCCGCCTACTACACCTACCGGAGCGACGAGCTCAACGCCAACTCCTGGTTCAACAAGCGCGATGGCCTGGCGAAGGCGGAGCTGCTGCGCAAGCAACCCGGCTTCAACATTGGCGGCCCGGTCATGCTGCCGGGATTCAGCGGCCGCAATCGCGCGTTCTTCTTCGTGAACTATGAAGAGCTGCGCGAGCCGGCCGGGACCAGGCGGACGCGGCAGATCCTGAGCCCGCTCGCGCAGCAGGGCGTCGTCCGGTACAACGCTGCCGGCGCCGTGCAATCCGTCAACCTGTTCGAGCTGGCGGCGCGCCTGGGGCAGACTTCGACACCCGACCCGACGATCGCCCGGCTGCTGAACGACATCCGCAGCGCCACCGGCCGCGAGGGCAACGTCAGAGATCAGACCGACCCGCTGTTCCAGGAGTATTCGTTCCAGAATCCGACGCGGTCGATGAACCGCTATCCCACGGCGCGGGTCGACTATCAGATCAACGACCGGCATCGCGTCACCTATTCGATGAACTTTCAATACTTCGGCGGCGGTCCCGACACCACGAACAGCCGCGACGCGTTCTTCCCCGGCTTCCCCGTGGTGGCCAACCAGAGCTCCACGCGAAGGGCCACGAGTGGATGGCTGCGATCGATGCTCGGCAGGAACGTGGTGAACGAGTTCCGCGTGGGGTATGGCGGCGCGCCGGTGATTTTTGCGCAGGACCAATTCACCCCCGATATGTGGTCGGGCACGCTGGCGAACCAGGGCGGGTTCCATCTCAACCTGAACAGTCCAACTTTCATTTCCAACGCCGGCGCGGCGGGGACGACCTCCGCGCGTGATGCCTTCACCCGATCGATTGAGAACACGCTCAACTGGCAGCTGGGATCGCACAGCATCAACCTGGGCGGGTCGTTTTCGGACTTCGAGCTCTGGGCCGAGAACCAGCAGATCGTGCCGGAGCTCCGCTTCGGCGTCGTACAGGGCGACCCGGCCGACGCGATGTTCACGGCTGCGAATTTCCCCGGCGCATCGACGACCGCCCTGGCCAACGCACGCTCGCTGTACGCCATCCTGACCGGACGCGTGAGTGAGGTCCGGGGGACCGCCAGGTTGAACGCCGATGGCCAGTACGAGTACCTCGGCCAGGGCACGCAGTTGGCGCGCCAGCGCGAGGTCGGTTTCTGGGTGCAGGACTCCTGGCGCGCACGCTCCAACCTGTCGCTGAACTACGGCCTGCGCTACGAGCTGCAGTATCCGTTCGTCTCGCTCAACAGCAGCTACTCGATCGGCGACTACGCCGACGTGTTTGGCGTGTCCGGCGCTGGCAACCTCTTCAAGCCGGGGGTCCTCACCGGCCGTCCGCCGACGTTCCGGCAACTGAAGGAAGGCGTGCGGCCCTATCCGATGGATTGGAACAACATCGCTCCCAGCATTGGCGCGGCGTGGACGCCGAGCGCGAGGAGCGGATTCCTGCGCAAGCTGACCGGGGAAACCGGGGACCTGGCGATTCGTGGCGGGTACTCGCGGTCGTATTCGCGCAATGGCCTCGGTACCTTCACCGGGGCCGTCGGCGACAACCCGGGGGTCTCGCTGAATGTGTTCCGCTCGCTCGCGCTCGGCAACCTCGGCACGCTCCCGGTGTTGATGCGGGACGGTACGCGCCTGGGCGCCGCCGAGTTCCCGCAGACCTTCGTCGAACCCTACACGGAAGTGGTGACCGGCGACATCACGGTGTTCGGTCCCAACTTGCGGGTCCCGTCCGCGCAGACCTGGCAGGCGGGCTTCCAGCGCGCCATCGGCCGCCGCATGTCGGTGGAGGCACGCTACGTCGGATCCCGATCCGACGGCAACTGGCGCACCAACGACTACAACGAGCTGAACATCATCGAGAACGGATTTCTGGACGAGTTCCGGCTGGCGCAAGCGAACCTGCAGGCGAACGTCGCCGCGGGGCGCGGCGGCACGTTTGCCTACATGGGGCCGGGCACCGGCACCGCACCGCTGCCGATCTTCCTGGCGTATTTCAACGGCGCCGGGCGTGACCGGGCGGGCGATCCGTCGCTCTACACGTCGGCGAACTTCCGCAGCAGCACGTTCCTGAACCCGCTCGCCCGGTTCAATCCCAATCCGTACGCCGCGGTCGATGCCCTCGACGCCGACGCGGCCTCGCGGTCGCGCGCCATTGCCGCGGGCCTGCCACCGAACTTCATTCTCGCCAACCCCCACCTGATCGGCGCCGACGGCGCCAACATCGTCGAGAACACCGATCGCACGACCTACAACTCGATCGTGCTGGAGTTCAAGCGCCGGGCAGTCTCGGGGCTACACTTCCAAACGAGTTACGCGCTCGGCAAGGCGATGCAGTCGCGCTTCCTCTCGCTTCGGCGAGAAAGCCCGCTCGTCCGGAATGACGGCAACGAAGGGGACGTCACGCACGCCGCCAAGTTCAACCTCGTTTACGACCTGCCGTTCGGACAGGGACAGCGATTCGGGGGGGCCGTCAACGGCGTCGTCGATCGGATCATCGGCGGGTGGCAGATCGGCGGCAATGTCCGTCTCCAGAGCGGCCAGCTCGTCGACTTCGGCAACGTCCGTCTGGTCGGCATGGACGCCAAAGAGCTGGCGGGCATGTACAAAGTCCGGATCGACGCCCAGCGCCGCGTCTGGATGCTCCCGGAAGCGATCATCAACGAGAGCGTCAAGGCGTTCAGCGTGAACCCGACCTCGGCCACCGGATACAGCACGCTCGGGCCGCCGAGCGGCAAGTACCTCGCGCCGGCCGACAGCATCGATTGCATCGAGACCATCCGGGGCTGGGGCGACTGCGGCCTGCGGTCGGTCGTCTTCACGGGCCCGATGTTCAAGCAGTTCGATATCGGCATCTCGAAGCGGGTGCCGACCTGGAACCGTGCGACGGCGGAGTTCCGCATCGACGTGCTCAACGCGTTCGATCACGTCAATTTCGTGCCGGTCAGCGGCATGGTGGCAGGCACGACGACGGCGAACGCCAGCAACCGCGCGAACGGCGCGAACCCGGACAACTACGACGT
>JAUSDY010000140.1 GCA_030650395.1 Acidobacteriota bacterium | reverse complement strand
AACAACGGCCTGCAGAACCAGAGCGTGCTCTACATCCAGAAGGGCCTGAACGGCACGCCGGAAGTGCTGCTGGATCCAAACACGTGGTCCACCGATGGCACCGTCCGCCTCGCGACCTTCGCGCCGTCGAAAGACGGCAAGCTGGCCGTCTACGGTGTGTCGCGCAGCGGCTCCGACTGGCAGGACTACAACGTGCTCGACCTCACCTCCAGGAAGCCGCTCGCCGACAAGATTGAGTGGGTCAAGGTGTCGAGCGTGGCGTGGCGCGGCAACGGTTTCTACTACAGCCGCTATCCGGCGCCGGCCAAGGGCAAGGAGCTCTCGTCGGTGAACGAGAACCACCAGGTCTTCTATCACCGCATCGGCACGCCGCAATCGCAGGACGAGCTGGTGTTCGAGGACCCGAAGAACCCGCAGCGGTTCCACTTGCTGCAGACCACCGAAGACGAGCGCTTCGCGATTCTCGAGGTCTCGGACCGCGGCACCGGCAAGCAGGGCAACGCCCTGTTTGTTCAGGACCTGTCCAGACCCGGCGCCAGGTTCCTGCCGATGATTCCGGCCATCGGCGACGACACCTACAGCGTGCTCGAGGGCGTGCGCGGCGAGCTGCTCGTGTTCACCGACAACAACGCGCCGAACGGCCGCGTGGTGCGCATCGACCCGGCCAGGCCGGCGCCGGAGAACTGGAAAGTGATCCTCGCCGAAAAGCCCGACACCATCGACAGCGTGGCCGTGGCCGGCGGCAAGGTGATTGCGACCTACATGAAGGACGTTGCCTCGAAGGCCTACGTGCACAACCTCGAGGGGGCCTTCGAAAACGAAATCGATCTGCCCGGCCTGGGCAGCGCGAGCGGCTTCGGCGGCAACATGGACGACACGTCGCTGTTTTACAACTACACGTCGTTTACCTACCCGACGTCGATCTTCAGGTACGACGTCGCGGCGCGAAAGAGCTCGTTGTTCCGGGCGCCCGAGATCCCCGGGCTCGACACCAATCAGTACGAGACCACGCAGGTCTTCTACACCAGCAAGGACGGCGCGAGGGTGCCGATGTTCCTGGTCCACAAGAAAGGCCTGGTGCTCGACGGCAACAACCCGACGCTGATGTACGGCTACGGCGGGTTCAACATCGCGACCACGCCGGGATTCAACTCGCTGCGGATTGCGCTACTCGAGCAGGGCTTCGTCTATGCCAGCGTCAACATGCGCGGCGGCAGCGAATACGGCGAGGCCTGGCACGACGCGGGCACCAAGACGAAGAAGCAGAACGTCTTCGACGACTTCATCGCGGCGGCGGAGTGGCTGATTGCCAACAACTACACGTCGCCGGCGAAGCTGGCGGCGCAGGGCGGATCGAACGGCGGCCTGCTGGTCGGCGCGGTGATCAACCAGCGGCCCGACCTGTTCCGCGTCGCCATTCCGCAGGTCGGCGTGATGGACATGCTGCGCTTCCACAAGTTCACGATCGGCTGGAACTGGATCGCCGACTACGGCTCGAGCGATGACGCGGCGGAGTTCAAGGCGCTCCACGCGTATTCACCGCTGCACAACATCACGGCCGGCGCGAACTACCCGGCCACCCTGATCACGACCGCCGACCACGACGACCGCGTCGTGCCGGCGCATTCGTTCAAGTACGCGGCGACGCTGCAGAAGGCCGCCAGTAAGGACAATCCGGTGTTGATCCGGATTGAAACCAAGTCGGGCCATGGCGCCAGCAACGTCACCAAGCAAATCGAGGCGACCGCAGATATCTACGCGTTCATCATGCATAATCTTGGTGTCACGCCGAAGTTCACTGGAGAATCACGATGAAACAATTGAAGTGCCTGACCCTGGTCATAAGCGTCCTCGCCCTGTCCGTCGCGGCGCCACCGGCGTTTGCGCAGACCAATCCGAAGCTTGCCGGCTACAAGACCGAAGCGGTCAAGGGCGTCGACGAGATGGCGAAGCTGGCGCAGGAGATGGTCGACTCGGTGTTCAGCTTCGGCGAGCTCGGCTTCCAGGAGTTCGAGACCTCGCGCTACCTCACCGGCCAGCTCGAGAAGTTCGGCTTCACGGTCCAGCGCGGTGTGGCCGGCATCCCAACCGCGTGGGTCGCCAAGTGGGGCTCGGGCAAGCCGGTGATCGCGCTCGGCTCCGACATCGACGGCATTCCTCAGGCGTCGCAGAAGCCCGGCGTGGCCTATCCGGATCCGATCATTGCCGGCGCGCCGGGTCACGGTGAGGGCCACAACACCGGCATGCCGCTCAACGTCATCGCCGCCATCGCGGTGAAGCGGATCATGGAGCGCGACAAGCTGCCCGGTACGATCATGCTGTGGCCCGGCGTCGCCGAAGAGCAGCTCGCCACCAAGGCGTGGTACGTGCGCGAGGGCGTCTTCAAGGACGTCGACGTCGTGCTGTTCACCCACGTCGGCAACAACCTCGGCGTGTCCTGGGGTGAAGGCGGCGGCAATGGCATGGTGTCGATCGAATACACCTTCGAGGGCGAGACCGCGCACAGCGCCGGCGCGCCGTGGCGCGGCCGGTCGGCGCTCGACGCCGTGGAGCTGATGAGCATCGGCTGGCAGTACCGGCGCGAGCACCTGCGGCTGTCGCAGCGCTCGCACTCGGTCATCACCAACGGCGGCGATCAGCCGAACGTCGTGCCGCGCAACGCCAGCATCTGGTTCTACTTCCGCGAGACCGACTACGCCAACATCAAGCGGATGTGGGAGATTGGCGACGCGATGGCCCAGGGCGCGGCGCTGATGACCAACACCAAGATGACCTCGCGCATCCTCGGCGCCGCCTATCCGCAGCACATGAACAAGGCGGTGGCCGAGGCGATGTACGAGAACATCAAGTCGGTCGGGTTGCCGACGTGGAGCAGCGAAGACCAGGCGCTCGCCAAGGGATTGCAGAAAGAGCTGGGCAACGCGCAGCAGGAGGGACTCGCGCTCAAGCTCGGGAACCTCGGCGTGCCGAACCCGGATCGCGAGAACACCGGCGGCGGTTCCGACGACATCGGCGACGTGTCATGGAATTACCCGACCGTCACGTTGCGCTTCCCGTCGAACATTCCCGGGTTGCCGGGCCACAACTGGTCGAGCGCAATCGCCAGCGCGACGCCGATCGCCCACAAGGGCGTGGTGGCCGGCGCCAAGGTGCAGGCGATGACGGTGCTCGATCTGATGACCAAGCCCGAGCTCGTGAAGGCGGCCTGGGACTACTACAACACCGTGCAGATGAAGGACGTGAAGTACGTGCCGTTGATCGCGAAGGACACGCCGCCGGCGACGCATCTCAACAAGGCCATCCTCGACAGGTATCGCGAGGAAATGAAGAAGTATTACTACGACCCGACGAAGTTCAAGACGTATCTCGATCAGCTCGGGATCAAGTACCCGACGGTGAGGCAGTAGGCCCATGACACGCACGAGTGCTTCGTGGCTGTTGTCGCTCGCGCTGGCAGCGAGCCCCGCAACGGCGCAGGACAACGCCAGGCTGGCCGCGTATAAGACCGAAGCGGTCAAGGGCGTCGACGAGATGGCGAAGCTGGCGCAGGAGATGGTCGATTCGGTATTCAGCTTCGGCGAGCTCGGCATGCAGGAAGTCGAAACCTCGCGCTACCTGACTGGACAGCTCGAGAAGTTCGGCTTCAAGGTCACGCGGGGGCAGTCGGGCATTCCGACCGCATGGGTGGCGACCTATGGATCGGGCAAGCCGGTGATCGCGCTCGGCTCCGACATCGACGGCATTCCGCAGTCGTCGCAAAAGCCGGGCGTCGCGTACCACGATCCGATCGTTGAAGGCGCGCCAGGGCACGGCGAGGGCCACAACACCGGCATGCCGCTCAACATCATCGCGGCGATCGCCGTGAAACGGATCATGGAGCGCGACCGGCTGCCCGGCACGATCATGCTGTGGCCTGGCGTCGCCGAAGAGCTGGTGGCGTCGAAGGCGTGGTTCGTGCGCGACGGCCTGTTCAAGGACGTCGACATCAACCTGTTCACGCACGTCGGCAACAACCTCAACGTCGGGTGGGGCCAGCAGGGCGGCACCGGCCTGGTGTCGATCGAGTTCACGTTCGAAGGCGAGACGGCGCACAGCGCCAGCGCGCCGTGGCGCGGCCGCTCGGCGCTCGACGCCGTCGAGCTGATGAGCATTGGCTGGCAGTACCGGCGCGAACACCTGCGGCTGTCGCACCGCTCGCATTCCGTGATCACCAATGGCGGCGATCAGCCCAACGTCGTGCCGCGCAACGCCAGCATCTGGTTCTACTTCCGCGAGATCGATCAGCCCAACATCAAGGCGCTGGTCGAGATCGGCACCAGGATGGCCGAGGGCGCGGCCCTGATGACCAACACCAGGATGACCTCGCGCATCCTCGGCACCGCGTATCCGCGTCACTTCAACAAGGTTGTGGCCGAGACGATGTACGAGAACATCAAGACGGTGGGATTGCCCACCTGGAGCGACGCCGACCAGGCGCTCGCGAAAGGGTTGCAGAAAGAGCTTGGGAATGCGACGCAGAACGGCCTTGCCGTGAAGCTGGGCAACATGGGCGAGCCGCAGCCGCTCGAGAACAACACCGGCGGCGGCTCCGACGACATCGGCGACGTCTCGTGGAACATGCCGACCGTCACGCTTGGCTATCCCGCGAACATTCCCGGACTGCCGGGCCACAACTGGTCGAGCGGCATCGCCAGCGCGACGCCGATCGCCCACAAGGGCGTGGTCGCGGGCGCCAAGGTGCAGGCGATGACGATTCTCGATCTGTTGACCAAGCCCGAGCTCGTGAAGGGCGCGTGGGAGTACTTCAACAACGTCCAGACCAAGGACGTGAAGTACATCCCGTTCATCACGCGCGACACGCCGGCGCCGACGCATCTGAACAAGGCGATTCTCGAAAAATACCGCGAGCAGATGCGGAAATTTTACTACGATCCAACGAGGTTTGGTACCTACCTGGATCAACTGGGCATCAAGTACCCGACACTCAGGCAATGACGACCCAGTCGATCTCAGATTTCAGATGTCAGATTGCAGATCAATTGCAGATCTCAGATCGATGGATCTGAAATTAATCTGCAATCTGAGATCTGAGACCTGAGATCGACGGGTTCCTGTCTAACCCCCTGCCTGCCATTGCCGGACCGCTTCCAGCGGATAGAGCAGCATCAGGATGTTCAAGGTCAGGTTGTCGCGGATCGCGTAGCCGACACCGAGCTCCATCACCACAATCAGCGCGATGACGACGGCGACCGGCAGGCGCGACGCCAGCATGAAGCCGGCGATCATCGCGCCGATATCGCACACCGAGTTCAACACGCTATCGCCGAAGTAATCGAGCGAGATGGTGGTTTCGCGGTAGCGGTTGATGATCAGATCGGTGTTCTCGAGAATCTCCCATCCGGATTCGAGCACGGTCGCGGCCGCCAGGCGTGCCGCCAGTGGCCAGCGCCGGCCGACCAGGAAGAACAAGCCAGAGAACGCGAAGCCGTGGATGACATGCGAGGGCGTGTACCAATCGGTGATGTGCTGCGAGTTCTCCGAGCTCTGGACGACGCCGTGCCAGAGCTTGACGGTGCCGCACGTGCAGATCGGTGGCTGTCCCATCGCGAGCAGGATCGCGGCGGTGACGCCGACGATCGCGATCGGCAACACCGACAGTGCGCGGTACGAAGTTGTCATGATCGCGCGCCTGTCGATGTCAGAAGTCAGATCTCAGATGTCAGATTAATCGTAGATTCCAGATCGAAGATCACTCTTGTCCAAATTAGCCGTGGAGAAAACGAACAAAGGGGTTGAGCGCGCCGCGTGTGATGATGGCGGAGTTACCACACTTCACCACGTCACCACGGAGCCCAACCCCTATGACCAGATTCTGCAGCATCTTCAATCAGTTGCTCCAGCTTTTTCCACGCACCGAGTTTCAGAAGGCCGTGATCGACACCAAGGCGGAACGGCACGCGCGCGGCTTCACGT